>NZ_JASJPX010000004.1:0-122103 GCF_030053015.1 Rhizobium sp. AN80A | reverse complement strand
CGGCGAGGCGGAATGGATGAAACTGCCGGAAGCAGAGAAGCTGTTCGCAGAGGCCGGCGGCATCGTGATCGGAGAGCGGTATCGTGTCGATCGCGACAGCACGGCGGCACTTTCTTTTCGGGCCGATAAGCCTGAGACATGGGGCGCCGGGGGCAAGTCACCGCTGCTCTGCTTCGATGGTTCGTTCGGATCGTCACATGGCATCGTGTTCGCCGGCTCCGGCGGCTTCAAGACCACGTCGGTGACGATTCCGACGGCGCTGAAATGGGGCGGCACGCTGATCGTACTTGATCCATCCAATGAGGTGGCGCCGATGGTCAAGGCGCACCGGATTAAGGCCGGCCGAGATGTTATCGTGCTCGACCCGAAGGATCCGGATATCGGGTTCAATGCCCTCGACTGGATCGGTCAGCATGGTGGGACGAAGGAAGAGGATATCGCGGCGGTCGCCTCGTGGATCATGAGCGAAAGCGGCCGCGCCAGCGGCGTACGGGACGATTTCTTTCGGGCATCCGGCTTGCAGCTGCTGACGGCGATCATCGCCGATGTCTGCCTCTCGGGTCATACGGAAAAGAAGGATCAGACGCTGCGGACAGTGCGCATGAACCTATCGGAACCGGAGCCGAAGCTGCGGGCGCGGCTTCAGGAAATCTACGACAACTCCGAGTCCGATTTTGTGAAGGAGAACGTGGCAGCGTTCGTGAACATGACGCCGGAGACATTTTCCGGTGTCTATGCCAATGCGATCAAAGAAACACATTGGCTGAGCTATCCGAACTATGCCGGTCTCGTGTCCGGTTCGACCTTTTCGACCGATGACATCGCGTCGGGAAAGACCGACGTGTTCGTCGCCCTGGATCTCAAAACGCTGGAAACCCATGGAGGTCTGGCCCGGGTGATCATCGGCTCATTCCTGAACGCCATCTATAATCGTGACGGGGCGATGCCGGGACGCGCTCTGTTCCTCCTCGACGAGGTCGCTCGCCTGGGTTTCATGAGGATTCTTGAGACGGCACGCGATGCCGGCCGCAAGTATGGGATCACGCTTCTGATGATCTATCAGTCGATCGGCCAGATGCGCGAAACCTATGGCGGACGCGACGCCACCAGCAAGTGGTTCGAAAGCGCGAGCTGGATCAGTTTCTCAGCGATCAACGATCCGGAGACCGCGGACTATATCTCCCGGCGTTGTGGAACAACGACAGTCGAAATCGACCAGGTCAGCCGGAGTTTTCAGGCGAGGGGTTCGTCACGAACCCGATCAAAGCAACTTGCCAGCCGACCATTGATCCAGCCGCACGAAGTCCTGCGCATGCGTGCCGATGAGCAGATTGTGTTCACCGGGGGAAATGCGCCAATTCGATGCGGTCGCGCGATGTGGTTCCGGCGAGCCGACATGAAGTCCTGCGTTGGCGATAACCGCTTCCATGGAAAACGTGGACCATTGGAAATCAAGGTCTGAGGGAGAACCCAGACCCGGAGATCGGGCGATGAGATATTGGGAAGCCTTCGAGGCACAGGTCACGGCAGAAAAGGCCATCGAAGAATGCCGCGTCCATCAAATTGAGGCCATTGCCGCGCGACGATCAACGTGGAATTCGAGCGACAATCAGGATGGGACTTTGCGGGTGGTGGGCGTAACGGAGTGAGGGCGTAGCCCGATCGAAGTTATGCCCACCACCCGTGGCGCAAATTCAGGCATGCCTTGCGCCTGTGATCGCGGTCAATCTGGCGATTTTCCATAACCGGAGAATCACTTTGTGCCAGGTCGCCATGTAAACGATCATCAAATGAGGCTTTTCATGAAGTTACGTCAAAATCATTCCGTCACGGTTGCTGCTGCAAAAGCCGAGATCGGCCGCACGACAGCTTTCCGGATCGAGAAGGATCCGCGTCTGCCATCTCAAAAGACAAAACCGCGAGAGCGCCGGCGTCCGGATCCACTGGCCCATATCTTTGACGCCGAGATCGTGCCGCTGCTTCAGGCTGCGCCCGGAATACGGGCGGTGGCGATATTCGAGGAGATGTTGCGCCGCCACCCGGAGCTTGGGGACGGCATTCGTCGGACGATGGAGCGGCGCATTCGCTCCTGGCGCGCTGTGCATGGCGCAGAGCAGGAGGTCATCTTCCGGCAGGTTCACGAGCCCGGCCGGTTGGGCCTTTCGGATTTCACCAACATGGATAGTCTGGAGGTCACGATCGCCGGCCAGTTGCTCGATCATCTCCTTTATCACTTCCGCCTTGCCTATTCCGGCTTCGAACATGGTCATGTCATCCTCGGCGGCGAGAGCTTTGTCGCCCTGGCGGAAGGGCTACAAAACGCCCTGTGGTCCCTTGGCGGCGCGCCGCATGACCATCGCAGCGACAGCCTGTCGGCGGCGTTCCGCAACCTGACTGCCGACGAGCAGGAGGATCTGACGCTTCGATACGAGGAACTTTGCGCTCACTATCACATGAAGCCAACGCGCAATAACAAAGGCATCGCCCACGAGAACGGCTCGATCGAGAGCGTGCACGGGCATATCAAGGCAGAGATCCGTGATGCGCTGCTCATGCGCGGCAGCAACGACTTCGACGATCTTGCCGCCTACCGTGCCTTCATCGATGAGATCGTTAGCCGCCGCAATGCCCACAATCTCAAGCGTATCGAGGCAGAAAGACCTCATCTTCAGGACCTGCCGCAGCGCAGGACGACAGACTTCGAGGAGGTGGTTGTCAGGGTGATGCGCACCGGCGGCTTCTCGCTGCGCAAAGTCTTCTACAGTGTGCCTTCCCGCTTGATCGGTCATCGGCTACGGGTGCGCCTCTTCGATGACCGACTTGATGTGTTCGTCGGCGGCACCTATCTCATGACGCTTTCCCGAGGGCGGGGACATCCAGATGGTCGCCACAGCCAGGTCGTCAATTACCGGCACGTCATTCACTCCCTCCGTCAGAAGCCGATGGCGCTATTGCGGCTCGTCTATCGAGACCAGCTCTTCCCGAGGCTGGAATATCGGCAAACCTTCGAGGTCTTGCTGGAGCGGCTGACCGACAAGCAGGCCTGCAAGACCATGGTCGAGATCCTGGCGCTGGCCCATGAGCGAACCTGCGAACGCGAACTGGCCGAGCAACTGGCCAGAACGTTGGATGCCGGCGAGCTTCCCGATATGGCTGAGTTGCGAAAGCACTTTGCGCCCGACCCCACCGCCTTACCCGTCGTCTCCGTCCATCTGGCACCGCTAAGCGGCTACGAGGTCCTTGTCAGCGCCGACCAGGTGGGAGAACGCGCATGACCAATCCCAATGATATCGATGCTGGCCGTCTGAGCATTATGTTGAACGAGCTTCGCTTGCCGGCGATCAAGATGCTTTGGGCAGACTTTGCCCAACAGGCCGACAGAGAGGGTTGGCCCGCGGCCCGCTTCCTATCGATTATCGCCGAGCATGAGCTTGCCGAACGTGACAGACGCAGGATCGAACGCCATCTGTCCGAGGCCAGGTTGCCGCCGGGCAAAACGCTCGACAGCTTTGCCTTCGACGCCGTGCCGATGATCTCCAAAGCGCAGATCATGGCGATGACGGCGGGAGATAGCTGGCTGGCGAAGGGGGCTAATGTTCTCATGTTCGGGCCGCCGGGGGGCGGTAAAAGCCATCTTGCGGCAGCCATCGGCTTGGCGCTGGTCGAGAACGGCTGGCGCGTGCTCTTCACCAGGACGACGGATCTCGTTCAAAAGCTCCAGGTCGCGCGACGCGAACTGCAACTGGAATCCGCCATCAACAAGCTCGACAAGTTCGATCTGCTTATCCTCGACGATCTTGCCTATGTCGCAAAGGATCAGGCTGAGACCAGCGTCCTCTTCGAGCTCATCTCGGCACGCTATGAGCGGCGATCTATCCTGCTGACCGCAAATCAGCCCTTTGGCGAATGGAACAAAGTTTTTCCAGATCCCGCCATGACGCTCGCCGCGGTGGATCGCCTCGTTCATCACGCCACGATCTTCGAGATGAACGTCGAGAGCTACCGTCGCCGCTCAGCTATGGAGGCAAAACGGCAACGCGGGCGGCCTCCAATCTACGCGACAATCAACGAGGCTACACAGATTGACGCTCCGCGACAATTAGAAGAGCAATGACCGCTTGCCAGCGTCAATCACGCTGCTAAAGTCCCACTGTCCGCGACACAACAGTCCCATCTAGATTGTCGCGCGAGTTCCTTCCAGATTGCCGCGCTATACGCGTTGACCTTCCAACGGCGGAAATTCTCGTGACGCTTTATTTTGGACCAGTTGGGCTCCTGGTCTACGTCCTTGCCGACAAGGAACCGGTGCCTGGAACCCACGAAGAGTTAATGAAGCCTTTGTGGAAACAATGAGTCGGGAGCACGATCCACTGCGTGGCGGGAGATGGGACCGGCATCATCATTGCGGCGGTCATTAACGCGGTTCTCGGTCTCCCTATGTGGCTGGATATCATTATCGAATACGTCGCAGGTTTTACCATCGGCCTTTTTTTGTTTTTTAGGCAATACTCACAGAGCACATGATGCGCGGCAGCTTGGGAGAATGTCCAAAAGTCGTTTATGCCTGAGTTTATCAGCATCAATGCGATGAGCGGATATGGCCCCTGTCATGGCAATCTTGTGTTGCTAGAGGGCGAATGTGGAAAATGGGCGGTCTCCGAATTCTGGCGATTCCGCCGAGGTGGCATTATGCCTTGGGTAGGACTTGCAGATAAACCGAGTTCGATCCGGTTTTTCCTACAGCATAGACATCGTACTTGGCATTTGGGTTATCCCCCATTCCAAGTGAGCCAGCTGGCATGCCAGGAACCGCGAGCCCCGCTATGTCCGGCGCATCTTTCAGCAACTTCTCGACCGCCTCCAAAGGCACATGGCCTTCAACGAAATACGGTCCGACAACAGCTGTGTGGCACCCCTGCATCGCGGCCGGCACTCCGTACTTTGTCTTGATGGAGCTCAGGTCATCCATATCCCGGATGGTGACGGCGAAGTCCGCATTTTGCATTGCTTGGGCCCAGGCTTTGCAACACCCACAATTTGGGTCCTTGTAGACCGTCATTTCAAGCTGGGACGCCCATGCTGGGAGGGTCCTGATTGCAACAACGTTCGCGACTGCCGAGCAAATGAATTGTCTCCGGTTCATGCGATAGTTCCTTTCGGTAATGGCAACATAATGCGCTCCATTGTATTCTGCGTTGGTAATGTTTCGTGCGAAAGTGTGGTTTTTGGCAGTTTCCAGCCCTTGACGATGCCGTAGACGGCGGGGATCACGACCAGCGTCAGCAATGTGGACGATACCATTCCGCCGATCATCGGCACGGCAATCCGTTGCATGATCTCCGATCCCGCGCCCGTGCTCCAGAGGATTGGCACCAAGCCCGCCATGATCGCGACGACGGTCATCATCTTGGGACGCACCCGTTCGACCGCTCCGAACATGATGGCCCTGTTGAGGTCTTCCCGTCCGAATATCCTTCCATAGGCCTCGCACTTTGCCTTCTCGTCCCTCAGCGCATGGTCGAGGTAGATCAGCATGATCACCCCGGTCTCGGCCGCCACGCCCGCAAGCGCGATGAAGCCGACGGCGACCGCCACCGATGCGTTGAAGCCCAGCCACCACATCATCCAGATGCCGCCGACCAGCGCGAACGGCAGGGACAGCATGACGATCAGTGTTTCGGTCAGCGCCTTGAAGTTCAGGTAGAGCAACAGGAAGATCAGCGCCAGCGTAAGCGGGACGACGATCATTAGCCGGTCCTTTGCCCGTTCCAAATATTCGAATTGCCCGCTCCATGTGACGGAATAGCCTGGCGGCATCTCGACGCTGGCCGCAACGGCGGCCTGAGCTTCCGCCACGTAGCCACCAAGGTCGCGGTTGGCGATGTCTACGAAGATGTAGACGGCGAGTTGGCCGTTCTCCGTCCTGATGGTCGTGGCGCCGCGGGTGAGCTTGACTTCTGCGACCTCGCCCAACGGAACCGTACCGCCTCCCGGCAAGGAAACCTGGACGTCGCGGGCGATGGATTGCGGATCGCTTCGAAACGCCCTTGGGTAACGGATGGCGACGCCATAACGCTCTCTGCCCTCGACAGTGGAAGTGACGACCTCGGAGCCGAGAGCCATCCCGATGACGTCCTGGACGTCGTCGATGGAAAGTCCGTAGCGGCCCAGAGCCATGCGGTCAGGGATGATGTCGAGATAGTATCCGCCGATAACACGCTCGGCGTAGGCGCTGGACGTTCCGGGAACGGTCTTGAGGACTGTCTCGATGTCACGGGCGACCTTCTCCATCTCCTTCAGCTCGGTGCCATATACCTTGACGCCGACGGGTGTCCTGATCCCCGTGGACAGCATGTCGATGCGGGCGCGGATCGGCATGGTCCAGGCATTGGAGACGCCAGGGAACTGGAGGGCAGCGTCCATTTCCTGCTTGAGACTGTCAGACGTGACCCCCGCCCGCCATTCGGATTTCGGCTTCAACGTGATGATCGTCTCGAACATCTCCGTCGGAGCCGGATCGGTCGCCGTCAGCGCGCGCCCCGCTTTGCCGAATACAGTCTCGACTTCCGGGAACGACTTGATGATCCGGTCCTGCGTCTGCATCAGTTCGGCAGCCTTTGTCACCGACAGGCCGGGCAGCGTTGTCGGCATGTACATCAGCGTACCTTCGTCGAGACTGGGCATGAACTCGCTGCCGATGTGCTGGACGGGCCAGACGGTCACGGCGAGGATTACGATAGCCGCCAGGATCGTAAGGCTCTTGGCCTTCAGGACGCCAGCGATCACCGGGCGGTATATCCAGATCAGCAGTCGGTTGAGGGGGTTCTTGTGTTCCGGGACAATGCGGCCCCGGACGAACAGGATCATCAGTGCCGGGACAAGCGTGATCGACAGCAGTGCGGCCGCCGCCATGGCGAACGTCTTGGTGAAGGCGAGTGGCCCGAACAGGCGGCCCTCCTGCGATTCCAGCGTGAAGATCGGCAGGAACGACACGGTGATGATCAGCAGGCTGAAGAACAGCGCGGGGCCGACTTCGCTCGCCGCTTCGATAAGGACCTCGGTTCGAGGCTTGCCCGGTGGCGCACGCTCGAGATGTTTGTGGGCGTTCTCGATCATGACGATGGCCGCGTCGATCATCGCGCCGATGGCGATGGCGATACCGCCCAGGCTCATAATGTTCGAACCGAGGCCGAGCGCACGCATCGCCATGAACGCCATCAGGATGCCAATCGGCAACATGATGATCGCCACAAGCGCGCTGCGAACGTGCAAGAGGAACGCGATCGTCACCAGGGCGACCACGATCGACTCCTCGATGAGCGTGGCTTTGAGGGTTTCGATTGCCGCTTCTATCAGCGTCGAGCGATCGTAAACGGGCTTGATCTCGGTACCTGCCGGGAGACTGTTTTGTACCGCCGCCAAGCTTTCCTTGGCGTTTTCGATAACGGTCAGCGCGTTGGCTCCGTCTCGCTGAAGGACGATCCCGCTGGCGACCTCGCCCTCGCCGTTCAGTTCGGTGATGCCGCGCCGCTCGTCTGGGACCAGTTCGACCCTGGCCACGTCGGACAGACGCAGCGGAACCCCCGCATTCGTCTTGAGGACGATGTTCTCGATGTCCTTGATGCCCTGCAGGTAGCCCTTGCCCCGGACCATGAACTCGAACTCGGAAAGCTCGATCGTGCGCCCACCGACGTCGCGGTTGCTGGAGCGGACCGCGTTGGCGATATCGGAAAGCGAGACGCTCTGGGCCTTCAGGCGGGCCGGGTCGACGACGATGGAGTACTGCTTGACGAAGCCGCCTACACTGGCCACCTCGGCAACGCCCTCGGATTTGGAGACGGCAAAGCGCACGACCCAGTCCTGAAGCGACCGAAGTTCGGCCAGCGACAGTTCCTTGGCGACGACGGCGTATTGGTAAACCCAGCCCACACCCGTCGCATCGGGACCGAGGCTCGGTGACACCCCGTCCGGCAGGCGGCTCGCGGCGGCGTTCAGATATTCGAGCACTCGGCTGCGCGCCCAGTAGGGGTCGGTTCCGTCCTCGAAAATCACGTAGACGAACGAAACGCCGAAGAACGAGAACCCACGGACGACCTTAGACTTCGGCACGGTCAGCATCGAGGTCGTCAGCGGATAGGTGACCTGATCCTCGACTACCTGCGGAGCCTGGCCGGGATAGTCGGTGAACACGATGACCTGGACGTCTGAGAGGTCGGGGATGGCATCGAGCGGAAGCGTGCGCAACGCATAGACACCGCTCGCGATGGAAAGAGCAGCGCCGACGAAGATGAGGACCAAGTTGCGGGCGGACCATGAGATAATGTTGGCAATCATGGTTTCACCTCATCCGCTGTCAGCGCGCTCAACGCGGCGTTCAGGTTGCTTTCGGCGTCCAGCAGGAAGTTGGCCGACACGACCACACGGTCGCCAGCGGCGATCCCTTTGGTGATCTCGGTCATGTCCTCACCTCGGACACCCAGCGCGACGTTCATCGGTTCGAACCTGCCCTCGCCCTTATCGATGAAGACGAGCTGGCGGTCGCCCGTGTCAATGACCGAACTGTTGGGAACGGCGACGACTGGGTTTCCAGATCCGGCTTCGATCTCGACCTCGGCATACATGTTGGACATCAGTTGGCCGCTAGGGTTAGGAAGCTCGATCCTGACCTTCGTCGTCCGGGTCTGCATCTGGACCTCGGGATAGATGAGATCGACCGTCCCCTTGAATGTCGTGCCGGGCAGATTGCGGACGATCACGGAAACGACGGCTCCCTTGCGGACCGCGCTTAGCTCATATTCCGGTACGTCGGCGATCACCCAGACCCTGGACACGTCTGCGATGCGAAAAAGAATGTCGCCAGCCTCGGCCATCATGCCGCTCACAGCCATACGCTCGAGCACGACGCCGTCACGCGGCGACGTGTAAGCGATACTTTGCGGCACTTTCCTCTCGGTCGCGATGCTGCCGATCGTTGCCGTGGGTACGCCCAGATTTTTCAAACGAAGCGCCGCCCCGGAGTCAGGGTTGGACTTTGCCCCGTTGCGCATCTCGGCTGCGTATTCCGCTCCGGCGGTGGCGATCTCCTTTGAATAGAACTGAAAGAGGTTTTCTCCCTTCGTGATCGCATCGCCGGTCGTGACATTCGCCACGTCCTCCACGAAGGCATCTGCCCGCATCGAAATGATGCTCACCCTACGCTCGTCCAATGTGACTGTCCCGGGTACTCGGATTTTCCGGCTGACGGTTGTCACTTCGGCCAGCGCAGTCCTCACCCCCGTCCGCTGGAGTTTACCGAGAGGGACCTTCACCGTTGAACTGTCGCTGACGTCGCCGTCATAGACGGGAAGATAGTCCATCCCCATTGAATCCTTCTTCGGAACCTTGGACGTGTCGGGAAGCCCCATGGGGTTGCGGTAGTACAAGATTTTACGCTCGAGTGAGACGGATGCCGTATCGGGTGACGGCGCGACGGCTCCGCTTGGGCCGAGGCTGATGTCCTCGCTTGCTCGAACAGGAACGAATAGCCGCCCGTCATCGGTGTTCTTTGGCGTGGCGGAGTATTCGGCCAACCCGTCCGGATGGCGGTAATAGATCACCGCTCCCGTTCCTTCGCGTCGCGGTTCCGCCTCGGCGGCCATCCCGGTCCCTTTGACGCCCCCCTGAAAAAATGCACCGACATCGTACTTCCCGGCCCAATAGCCTCCCCCGCCGACGATCGCGGCGAGGGAGAGCGTGGCAATGATGCGCGGGATGTTCACGGGACAGCCTTCAGGACGACTTCGCCCTTGACGGTCTCAGGCTCACCCTGGACCTTGGCGGCGACCTGGAAACGCCATCCGCCTTCCATGGAAAGATTGGTCGTAAAGGCGTAGACGCCCGGCTCCCCGGAGGTTGCCGGGTCTACCTTTGTGGTCATCGTTTCCATGCCATCGGGAGCCATGTCCATCCGCGTCGTGAAGATAACGGCGTCGGGAACGGTCTTGCCCGTGCGCTTGTCGATCAGGCGTACGGACACGGTCGCCGCCGGCCCCTGCTTGATCTCGGTCTGGACGGCTTGGAATTCGTAGTCCTGCGCTCCCGCCAACGAAGCGTTGGCGGTGCCTAACAGAAATGCGCCGGCGAAGAGCGGGCTCCTCGCGTTAAAGGTGAAATTTCTCATGGTTCAATGTCTCATTCGGACGGGTCTGCGACCTCGTCCTCAGTCAAATGGATCGCCATCGCTACAGCACGGACGCGAACCTGCGGCCGTGCTGAATCGACGACGTGTTCAAGGACGTGAGATCAGACTCGTGGAGGACGGACTGGCGGGTAGACCAGTGAGGAAGCAAGCTCCCCATGCGGGGGCATGAGGAACCGATGAGCGACCCAACCGATATTCAACGACCAGGAATGAGAGGTTGCCAGTTGACCGACGATCATCGTCGTGCAGATCACAGCAAACGGGCAGGATTTGCTCGCGCAGTCTGGCTTGTCCGGTTGTTCGTCGGGACAGCACGGCAGGTCGTCAGGCATGTCCATGCCAGCCATACCGTCCATCACCACAGGCAGTGAGGCGGCCATGACGCTGTCAGCCGCGCCTACGCTCATCGGACCGATGACGATCCCGAGAATGGCGGTCACGAACAGCAGTCGATAGATGACCTTTACGAACCTCATGGCACTAGTCATGGCACGGAGCCATCGCCATGGGAAGACATCTCACGGAAAATTGCTGCCGCTGTTTATGCGGGATCTCGTCGAAGAGGTTGATCCATCCGCGTGTGCCCGGATTCGGAAACGCCAAATCTTGGCCACTGGGCCTTGACCCTCCCATCGTTGGAAGCCCCATATCAAACCAGCACATCGACAGGAGACATCAAGATGTATGAGTTCAATATCCAGAACATGACATGCGGCCACTGCAAGGGCACCGTCGAGAAAGCCATCAAAGCCGCCGATCCGGCTGCAGTCGCCACCGTAGACCTCGCTTCCAAGAGCGCAACTGTCGAAACAACGCTGGACCCGGCCATCATCGGCAAGGCGATCCAAGACGCGGGATATCCGGTGTCTTACACGACACGTTGAGTTAGATCAGCGGCCGTCCCTGTTGCTGGGGCGGCCTTAACCCAGGCACTTTCTATCCGCGAAATCTGTTGTACGAATTCCCACGACACCTCTTGACCTTCCCATGATTGGAAGGACTAACCATATGAGCAGTTAAGCAAAAGGATTGCCCGATGACTGCCATCCCGAAGATCGAAGCCTCCAAGACCTTGCTCGTTCCAACCGATTTCGGGATCGAAGGCATGAGCTGCGCGTCCTGCGTCGTGCGTGTCGAGAAAGCCATCGTCGCTGTTCCGGGGGTCGCTTCCGCCATCGTCAACCTCGCCACCGAGCGCGCAACCGTCACCTATAATGAGGTGGTACCAACCGAAGCTGTCCTCCAGGCTATCGAGAAGGCCGGTTATGAACCCAAACTCGAAACCCGCGAGCTCGGCGTCGAGGGCATGACCTGTGCCTCGTGCGTGTCCCGCGTCGAGAAGGCACTGAAGTCCGTTCAGGGTGTGAGACAAGCAACGGTCAACCTCGCGACCGAAAAGGCTACCGTTCGTGTCGTCTCCGGAACCTCCACACTCGTCCTTGAGGATGCCGTACGCGCCGCGGGCTATGAGGTGCGCAGGATAACCGCTGTCCGCTCCACGGACAACGACGAGGATCGTCGAGACCGCGAGGCCAACCGCCTGAAGATGTCGCTGGCCCTGTCCGCGGCGCTGACGCTTCCTCTGTTCGTCCTCGAGATGGGGTCGCATTTCATCCCGGCCGTCCATGACTGGATCATGGTGAACATCGGCATGGGCAACAACCTCGTCATCCAGTTCGTGCTCGCCACCGCCGTCCTGTTCGGACCTGGGCTCCGCTTTTTCAGGAAGGGCGTTCCCAACCTGCTTCATTGGACCCCCGACATGAATTCGCTGGTGGTGCTGGGCACGTCGGCTGCCTGGGGTTATTCCGTCGTCGCGACGTTCCTTCCTGGTATCCTGCCGCCGGGAACCGCCAACGTCTACTACGAGGCGGCGGCCGTCATCGTCACGCTGATCCTGCTTGGCCGCACCCTCGAGGCGCGGGCAAAAGGCAAGACAAGCCAGGCGATCAAGCACCTTATCGGCCTTCAGGCGAAGACCGCGCATGTGAAGCGAGGCGAGGACTTCATCGAGATCGAAATCGGAGACGTGTCACTCGGCGACATCGTGCGCATCCGCCCCGGCGAGAAAGTCCCGGTCGACGGCCGCCTCGTCGATGGTGGTTCTTACGTGGACGAGTCCATGATCACTGGCGAACCCGTTCCGGTGAAAAAATCCGCTGGCGACGATGTCGTTGGCGGCACGATCAACAAAACGGGGTCCTTCACGTTCGAGGCGACGAAGATCGGCGCGGACACGCTTCTCGCCCAGATCATCAAAATGGTCGAGGCGGCGCAGGGCTCGAAGCTGCCGATCCAGGCGCTCGTCGATCGGGTTACGGGATGGTTCGTTCCTGCTGTCATCGCAGCCGCTGTCTCCACTTTCCTGGCTTGGCTGCTACTCGGCCCCTCGCCAGCGCTGACCTTCGCTCTGGTGAACGCTGTGGCCGTGCTGATCATTGCCTGCCCCTGTGCCATGGGCCTGGCGACCCCGACATCCATCATGGTCGGCACGGGCCGTGCCGCCGAATTCGGTATCCTCTTCCGCAAGGGCGAAGCACTCCAGACCCTGCGCGACGTCGACGTCGTAGCATTGGACAAGACCGGTACATTGACGAAGGGCAAACCGGAATTGACAGACTTCGTTGTCAGCGACGGCTTCGACCGCGCTGAAACGCTGCGGCTCGTGGCAGGCCTGGAGACGCAGTCCGAACACCCGATCGCCGAAGCCATCGTCGCAGCGGCGAAGGCCGACGGCCTTTCACTCTCTAACGTCTCCGATTTCGAGGCTGCCCCCGGCTACGGGGTGAGCGGCCGGATCGACGGCCGGACAGTGCTGGTTGGTGCGGACCGGTCCATGACCAAGAACGGAATCGATGTCTCGTCGTTCGCGGACCAGGCGGCCGCTCTGGGCGATGCGGGAAAGTCTCCGCTCTATGCAGCCATCGATGGTAAACTGGCCGCAATCATCGCGGTGGCCGACCCCATAAAGGACACGACACCGCAAGCCATCAAGACCCTACATGCGCTCGGTCTCAAGGTCGCGATGATCACGGGCGACAACAGGCGCACCGCCCAGGCCATCGCCCGCCAGCTCGACATCGACGAAGTCGTCGCCGAAGTCCTGCCGGACGGCAAGGTCGAAGCGGTCCGCAAGCTGCGGAGCGGCGGGCGCAAGGTGGCTTTCATCGGCGACGGCATTAACGATGCGCCGGCCCTTTCGGAAGCCGACATTGGCCTCGCGGTCGGGACCGGAACCGACATCGCTATCGAGAGCGCCGATGTCGTGCTGATGTCGGGTGATCTCAACGGGGTGCCGCGGGCGATTGCCATCAGCAAGGCGACAATCCGCAACATCCGGCAGAACCTGTTCTGGGCCTTCGCCTACAATGTCAGCCTCGTGCCTGTTGCGGCCGGCGTCCTCTACCCGGTTAACGGCACGCTGCTGTCGCCGATCCTCGCCGCAGGCGCGATGGGCCTGTCCAGCGTGTTCGTACTAGCCAACGCGCTGCGCCTGCGACGCTTCAAGACAACCTGACGGAAGGAAACCACGATGAACATCGGTGAAGCATCCAAGGCTTCGGGCGTCTCGACCAAGATGATCCGCTATTACGAACAGATCAAGTTGATCACGCCCGCACACCGTACGGAGTCGAGCTACCGCACATACGGCGACAGCGACGTCCATACGCTGCAGTTCATTCGCCGTGCTCGTGACCTCGGGTTTTCGGTGGAGCAGATGAAGACGCTGCTGGCCCTGTGGCGGGACCGTTCGCGGGCAAGCTCCGACGTCAAGGCGATCGCGCTTGAACACATCGCGGAACTCGAGCGCAAGGCTGCGGCGATTGCCGCTATGACGAAGACGTTGAAGCATCTCGCCAGCCATTGCCACGGCGATGATCGGCCGGACTGCCCGATCATCGAAGGTTTCGCCGACACCTTGGAGAACATCGGGCCTGGTATGCCATCCAAGTTTGGCCTCGCCAACGTTGTCTAAATGAATTTGATCAGTCCATGTTGACCCGAAACTTCGCGTGGCACGACGTGCAAGTCTGAAGCATCATGTGAAAAGCGTGTTCTGCGGGCATTGACGCTGCATCCCTCTCTGCGTCTACCTTTCTTGCGAGCGGTCCGCCTCCCATGGCATCTCCCGTTTGCATCCGCGTTTCTGGTCCAAGTGTGTCGGGATTTCGGTCAGCTGCGACAGACAGCGCGGAGGCGTACGTGCCAAGCTCTTTTGCCAGCTTGTCGAACTGTTGGCGGTCGGTTTCAATGCTTGGGCTGGCTTTTGAGCCAGGCGTGGCACCGGAGCCGTCGAACAGCGCCGACAGGCTAAGTCCCGAGTGAGCCAGAATGGTCTCGGCGGCCGCTTTGAAAGCTCTTGCGTCATAGGGCGACAAGTCCTTGAACATGGCGTCGATGGACTTGGCGGCGTTTGCCATCGCCTTCATACCATCCTGTCTTTGGACAACCTTGCCGGGCGCAGCGTTTTGAGCGATAGCCAAGGAGATCACCGTGCCGAAAATGACTATTGAAAGCGCCGAAGTGGCCAGTTTCGTCACTCTCGCCTTCAATGCCATGCTACACTCCATTTTGCCGGAGGCTATTCCTCCTGTTTTTGACCATCCCGTTACACCGGAGCCAAACCTTCTGGGTCTGAAACCGTCCTTGAGCTTGATCAGGATCAACGCAACTCTTGCCACGCCACGGTACTATGCTTGAGTACGACGATAGGGACCGAACGACATCATGATCGCCGTAAGCCAAACCATTCGACGATACGCGAGAGGATTGCTGGCCGTTTTGGTCGCAATTATGTTCCTCGTCGCGCCGATGGCCGAGGCTGCTTCCGAATTATGCGATAACGACTTACCTCAAGCGCTACATGTCGAAACGTCCATGGGCGAAGAAGCTCGCCAAGATGATCGCCACCATGTCGAGCAGATGGTCTGCTGCAAAAGCGTGTGCAGCCTGTGCAATGTCATCCTTCCGCCTACGAACCCTGGTGTTTTTCACGTAGGGTCTGTCCCTCGCAGATACCTTCATCCTCAGCAGTCAATCACAGGTCTCAGCTACCGACCTGTTCTCGGCCCTCCCTGATCCGTTCTCTGAACACCTCCGCTCAACGGCGGTATGATCCTTCGGTTGCCTGCCATAGCTGCACGGCGACCATTCCGGTGGCGATTGTCGAGGCCGCCGTGCTGCGTTTCCTTTCGAAGTCCTGGAGACGAACCAACAGGGAGCTATCTAATGGACGAGCAAAAAAGCCATGAAAGTCACCACAATCATCATCAAGGGCACGGTGCTCAGGCCACGCTCGTGGCCCAAAAGAGTTCAGTGACGTATCAGACGGAGGGCGTAATTTACACATGCCCTATGCATCCGCAGGTAAAGCAAATTGGCCCCGGGAACTGCCCTATCTGTGGGATGACTCTTGAACCGGAAGCAGCCACAACGGATACCGGGCCAAGCGCCGAATATCTCGACATGAAACGCCGTTTCTGGATCGGGCTCGTTCTGTCCGTGCCCGTCCTCATGCTGGAGATGGGTGGACACCTCACCAATCTTCACATGGTGCTTGGTGCCCAGACCTCGAATTGGATTCAGCTTGTTCTGGCTACACCTGTCGTCCTATGGGCAGGCTTTCCATTCTTCGAGCGAGCATGGAAGTCCCTCGTCACTATGCGCCTGAACATGTTCACATTGATAGCAATGGGGACCGGGGTCGCGTGGACTTACAGCGTTGTTGCAACCCTTGCACCTGGTCTGTTTCCCGCCACTTTCCGCTCCGCAGACGGTTCAGTCGCCATCTATTTCGAAGCTGCAGCCGTCATCACGGTGCTGGTGTTGCTGGGACAGGTTCTGGAGTTGCAAGCCCGTGAACAGACCGGTGGAGCCATCCGCGCACTTCTTGACCTTGCCCCCAAGACGGCACGCCGCGTCCGCGACGGTGTCGACGAGGACATCGACCTGGAAATGGTTGTCGTCGGGGATCGGCTTCGGGTTCGCCCCGGTGAAAAGGTCCCGGTCGATGGCAGCCTTATCGAAGGACGCAGTTCGGTTGATGAATCGATGATCACCGGTGAATCGATGCCCGTCACCAAAGAGGTCGGTGCAAAGCTGATAGGCGGGACGATGAACCAGACCGGTGGCTTCGTCATGGAGGCAGGAAAAGTCGGCCGCGATACCATGCTGTCGCAGATCGTCCGCATGGTTGCGGACGCCCAGCGCTCGCGAGCGCCCATCCAGCGCCTGGCCGACGAAGTCTCAGGCTGGTTCGTCCCCGTGGTGATCGGCATTGCCATCGTCGCATTCGCAGCATGGATGATCTGGGGTCCAGAACCGCGCTTTGCCCACGGTCTTGTCGCCGCGGTCGCGGTGCTCATCATCGCATGCCCCTGCGCGTTGGGCCTTGCAACGCCGATGTCGATCATGGTTGGCGTTGGCCGGGGTGCTGGTCTTGGTGTCCTGATCAAGAATGCCGAAGCCTTGGAGCGTTTCGAGAAAGTCGACACGTTGGTCGTCGACAAGACCGGAACCCTGACCGAGGGTAAACCCAAGGTAACGTCCATGGCCGCGATAAATGGGTTCACAGAACCCGAACTGCTGCGCCTGGCGGCAACGCTGGAACGAGCGAGCGAGCATCCACTGGCAACTGCCATAGTCAACGCGGCGACGGAGCGCCAGTTGGTTCTCGGCGTCGCGGAAGATTTCGATAGCCCGGTTGGCAAAGGGGTTACGGGAAGTGTCGACGGACGCAGGCTCATCATAGGCAGCCACCGCATCATGGAGGAAGCTCATATCGATGTCTCGGCTCTTACCAGCCAGGCGGAGGCACTGAGAGGAGAAGGCGCAACAGTCATTTTCGTAGCGGTAGACGGCGACCTCGGCGGCCTTTTAGCGATCGCCGATCCGATCAAGACGACGACACCCGACGCAGTCCAAGCGTTGCTCAAGGCAGGGGTCCGGGTCGTGATGCTGACGGGCGACAACAAGACGACGGCCGCCGCAGTCGCACGCAAGCTTGGGATCACCGAGGTCGAAGCCGAAATCCTGCCGGAAGACAAGAGCGAGATCGTGAAGCGTTTGCGAGAAGAAGGCCGGATCGTCGCAATGGCGGGGGACGGTGTGAACGACGCTCCCGCCCTGGCTGCGGCCGATGTCGGAATTGCCATGGGGACCGGCACCGATGTCGCGATCGAGAGTGCTGGCGTAACCCTGCTGAAGGGCGACCTTCAGGGGATCGTGCGGGCTCGTGAACTGAGCCAGGCGACAATGAGCAATATCAGGCAGAACCTGTTTTTCGCCTTCATATACAACGCGGCTGGAGTACCGATTGCCGCCGGATTGCTCTATCCCTCGTTCGGGCTTTTGCTGTCCCCAATCATCGCAGCGGCTGCCATGGCGCTTTCGTCGGTAAGCGTGATTGGCAATGCTTTGAGATTGAGGAGTGTGCGGATATGAGGTGGGATCGAGAATGGACGCTGCTTTCTGCGTCGCAGGCTGTCGCCTGATAAACTAAGTGTTGGGGAAGAGCATGTGAGAGTGCTCTCCCCCAACTTTCAGGCCGCCATTTTAGCGCAGCTGTCCGCACAGCGACGGCAAGTCGCTACACACGACTCCATGTCCCCGACGCGCTCACAATCATCGGCGCACTGAGCGCAAATCTCAGCGCATTCTCGGCACACGTGCTTGTGATGCTCTGAACCCAGGAGCATGAAATGAGCCGAAGTCCGGCAAATTTCCGCGCAGGCCATCATAAGCTTCAAATGCTTCGGCTCCGTATGTTCGCCGCCCATTTCCAAGCAGTGCCCCATAGCCATCGATAAACACTCGCGATAGCAGGCGAGACAATTGTCGATGCAGACTTTCATTTCATCTGAAATGTGATGCATGGTCATGCTTCCTTCCTACTTCGCTTCCTTGTCGAGCCAGTCAGTCATCTCGGCGATTTCCTTGGTCTGCGCGTCGATGATCTTCTGTGCGGATTTTTTGGCCCATTCGTTGTCACCATATTTCAGCTCGACCTCGGACATGCTGATCGCGCCCATGTGATGGGCGATCATCCCGCACACGAAGGCAACGTCTGCGTCCTTCTTCATCATGCCCTGCATCATGTTCATCTGCATCGACTTCATGCCTTCCATCGATGCCTTCTGATAGTCGGTCATCATGTCGCCCATGCCCATGTCACCGGACTTCATATCCATCTTTGACATGTCCATCTCGGACTTACACTTTTCCGGATAGGCCATCTCTGCGAACGACATGGCGGGCATGACAGTGAGCAATGACAAAGCGCATGCAGCGGCGAGCGAGATTCTTACGATAGTTTTCATTTTAGTTCTCCTGATTGGATACAATTTGGTACGCTTCGCAACTCAGCTTAGAAGCTTTGGGGGCGGATAGTCCGGACGAAGAAACAGCAAACTGATTGGTTGTTCGACCGCGACGAATACAACAGCCCTCCGTCTGTCTGGACCACCAAGCACGTCCACCGAGACTAAGATTGGGCAGCAAATCATGGTGGGGCAGCAAGCGTGTCCAACAGAACCTTTAGAATCGTGGCTAGATGCCAATGAAGAGATTGAAGGGCAGTGATCGGCAGATGCGCCACCCGCCAGCGCCGTTCCATGGATATTTGACAAGATGAGAAGTATCGCAAGAATTAGACACATTCTCTTTTTTATGCTGCGACCGAACATGGAAGATTTTCCCTTAGGCATGCAAGTGACGCTCCTGCGATGCTCCGGTGAATGACCCTGAGAAACGCTCAGGTTCGCCATCGGTTCCGTGAAGCGCCACCCGACAACGACTACAAATCAATTTCGTTCGACTGCCGCTCTTGACCTTGCCAGCGTTGGAACGGGCGTGTCGCAAACACTTCTGGAGGCAGCTATCACCCAGCCAAGGCCGGTATTTTCATGCTTTGTTAACCTTTTGCAGTCCGAAGAGGCGCGCAAGCAAATCATTCTGGTCATTGACGGTCCAGCCGCCTGAAAAGCCAAAGCCCTTCCGCAGCCACAGCATCGCCTCGAAACCCGCGATGGTTCGCCGCGCCGTGTTAAAGGATTGGAAACCGCCGATCTTCGGCATGTTCTTCTTCACCCGGAAATGGTCGCTCTCAATCCCCTGCTGGAGATGTTTGGTCACATAATGCACGGGATCGGGATGGAGAAGCCCATCATCAACCGACGTTTTGATCGTTGACGGGAAGGTGTTGGCCCCGTCCGTCCCAATCCTGTTCGGCGACAACAAGGGTTCATCTTTAAGCATCTTTCGGAAGAACCGCTTGGCAGCGTCGAGATCGCGCTTAGCGGTCAGCAGGAAATCCACCGGATTGCCATGCTTATCGATGGCTCGGTACAGATAGCGCCATTTGCCGCGGATCTTGACATAGGTCTCATCAATCCGGACCGAGCCGCAATGGGGTCGACGAAACTGCCGCAGCCGTTTCTCGATGACAGGTGCATAAGCCAATACCCAGCGGTTGATCGTGCTATGATCGACCTCGAAGCCCCGCTCGCGAAACATCTCTTCCAAGTCACGATAGCTGAGCGGGTAGCGCAAGTACCAGGCAACCGCCTGTACAATCAGCCAGGCCTCGAAATGCCTGCCCTTGAAATCATCCTTCGACTGGCGCTTCAGCTTTTCGGCAATGGTATTCAAAATCATCGGCTCGCTCCGCAATATCAGGAGCGGCAACTTCTCTCCCCATGGTCAACATCGAGTTAACCTGAAGAATTTGCGACAAGGCCCGGAAAAGTATCAAATTATTCCCCCGTCTGGGGGTGAAACTTTGCACGCAAGTTGCTTCTTTGAGGCAAAGGCGAAAGGTGTGTTGAACGCGCCGGTCTCGGTTCTTGTCGGCAATCCTCCATTTGAATCGTCGCTTACCACAGAGGCGGCTCTGGCCAGCGCGAAAGACTATGCGCGTACTTATGGCGGGCTTGCTGACAACCAGATTGCTTACCTGTTTCTGCACGAGGGTATGAAAATTCTCGAACCGGGTGGCGTCTTGGCAATGATCGAGCCGTCCGGGTTTCTCTATAACCAGTACGCGTCTGGCTTTCGTCAGACGTTTTTCAAGAATTGGAACGTTAGGGAGTTGCTCGACTTTGTTTCAGTGCGCGGACTATTCAAGAAAGGCGACGCAGATCCCAAGGTCGTTGTTGTGGTCAGCGAGGCCGCACCGCCACGTTCCGACAGCCGATTGCTCCACGCCGTCTTCCGGCGTAATGGCCGCGCAACGGCCGAGCAAGGTTTTGATATCGATTACTACGACCTCCATTGGGTCCAGAATTCCGATGCGGCGGAGTGCCGCGATATTTGGCGTGCCAATCTTCTTGGTGGCGGACGAGTCCACGACTTCATCAACAGACTTCGCAGTTATCCAACTCTCCGAGACTATGCAACAAAGCAACAGTGGGATTTTGGCGAGGGCTACATCGCCGGCCAGAAAGGCATTTCTAAGCCGGCGGGCCACATAGTCGGTAAACCGTTGTTGCCGACGACTGGGCTTTCCGCTGACGGAATCGATGTGAACTCCTTTGGATTCGTGCCAAAACAAGCAATCAAAGACACAAAGACCGAACGCCGCTTCACGCCGCCACTGCTCCTGATCAAAGAGCATGAGGACCTGTACCACGGACTTTGGGAAGGCCATTACCTCACGTACAAGCACGAGATTGTCGGTTTCGCGGCGCCTCGCGGGCAGGTGAAACAATTGCGTGATATCGAACAGTGGTTGAAAACAGACTCGATAGCCCTTCGCGCCTACATCGCTGGGATTAGCCCGCGTTTGTTCACCCAGCGCGCGACCGCTATTCTGAGTGCCGATGTCTTGGCACTTCCTTATTCGGAAGACCAGGATCTAGATCTCAGCGTAAATGAGAGGATCATCGCCTCCGACATCGTTGAGCATCAGCGTGACTTCATACGACTGGGCGCAGGCGCGCCTATTATGCGCACAGCTTCAATCGATGCCCTGACCTTGTTCGATGAAACCTTCACGCGGCAGATCGCAGCCGTCTATGACAGTGCGCCGATCCGCGCGCTTCCCGCGCAATGGTTCTCCGGCTCGATCTGCAAGGCCTTCGTGTTCGGAAAAGGCGAGGTTGATTGGTCCGGCACCGATGAACTGCGCAGCAAGCTGGATGCGTTGTTGAAAGAGAAGCGGGGTAGGAGCCTTACGATCACGCGCATCGTTAGGCTCTACGATGAGAATTTTCTGTTTCTGCTTAAACCGGACCGACATCGATTTTGGACCCGCTCTGTGGCGCTCCGGGATGCGGACGACGTCATGGCGGATCTGCGAGCACAGGGTTTCTGAATGCTGGCGGACCAAAGCGACTATACCGGCCACTCAGGCGTACTTAAATCAGGCATCCACCTGCCAGATGAGTGGCTCAATTCCCTTATCAAGTTCATCGCGAACGCGCTGCCAAACTGGCGCGACGACCCCGAGCGTGAGGCCGCCAGTGGCGAGACCAAGCTGACATCCCAACTCTGCTCGCGGCTGAGCAGCCTTTCTCGTCATGCGCCCGGGTGGGACATGGTGCAATTCAAGCGCGAAGAGCCGGATGAGACAGATGGACGGCGGGCAATAGATCTGACCGTTGCACCACGGGGAGATATCATCTGGATTGGTGCGCGCAGATACAGCGAATATCAGACTCTCATCCCGGTCGAATGTAAACGCTTGCCCACGCCGGTTGCGACCGACCGTGATGAGCGCGAATATCTTTTCGACAAATTCGGTACAGCTGGAGGCATTCAACGGTTTAAAGCAGGTCACCATGGAGCTGCACATGCTCGGGCTGCGATGATTGGGTATGTTCAAACCAACAATGTCGAATGGTGGCGAGACCAGTTGGAAATGTGGCTTAATGGCATCGTCCAAGAACCTGTCGATGGCTGGTTGTTGATTTGCGCTGAGAGTTGACCCGGGATTTGCGCCGAGAATTGACCCGTCCTTTAGATATCTTTCGGGTCGGGTGTTGTGGTCAAGGCCTTGGCTTTCTCCTTCCTGGTTTTGGGTTCGTGGGCTGAGCTGTTCTTGAAGCGGAAGCTGTCGTTTCCGGTTTCGAGAATGTGGCAGTGATGGGTGAGGCGATCGAGGAGTGCCGTCGTCATCTTGGCGTCCCCGAAGACGCTGGCCCATTCGCTGAAGCTCAGGTTGGTGGTGATGATGACGCTGGTGTGCTCGTAGAGTTTGCTCAGCAAGTGGAACAGCAGTGCTCCGCCTGACGCACTGAACGGCAGGTAGCCCAGTTCATCCAGGATGACGAGATCGGAATGAGTCAGCCTGTTGGCGATCTGCCCTGATCGCCCCTGAGCCTTCTCCTGCTCGAGCAGATTTACCAGCTCGACGGTTGAGAAGAACCGGACTCGCTTGTGGTGATGCTCGATGGCCTGAACGCCGATCGCGGTGGCGACATGGGTCTTGCCTGTGCCCGGGCCACCGACCAGGACGATATTGTTGGCGTCATCGAGGAAGTCGCAGCGATGGAGTTGACGCACAAGGGCCTCGTTGATCTCGCTGCTTGAGAAGTCGAAGCCGTTGAGGTCACGATAGGCAGGGAAGCGTGCCGTCTTGAGCTGGTATGCCGTCGATCTGACCTCGCGTTCCGCGGTCTCGGCCTTGAGGAGCTGCGACAGGATCGGAATGGCGGTCTCGAACGCCGGCGCTCCTTGTTCGGTCAGTTCACCGACCGCCTGAGCCATGCCGTGCATCTTCAACTGCCTAAGCATTATCACGATCGCGCCACTTGCCGGATTATGACGCATGGCGGACCTCCGACTTTCTCAGGGCATCGTAGCGTTCGACATTGGCCTTGGGCTCATTCGTGAGCACCAGGGCCTGCGGTGCGCTGATGGTCGGTGGTGTAAAGGATTTGCCATCGACGAGGCGATGCAGCAGGTTGAGGATATGCGTCTTGGTGGGAACGCCGGACTTCAGCGCCGCATCGACAGCCGAGAGCACGGCCTGCTCGTCGTGCTGAAGAACGAGAGCCAGGATATCGACCATCTCGCGATCACCTCCCGGCTTCTTGAGCAGGTGCTGCTGCAGGGTTCGGAACGTGTCTGGTAGCTCAGCAAAGGGAGCGCCGTTCCGCAGAGCGCCGGGCTTGCGCTGGACCACGGCCAGGTAATGCCGCCAATCATAGATCGTCTGACCGGGTCGATCGTGGGAGCGGTCGATGATGCGGCGATGTTCGCACACGATCTGACCTTCCGCGGCGATGACGACGCGATCAGGGTAGACCCGCAGGCTCACAGGTCGATTGGCAAAGGAAGCCGGAACGCTGTAGCGGTTGCGTTCCAGATGCACGAGGCAGGTTGGAGTGACGCGCTTGGTGTATTCGACAAAGCCGTCGAAGAGCCGGGAAACTGGCATTAACGTCCGTGCTTCTTCGGCCCAGAGATCGGCGATCGTGCCGCGCATCTTTCCGTGCTGGGTCTCCGCCCAGCATTCCTTGCAACGCGTCTCCAGCCAATCATTGAGAGCTTCAAGAGTTGGAAAGCGCGGTATCGGCTGGAAGAAGCGGTGGCGTGCATCCTGCACGTTCTTCTCGACCTGTCCTTTCTCCCAACCGGACGCCGGATTGCAGAACTCGGCCTCGAAGAGATAGTGACTGGCCATCGCCTGGAAGCGGACATTGACGTCACGATCCTTGCCGCGGCCGACCTTGTCGATCGCCGTCTTCATGTTGTCGTAGATGCCACGGCGAGGAATGCCGCCGAACACACGGAAAGCATGATTGTGGGCGTCGAACAGCATCTCGTGCGTCTGCAGGAGGTAGGCTCTGACAATGAAGGCCCTGGAATAGGCCAGCTTGGTATGGGCTATCTGCAGCTTGGTGCGCTCGTTGCCGATGATCGCCCAGTCCTCTGACCAGTCGAACTGGAAGGCCTCGCCCGGTTCAAATGCCAGCGGCACGAACGTTCCGCGCCCCGTCGTCTGTCGCTCCCTGTGCCAGTCTGCCTTCCATTCGCGAGCAAAGGCCGCGACCCGGCAATACGAGCCGTCATAACCGAGGCTCAGCAGATCGGCATGAAGCTGCTTCATCGTGCGCTTCTGTTTGCGGGGCTTGTTGGCCTCGGACTTGAGCCAGGCGGAGAGCCGGTCGGCAAACGGGTCGAGCTTGCTTGGCCGGTCCGGCACCTTGAACTTCGGCTCAACACCATCGGATCGCAGATATTTGCGGATCGTGTTCCGCGAGAGGTTCGTGCGCCGCGAGATGTCTCGGATCGAAAGCTTGTCGCGGAAATGCCAGCGTCGGATAACGCTCAATAACTCCATGATGATCACTCCAGAGCCCCCGCTTCGATGACGCGAGGGACGGTTCAAACATGGGTCAATTCTCGATGATAATATTCCGTGATCCCGGGTCAGCTCTCAGTGCAAATCAACAGGCTGGTCCACTAACGACAGACTCGATCTCGTTGAACATGATCCACTACGTCGCGTAGCAATGCTTGAATCCGAGCACGAGAGAAGGCTCGGCTTATCAGTGATCAAGATAGATCACCTTTGGATCGAGATATAGTCAGAGTTCCTGTGATATTATCTTTCGCTGCGACTTTATTCATCTAAGATCTCCTCGACATGAACCTGGGAGGGGAAAATGGGAATTGATACGCTAGCCAAGGTACCGCTTCTTTATCATTTTACGGATCGTCGCAACCTGCCGATCATCAAAGAAATGGGCGGTCTTTATCCCCTTTCTCAACTGCACGAAAAGAACGTCGAAGTGCCAGCACCCGGCGGTAATGAGTGGAGCAGGGATGCCGACGCTCTAAGAGTCTGACTCGAAAAGCCTTCAATGATATCGGTACCTTGCCAAGCGTCGTGTCAGTACCCGGATGTGAGCGATGGTGATCCAGGCCTCGGCTGATGCGACGGATTTTTCCCAATCCTTGGCCAATCTTCGGCATCTACCAAGCCACGCGAAGGTGCGCTCCACGACCCAGCGACGCGGCAGAACCTCGAAGCCTTTTGCCTTATCGGTGCGCTTGACGACCTGGAGGGTGAACTTTGCGATCTTTTGCAGGGCGCCCCTCAGCTTCGGTCCGGCATAACCACCGTCGGCGAAGATATGTCTCAGCCACGGCCAACGCTTGAGAATGGTTTTGAGGACGGCAGGCGCGCCGTCGCGATCCTGTATCTCGGCGCTGTGAACCTTGAGGCCGACCATCAATCCGAGCGTATCGACGACGATATGCCGTTTGCGTCCCTTGATCTTCTTGCCTGCGTCATAGCCTGAAATTCCACCACTTTCCGTGGTCTTCACGCTTTGGCTGTCGATCACGCCCGCAGACGGCGAGGCTTCCCGGCCCTCCAATTCACGCGCCTCCATCACCAGACGATGATTGATCCGAGCCCACAACCCTGTCGCTCGCCATTCGTAGAAGTATGACTGCACAGTTGTAAAAGGCGGAAAATCCTTCGGCAGCATTCGCCACTGGCAACCGGTCGTCGCGATGTACAGCAACGCATTCACGACTTCACGAAGATCGGTGCTGCGCGGCCTGCCCAGCCGCCGTGGTCCAGGCAGGCAAGGCCAAATCAATCCCCATTCCCGGTCCGTCAGATCGCTTGCATAGCGCATTGTGCGTCGGGCATATTGCCGACGGGTGAAATCAGTCCAGCCCATTGTGGCCTCCGTTCGTCCTAAGCAAACAAACAGAATCACAACTGGCTGATTTCACTCAACTCTTTTTCGGTCGGGCTCTAAAGGGGATGGGCAACTTCGTCCACCTTTGCTTTCGCAATACCCATCCAATGGAGTTCGTCGCACGCCAAGACGGGCGCATTACAGATACCATTTTCTTGCAAATCCACCCGTCGGTGATGCAATTCGAAGGGGTACGCTTCACCAACGACGTCGCCAACAAGGCCGGCGTCGAGTCCGTCGCAATTGCTGATGCAGAAGGTCTCGTTGACTTTGAAATCCTGTATACTAGGACGGATTGGAAAGACACCGCGATAAAGGCGCGCCTCTCCCAAGCAGAGAAATATGAGGTGCTCGTGCCCCATATCATACCGTTAGCCTATATAAGGAACATCTGACATGGCTGAGAGACCGATCTTCATTCCCACGGCCGAAGCGGATGGTTACGTTAAGCGCGTCGACCTCGAAATTCCGTGGGCGGGAGGATTTGCCGAGGTCCAGAAAAAAAGAATATCCGGTCGCTTCACGAAGCAGCGAAGAAAGCAGGCTTTACGCCGCTCCTAGAAGTTTCCAGCAAGTCGGATGAGACGGCCGGTCGCCATTTGAGCGCATTTCATCTTCGAGTTTCGGCAGGTGAACGCGACATGCCTCTGGAAAATGCTTTTCAAGGCAGCAAGGTTTTCGAGCACGGCGGCCCTTATACGGACCTTTTTGACGTCGATCCGAGGGACGCAAAGAGAGATCCACGTCTTCGAAGCTCTGGGGCGCTGAAAGCCTTCAAATTTCAGGGTTTCGAGTTTCCGTTGATTCCGACCACGGTGTTTTATGACTGGCTATATCTCAACGCGATCTTTCCGCATCGACATTGGCTGAAGAACCGTGTGGATGGGGAAAAGCGCTATGATGGTTTCTCCGACATAGAATTTAATCCAAGTAAGTCGATCAATTGCCAGGCAAAATCTTGCGCATTGTTCGTATCATTGATGCGTGAGGACAGATTCGAGGAGTATCTAGAAACTCCTTCAACATTTATAGCCGCGATGACTACCCACATGTTGGATCTCGCCGGGGCTTCAACCGCACGTCAAGCAGCCTCGATTTCAAGTTGGTTGAGCGAAGTTACGTTTTAACCAATTATCAGACAGTCCATCGTCTAGCCGATGTTACGGAGGCCGCCCGTCGGCGCATCACCGAACCTGGTGTGCGCCTCGTCGTTGTACTATGGTCTGGTTTAATATTCGCCGGTTTATCTTTTGTTTCCAAGATAGCTGGGCTGCTGATAGCTTCCGTTTAAGTTTCGTCTGCTTGAGGAAGCGATATTCCTTGTCATCGAACAGGTATCCCATCCGGTAGGCATGCTCGATAAGATCGTCGTTCGCATTAGCAGAGATATCCGCGTGAATCCGTTTCAGACCTTCAAAGAGGTTTCCCGTATCAATTCCGACGAAGCGGTTGATGCAGACATTGCCGACATAGGTTGTGGCGCCATTGAGCCGGTTGCGAATGTAGCAATGTTCCAGAATATCCTGACCGCAGGGACATTGATCAAACTCTTCACTGATCTCGACGCCGACTAAGTCCCATTCAAGCCGAGCTGTCTCGAATGCCATGGAATTCGATAGGGGCACGATGTGTGATTTGAGACGCTCAAAATTATGGCCTTCCATCAAGATCAATCCCTGCGATATCGTTCCTGTTGGGCACGCCATCGGTCGCGCGTGGTCATGTCTTCATTTTCTTCTTCGTCCTCCTCCGCGCTTTCATGCCAGAGCATGATCAAGGCAAACCCATTTTTCTGAAGGCAGACCTGTTCGCTGAGAGACGGGGCGCGCTGCCCTCGGACTACGTCGATCCACAGATCGGGAAGCTGGCTTTCGATTTCGCTTGGAACCCCGATCTGGAGATTTCTTCGGTAAAACGTCGAGCCTTGAGGAACCGACTTGTTGCGGCTTGAAACGACGAAAGGAAAGCGCGTTCGATTGTGATAGATCCGCCCAACTTTCTCATCTTTGACGACAATGAAGGCCAACGCCTCTGGGTGATACTCGGCATAGGCCCGCGCCATGGCTTCTTTGCTGACTTCAAACTTGTCCGCTAACTCGAATACATGTTCAAGGCTCGGCGAAGGATGCTTCTTGAAGGCGTCGCGCAGTTTCGGTGGCGGCATCAGGATAAGGGAAGAGAAGCGGTTCGCTTCGACTTCCATTTTCGCCCGCCGGTTGCCTTCCTTCGCGGAAAGTGCCCGGAGATCTTCCCTTGAGCAGAGGAACTGACCGTCCTTATCCGGGATGTGGTTGGCAATCAGGAAGTGACCGAGCTCGTGGCCAATGGTAAAACGGCGACGCGGCTGGTTCAGCCCCTTTCTGACGAGAATAATTCCGCGGCTCCGTACCGTGTCGGTGATCAAGCCGCCCTCAAAACCTTCTGTTTGCAACTCGGCAATTTCTTCAATCTCGAGTTGGAGCGCCAATTTCTCAATCGGCACGGGAAGCGGAAGATTGGGTTCATGCTTCAGGATCAGGCTGACGAGCCCCTCAGGCGACCCCGTGTCGGCAAGATCCATCCGCAAGATGTCCATTTACTTTCCCTTTGGTTTGAGCCTGTCCATCAGCATCTGGATTGTTTCACGGTCTTGCGGAGCGAGAGATTTAAGATCCCTATACATCGCGACTAGACCAGGCTCCTCGTCTTTCCCGTCTGGATTCTCGCCAACTAAGTCGGCAATAGCAACGCGAAAATGCGTGGCGAGTTTGGTCAGAAGTTCAATTGAGGGGTTGGTGCTTCGACCGGTCTCCAGATCATAGATATGCGTCTTGGACGCTCCAATGGCATCCGCGACGTCCTGCAAGGATTGACGGTTCTTGCCCCTGAGTTCTTTGAGCTTGGCAGCCAAAGACATGTTCGAATTACTCCCTTGAATCACTGAAGGCGCGTGCACTCGCATGCCGCGCCGTTCGGTTAATCTGTACAAAAATATAGCACAGAGCTTGACGATAGCAAGCGTTCGATTTATCTGTATGAAAATAGACGAGCAAATCTTACGGCTAGATCCCTTTTCGGGCGCAGGAGGAATGCATGTTTCACGATCATCGACTTGTCATGCGGGACGGAATGCTTATCGGCGCTCTTGAGCGGATGTGCGTCACTCTCGAAATCGCGCCGAGCCAGGTGGAGCTTGCGAAGGAGCGCTACGAAGGGGTCGGCGGATGGTTGGCGGACGCGGAGGATCCCTTGCTTAAGGCAATGGGAATTTTCCTGCAGGGATCGACCGCTATCGGAACGACCGTTAAGCCGATCGGCAGCAATGAACATGACGTCGATCTGGTAGCCCACGCGCCATATCTCGGAAACTGGGTCGAGCCGGCTGCACTGAAGAAGGCGATCGGCGACCGGTTAAAAGCGAATGGCCATTACAAGCCGCTTCTGGTGGAGATGGCGCGCTGCTGGCGGCTTGTCTACGCTAACGAATTCCATATGGATATTACCCCGTCGATTCCAAACCGAAACTGCTATATGGGCGGTGAACTTGTCCCCGATCGCGCTCTTAAGATCTGGAAGCCGTCAAATCCGAAGGGCTACAAGGCATTGTTCCTTGAGCGTGTGAAGCTTGCGCCGCGTTTCCGGGTGACGAAAAGCTTGCATACTCAGGATCGCGCACGTGCCGACATCGAACCTTTTCCTGAGCAGGTTCATTTCAAGGGCCTGTTGCAAAGGGTCGTCCAGATACTCAAGCGCCACCGGGATGTCTTCATCGCCGTCAACGAGATCGATATATCCCTGTCGCCGATTTCAGTCCTGGTGACGACGTTGGCATCCCAGAGCTATGAGTACTGCGTCAGGACCTTCACCTACGAGTCTGAACTGGATCTGCTCTTCGACGTCATCCGGCACATGACCGACTTCATCGAGACGCGCCGCGTTGACGGTCAGATGCAATGGTTTGTCTGGAACGAGACGACGAAGGGCGAGAATTTTTCCGAAAAGTGGAACGGTGATCCCAAGCGCGCCGAGATATTTTTCACCTGGCACACCAGGGCTCTGGCAGACATCAGCAGGCTGAAGGATGTGGAAGGGCTTGATGGCCTGAGGCGACAACTTGGCGACGCCTTCGGGTCCGCCCCGGCCAAGGCTGTCATAGATTCTATTACGGATGACATCTCCACCTCTCGTCAGAAGGGCACTCTTGGCGTCGCACCCCGCATCGGCCTTGTGACAGGTATGACCACGGCCACCGTCACCCCCGTTCCCGCCAACACGTTTTTTGGAAGATAGCCGCCATGCGGTTTTCCGATCCGAAGCCACTGACAGCCGCGCAGCAGTTTCTTCTACTGACGAAGAACCCGTTGTCGGCCGGGGATGGTGAACTCGGATCAGGACATTTCAGCTGGCACTATAAATCGTCACCCACGGCGCTTTCCCGCATCTATGATGCTCGGTTAGAATTTGCGGTCAATCGCTCGCCGAGAGTGTTTCTCGACAATCCTGATCTGCTGATGCTCTCCGGTGGAAATGACCTTCCGCATGTATACGACCAGAAGCCTACCCGCCTCTGTCTCTATTTGCCACGCACATATGAGTGGCAGCCCTGGATGAGGCTCGATCAGACCATCATTCCGTGGACGTCGCTCTGGCTCTTCTATTTCGAAGACTGGCTGATCGACGGCGAGTGGCGAGGCGGGGGAGAGCATCCGGAGCATCGCGATGTGGAGCAGCGTGTCAGTCGAAGCCGCTTGCAGCGACACGCACCAGTTCGAAGGGTCGGTTGAATGGCAAAGTCAAAGGTTCCCGAGAAGATCCAGCGCGCGCTCTGGGCGCGTGCGGCAGGTCGTTGCCAGTTTCGCGGTTGTAACTGCGAGCTCATCGGAGACCTTCTCACTGGCAAAGAGGACAAGATGTTTGGCTTTGTCGCGCACATCGTTGCCGACTCGCCCGAGGGGGCTCGCGGTCATCCGACAAGATCAGCACTTCTCGCCAAAGACATCACCAACCTCATGCTTCTCTGCGCCAAGTGCCATCGACTGATCGACACTGAAGCGCCGGACGACCATCCTGAGGAACTTCTGGTCCTTATGAAGGAAGAGCACGAGCGGAGGATCCGTCTGGCCAGTGGTATCCAACCGGATCGCGCTTCGCATGTCATTCGTTTCGGAGCCAACATCGGCAGAAATGACGCGCTTGTGGCAAGAGAGGATATATTCGCGTCCATGCTGCCGGAGCGCTCGCCGGCGTCATTTGAAACGATTGATCTTGAAATGCTCGGCCTCTCGCTCGACGATGCCGACGAACAGTATTGGCAGGTTCAGCAAACCAACCTTCAACGGCTGTTTGCACACAAAATCAGGGGCCGGATCGAACGACAGCAGATCGCGCATGCAAGCGTTTTCGCGCTTGCGCCTCAGCCTCTCCTGATTGAATTGGGGAGGCTACTTTGCGATATTCTACCTGCCGAGGTTCATCAACGCCACAGAGAGCCGGCGACATGGAAGTGGCAGAACGACAGCGCTCCGATCGATTTCCTAGTTGAGACGCCGACTGAGATTCATTCAAAGGTGGCTCTGATTTTAGGGTTGAGCGCGACGGTGTCGAGGGACCGCATAGTTTCGGTTCTGGGCGACGATGTTTCGGTTTGGTCGATCACTGTGAGCTCTCCACACAATGACATCATGCGGAACTCTGGGGACCTCTCACTTTTTCGCCAGGAACTGAGGCGGCTTTTCAACCGTATAAAATCCGCGCACGGAGAGGGAGCGACAATCAATGTGTTCCCGGCCTTGCCAGTGTCCGCGGCGGTAGAAGTGGGGCGTGTCTGGATGCCGAAGGCTGATTTGCCGATGAATGTGTTTGATCAAAATCGCCGGGCGGGCGGGTTTGTCTCTGCTCTGCGCATCCAGTGAAAAAGCGGGTCGCAAAGTTCGAACTGGTTCAAGACCTGAACTGTTAGTGAGGAAATCCTTGAACCTGCAATCAAGAGGAATCCGTAATTCGTCGTCATTTCTGCTTTCGCTGCGGGTTACCGATAGCCTCGCGTTTTCGGTTACGTTTCCGCCCATTGCCGGTGATTGCGGACATGCCTCGCGTTTCATCAGCCAGACGAAACGCACCCACAGGCTCGACGCGCGAGCCAGTGAAGTACTAAGCTGACAAGATACGCAGGGTTTTAAAACCTGGCCTACTCCATGATTTCCGCGACGCGCTTTGCGGTAAGGCACCCCAGACAAGGCGCATGTTGAGGTGCCGGTCATGCCCCTGTGACAAGTGTCCATGCCATTCCCGCTAGAGCGCAGACGAGCAGTGTCGCGATGACCGATGCTTTGAAGCGGAAGATCGCAACGGCCGCAGCGATCGACAGTACAAGAGCCGGAAAGACGAGAGACCCGATTACCGGAATGTCGAGAGAGACCGGTCCGATGTGCCAGGCAGTCGTCAGGACAAACAGGGTGTGGAGCGCGAACCAGACGGCCAGATTCAGGATGACGCCGACGACGGCGGCGGTGATTGCCGACAACGCACCTGTCAAAGCGACGTTGCCGCGCAGTTTTTCGATGAACGGAGCGCCGAGGAATATCCAGAGGAAACACGGGATGAACGTCACCCACGTGGTCAGGATCGCCGCCAGCGTTGCCGCTGCCATCGGATTGAGCGACCCTGGATCACGGTATGCGCCCATGAAGCCGACGAACTCGACAACCATGATCAGCGGCCCCGGTGTGGTTTCGGCCATGCCAAGTCCGTCGAGCATCTCGCCGGGTTTCAGCCACCCGAAATTCTGCACCGCCTCCTGCGCCACGTAGGCCAGAACCGCATAGGCTCCGCCAAACGTCACCACCGCCTTCTTGCTGAAAAAGACGCCGATCTGGGTGAAGGGCCTTGTCGCAAATTCTTCAGGTTAACTCGATGTTGACCATGGGGAGAGAAGTTGCCGCTCCTGATATTGCGGAGCGAGCCGATGATTTTGAATACCATTGCCGAAAAGCTGAAGCGCCAGTCGAAGGATGATTTCAAGGGCAGGCATTTCGAGGCCTGGCTGATTGTACAGGCGGTTGCCTGGTACTTGCGCTACCCGCTCAGCTATCGTGACTTGGAAGAGATGTTTCGCGAGCGGGGCTTCGAGGTCGATCATAGCACGATCAACCGCTGGGTATTGGCTTATGCACCTGTCATCGAGAAACGGCTGCGGCAGTTTCGTCGACCCCATTGCGGCTCGGTCCGGATTGATGAGACCTATGTCAAGATCCGCGGCAAATGGCGCTATCTGTACCGAGCCATCGATAAGCATGGCAATCCGGTGGATTTCCTGCTGACCGCTAAGCGCGATCTCGACGCTGCCAAGCGGTTCTTCCGAAAGATGCTTAAAGATGAACCCTTGTTGTCGCCGAACAGGATTGGGACGGACGGGGCCAACACCTTCCCGTCAACGATCAAAACGTCGGTTGATGATGGGCTTCTCCATCCCGATCCCGTGCATTATGTGACCAAACATCTCCAGCAGGGGATTGAGAGCGACCATTTCCGGGTGAAGAAGAACATGCCGAAGATCGGCGGTTTCCAATCCTTTAACACGGCGCGGCGAACCATCGCGGGTTTCGAGGCGATGCTGTGGCTGCGGAAGGGCTTTGGCTTTTCAGGCGGCTGGACCGTCAATGACCAGAATGATTTGCTTGCGCGCCTCTTCGGACTGCAAAAGGTTAACAAAGCATGAAAATACCGGCCTTGGCTGGGTGATAGCTGCCTCCAGAAGTGTTTGCGACACGCCCTCTGCAACAGGGTCACGCTGCGATCGTCCAACTCGTCTCGACGGGCGCGGCTTTGACCGAGCGCCGGCTGGCGCAGATCCCGACCGAGGAATGGGGTGATCTTCAGGTCGACGTGACGCCGCGGGAATATGTCATCGACTACCTGATGCACTCCTTTCCGGTTCAGCTCTTCGAGGAATTCTCAGATGCTGACGGCAATCTTAGTTCCCGGCCGGTTCATGACGCGAACGGGAACCCGGTCATCTGCCGGGAGGCGGAACGTCGGCGCGACGAGCTGGTCGAAACCTTGGGCAGCCTGCCGGCGATCCCGACGGCCCTCGACCAGATCGTCCAGCATTTCGGCACCAGCCAGGTCGCCGAGATCACCGGCCGCTCGCGCCGCATCGTCCGCCGCGAGGACAGCGGCTCCATCGCCCGCTATGCCGTGCAGAACCGGCCGGGCAGCGCCAATCTCGACGAGGCCCGCGCCTTCATGGACGACGAAAAAGGCATTCTCGTCTTCAGCGACGCCGGCGGGACCGGCAGATCCTACCACGCGGATCTTTCCGCCAAGAACCAGCGCCTGCGTCTTCACAACCTTCTGGAAGCGGGTTGGCGCGCCGACGTGGCGATCCAGGGTCTTGGGCGCAGCCATCGCACCAACCAGAAACAGCCGCCCCGGTTTCGGATGATTGCCACCAACGTCAAGGCGGAGAGGCGGTTCTTGTCGACCATCGCCCGGCGTCTCGACACGCTTGGCGCCATCACCCGGGGACAGCGCCAGACCGGCGGGCAGGGGATGTTTCGCAGCGAAGACAATCTCGAATCCCAATATGCCCGCGACACGCTGCGACAATTCTACGGCCTGCTGCATGCCGGCAGGATCGAAGGTTGCTCGCTGGAGAAGTTCGAAAGTATCACCGGCCTGTCGCTCACCTCGGAGGAGGGCGGACTGAAGGACGAACTCCCGCCCATCCAGACCTTCCTCAATCGCATGCTGGCGCTGACCATCGCTATGCAGAACCTGCTGTTCGAGGCCTTCGAGCAGCTGCTGGCCGCCCGCATCGAGGGCGCGATCGCCGCCGGCATCTATGACAAAGGCCTGGAGACGATCACCGCCGACAGCATGACAATCGCCGCTCGGCGGCTGATCTACACGCATCCGGTCACCGGCGCGCAGTCGCACCTGCTGACCATCGAGCGGAGGGATCGCAATGCGCCGATGCTGCTCCATGATGTGCAGGCTCTGGTCGGTCGCGATCCCCGCGCGAAGCTGATGATCAACGGCAAGTCAGGCCGGCCGGCGGTGATGGTCCCGACCCGCTCCATCATGCTGGACGACGGTTCGGTCCAGCCAAGGGTGTCGCTGATCCGGCCGATGGACGAGCTCCGCTTCGAAGTCCGGCAGCTCGAAGAGACGAATTGGGCGGAGGCGGACGAACACGCTTTCGTCCTCGCCTGGAACACCGAAGTCGCTTCCGTGCCGAAATTCTCGACCTCGACGATGCACATCGTCAGCGGGTTGTTGCTGCCGATCTGGAGATTGCTGCCGCAGGATTTTTGCCGGGTACGGCGTCTGCAAACCGATGACGGCGAACGGATCGTTGGCCGCGTCATTGCTCCGGATCGGCTCGCTGGCCTTTGCCGCAACTTCGGGATCGATCAGACGGAAGTATTGAGCGGCGACCAAGCCTGGACGGCGCTGGTGCACGGATCCTCGATCATCGGCCTTGCCGCTGACATGACACTCCGCCGCGTGCGGGTGATGAACGAGTACCGCGTCGAATTGACCGGCTTTACCGACGGCATGCGAGACTGGCTGCGGTCGATCGGTCTGTTCTCCGAGATGATCAATTGGAAGCTGCGCTTTTTTGTGCCGACGACAGATGAGGGTGCGGGGATCCTGTCGAAGCTGATGCAGCGTCATCGCCTCATCGATGTCGCGCGCCGGTCGTGAGGGAGGTCTGCCATGCTTTCCGCGTCGGATCTGGCGGACCGTCTCGCGCAAGACGCAGAGGCGGTCTGCCGTCACTATCTTTCCGCCGGCCACCGCGCCGGCAACTACTGGCTCGTCGGCGACGTCGCCAACAGCAGGGGCCGGTCGCTCTATGTGCATCTGATCGGCCCGCGTGCTGGGCGGTGGACGGATGCGGCGACCGGTCAGTTTGGTGACCTGCTCGATCTCGTCCGCGAGGCCTGCGGTCTCGTGGACTTCCGTGACGTTGCCGAGGAGGCGCGCCATTTTCTCAGTCTGCCCCAGCCCGAACCGGTGTCGGACCTCAGGGGCGACGTAAGTGACGCCTTTCCGGTCGAGCGGCCGGCGATAGAGCGGGCACGACGGCTGTTTCGAATGACGCAGCCGTTGGCGGGTACGCTCGCCGACATCTATCTGCGCGAACGCGGCATTCTGCGGGCGTCCACCCATGGTGCGCTCCGTTTCCATCCGTCCTGCTATTATCGCGATCTCGTCACCGCTCGGACGACCAGCTTTCCGGCTCTCATTGCGGCAGTGACCGATGCGGCCGGAGCCATCACCGGCGTGCACCGCAGCTGGCTCGATCCCGATGGCGTCGGCAAGGCCAAGGTGGACAATCCCCGCCGCGCACTCGGCAGGCTGCTCGGTAATGGCGTACGTTTCCGCTTTCCCGTCACCGATCCTGTACCAGTCCTGGCGGCGGGCGAGGGCCTCGAAACCATGCTGTCGCTCTCGCACGTGATGCCAGGCATGCCGATGGTCGCCGCCCTGACGGCCAATCATCTCGCGGGCTTTCACTTCCCGCCCGGATGCCGGCGTATCTATATCGCGGCCGACGCGGATGCCGCAGGCCGGCATGGGCTCGAGGGATTGAGCCGACGGGCGCAGGAATGCGGGATCCTGCCGCTGGTGCTGTCGCCGGAACTCGGCGACTTCAACGAGGATCTGCGCCGGCTGGGTCCCGGCCGGCTGACCGCAAGCCTCAAGGCTCAACTCACTCCGGAAGATGCGGTGGCCTTCCTGCCCTGATGAGGCTTGTCGGAAGGAGCACAGGCGGGATTGCTGCAGCGCGGGTGAGAGGACGGTCCGTGGTGCCGGCTCGCTCCCCGTGTGAATGCGCGCCCGCGGGCCTGCCGAGAGGCGACCCTTATCACGCGGGCCTCCGGGCCTTCAGCGGGTCGGTCGGGTTTCTTCCCCTGCCGGGCCATTTCCGCGCATCGGCTCCTCCGAAAACCGGTTCCCACTTTTCGGGCCGATGCGATGGCCCGTCATTCCTCGCGGATCAAGAAACCCTCCCTCAGCCGCCCGGCGCTTCGCTGGGCCGCTGCGCTTCGCTTGCGGTTCCGGCCTCGGCCCGCGTGACCGGGTTCGCCGTCAGGCCGCGAGAGGCGCGGCCCACCGAACGGAGACCACCATGGACCTGATCCTTCCCGCCGACGACGGCTTCGAGCCCAACCACGCGTCCTCCCCGACCGACCGCTTCATCTACGAGATGCAGGTCTTCGGCTATCGCCCCTTCCAGGATGAGCCCGATCCGCGGCCATTGCCGGGGGAACCTCAGGTCCAGTCATCGATCACAACGATCTTCGACGCCCTCGCCGAGATGCTCGGCGACACCCGCCTGGAGCCCGATCTCGAAGACCTGTTCTGGTCGATCCCCAATCTGTTCCATCGTGCCGGCGAGCGCATCCAGCGCGAGCTCGATCGCAACGAGCAGGCGCAGCGTACCGGCCAGCGCGAGCAGGACGGCTCGGAGGTCAAGAGTGTCGAGCTCGAACGCCTCGTTGCCGAGGGCATCACGCTGTTGGAACGCCGCAACGCCTTCGAGTTTATGCGCGATGTTTCCGCCGATCTGTTTGAGGCGCAGACCGGATCGTCCTGGCGGCCCCGCACTGGTTCCAAAGTGAACCATGCCAACATGACGGCGGCGATGATCGATAGCCGGGACTTCCTCTCCGCGCGGCGGCGCGCCGAGACCGAGGTGCTGATCCCCGCCGGCACCAAGATCGCCTTCTCCGGTGGCATGGACTACAATGATCATGAGCGGATCTGGGCTAAGCTCGATCAGGCGCATGCCAAGCATGCCGACATGGTGCTGCTGCACGGCGGCTCGCCGAAGGGCGCCGAACGGATTGCTGCCTGCTGGGCTGAAGCCCGCAAGGTGACGCAGATCACCTTCAAGCCGAATTGGACGAAGCACGCCAAGGCAGCACCCTTCCGCCGCAATGACGAGATGCTCTCGGTGATGCCCGCCGGATTGATCGTCTTTCCCGGAAACGGCATCACAGACAATCTCGCCGACAAGGCACGTCGGCTCGGCATTCCGGTCTGGCAGGCTTCAGGAGACGGCGCGTGAGCGCCGTCTTCCCGGATACATGGAAAAGATGGAAAACATGGGAAAAATGGATTATATGGGAATCGAAGTGGAGACCATAGCGATGAAGCAGTTCACGACAGGCGACCTCAACAAGCAGATCGGCGACGTTACCGATGCGGCAAGCCGCGAGCCGGTTGTTCTGACTCGCCACAAGAAGCCTCGCTTCGTGCTGATGAGCTACGATCACTATGAGCGCATGCGCACCGGCGGCAACCCCCGCCGCGCCTTTCATATCTCGGAAATGCCCGCCGAGCATGCGGAACTGTTCGACGAGGCGCTCGATCGGCTGGCGCATGGCGAAGGCTACGACGATGAGCCGTGAATTCCGACCCGGCGAGGTCATCTCCTATCCCTACCTCTGGGCCTGGCAGCAGCAGCGCGGTGAGACCGAAGGCCGCAAGCAGCGTCCCGTCTGCGTAGTCATCGCCATCCGCAATGCCGCCGACGGAAACACGCATCTGGCGCTTCTCGCCATCACCACGCAGCCGCCACAGGCGGGTCGCATCGCTCTGGAGATCCCGGAGATCGAGCGCAAGCGTGCGGGCTTAAGCGATCTAAAGCAGTGCTGGATCATGGTCGACGAATACAATTACGATATCGTCGAGCGCTCCTGGTACATCGAGCCCGATCAGGACATCCTCGGCCGCTTCAGCAAACCCTTCATGGTGAAGATCGCCAGACTGTTTGCCGAGGCGCGCGGCCGAACCGGCCGGGTCAACAGGCTCGATTGAAACTTGCCGCCGCTTCATGCCGCATCTTCCCCTTCTTGTTCTCCACCGTCCTCCCGAACTCGTCTCCGCCGTGGCGCATCTCTGGCGCTATCTGATTGATGCGGCCACGATTGCGTAAATGACCGGCCCGTCGCGGGCGGTTCTCGATCGATCTCGATGTCGCATCGCTGCACGTCCAAGGCGACACCCCTTGAAGTCAAGTCTGTCACGCGGTTCGGCTCCGCAGAACTTCAGTTGGGTCAGGAGAGGCCGAGGATCTCGAGCGTCACGCCACCGAGGCCGTCTTTGACGATGAGGATGGGATCAGGCCTGTGCCGATGTCTCGCGATGTGCCGACTGGTTGACGGCCAGCGTCCGTTGACCCGAACACCACCGACGCATGTCACGAGCGCGGCACTCCGCGGGTCCGCAAACGGCCGCCACGGCGAGGTCTCCTGCCGACGTCGCAATCAAGGACCATTCCCGTTCTTTATGTCGCCTTTCTAAGGGACCGGCCGCGATCAGCGTCAACCCGCAAGGGGTTTCCCTTCGCTACGCTGCGGTGACGCCTGCGGCGCGGCCCCTTCTTCGGGCGCCATCGGGAATGGTCCCGATGCAACGAAGGAGACAATCCCATGGCTACCACGATCGCAACCCTCACCGAAAAGACCGACGGCACTCTCGAAGGCGTCTTCGCCACCATCCGGGTCAACGCACCGATCGCCCTCATCCCGAACGCCAACAAGGCGAGCGAAGAAGCCCCGGACTACCGCATCATCCACCGCAAGACCGGCTTTGAGATCGGCGCAGGCTGGAACCGCGTCTCTCGCCAGACTGGCGAAGAATACATCTCCACGAAGCTCGAAGCGCCCGAGATCGGCGTGATCTTCGGCAACGTCGCCCCAGCGCCCGGCGGCGAGCCCGGCAAGAAGGTCATCCTCTGGAACAGCCCGGCCTGAACCGGTCGGCCGGCCCCGAAACTGGGGCCGGCTTCCCCATTCCAATGGAGGCCGCCATGAGCCGCTACACAATTACCGTCACCAGTACCGCATTCCGCCACGCCGACCCGGATGCCATTATCGGCTATGACCGCCCGCTTCAGACGTTCTTCCTCCAGGCATTTCCGGGCGCCGGTGGTGAGGATCTTGAACTCTGGCTTGGCACGGACTTCAAGGAGTTCGAAACTCTGTCGCAACTGCGTGCCGCAGCAATCGCACGCGGTTTCGACTTCATACCCTTGGCATCCGGCATTCTTCACAAGCTGCTGGACGACCATGCCCGCGAAGCGCAACACGTGGTCAGCGACACGATCATCCAGGATCTTCTTGAGCGGACATCCGCCCACTGACGCAAACCCGAAAAAAATAGCCCGGCACGACGCCGGGCTATTTTTATGCTGACAAAATTACTTGTTCAGTGCGTCTTTCAGTGCCTTCGCCGGCGTGAAGGCTAGCTTTTTGGCCGCGGCAACCTTGATCGTCGCGCCGGTCGAAGGATTGCGCGCCTCGCGCTCGGGGGTCGCCTTTACCTTGAAGTCGGGTAGGGAGGAGGTCGGTCGTTGACGCGGCCCTCTCTCCCTCCCACGGAACCGGACTTGATAGTTTCCCATCATCCGGCTCCTATGCTGACAATACCCCAATTCTGTCGAGCCGTTGCTGAAGACGACCGGCATGGATCGCGTGATGGCAAGGTTCGCATGCAATGGTACGTTTGCGCATGCGAGCTGCTCTGGTTCGAGCAAGCCATGAGACGCCATTCATGTCCGCCATCCGTCGAACGTGATGAATATCGACGGGCACATCGGATATCCCGCAATACTCGCAGGAGCGAGCGCGCAGCCGATCAACAAGATCAGTCCGCCCCCAGAACCAGAACGAAGGCTGGTCCTGATCTATGCGTGAATCTTCCATGACTTTCTTCGATGCAACGTGCCTGAGTTGGAATACCGCGACGAACCTGCGCCCGTCTTTGGTTTCCACCCATAGCCCATGATCCCCTTGGTGCCGCTGCAAATGGATACTGAAGATCTTCGCGATACTGCATTTGTGCTTTCTCGCCAAAGTCTTCATGAGACTGAACCACCACACCCGTTGGAGCGGGGCCATCTCATTTTTCCAGTTATTGCCTAACTGGTAATATCCGACCAATCCCCGTAGCATCGCGTTATACGCAACGATGATGGCGACATCCGAGCTGATTGTCATCTCAGGACGCATAGCGCCACGTATTGCATGATAGCTGCCAAGTCGGTTCCGTTTAGCAAAGGCCGCAAGCTTCTCCCTTGGGAGATGCAGTCGGATTCCGCGTACCGGTGTCCGCTTGACCATTGCCCTTCGACCTTTTCTCGTGACACGTTTCTCGCGAAACGCACGTTTGGTCGACCGAACAGCGTAGCCGAGAAAAGTCACCCCGCCGTCATCTGCCTTTGTGATACCGCTCTTTTCCGGTGCGACTTCAAGATGAAGCTGATTCTTGAGGAAGGATGTGACCTCATTCAGGATGTCGGCAGCTTCCTGTTTCGTGCCGATGACGGAGATAAGGAAGTCATCGGCATACCGGACATATTGAAGCCGCCGGAAGAACGTGTCGTGGAAGTCCTTGCTGGGGAGCTTCCGGGCAGCAACGATCAAAGGCTGCAGTTGAGCCCGAAGCCGTTCTGCTTCGGCCTCTCGGCCAGAGCTTCGCAGCTTCGCGATATGCTGACGATAATGCGCTCCCTTGCTGAGCAGTTTCTGGTATTCCGGATCTGTTGGCCTCTCAATGCCCCGGTCGAACCCGGTTTTGAGGCTATCCATGAACTCATCGAGTTCATGGAGATACACGTTTGCGAGCAAGGGCGAGATTACTCCGCCCTGTGGTGTGCCGCTATACGACGCGTGCCACTTCCAGTCCTCCATATAGCCAGCCGTCAACATTCCTCTGATAAGCTTCAGAAACCGCTCGTCATCGATCCGTTTCCTCAGCAGTTTCATCAAAATGTCGTGGTCAATATTGTCGAAGAACCCGGCAATATCGGCCTCGACCAGCCAAACTGTTCCGCCCCACGTCTTCTGGATGGATGCCAGAGCCGTATGACAGGAGCGCTTGGGCCTGAACCCGTGCGAGCGACGAGAAAAATTCGGTTCATAGATTTGCTCCAGAACCAGCTTCACGGCCGCCTGCACGAGCTTGTCGTCAGCGTCGGGAATGCCCAGAGGGCGTAATTTCCCGTTCGCCTTGGGGATGTAGTGCCTGCGAACAGGCTTGAAGCGGTAGCTTCCCTCCTTCACCCGGCGTATGATCCAGTCCAGCCTGTCCAGCGAGAAGCCGTCAAGCGTATTGCGGGGATCAATGCCGGGGGTGAGAGCCCCGGAGTTTCGGGCGATCGCTTCATAGGCCCGTGCCCAAATCTTGGGGCAGTCCAGAAGACGATGGAGGCCGTTTATCCGCTTTCCCTGTCGTGACAGGGCAGGTAGCGAGATCAGTCGTCTTTCCACGGCATCGACGTGCATCAGCCTGTCTCAATTGTCGTCATAAGGCTCCCGATCTCATGTCAGCACGCCGCCCTTCACCCGGCCAGAGGGGATTCCCGTCCGGTCACCCGGCGCGTTTCACCCATTGCCGTCCGCCTCTGGGCGGCTGTCCCGGACATTACCCCGGGCGTTTGGCTAGTATGGCGGCTCCGTCGTCATGTGGGTCTGGTGAGGCCAGCCCGTTTAGACGATCCCGCGTTTACGCAATGAAGGAGATACAGCGCGGACAGGTGTCCCATTCAACCGTTCGGTCCCCGGCAGGGGATGGAGAGCGCGACTGGGGCGGAGCAAACGGGCAAATTTCGTCGCTCCCCGGAATGATCTTATCATCCACTACGCTCGATGACGCATCGGCTATCGTTGAGCGTCACCACCGGCTTCTGGTTCCTCGGTCTAGGATTCAGGCAGTCTAGCTTTCACCATACGCGCTTTGCCCTGACCGATCAGATCGCGATAGCTGCGACGGCCTCGGCCTTTTCCCGACATGCTATTGTCCCCTGTCGAGTTTCCCCGATTGCAGCTGTTGCCAGCCAAGGTAAGTCGGTGGGCATGGGTAGTTCCCAGTTATCCCAGCAGCATAAACTGCACTCTTACATCGCGCCGACGCGGCGCACCTTGCCGAAGCCCGGGAGCGACGTCTCGTTGCCGGCGATCGCAGCCGCCGTAATCGAGGCAATCACCGCTTCGACGATCGCCTTACCCTGGGCCTTGGTGAGGCTGTGTTCGCCGGCGATCTAGTCGGCGATTTCATTGGTCGTGGTCATTTTCTTCTCCGCATCAACGTTAATGCGAGAATCCCTGACAGGGGATCAAAGCGCTGTCATCGACGCACCACGTCAAGATCAACGATTTGCCCATTTTTCCACAACTACCAAGGACTTTGAGGCATCTCCGTGGGTCTGCATGGTGGATCCGCAAGCGGGCATCGAGCCCGCTTGCGGATCTCTGGTGCCATACCTGAGGAAATGTCTGCTCAGTCCGTCCGACGGGTGTCATGCGGGCATGACCGCGCGCGTCGTCTTTCACAAACGTCAAGGAGACGACGACGATGCTTCTGGAACAACACATTGAAGAGCTTCGCCTCGAACTGCGCGAAGCAATCGACCCCGTCGAGCGCCGCGAGGTCGAAATCGAACTGGAGCTGGCTCGCGCAGAGCTGGCGGTGATCACCGCAGAGCAGGAGGGCGCAATTGACGCCGAGCCACCCTTCTGAGGGTGGCTTTCGCCATGTCGCCTGGCCTGACGCGCCGGATCGACCGGCGCTTCAGGCCCGAAGCATCGTTTCGCCATCGGCACATGCCAGATCCTGCGGTGTTTCATAGGGAAACGGCGAAAGCGGCCGGACACCCCCACTCCTGTTTCGATCCCATGCCAATCGACATGCGGATGCATCCGCCCCACGGCACTCCCTTCGCTATCGATCACCCGATGCATCGTGCCGTATATGCGGTTTCGGCCTGTATCCGCGCGACCGCCTCTTTCGCAAAAGCTGGAGGAAGAGCCTGACTGCCTCTTCCTCCCGTGCGAAAGGATGCTCCCGCCTTTGACCTCTTGCACCGATGCGGCCCCATCGGCGGATGAGACAGGCATCGCCGAACAGATTCGGTTCAATCGACATGGCATAGTATCGGGCCATGTTTTTCTTGGCGTCGATGCGTTCGACATAGAGCTGGTAGCGTTGCGCGATCATGACACGGAGAATCGGGCAGGGCCGACTCGGCGTCCAACGACATGTTTGAATCGGTCGGTCTCGATTGATTCATGCTGATGATGGGTTGTCGGCGGATGATCCGAGCGAGCCGCCTGCGGCGGACGGTGCTATTCGCTCTCGCTCACGGAGCCCGCAATCGGTCTCCGCCCATTCGGGTCACGCCCCTCTCGCGGCTGCTGCGCCGGCGGCGCGAAGTCGCCGCGACCCTGGTCGAGGATAACGCAGGGCCGGCTGGACGCCGGATACAGACACGGCGCCTTGGGCGCCGTGGTCTATCTCTCTCTGACGTCCCATTTTGCACCCGCCGCTCCGGCGTCAAGGACTGCGCGGCCCCTCCAATTTTCAGCCGCCGTCCCTTCGGGCCATCGTCAGAAAATCGGTTCCTCCACTTGCCGCCGCTGGCGGTCGCGTTCGCGATCCCTGACCCCTCGCGGCTACGGTGCGGCCTCCTTTCGTCAGAGACGGAAAGGAGACACTGATATGTTCAATGACTGGTACTACGTCCATCAGCTCGCAGTGCTTGCGCGCTTCAGGCTCATCGTCCTTGCAAATCGCTTGGGTTGCGAGGACGAATTCCTATTGGAACTGCATGACAAACTCATCGAGGGACTGGCATGTGCGATTGCGCGGGTGCAATCCATCACGGCACTGGAGCGCCAGCTTGCCTTTGACACGGATGAGGAAGGCATCGCCGCCTTCCAGCTTCATGGCGAAGAGGAATGCCTGGCCCGTTTCCGGATCACGCTGCTTGATCATCTCGAAATCGACGTCGACACTCACGAGTACCGTTTGAACGGCGGCGACTGGCACTATGCGCTCGCGGCCGACTGCGATGGCATCGAGATCAGCTATCCAAGGCTTGTCGCCCTCACCGATGCCGAGTTGGGCACGCTCGCACCGATCGTCCGCGCCATCCGCAGCGAGGCAGGCATCGGTATCAGCATCGCCCGTGTCATCTACGGTTGATGCGCCTGCGAGGGGCGGCTTCGGCCGTTTCTCGCCTTTTCCACTCACTTGACCGCTTGGCCGACATCGAGCCTGCGCGCGCTCTTGAGGGGAGAGACTTGCCGCCTCTCCCCTCAAACTCCCCTCCCTGCGGTGCGGGTCGAGACCCGCTCGGCCTTTCGGGCCGCTAGGCGGACGCTGCCGCGACTTCCCCAAACAAGACGGAGAGGACGAGTACCTTGCGCTGCGCCCTCATGCTTCGGGCATCCGCTCCAGGCTCGCGTCCTCTCCTGCGGTGCGCTCGCCGTCTCATCGTTCGCATGTCGTCGGGGCCCATTCCCTCCGGTCACGGTCCTCTCGACTGCTCACGACGACGGCTTGCTTCAGCATCTCTCAAGAAGTCTGTCTGCCCACCGTGCTGTTCCTCCGGCGCGGATCACAGGCAATGAGCCCGTGATCGCTGTTGCTTTGTCTGGCGACTCGCAACAGCATCGGCGCCTCGGGCACGATGCCCAGACAGATTTCTTGAGAGATGGCAGGATAGGCTATTGGTATACCAATAGCCGTTTCGCCCGAGGGGCGAGGGTTGCGGCAGCGCATCCGATGCCGAATTCTGCCAATGTTTGCGGGCGGATCAGAAGTGAGACGGAGTGCGGGTAAACACCGGGCGCACTTGCGCGGAGGGTTCCCATCACCAGCAGGTGCCGTCACCGGTATCCGTACAGCCTTGAGAACGGCGGCTCGGTGAATCGGGAAATGCGTCAATGAGCGAAATAGCCGATCGGGGATTCTCCTAAACGGTGTATCGGCTTCTCGGCGAATAGGTGTTCGCGTCAATAGGTAAATCGGCGATTAGGCGTATGAGGGAACCCGCGAATAGGTTTGCGAGCGTACCTGTGAAGAGGATTACCGGAATTTCAGTATCGGGCTCCTCCGCTGATCTGGCCTGTTGCTCTCAGGAGCGCGATGCCGTCCTGACCCATGTTGATGATATGGCGCCAACTCGCCAACTGCCCACTTTTCGCGTCGATCAACCGTTGAGGCAATCGTCACGACGTTGCAGCTTTTCCCGCTTGAGCAAGCTGAGTACCGCTGTTACTTATACCTCAGTATAACGGGCACTTTGGGAATCTCTGCAATAATACCCGCTAAGGTTTTTTGGCTGAGGTGACGGAAATAAAGGACAGGGTGGTGTCGGCGCCAAGTCGTTCGCTACGGATTTTGTAAGCGGCGTTCAGATGCGAGAGATCAAAGATGCGCTCTGCACCGTTGTACTGTAGAAGGCTGATGGTCTGCATCTTCGATGCAGAAGAAGATCGCCGAGGCTTCGGCGCTTCAAGTGCTTAGAGGTCGAGCAGCTGATGTATATGGGCGAGCGTAATCTCGTCCAGTGCTGGCCGATCTCTTTAGACGCATTGAGAAGCGGCTCGATAGATCACCAAGCCTCATCGTTCTGGACGAGGCATGGCAGATGCTCAGCCATCCGGTAGTCGCCGCACCCCTTGTGTGGTGCCTTGCCTGGAGAAAAGTTTGCCTTTCAGGACGTCGTCAGTCAGATCGGCAGGCAAAAGCCAGGACAGCGCTGCCGTCGCAGCTCGCCCAATCCCGTCCTGCACCGTGCTGCGGGCAATCCCGAGCAGATCGGCAATATCGCGAACGCTCACGCCGTCTGATCGCAGTCGACGCAATGTCGTCGTTATCTCATGGTCAGCCTTCGTCTCTTCGACATGCCATCTCCTCACGTTCAAAAGGAGGTGCACGCCAAGGTTGCTGTCCCAGCCGCACTGCTTACGTTGAAAAACTGTCCGGCATCGAATTGGAATTGCGTCCGGTAAATCATCGGAAACTACACCATGATTTCTCAGATTGACCTCGTAATCCTAGGACGCGTCGACGCGGTCCTTAGCAGAGTGCCGGTTCTGGCTCATCATGGTGACGGGCGCTTGAACGGCGGCCAGCATGGAGAGGATAAGGTTCAGGAATATGACCGGGTAGGGATCGAAGGCGTGCGAGGCTGCGATCAGATTGACCGCTACCCAGACGGCGAGCGCAACGGCGAAGATTACAATGAGTGTCCAAGAACCGCCGAATTTCGCTACCTTGTCTGCCAATCGTTGAGCCGAGGAGAGCTTCTCGTCGAATGACTGATTTTGAATCGCGGGTAATTTCCCTTCGTGAAATCAGTCGCCGGAATACCGCTTGCTCTCGCTGCGTCAGCAGCTCGAAGGGCTTTCCCAGGTATCGATTGGCACCAAGCGAAATTTCCTGCGCAGATATCTCGCGCCCTGTCTCTGCAGACATGATCTCCTTCAGATGTACAAACTTGCCGTGACTTCAGGGCGTTAGCGCCGTTCAAGACCCAACCAATTCCCTGCCAGATATCTGAGCAATCGAGATACTGAAGAAAATCGGAGTTTCCTTACCTTCCGAGTCGGTGCCGGGCGTGGAGGAGCCGGGCTCCCACCACAATGGCCGCTTCTGCAAGAGGGACCAGGCGTGAAGACGTTCGTTGTGCCGCTCCGAAGTGTCCGGCAGTTCCTCGTAGGTCCCTTGAACGAGGACGCTCCTCCAACGGTGATGTTCCCCGCTTTCCTCCACCTGAAGGCAAGCGTTCGGATTGCTCCGCATCCAATCTACCTTTTGCCCCGCCAGGGAAAAGACATAGAGCTTTTCTCCATCGAACGCATAGTGGACGGGCACGACGTAAGGTCGATTGTCGCGGACACAGGCAAGATGCCCAACATTTTGGTGGGCAACGACCTCCCGGCTTTCGCGGTCAGTCATTTCTCGAACGCCCAATTTATGATCCTCCTAGCTCTGAAACGCGGGTATGGAACGGCGCGAGCCTTGGCGTTTGCTCGAAGGTGCAATGGTTTTCGTTGCTTCTTCCCGGCCCATGTTTTCGAAAGTTGCCTCGAAAAGCTCCTGCGCATATGCAATCGCAGAATCGGCATCCAAGGACGACAGCTTGATGTCTTCGCATTTCAACCGCATCGCACGGCGAATGGCTGACAGCGCCTGTTGGGCTGCATGTTTGTCACCATCTTTGATGAGGAGGCTCAACGAGGTCATTGCGACAACCTCCAGTACCGTCATACGGCCTTCGATCTCGCCCATGGACTGAATGGCAAGGTTTGCGCCGTTCCCGTAACCATCGCGCTTGGCATTGTACATTTCGGGAATCCCTTCATGAAGTTCGGCTTATCGTATCGGTTCATCGGAATTTACTCCGTGTGAACGGCTTAGCCTTCTTGCGGACGTTTTTGGCTTCGGCCGTAGCACGGACCCTCCCTCATTTTCCCAAGCTGAAACAGCCGCAGAGTCCGCGTTCAGTCTTTGCCGTTTGGACGCCGGATAATTGACGGTCGGGATAGTTGCGGCCTCAATCCGACGAATGACAGCGACCTCCTGCAAGTGCCGATCACCTTCGGTCGCTTGCATCTCAGAAGTAGCGTAGTCAGCCCGCTTGAGGACGCGTCTAAGTGTTTTTCGTTCCTCGGGCGTGGGGCACATCGATTCTGATCCTTCAGACTTGGCGAAGCAAGTATCGAGAGCACATGCGACATCGCTGTCCATCTCGGCTTGGATGAAGTCGCCGACGCGATATTCATCGCATGCATGTTTGTGCCTTCTTCATCCAAGGTCCCCGGCGGGGTTCAGCGGCCTTCTTCCGGCGTTGAGAAGAAGCTGGCGCTCTGTCGCAGTTGGCCCCAACAGCTTCAGCAGTCGTTTCTCTTCAAGCGGGTCAAGCCGGAAGCGTTTGGCAAAATCACTTATTGTCCAGACCCTGGCCAATCTGGACGAACGAGACTGTTGAGCCTTCGTGGCAGTCATTTGCTGCTCTCCTCAGTTGCGGCCGTCACTTGAACGTCGCGGTGGCCGGGACCTGTCCTGTCGCACGCGAGATCCAGGGGCCTGCTGCGCCATTGGTTTCTCCATGAGCATCGTACGGGCTGCTCAATCTATAAAGGACCGCGAGAGCGAGCCCAATTGCCAAAGCGGCCACCATTATCCTTCGACCAGCCCGAGAAACCATAAGGCCGCAATCCTTTGTAAATAAGGTACCGTAAGGGGCCGCTCGCTATTCCTTACCCTCGGCATCCTTCTTGATTGCCGACTCCAAGTCCTGCGGATGAACCTGCAACAATTGCCTTGTCCCGATACTGACGCCCACGGCTGGTATTTCGATATGCGTTGCAGTTCTTCGGTAAGCGGGAAATGACAGTCCTTCTATCAATTCTTCATCTACTATCACTCGGTAGGTGCCCGCATCGAGCGGGACGACCAGAGCGCTTAGGGCAAAAGGACGAGAAAAGGTAATCTCAGATTCTGTTGTGCGTTCTGACATAGGAACCTCAATTGGTCGATTGGACCAACGCTCACCGCAAACGATGCTATTTCGGTAACTGCAATCCGGACGCTACCAGAACGTGCCTTGCAGTATGACGTAGAGAATGAATGCGACAGCCATGACCGGGATCGATTTCATGACGAAATCCCCGTATCTCAAGCCGCTGAGGAATCGCATTGCGCGTTCGTGTCTGGAAGTTCTTGCTATGGAAGACATCGCGTCCTCCCGCTTGGGGCTAGAGCTTTTTGCGGCTCTAAAAAGCAGCGCCCGTTCCGTGGCTGCTACTATATCTCAAATGGGGAGGCTGGACGCAATTGCAAGGCGAAAACGACTCCTTGCAAAATAATGGATAGCGGCATTTTTCATTGTCGCGAAGTAAGCGGGTCTGCCACGCTGGCGTTTGGCTTCCATCGCGGATCGACGCCGACAGCTTTCGACATTCATCTCAAAGATTGTTGCGTGGTGGACGAGACGATCAACGACGGCGAGTGTCATGGCGGGATCGGGGAAAACCCTGTTCCATTCACCGAAGGGCTGGTTGGCGGTGAGCATGAGTGATCGCCGCTCGTAGCGCGCGGAGATGAGTTCGAAGAGCACGCTCGTTTCAGCCTGGTGCTTGGTCACATAGGCGAAATCGTCGAGGATGAGCAGATCGAATTTGTCGAGCTTCGGACTTGAATGACGTTGCTCGAGCTGGAGGAAAGCGTGAAGAATTCGCGCCCGTGTCATGACGGGGCGGCCCTTCTGGCCGCCATTGTCAAGTCCTCCGACGCGATCGTCAGCAAAAGCCTGACGGGCGTTATCAGGACCTCGAACAAGGCGGCCGAACGGCTGTTCGGCCATACCGCAGCCGAGCGAATGGAAATAAATTAGGTCATTTGCATTTTGCAGCGTAGGATACTCTGTCGGCCTATTCTTCCAGGGCAGAGCCGATTGGGAGATTATACGCGCTCTTGCCTGACGGTAGGAGTAGATATGATGAGACGTAGATCTCTCAACGACGATAGAACAACGGTTCCCGCTCCAAGGACCGCCACGCCTATTACGAACCCCAACCCTCCACGAGCGCAGAGCAAGCTGCACAAGTTTGCGATCAGCGGGGTTCCCATGAATGAACGCGTCCAAACCATAGTTTGCTCGATCGGCGACTTGCGGCTGGCACTGGAAGCGGACGTTGCTTGGTCGGTTCGAGAAAGTGCACGTGGGAGAACGTTATGACTACCCCACTGCCGTTCGAAAAGATGCCTGTCGAAGAAAGGCAGGCCATCCTTAGGGCACTCGCTCACAAACTTCATGCTTGCGCCCTCATCGCTGAGCGTGATGGAGATCTGGTCTGGAAGCTGCTTCTGGCTCTCAGTGCCCGGTTGGAAGGGAGCAGTGAGGAAGTGGCAGCAGATCCATGTCGTGGCGAGGATGTTGTTCGAAAGTCATTGAAGTTGCTCAGTGAGTTCGAGTTGCGTCGACCTCACTGCACGGTTCATGAGTTCGCAATCATGCCGCGACATTGACCTTTAGCCAATGATCGGTGTGATCAGGCGGAGGTCCCAGTGAACCGGAAAAGGCGGATCGGACGGTATGCGGGCTGAAAGCTGGGGGCGCCTTGAAACGGAGGCAGCAAGGCGTCCAGGCGGTGGCGGAACGGGACGCCAACTTCGTTCTAGTGAATATGCCGTTAAGGGCGGCTCTCCTTGGCTTCAGCGATTAAGATGGCGCAAAACCAGCGGCTGGAGTGCAGTTGTCGATCAGAACGAGAATTAATGGAGACGGAGCCGGGAGGCTGCTGTGCAACGGTTCATTCTCAGGCAAAATATCGACCTGTTTCGCGCGCGGCTGCTGGAGCCACGGAACGACCACGATACCCACTTCCTCAAGGTCATGCTCTCGCAGGCTCTCAGAGACCTGGCGATCCTCGAGGCTGTGAGTGGTTTCGGTGTGGAGGTCGATCCGTTGCACGCGGAGGTGCAGCGGAGAATCTTCCGCGACTCATTCGAGCACTCTTCAAAGCCCCACCTCCTGCTGGATCCCCGCAAGGGACTGCACATCGTCGACATTAATACCGCGTACGAAAAGGCCACTCTGACATCTGCCGCCAAGGTTGCAGGGAGTTGCATGTTCGATGTCTTCCCCGACAACCCTTCGGACGAAGAGGCAGACGGGGTCAGCAATCTCTATGCATCGCTTAAACATGCCGCCGAGGATGGCGTTTCCAATGCCATGCGTATCCAACGGTACGATGTCCGGGACGCCAGCGGCCTCTTCGTGACTAAATTCTGGAAGCCGGTGAACACTCCCATCTTCGATGCCGAGGGTCGCCTTATCTACCTGCTTCATCAGGTGGAAGACGTCACCGAGGCCATTCAGAAGAAAATGACCGAGGCAGCCGGCAGTCCGGAAAAATCTAGCCGTTTGATCCAGCGCAACGACTGTCTCGATACGAGCCACTATCCGTTTGTCCGCCGCCAAACAGGTCACGCGTCTGCGGCACCCACCAGCCGACATCAGCAAGAAGAGCATAGCGAAGAGATCACTGCACCCAGAAATCCAAGGAACATCCGATGCGACATGCGACGACAGCAACCACCCCTAAAGCCAATGAAAGCCGGTCGGCAGAGAGTGCCGGTATTCAGGATGGCAAGGTTCCTGACTTTCGGTTGCAGAAGCCAGACGAGGGCGGCTGGCAGGTGCGCGTGGTGAGCGACCGCGGATCTTACTGGTTGCGCGCCAACCACGTGGAACTTTGCGACCACGGAAAACGGATCGATCTATCGGATGCGAATGCCTTTCTGCGCGCAGCTCGAAAGGATGGGTTCAACACCGAATATGTCGGCCCGAACGGCAGCGCCTTCATATAGCTGCTTTTGGTGGCTGACGGAAAACACATGATTTCCGCGCAGCGCCGTCGCAGGGTGAAGTTGGCGTCGTAGGATGGCGATTTTCTGCGCGACAAACCCTGTCGGAATGTGAGACTGTGCGACAATTCCTGATTTGAGGTTTGTCGCACATGTTGATCGGCTACATGCGGGTGTCGAGTAGTGATGAGCGCCAATCGGTTGCCTTGCAGCGTGATGCCCTTATCGCGGCCGGGGTTGATGAGCGTCATCTGCATCAAGATCGCGCTTCCGGAGCGCGCGACGATCGGCCGGGCCTGAAGACCTGCCTCGGGGAATTGCGCAAGGGCGACGTGTTGGTTGTCTGGAAGCTCGATAGGTTAGGCCGATCGCTCTCTCACCTGATCCGTATCGTTGAAGAGTTGAAGGTACGCGGCGTCGCCTTCCGCTCTCTGACGGAGGCGATCGACACGACGAATTCGCACGGCTCGTTTCTGTTCAACCTATTCGGCACGCTTGCCGAATACGAGAGAGCGTTGATTACGGAGCGGGTCAATGCCGGCCTGGCTGCGGCGCGCCGGCGCGGCCGCAAGGGCGGCAGGCCTCCGGCGATCGATGCGGAAAAGGTCGAGCAGGTTCTGGCTGCTTTGGAAGCTGGCGCCAGCAAGGCCTCCGTGTGCCGGACGTTCAAGGTACCGCGCTCGACGCTGATCGACACACTGAGACGGATTGGATGGACCGGGTCCGGGAAGAAAGATCTCGCCCGACACCTCGCATTAAGGGCTGATGTGACCGATGTCCTTCCTCGATGCGCAGGCGCGCACCATTTTGTTCGAGCCGCCTGACATTTATGAAGAAGCCCTGGCGCGCTATGCTCTGTCTGCTGAGGATATTGCTTTCGCAAAGGCGCATCGCCGGTCGCATAATCGGCTGGGCTTTGCAATCCAGCTCGCGCTGGTCCGGGATTTGGGGCGTCCGCTGCGTCCAGGAGAAGTCCCGTCTCAGGCGGTCGTCTCTATTGTCGCCGACCAGCTTGGCATCGACCCTGCGGTGTTCGGGCTCTATGCCCAACGGGAGGAAACACGCCGCGAGCATGCGCGCGAGATCGTCGCAGCGTTGGACCTCCAGCCTGTTCGGGCGAGCGACTATCGCACACTGATCACCGTGGCTGCACGTGAGGCGGCCGCGACCGAGCAAGGCGCGCCGATCACCAAGGCGGTGATCGAAGCACTCAAGGATAGGATGCTGCTCGTTCCCGTGCCGGAGCTGCTGATACGTCTGGCACTGGCCGGCCGGGCGGCGGCACGCCGACAGGCTTATCGCGAATTGATCCGGGGCCTGGAGCAATCGTCTATCGAAGCGCTTGATCAGCTTCTCGCTGAGCGGGCGGGCGATCGGAGCCACCTCGGCTGGATCGCGGAGGCGCCTGAAGGAGCGAAGCTGAAAAACCTCAAGGGCCTGATCGCCCGCCTCGAGGTTCTTGATGCGGCCACCATTTCCGATGAACGTCGCAAGACGATCCATGCCAACCGCTATGGTATCATCGCCCGGGACGCGCGCGTTCTGCATGCACGCGAGATACGACGCCTGACATCCGAGCGTCGCTGCGCCACGCTGACCGCCTTCGTCATCGAAAAGCAGGCGGCGATCACCGACCTCGCGATCGACATGTTCTGCAAATTGATCGGCAGCACCCGTCGCAAGGCCGAGATCAGCCGCAAGGAGCGGCGGCTGAAAGAGGCAGACGTTCTTGATGGGGTGGCGCTCAATCATCTCAAGCTCGGCGAGGCTCTTCTCGCCGCCCGTGAGAGTAACACCGATTTTGCATCCGCGATCGCAACCTCCCTCGGCTGGGACGGATTGATCGCCAGCATGACGGCTGCAGCCTCTGTCGTGCGCCCAGATCGCAGTGACGAATTCGACGAGCTCATTGAGCGGCACAAATCGTTGCGCAAGCTGGGCAGACTCATGTTCCGCACGTTCTCGTTCCGGTCGTTCCGTCCCGACGACCCGATCCTGACGGCAGTGGACCATCTGCGTGCACTGTACGATGGCCAGAAATTGCCCGCGCAGGTGCCGCTCGCATTTATGACCCGCAAATGGCGACGGCGTGTGCGCTCGGATGGCACCCATATCGACCTGCGCGCCTGGGAAGTGGCGGTGCTCGTTCACCTGCGGGAACGTCTACGGGCCGGCGACATATGGGTCGATGGCAGCCGGGCATGGCGCAGTTTCGAGGATTATCTTCTGCCTCGGCCGATCTTCGCCCTGATGCGCGCCGAAGGGCGGCTCGGGCTTGCCATCCCTGACAGCTTTGCCGAATGGCGAACTGAGCGCACCGCCACGCTCGACGCGAAATTGAAAGAGCTGGCCAAGGCGGCCGCCGCCAACGCCATTCCAGATGCGGCGATATCCGACAAGGGTCTGTCAATCTCGCCGATCCGCGAGGAGGACCGCGACAGGATCGTCACGCTCAGCCGCCGGCTTTATATTCTGGTCCCGCGGATCAGGATCACAAGCCTGCTTGCCGAGGTCCAAAGCTGGACCAGGTTCCTCGACAGCTTCACCCATTATCGTACCGGTGAGACGGCAAACGACGAGGCGGCGCTGATGGCCGCGATCCTTGCTGACGCTACGAACGCCGGCGCTGAACGCATGGCGGAAAGTTCGCGCGGCGTCACGATCCATCAGATGATGCTGATGGTGGACCGGCATCTGCGATCGGAAACTTATGCCACAGCGACCGCCGTGCTGGTCGATGCCCAACAGGCCCATCCCTTCGCCGCAGTCTGGGGCGACGGCCATATCTCATCCTCGGACGGGCAGTTCTTTCCGGCCGGCGGGCGCGGCGAAGCCAGCCTCGACTACAATGCAAAATACGGAAAACGGCCGGGTGCGTCGATCTATGGCTTCCTGTCCAACCGCTTCGCCTCCTTCTTTTCCCGCATGATCCAGGCGTCCGAAAGCGAAGCGCCCTACGTGCTCGACGGTCTTCTTCACAACGAGAGCTCCGTCGAAATCCATGAGCACGCAACCGATACGGCCGGCGCCTCCGAAACGACGTTTTCCATGTTCCACGCCTTCGGCTACAGGCTCATTCCCCGTATCCGCAATCTCGGCAATCGCAGGCTCTTCGTCATCGATCCAGACCCGGCCTACGGACCTCTCGACGCGCTGATCGCGGGAACGGTCAACATGGATGTCATCGAGCAGCACTGGGACGAGGTGTTGCGGCTGAAAGCGTCGATCGCTGCAGGTCTGGTGCCGCCATCCGTGATCCTCAAGAAGCTGGCAGCATCACGGCAAAACCGGCTCAACCAGGCCCTGCGTGAAATGGGCCGGATTGAACGCTCAATCTTCATCTGCGACTGGCTGCTCGACACGAAGTTGCGCCGCAGATCACACGCGATCCTCAACAAGGGTGAAAGTCGGCATGCTCTTGCACGCGCCGTCTTCCTCCATCAGCTCGGCGAACTGCGCAACCGCGTCGCCGAAACCATGGCCTACCGGGCGTCTGGCCTCAACCTCGTCGTCAACGCCATCATCCTATGGAACACCGTCTATCTCAGCCGCGCCGTCGATTATATCCGCAGCCAGGGCATCGTCATGCCCGACGAGGTGCTTTCCCAGGTCGCACCGCTGCCCTGGGCACATATCGCGCTGACCGGAGACTACCTCTGGAACGAAATTGACCGCCCCCTCGAACGCTTCAGGCCGATCCGCGCTAACCGCTTCAATCCAAACAACTTCAAATTCCCTTAGCGGGTATTATTGTAGAAATGCCCATGGAGCCCCTATTCGGTGATGAGAGCCTGCCGCAGTTGATCCGGCGCGATGCCGGCAAAGGCTGCGGCAATCGATCGCACAGGCAGGAGAAACGGTGGGATGTCTTCGGTCGGCCTCACCTGCTGGGTGTCGAAGTCGTATTTCCAGCCATACGAGATTACCCTCCGCTTGCCTTCGAAGCCATGGAAGTCGAAGGGTCTCAGCGGCAATTTTGGTATTTCATGCAACAGGTCCGACTGAACGTCTTTGGGAACGATTTCGGGTTGGTAGCGGAAACCGGGCGGCAAAGCCGGTTCCGCTTTCCCAAATAGATCTTCTTGCGCTGAGAAACCCATGTGCAATTCTCCGCCTCAATGAACGCTGGGGACTTTAACGGACGCGGCAAAATCCTCTGCCACGAGTTCGCTGATGGCGATCAGCACCTCCTCCGCCGAAAAGCCGGAGGCGATGGTCGCGCGGATCAGATCCTGCAGGTCCGGCTCGACGACATCGCGGCAATCTTCAAGCCGCTCGTCCGACACCGGTACGCTTCCATGATGTGCCTTTCAAAATCTGCCGGCAGTTACCGGGCCGATGCCCCACGGGCGGTGGCAGGAGGAAGCCCTTCCCGCCTCAGCCAAGTTGCTTGGCGATGATTGCTTGGAGTTCCACACGGGTGAGCAGGCAGGGGTATGGTTTCTGGTTCTTGTCGGTAGCCTTGCCGCTGTCGCCCGGCTTCGGCCCCGCCGGCAGGGCGACAATATCTGCGTTTTTCAATTGAGATCCTTCGTGGGCACAGCAGCATGGCACGCGCTAACGCGCGAAACGGTCGACGTTTGAGTCGTCCGCCCGTTGCTGTGGCTATGTGAGTGATGTTTGAAAGATAAGAAGTGGGTAGATGCATTACAAGGCAGTGTGCCCCGAAGGATCTTGATCCACGGCGAGGCGCAGAAATGCGGCGCTAGGGCACAGACGCGAAATATCAGAGGATATGGAAACCTCCACCGGATGAGCGATGAACCGTTGCGACGATGGAAGCCTAAAGGGCTGGGCCGACGTCGTGAAAACGCGCAACCGACCGGCTGGTACCCATCTCAGGGACATTTCAGATCGTCTGCTCTTCCAGCGCTCCGACAGAGGCAGCCAAGGGCAGGGGAGAAAAAACGTTGATCAAGCACCCCTATGCCGATTTTCGATCATGTCGGTGACCTTGTTAGCCAGCTCAGTCATCACAAACGGTTTGGTGATCACCTCCATGCCGGCCTCAAGATGACCATTGCCGACCGCGGCGTTCTCCGCGAAACCGGTGACGAACAGAACCTTCAGATCCGGGCGGCTCAGTCGGGCGGCGTCGGCGACCTGACGACCGTTCAAGCCGCCGGGTAATCCGACATCGGTTATGAGCAGATCGATCCTGACGTCGGTCTGGAGGATTTTCAGTCCCCACGGCCCGTCTTCCGCTTCAAGCGCGACATATCCCGCCTCCTCGAGCACTTCCACGATCAGCATGCGAACGGTCGGTTCGTCGTCGATGACGAGCACAGTTTCGCCGGCACCCATTTCCGCGATCGTTGTGTCCACTGCCTCGGCATCGGCCGTGATCTCGCCAGTATAACGGGGAAGATAGAGGCACATCGTCGTTCCCTGCCCCGGCTCACTGTAGACGCGGATCTGACCGCCGGACTGCCGCACAAAACCGTGTATCATGGAAAGACCTAGGCCCGTGCCCTGACCGATCGGTTTGGTCGTGAAGAACGGATCGAAGATCCGATCGGCGATGTCTTTCGGGATGCCTGTTCCCGTGTCGGTGACGCACACCGATATATATTGTCCCGGTGGCAGGTCGCGCTCCCGACCGGCGCGATTGTCCAGCCACTTGTTCGCGGTCTCGATCGTCAGCTTGCCGCCCCCGGGCATCGCGTCGCGAGCGTTGATGGCGAGGTTGAGGAGCGCCTTTCGAGCTGGGCGGTGTCGATCCGGGTCGGCCAGAGGCCCGCGGCACCGACAACCTCGACCTTGATGGCCGGGCCGACGGTGCGCGTGATGAGATCCTCCATACCGCAGACCAGCCGGTTCACGTCGGTCGGTTTGGGATCGAGGGTCTGGCGGCGGGAGAAGGCAAGCAGCCGCTGGGTCAGCGCCGCGGCGCGTTGCGCGGACGTCTGTGCACCCCTAATGAAACGATCGATGCCATCGCTCCGGCCCTGAGACAGGCGTCTTTCGATAACTTCCAGGCTCCCGCTGATCCCGGCCAGAAGGTTGTTGAAGTCGTGCGCGATACCGCCGGTGAGCTGGCCGACGGCCTCCATCTTTTGCGCCTGTCGGAGCGCCTCTTCAGCTTCGGCACGCTTGCCGATCTCGGCTTCCACCTGCTCTTCCAAACGCTCGTTGAGCTGGTGCAACCGCTCTTCGGTCGCCTTTCGCTCGGTGATGTCAATCACAGTGCCGACAAAGCGCGTACTTTGGACCGTACTGAAGAAGGCGCGTCCACTTGCGGCAATCCAGCGTTCCCTGCCGTCCTCGATACCGACCGTGCGATATTCGATGTCGTAGTGCCCAGACCCCTCGGAGCTGATCGCCCGCTGCACGGCCTCATGCGCTCGCTCGCGGTCGTCCGGATGAATGCCTGCAAGGAAGGAACCCTCATAGGTGACCGTCGCTTCCGCCGACAAACCGAAGAGCTGCTTGCACCGGACGTCCCAGCGAAGCGTGTTCGAGGCGGGATCGTAGTCCCAGGTGCCGATTTCCGCCGCTTCGGTCGCCAGCCGCAGTCGCGCCTCGCTGTCCGCCAGCTCGCTTTCCGCTTTCCGCCGTTGTTCGAGTTCACGTTCCAGCGCCTGGAACAGCCTTGCGTTGTCGATAGCGACGGCCGCCTCGGCGGCCAGACCCTCCAGTCCGCGTTCCGATCGATCGTCGAAGACACCAATATCGGCGTGGCCGAAGAAGAGGCCCCCGGTCACTTCTCCGCTACGCGAGATGACCGGCACTGCCAGATAGCTGCGAACAGGAAGATGCCCCTCGGGCATGCCGGCGCGCGGCGCGTTCTTGCCGTACCGTGGATCCATGGTGATATCGTCGGACCGAACGATACCTTCACCTCCAAAGGTGGGCGCGAACACCGCCGTATTACGTGGCATCGGGAACTTTGAGAATGTTTCGGCTGGCACACCGGAGAGGGTGTAGAGCATGTAGCTCTCCCCGGCCTCGTTCTCGACATTGTAGAAAAAGGCGCCGAATTGGGCCCCCGTCAGCTCTAAGCCCGCGTCGGTCACGATCTGGACGAGTTCCTGGAGATCCGTCTTGGCCGCAAGGGCGGAGCCCGCCCGATTGAGTATCTCGAGGGCGCGGCGTTCGTCCGTAATAGCCTCCTCAGCCGCCCGCTCCTCCGTGCGATCCCGCAGGATCTTCGTGAACCCGATCACCGTACCGGCCTGATCGCGGATCGGCGACATCTCGCCGACGGCCCAAACTTTTGATCCGTCGCGACGGATACGCCAACCTTCCGTACCGCCGCCGCGGCCGATGGTCAGCGCATCGTTCATCTCTCGTCGAAGCGCTGCGGCGCCCTCTCTCATTCTTCCCCCAGGGAGATCTCGTGAATCGAACCTTAACGCAAAGCTATTGATTTAGTTGCAGAAGCGAGCAAAAAGGCGTTGGAAACCCGCATCGACAAAATGTAAACGTGTTAGGGTATTCTGTTTCGTCTGGCGTCGAGGACGAAGCGACGAGAGCGAGAGGGTCTCGCAGACCGACGGTCCTCTGCACCTGGAACGTCCGGATTTCGGGATGGCGAAAACTCCGCTGCGGCAAACGGCGTTTACCGACCGCTGGGATTAGAGGTAATCTGAGTGCCCACCCAACTTTAAGGCTGAGCGCCCTGGCCCTTTGGCAACGCGCAGACGAGGAACACCGCGATCACCAGCAGAAACGCGGCGAATGCCAATACTGCCATCGACGACATCATCGTGATGGGAAGGCCACGCAAATTCTTTGAGACAACACTCGACGCGCCGCTCAAGTGGAGCAAAGAGCCAGATTCGGCAGTGTGGTTCGGCGGTCTGGCCGGCTGTTTCTTCGCGCGTCGATGCCAGAAACTCTCTCCCCTTTTTTGGTTTCGAGAGTTGTTCTCAACGGCCCTTGGTTATGGCTCCGAACCTCCTTACCCGGCCTCCCCTTGTAATCCAGTAATTCAGCACGACTTAGATGGTAGTGACGGCTCGTCTTCAGGGCGCTGTCATCAAGGGTGCAAAACCTTGCCCCAACAAAGGAGGACTTAATGTCTTCCAATCCAGCAGCATCGCATGTCGAACCCGCCGGCTTCAAGCTGGTCAGGGAAGTCTTAAGGTCCGCTGGCCTCCGGGGATCTGAGTCGGACGCGAGTTCCGACATGAAACGCGACGCCTCGATCTTTCTCTCAACCGAGTTCCGCAGGGGTGTGAGGACAAAATCGGCTCTCCTGAATTCTCTCGCCAACCGTGAACGGTCACCGACGCGAGCAGGCCTTGATCCCCAACCCGAGGGTAGCGCTGTTGATCGGTGGCAAGATGAGGGTGGGCGCTGATGGGAATCTCGTTCCCAAACGAAGCTCGTAGTTTTGACGACAGAAATCGCTGTGTCCGTTTCACCGGATACGACGGGATGTTCGAGATCAAATTCTATCTGGCGACCGAAGTCTTGGCCTGCGAGAAATCGCATCGAAATGCAAGCGAGGCAGACTACCTGACGGCGTTCGATGCGTTGCGGCCAAGAATTCTGAAAGCTGCGACCTCTGCTTATTCCAAAGTGCGATCCAGCACCATCACGCTGGATCTCGCGCATTTTCGTTGAGCATACCGTGATCCTGAAAGGATACGATCGTGCATCATCCAACCAAACCAGTTCCACCGCTCCAACCAGGAGCGGCGAAAACTATGCTTGTGAGCGAATTCGCCAAAAGGTTTCGTCTCGGTCAGGTGGAGGAGAACCGATTGCGGAAGCTCCTGGGCCCCATCGCCAAGGAAATAGACCTCCTCCGAAATGCCGGCAAATAGAGGGATTGGCCCGCCACAGAGCATTCCAGCATTCTCCCGACAGGAACAGTGCCGTCATGAATATCACAGTGAAAAGCATCACGATCATTCGACCGTTCCAGCTTCCCGGGATGGCGCAACCTCATCCACCAGGCGTCTTCGAGCTTCAGATTGATGAGGAGCCCATCGACGTCACATGGGAGGCTTTTCATACGACAATGACCTTGCTCCTTAGCTCCAACGGGCGCACCGAGGCGTGGTCGGTATCGAGGGAGGAATTCGAAAAAACGCTGGCGCCGTCTATTGCCCCTTGAGCAACCTCGACACTCGTCGCACCCGACGAACTGGCAACGGGAAAATTTCCTCGTGCAAGCCAAGCTTGCCTCAACCAAGGGCAGGATACGAACGGCAAGAAACCCATGAGGCCGCTGATGAGTCACGGATGCTGCGTAATTGTCGCGGCCGAGCCAGGATAAGATCACGGCGCCGCAGACACGTTCGCAGCCCTTGCTGTTTCCAAGATCCGTACGGACAGCGCTGCAGCGGCAATAACACACTCCGATCTCAGGTCACCCCGATCTTAGCGGCGAGATCAAGGAGACCACCATGACAATCGACCGCGCCAGTGTGAGAACAATTCTCAAGCCATGGGGTCGTCTTGATCTCGGGCCATGGGCATCGAAAAACCATCAGGATAGCCCGGTCGGCGAAATCTCGTTTGACTGTGGCGAAGAGGGAGGGCCGGACCGTCTACTCCTCCTGAAGCTCCTGTTTACAGGGGAAACACTATCGATACAGGTTCATCCCGATGATGCTATCGCCAAGTCGATGGGGATGAAAAGCGGCAAGAGCGAAGGCTGGTATGTGTTGGCAGCGGAAGACGGGGCGCAGGTCGCCGTGGGGCTCAAACGGCCACTGACACAGCTCGAATTCAGGAACGCTGCGCTCGACGGATCAATTGACGGCCTTCTCGACTGGCAGGACGCCGCGGCCGGTGACGTGTTTTATGTTCCGGCTGGCACCGTGCATGCCATCGGTGCAGGTCTGGTCATTGCTGAAATCCAGCAGCGCAACGACACTACGTTTCGCATCTGGGATCATGGACGTTCGCGAGAACTGCATATTGACCAAGCCATAGCCGTGGCACGGCTGGAACCGGCAAGCAGCAGGAAGCTACCACGGCATATCACCGTCGAGCGCGCCGAGCTCATGTCTTGTCCGTTCTTCACCCTCGAACGGTTGGACCTCCCTGCCGACACCGTTTGGGAATTGACGGCGAGCCGCGAAAGTTGGGCTCTGGTCGTCGCGGGAGGCGGAGCAATCGGATCCCTGACAGCGAGGATCGGCGATGGGTTTTTCGCGGAAGCTGATCGTGCTGACATCCGTGTCGGGCCTGACGGAATTGTCTTGCTCATTGCCACCGCAGCGAGCTCGCCCGCGATCGGGCTCCTGAGTAAGCCCCCCGCCAAAGACCTGTCGAAGCCCGGTCCCGCCGAGGCGACCAGCTATCTCGCGGGTCCCGGCGTTGATCCATCCCGGCTGCCGGGAGTTTCGCTATGAATCAGCTCAAAAATATCGCATTCATCGGCAATTCTTTACCACGCCGCTGTGGTATCGCCACTTTCACGACGGATCTGCAGCAGGCCGTTTCGAAATCTCCCGCCCGTGTCGCCACGGCGATCGTGGCTATGACGGATCATGGTCATGTCTACGACTACCCGCCGGAGGTCCGTCTCGCGATAGCCGATAACAACCTCGACGATTATATTCATGCCGCAGACGTCCTGAACGCCGGCAATTTCGACGTCGCTTGCCTGCAGCACGAATTCGGAATTTTTGGCGGCGAGGACGGAGATCATATCGTTGCGCTGCTGTCGCGGTTGAAGATGCCGATCGTCACCACGCTGCACACGGTTCTGGCGGAGCCAAGTCTCGGCCAGCGCCGCGTCCTGAACAAACTCGTCGACCTGTCTGCCAAAGTGGTGGTCATGGCGGAAAAGGGCAGGACTTTGTTGTCGGAGGTCTATCACGTGCCGGCCGACAAGATAGAAGTCGTTCCCCATGGAATTCCCGACATGCCGTTTTCGGAACCGGCAGTCGCGAAAGCTGGCCTGGGGTTCGACGGGCGCTCGGTAATCCTGACGTTTGGGCTTCTCTCACCAAACAAAGGCATCGAGGTCATGATCGACGCCATGCCTTTGATCTTGGAAAACCGGCCCGATGCGATTTACGTTATCCTCGGAGCAACCCATCCCAATCTCGTACGCGACCAAGGCGAAGCCTATCGCGAAAGCCTGGTGACGCGGGTAAACGACCTGGGCATCGAGGACAGCGTGGTGCTTCTCGATCGCTTCGTCGACAAGGCAACGCTTCTAGAGTTCATCTCCATGTGCGATGTCTATGCCACGCCTTATCTCAATGCGGCCCAGATGACATCGGGCACTCTGGCTTACAGCTTCGGCCTCGGGAAGGCCGTCGTCTCTACACCTTACTGGCATGCGCAAGAACTGCTGGCCGAGGGACGCGGCGTACTTGTCCCATTCGGCGACGAGTCGGCAATCGGACGCGAGATCGCGTCGCTTCTCACCGACGACGCAAGACGCGACGCAATGCGCCGGCATGCATATCAAATCAGCCGACCGATGACATGGCAAAGGGCCGCAGAGCGCTATCTCGCATTGTTCTCACAGGTGGCGTCTGAAAACCCCGCATGCCAGCCCGCAACACGGAAGAACATCGTGATGCGCAGGGCCCCTGCCCTCCCCGAGCCACAGCTCGGCTACTTCATGTCGATGTGCGACGATACGGGGCTGTTTCAACATGCCGTCTATTCGGTACCGGATCGGGCGCACGGCTACTGTGTCGATGATAATGCCCGAGCGCTTCTCTTATCGGTTTCCCTGAACGGGCCTGGCGAGAGGCTGTTGCCGGAGGCACTCACCGCGCGCTTCGCGTCCTTCGTGCAGCACGCCTGGAACCCTGACGAGAAACATTTTAGAAACTTCATGGGCTTCGACCGACGCTGGCTGGAAGATAAAGGATCGGAGGACAGCCACGGCCGAACGCTCTGGGCTCTTGGCGAATGCGCCCGCGGCGACGCAAGCCCATCCCGGCGCGCCTGGGCCGCGGCCTTGTTCGCGCAGGCATTGCCGACCGTTGAAGGTTTCGGCTCGCCACGTGCCTGGGCCTTTGCGCTTTTGGGACTGGACGGCTATTGCGCAGCCTCGACTCACGACATGCTCGCGCATCGGATCCGTTTGACACTGGCCGACAGGCTGATGGATATCTTCCATCGTGTCGAGAGAATGGGCTGGAACTGGTTCGAGGAGAACCTCTCCTACGACAATGCCCGACTGTCTCAGGCCCTGATCGCGACGGGATGGAGTGCTGAACGCCCCGATTGCGTGGCAGCAGGGCTCAAATCCTTGCGATGGCTGATGACGATACAGACGAGCCCTGAAGGACTATTCAGGCCAATCGGCACGGATGGATTTACAGATCGGACGGGAGAGGTGAAGCTCTTCGATCAACAGCCTCTGGAAGCGACGGCGACGATCGCCGCATGTCATGCCGCATGGCGGGTCAGCCACGACACCACATGGAAAGAAGAGGCTGCAAAGGCTTTCGCCTGGTTCCTCGGCAGCAACGATCTCTCATTGCCGGTCGTGGATCTCGAAACAGGCAGTTGCCGCGACGGTCTGCATCCGACCCGTCGCAATGAAAACAGAGGCGGCGAATCCGTAGTCTGCTATCTCCTCGGCCTTGTGGAATTTCGCAAACTTTCACGCGCCAGTGGCCATCTGTCGACATTCGACCAGCGTCGCGCACTGACGGCATGAATCACAGCCTCAAATCAGATCGAGATCATCTTGTCACAGACAACATTTCTCAACCGCCAAGCACTTTTCCTACGACCCGATCCCACGCGCGTCGTGGTGCGGCCCTTCAAACCCGCCACGGAACCACGAGATCTCAAACCGACAGACAAGACGCGAGCCAATCACATCGTTGATCGTGTGCTCGGGCTCGACAGCGAGGTCGCAGAGCTGCAACTGGCCGAGATCCTTGAAAACTTCGAGGGCAGACACCGCAATCTGCTGGCGACGTTCGAAAAGCGCGCTAACGAAATGGAAGAGGCGTTCGCGCCTCACATTGCGTTCACCAAGGTGCAACGCCAACTCGTCGGCGCATACTTCATGCACGAATACTCCTTCGAGGCATCCGCTTTGTTCAATCCGAGCATAGTCGCCCACGCGGATCAGTCGGGCGTGCCGCGCGGCAGCAAGCGCTTTATCCTAAGCCTGCGTGCGGTCGGCGAAGGACATGTTTCGTCTCTCACCTTCAGATCGGGAATTGTCGATCAGAATGGCACCGTGGACATCGAACCCACGGCGCGGCTTGCGTCCATTCCCTCGTTCGACAACCCCTCGCCTTCATCGCCCGACGAGCCTTTGGAACTGAAATTTTCCTCCGAACAGCCAATCAGCGAACGAGTGATATTTCCGATGACCGCCGCGCAGTCGAACGGCATCGAGGATGCTCGCTTAGTCGAGTTCGAAGAGGCTGGGCAAAGAACCTACTACGCCACCTATACGGCCTATGATGGCAGAGACATTCGCTCCGAGCTCCTCGAGACCAAAGATTTTCTGTCGTTTCGGATGACGCCTCTCGCCGGGACAGCCGCCAAGAGCAAGGGAATGGCTTTATTCCCGCGAAAGATCGACGACCAATATGCGATGATCGGTCGCCAGGACAATGAAAACCTTTATCTCATCCGCTCCAACGACCTCCACGTCTGGAATGGCGGCGAGATCATTCTTGGCCCGAAATTTCCATGGGAATTCGTGCAGATGGGCAATTGCGGATCGCCGATCGAACTCGACGAGGGTTGGTTACTTCTCACACACGGGGTCGGCCCCGTGCGAAGATACGCAATCGGCGCAGCCCTTCTCGACAAGCGCGATCCGTCCAAAGTTCTCGCCCGCTCGAAAGAGCCGCTCGTTCACCCGGAGCCGTCGGAACGGGAGGGATATGTTCCAAACGTCGTCTACACGTGCGGCGCCATGCGCCACAACGATCAGATCGTGCTACCTTACGCCATCTGTGACACGTTCTCGAACTTCTCGACGATCAAGATCGCCGACCTGCTGGACACGCTGACCGGCTGACTCTCTGCATGGGGCTATCATCGTTTGGTGCCGACACGGGAAGCCAGGCAACATCAAACCGCCGCAATGCCACAGTATATGGCAGCCGAACTGCGATGCCGCCCCAAAGGGCGATACCATTGGCGAGTTTGCCAATGGTAGTCGCCGTCAATCAATCCCGAAATCGCGACCTTTATGGAGCAAGCCTCATCACGGCTTGAATTGTTCTTTTGAAATCACCACGCCGAAATTATACTCCGTCTGCCAGCAGCCGTGCTCGGGCCACCGCGGATGCAACAGTAATATCGAGCCCGCACAGCCTGATGAGACGATATGAGCAATATATGGTCTCAGCCGGAGAAGCCGCCCAATCCGGTGACCATGTCGAGGCGGAGAACCTTTATCAGCACGCTGAACACTTTTATCGCACGGCCGCCATGCAGAAAGTCGGCCAGCAACAATGAACGTGCAATCGACCTACCCTGTCGGGGGAGCCCCGGACGAAAAAGCCTGGCTCAAAATCCTTGCCAAATATCGCACGCCGCATGCGGGCCGCAGCGTGTTCGAGTTGACGATCACAGCCATCCCTTTCACCGCTTTCTGGACGCTGACCTGGTTGGCGGTTCATTACGGCTTCTGGTGGGGCCTGATCCTGATCGTCCCGGCGGCCGGATTCCTGCTGCGGCTGTTCATGATCCAGCACGATTGCGGCCATGGCTCCTTCTTTGCACGCAGGCGCTTCGATGACTGGACAGGACGCGTTCTCGGCGTCCTTACGCTGACTCCGTATGACTATTGGCGCAGGGCGCATGCCACGCACCACGCGTCGGCCGGCAATCTTGATGAGCGCGGCGTCGGAGATATCACCACTCTCACCGTGACAGAATATTATGGACGGTCGCGCTGGGGACGGATTGGATATCGCCTTTATCGGCATCCGCTGGTGATGTTTGGCATCGGCCCGGCCTGGCTTTTCCTCTTCCAGCAACGCCTGCCGATGGGTATGATGCGCGAGGGCGTGCTTCCCTGGATATCGACGATGGCCACCAACGTTGCGGTGGCGGTGATCGCCGCGCTCCTGATCTGGGTGATCGGCCCTGTCTCCTTTCTAGTCGTCCACCTACCGATTGTCCTTCTCGCGGGTTCGATCGGCGTCTGGCTATTCTACGTGCAGCATCAATTCGAGGAGACACACTGGTCGAAGGAGCCGGAATGGCAATTTCCAAAAGCCGCCCTGCACGGAGCTTCGCACTATGACCTGCCGCGGCCTCTGCGCTGGCTGACCGGCAACATCGGCATTCACCACGTGCACCACCTCTCCAGCAAGGTTCCCTACTATCGCCTGCCGGAAGTCCTTCGAAACCATCCGGAACTCGGCGAAATCGGCAGGATCACGCTGTGGCAAAGTTTGCAATGCGTGAAGTTGGTCCTGTGGGACGAAGGAAGCCGGCGATTGGTCTCGTTTCGTGAAGCGGCCGCTGTCGCGCGGTTGAGGAACTTCTCTTCGACCCCCGTTTGCTGAAGTGCCGGCTTTACCCGCCGACCATCCGAACGCCAACCTGTGTTTCAACGGGCTCGAACCACGCAATCCGGGGCCAGGCTGGTGAAGCTCTGTCGATCCGCGAGATAATAGAAGACGTCGTCGAGTCGCACGGTTGGATCCTGATAAGATCGTCATCATCGGATCGTCCGCCGGAGACGCGATCGCGAACGTCATGCTGGCGACCTATCCCGAATTGTTAGCTGCCGGCGCGATCATCGGCGGGCTTAATGATGGAACTGCCTAAGGCGGAGGGCAGGCTATCGAAATGCCGAGCAGATGGTCCATCAGTGGGCCATCGTGCACCAAGGTCTCCGACGCACCGGATGTGATCGAGCCATCAATGGCGATAGTCGTAAGAACTGGCTCAATGAGAGCGGCAAACCCGTCATCGAGATCAATCTCATCAAGGGCATGGTCCACGGTGTACCTTGCCGTTAACAGCGAAAGTCCTTTGGAAAATTCAGGGCCGCATGCTGGACGCCGGCATTGACTGCACGCGAGGCTGGTTGGGCGACCCAGGTTCGATACGACCAAGACAGCAGGAGCTTAGAAAAAAAGATAGGCATTGCAAAACCAAAAATTGAGCCTATATATTGTTTATCGACCAATGCTTGTGACGTCGTTCCAGAGCTCTATGCTCCCGTCGGATTTCCTCTCAAATAATCGATCTTATCCCGCAAGGCATCGCGGGAACCACAACGATTGCTTCGAAAGGAAATCGTTATGAACACTGGTACTGTGAAGTGGTTTAACTCCACCAAGGGCTTCGGCTTCATTCAGCCTGACAATGGCAGCACGGATGTCTTCGTGCATGTGTCTGCCGTCGAGCGCGCCGGAATGCGTTCACTCTCGGATGGTCAGAAGATCACCTATGACATCGTCCAGGACCGCAAGTCTGGCAAGAACTCTGCCGACAACCTTCAGGCGGCGTAATAAGGTCATTAGCACCGCTGACCACGGATGTACTGGCAGCAAAGCTGAATGACTGTGAGAGGTCGGGTCATGCCCGGCCTTTTGTTTTCCCGCCACAGAGATTGGCAATCGTAATCTCCGAAGCATCCGCAAGGGTAGGTTCAGTTTCGACCGCTCCTTGGCTTAAGCGGCGTGGCAGGCAGAAATGACAATAGCCTGCCCAAACGGCGAGGCAGGCATGTGGCAGACGCAATAGCCGCATCATAGGCATCGCTGTCGTTCCGGCGGCCTTACCCAACCGAGAGGAGGACGCGATGTCTTCCAACGAGTATTCCGGCCACGTTTCACAAAATCTGGCTCGTTCGAATGCGTTCGGATATTATGAACAAGTGGCCCTCGGCGCGCTTCTCAAAACCGCGGTCACCGGCGACGCTCCGCGAAATCTGCCCTTGGCGGCGATGAGAGCCTTTCCCAATTTCGGTGTCGGCGGAAAAACCCGCATGCGGACGATACTTCACGGCACGACGCTCCTCCCAGTTTAACAAATTCGCTTCGAGACAGACGCGGACCCAAATCACTCCAGCTCAAACAGCGCCGACATTTATCCGGGCGCCGAAGGATAAGCCCATGGCCAAAGGCCAAACGCGTAGCAACCGCGAAATCCGTAAACCGAAAAAAGACAAATCCGCAGCAGCGGCACCCGCGCCATCTGGCTCGCAGGTCAAGCTCACGGGCGGCCACACGACGAGCGTCAGCAAGAAATAGCTCGGAGCTGTCACCCCCAATATCATCGCAAGGGGCGCGATACCGCGCTCATTATTCGAGGACAAAATGACAAACTACACCACCCAAAAATCGGCAGAAGCGCTGTTTCGTTCACCTGCCGCCGAAGTCGGTTCCAGTGCCGAAAAGCTCTTCAACCTTCGAAAACGGATGCAACTGCGGAAGCGCGAACTGCGCGACAGCGAACGAACCGTCCGAGATGCCGCCCGTCGCCCCCGTCATCCTGTCGCAACCGCGAGGGCGCAAATGTGACCCGGTTCGATTATACGGGCGGAGCTGGACTTTACGCCGGCAAGTCGAAAGCTGGAATAAGCGGCCCTCGCTATCGGCGGTTCGAGACAGCTGCCGAAGCCCTCCGTTTCGCCGTAGAGGACATGCCAAACAGTCAGCAGCGTGGCTCTATGTTGGAGATTGACGAGGAGCGTTTTGATCAAAACCAGATTCGCGCGCTCTATGACGCGCCAGGCTACCCACTTTCACGCCGGCTCGCTTGATCGGCGACAGGTCTGACTTACTCTTGGGACGCCGGCATAAGATTTAATCTGCGACGCTCAGAGATCCGGGACACCGTCGCGACCAGGCCGATCCGATTGGCCGTGGCTTTCCGTGTCCTATGAACTGACAGCTGAAAAAGAGGAGTAAGACATGACCGATCTGCAAGAATTTGCTTCGAGTTCGAATGGAGACAAGTGGTTCGTTGGAAAAGACGCTGCGACCAACAGGCTTTTCGTCCTCCACCGGGGGAACGCATCCTCTGGCGGCCACGAGACAAGTTCGTCGGTCGATGCTTTCTTGAACCAGCAGCCCTTCGGTCCCGAGCGTGAGGCACTGGTCGTGTTTCTGGAGAAGAATAAAAGCAGCGAAGATACCGGTATTCGCGACGATGCTCAGACGCCATCCCTGCGGCTGGCGGAGGAGTACCTGCGCCTGGGCGGGCGTCGGCGCGTGAAAGTCGACGACAACATCGTCAGCACGCGAAAGTGGGACGATGAACCAGCCATGGCATCGTCATTCTGGAAGGAGCATATCGAGCCTCTGGATGAAAAGAAGCGCCGCGAGGTCAAGCTGCATCTTCCATCGATCAGCGACGACTGATCCGAAGGGCAATGGGGTCTTGTGATGAGTCCCCGAGCTCGGCAACGGACAACGCAGAGCCGTGGGCGTTTCGCCAGCTCAAGTCTGATAGAGTGGACCGGTTTGCAGTCACGCCGCGCTGACAAGGAGAGGGCATGCCGAAGCTTTCCATACGACACCGCACGACTTACCGCTATCGCTTCCCGGTTCAGCTTTCCCCCATGAGGCAATACGAATCTCACCGAGATTGCCGCTACGCACGAAGGGCCGTATGGCTGGGCGACGGACGTCTTCAGAAGTGCAATCGATTATGCAAAGCCGAGCGCGGTCCACAACGCCGGCGGTCGGGCCGTTCGAGACGCCGGCAAGGTGATCAACGATGCGCTTGGCTGCCGGATTGATGCGTTAATCAGCCGGTGCCGCACGCGGAAGGATTCGTCAGCAGCCTCGCCATCAGCTTTTAGGGTCCGTTGCTATGCCGATGCTCAACATTCATCATCGTACGACCTACGCTTTTCGAGAGAAGGTGTCGCTGTCGCCGCACCGCCTTATGCTCAGGCCACGTGAGGGCCGCTGTTGGTTTTCACGCGGAACTGAGCCGGTTTTTCCACCGAGAAGTGAGCCACCTCTAAGTATGGTTTTCTGATCAGGCTTTGGTCAAGGGATTAGCTTTTTCTCCTCTCTTTTGGGCTGCTGCGGCCGAGCTGGCTTTGAAGCGGAAGCTGTCGTTTCCGGTTTCTAAGATATGACAACGGTGGGTCAGGCGGTCGAGGAGAGCGGTTGTCATCTTGGCATCACCGAAGACCGAGGCCCATTCGCTGAAGCTAAGATTGGTGGTGATAACGACGCTGGTGCGCTCGTAGAGCTTGCTCAGCAGGTGGAAGAGCAGCGCTCCGCCGGAGGCGCTGAACGGGAGGTATCCCAACTCGTCCAGGATGAGCAGATCGAGGCGAACAAGGGTCTCGGCGATCTGGCCCGCCTTTCCTTTGGCTTTCTCCTGCTCGAGCGCATTGACCAGTTCGATTGTGGAGAAGAAGCGGACCTTTCGGCGATGATGCTCGATCGCCTGAACGCCAAGAGCCGTCGCCACATGTGTTTTTCCTGTGCCAGGTCCGCCGACAAGAACGATATTCTGCGCCCCGTCCATGAACTCGCATCGGTGCAATTGGCGCACGGTCGCTTCGTTGATCTCGCCGGCGGCGAAGTCGAAGCCGGAGATGTCCTTGTAGGCCGGGAAGCGAGCAGCCTTCATGTGATAGGCGATGGAGCGAACCTCGCGCTCGGCCATCTCGGCCTTCAGCAACTGGGACAGGATGGGCACGGCCGCATCAAAAGCTGGAGCCCCTTGCTCGATCAGGTCCGTGACGGCCTGGGCCATGCCATACATCTTCAGGCTACGCAGCATGATGACGACGGCCGCACTGGCAGGATCATGACGCATGGCGACCTCCTGCGATCCGGAGACGCAGACCATCATAGCGTTCGACATTCGCCTTGGGTTCGTGAAGCAGGGTCAGCGCCTGTGGCGTGTCGATATCGGGACCGTCGGTCGTCTTGCCGTCGATCAGCCGGTGCAGCAGATTCAGCACATGCGTCTTGGTGGCCACGCCCGCATCCAGGGCCAATTCCACGGCTCTGACAACGACCTGCTCATCGTGATGAAGGACAAGAGCGAGGATGTCGGCCATTTCTCGGTCACCGCCGGGGCGGCGAAGCATCTGGTCCTGCAATTGCCGGAATGCCAACGGCAATTCCAGAAAGGGTGCACCGTTTCGAAGGGCACCGGGTTTGCGCTGGATCACGGCAAGATAGTGTCGCCAGTCGTAAATCGTTCGTGGCGGTTTGTCGTGGCTGCGTTCTATGATCCGCGGATGTTCGCAGAGGATATTGCCTTCGGCTACCACGACCAGTCGCTCCGGATAAATCCGCAGGCTGACAGGCCGGTTCGCAAAAGACGCAGGCACGCTGTAGCGGTTCCGTTCGAAAGTAATCAGGCATGTTGGAGAGACGCGCTTGCTCTGCTCAACGAAGCCGTCAAACGCGGTAGGCAGCGCCATCAATACCGGGCGTTCCGCCGACCAGACGTCCGCGATCGTACCTGGCAAGGTGCCATGCGCTGTCTCGCGCCACAGGTTCTGGCAATGCTGTTCCAGCCAGGCATTTAATGTCGCCAAATCCGGAAAGTCCGGCATCTGCTGCCACAGACGAGGTCGGGCATCCTGGACGTTCTTCTCGACCTGACCCTTTTCCCAACCCGCGGCGGGATTGCAAAACTCAGGCGCGAAGACGTAGTGGTTCGTCATCGCCAGGAAACGGATATTGACCTGCCGCTCCTTACCGCGACCGACGCGATCGACCGCCGTCTTCATGTTATCGTAAATGCCGCGACCAGGCACACCGCCGAACACCCGGAAGCCGTGCCAGTGGGCATCGAAGAGCATCTCGTGTGTTTGCAGCAGGTAAGCCCTGATCAGAAACGCCCGGCTGTGCGATAGCTTGATATGGGCGACCTGCAGCTTCGTGCGTTCGCCGCCGATCACGGCATAATCTTCACTCCAATCGAATTGGAATGCTTCGCCTGGGCGGAAAGACAGAGGAACGAATATGCCGCGGCCCGCTGTCTGCTGCTCGACCCGCCAGTCACGGGCGAACGCGGCGACCCGACCATAGGAGCCGGTAAAGCCGAGAGCCGTCAGATCAGCATGAAGCTGCTTCAGCGTTCGGCGCTGCTTGCGCGACTTCCCGGCCTCGGTCTTCAGCCAGCCCGCCAGTTTGTCGGCAAAAGGGTCGAGCTTGCTCGGTCGTTCCGGTACCGTGAACGTCGGCTCGATCGTACCAGCGTTCAAATACTTTGCGATCGTATTGCGCGACAATCCGGTTCGTCGGCTGATCTCGCGCACCGACAACTTCTCGCGCAGTGCCATCCGACGGATGATGTTTAAAAGTCCCATGTGGATCACTCCGTTGCCCCTGTCGCTCACCGCGTTGGGGGAAGGTTCACATGGCTCAATTCTCAATGGAAATTATGCGCCTAACCGGCTCAGTTCCGCGTGGAAACCAACAATCACGCCTTTCCCAGACGACACCGATCCATCGCTTCTGCGGGGATCCAGGAGCGCCGCGCCACGATGAATGTCACTTGCGGACCTGGAGGTTGCGTACATGACTACGTGCCGTTCTATTTTGGTGCTTTGAGCCCGATGCTCCTCGGCGTGGTGAACGCGAAGAACGTTGATCAATACGACATTCTTTATTTTGAGTTCCCGATCTCTATCGTCGATCGGCCGGACACCGTCTTTACAAACGCATCGGCGAACACCGCGATTCCTCCACAATTCTACGCATCAGGCGATCAACTCGATCAGCTCGATTGGGCCGCGATTGATTATACGAAGTGGGGGAGCCTGGATGAAGCGCACCGTCACCGGCGCATGGCTGAGGCTCTCGTACACGGCCATGTTCCAGTTACCGCCGCCTCGCGCTGTGTCGTCTGGAACGATAGCGTGAAAAAGCGGGTTCAGCAGATCGTTGGCAATTCGGCATTTCCCGCCATCGAGTTCGAGGATCGAAACCGCAGGCATTACTACAAAAACCTAGAACTAAAAGACGGCACGAGCCTGGTTAAAGGACCGGGCGAGATACTCCTGCACTATAACCATTACAGGGATCACGTCATTCAGAACGGTGGGAAGCACGTCGCGACCGCAGACTTCAAAAACCTCACCGCGCTGCTCGCTGGACTTCGCGCCAATTTCGGCTGCGTCCCGCACACCGCCGAACTCGTGGGTTTAGCATCCGCCAATGCTGGTATCCACAAACAGACTGTTGATTTGCATACCAAAGACGTCGTTGAGCGCCTTGTCAATCTACCGAGATATGCGGCCCTCGGAGACAGGCAAAAGAAGCTCGCCGAGATTGCCGCTTATTTGCACGATATCGGAAAAGGTCCGAAGGCACGGTGGACCAGCAATGGAGGCCTTCAGAAGGTTGATCCCAATCATCCCGTCGGCGCCATGCCGATGATGGCCGAGATCCTCACCAAACATGTTGGAACCGTAAAGCCAAACTCGGCGGCGACGTTGATGAAATTGGTGTGCTATCATGATCTAGTTGGTGATGTCTTAGGCCGCGACCGAGACGAACGGCAAATCATCGATGTCGTCGATGACAAAGACGAGCTCGATATGCTCTTCGTCCTTGGTCAAGCGGACGTCCTGTCGCTACAGGAGCACTGGTGGGATCAGGCGAAAGCTGATCTGGTTTACCGACGGTGCTTGGCAGCAATTTAGGAAGGTTTGACGGTAGAGCGATGCTGGATTTTATACAAGGCGACCTATTCGACACAAAGGCCGACATTCGCGTGAACACGGTCAACTGTGTCGGTGTCATGGGTGCCGGTGTCGCCTTGGCGTTCAAGCAGCACTATCCCGAAATGTTCAAGGAGTATCGAGATGACTGCAAAGCTGGCCGTGTGCGACCTGGAAAGATGCACGTATGGAAATCTCTAAGCGGCGATTGGGTCGTAAATTTTCCTACGAAACGCGATTGGCGCGACCCTTCGCGATATGAGGACATCGATGCCGGTTTAGATGATCTCCGTGCCTACCTTGATACCGTCGGGCCGGTAACGGTTGCCCTGCCTGCTTTGGGATGCGGTCATGGAGGATTAGATTGGGACCGCGTATCCGAAATGATCCGTCAAAAGCTTGGCGGAGTGAACGCTCATGTCTTCGTTTTTGAGCCCGCAGCATCCCTGAGAGCTGGCAAGAGTGTGACGCAACCTTCCTCGGACGAACGAGGTAGCGTTGAGCAGTTGGGATACAAAGTCCTAAATAACCATCCCTCCGCATCGAATCCCACAGGTCTCCTGTTCGTGATGGGTCGGCAAGATCTGCTGACACGTAAATGGTTGGCGCTTCTGCCTTCGCGCCAGCCGGGCGAGCGGGAAATGAAAGCGCTGCAATCCATCGCCGCGGAACTCGCGGTCTCCGGGGCAAACGTTACCGTCGCGCTCGCTTACGGAACAAAAATCAGCGAGGAGATCGCCGACCTGTTCGCGCAACAGGGCGTTGCAACGGTCCTGCTTCTCCCATTTGGTGTTTTGACCCGCAAACCGCTAGCGAAAATACATGACATCGGTCGATCTCACCCGCTTACGATTGCATCGAGCGCGCCTCCCAATTCCAAATGGAGCCGCCCGTTGTTCGCCCAGACGATGGACATGCTTCGTGCAAACGCTGAAGCAGCCCTTCTCTCGGACCCGGAACCTGAATGGTTGACCAACAGAGGATCAGAGAAGTGGGCTCAAGCGTCGATCTCATATGTTCGATACGAACACTCCTCATCCTTTGTGCGTGAGACGCTGGATAGAATCGGCGCGCAGCCGATTGGTCGGCGCGGAGAAACCGGAGCACCTAATCTCGACCATTTGCTGACGGCACTTCGAAACCGTTTGTCAACTCCACCCAGAGACCAGAGCGAAGACCTGCGTCAAGACGTGCGAGTGCCTGAAACTGGTCGCGAGAACAGCTTAAGTCTTTCCTTCAACGGGATTTCTGAAGAGACGAAACGTGAGTTGCTGGAAGCGTTGCTGAGGGCTGCTTCAGGGGTTCGCGCGCTGACGGTGCAGCTGTCGTCCGACGTCGATGACGATGATCTTCATCGTTTGATTGAGCTTGGTTTTAGGCGGGAGAGTATTTCGCAAGATAGTCCGCCACCAACAAAGGCGCGGCCGGTCGATTCCACCGAACCGGACGATGACGGGGCCGAGGCGGGGCTTATCGGAAACTGAATGAGGTCGCTGCAGCTGCAGGCCCGTGAACCTTGCGGACGATGGACCAGACTTAGAGAATTCCCCACGCCCGAAACCTCCCCCTGCCCGTCATCTCCCTGAGGCCCAGCTCCAAAACGATCCGTCGCGCCGCCTGCGGCGTCACGTCGAGCGTCTTCGCCACCATCCCGGCCGACACCAACGGCTTCGCCATCACCAGCTCGGCCAACTCGGGCAGTTTTGAAGACGTCCGGCGTCCGTCCAGCTTTCGGTCCATCAGTGTTCGGGCGAGCGCCAGCCGGTCATGCTCTTTGAGACCTATCTCGGCGGCCGCGATCAGGCCGTGGGCAATAGCCAGCAGCCGGGTCTCCCGGTCCCGATGCCGGCGCCGATCGACGGGAATGGTTTTCAGGCCAAGGTTGATGGCGGCGAGATGGGTGCCGGTGGTGACCCCGGCCTGGCGCAGGATCGAGGCGCAAAACAACCGGCCGAGCCAGGGCGCGTGCTGCAGCACGGCAAGCTCGTTCCAGGCATCGAGGGCGACGATGGCCTGCAGCACCGCCGGCAGGTGTTCGGCCTGGCGCAACACGCCACGCCATTCATCGAGCCGGGCATCCTCGTCCCAATCGAGATCATAGACCAGTGCGTCTCTGTCTGCCGCGATGGCGCGGCCGGGCCGCGTTGCGTTTTCGATCGCGGCCTCCGATCGGGCAAGTACCGCATCGATGGCGGCATAGTCGACACCGGGAAGATCGTCGCCACCGTCCGCGTCTTCCCCCTCCCCTACCACATCGATCGCGACGGCGCGCCGGGCGGCGCCGTCCGCCTCTGCCTCGTCGGCGCCGATCGACGCCACTGGTTCAGTTTGCCGGAGCGTTCGAATGCCGTCGGCCGAAAGCGCCCAATCCGGGGATTGGCCGGCGATCCGCCGGCGAGTGCGCAGGACGTCGCGGGCGATTGTCAGCTCATGGGTCGGTGTGCGAATATCCTTCGTGGCGTCGTGGAGGACGAGGTCTTCGAGGTGGACGAGTTCGCCGTCGATCCACAGCGAGGCGGAGGCGTCGGCGAAATGCATACGCTCAATACAGCCTGCCCCGACCGCCGAACGGGCAATGCGTTCGTCGAGACGGGTCAACGCGACACCTGTGGCTTTTACTTCCAGATTTCAATCCGGGGAATGTCATACGCCAGTTGGGTTCTGGCGCTAAACTGGAGACGATTTTCAGCTAATGATTTCAGCGAGGCCCTTTGCCAAAGCGATTTCACGATCGAAGCTCGCCGGCGGCGCGCCCGGTCTTGGACGAGCACTGGTCGATGGCGCGTCGAATGGCCCGCGAGCTGGACAAAATCCTGGATGGCGGCAATCCGAAACATGCTGCCATCAAACGCGCGGCGGCTGAACTGCGGCTCACCACCCGGCAAATCTATAATCTCCTGGCCCGTTACCGAGCCGATCGCACTGTGACCAGCTTGCTTCCTCGCACCGCTGTCAGTCGGCGCAAGCGGCTGCCGGAACAGGTGGAGGCGATCATCGCGGCCACACTTCGCGAGAAGTGGCTGACGCTTGAGCCGACCCCACTTGCTCCCGTGGTCGACGAGATCCGCGCGCGGTGCGAGGAAGCCGGTCTTGCCGTTCCCTCATATGTGACGGTCGCTCGGCGCATCCCGATGTTGTTTTCGCCTGAAGAGATCGCGAAGAAGCGATCGGCCAATCCAAAGCACTTGCTGCGGCTGAAGCCGCGTCCCGGCTATATCCATGCGCCACACCCGCTCGCCGTCTGCCAAATCGACCATACGCCGACTGATATCCATTTCGTGGAGGTGGTCGATGGTGCCGGTGTGTTCGTCGGCCGCCCATATTTGACTGTTATCACCGACGTGGCGACACGATCCATCGTCGGCTTCTGCCTCACCTTGGAAAAGCCGTCGGTTCTGTCCGTTGCGCTTTGTCTCGCCCAAGCCATGTGCCCGAAAGATACATGGCTTGCAGCGCGCAATCTCAATCACGCCTGGCCGATGTTCGGTCGGCCGCAGTTGCTCGTCACGGACTCGGCGATGGAATTCAAGGGACATGCCTTCCAGCGAGGATGTGATGATTATGGGATCAGGATCCGGTATCGCGATCGCGGCCGGGTCCATCAAGGCGGCGTGGTTGAACGGCTGCTGGGAAAGCTCAACGCCGTCCTCGCAACCTACCCGGGCTCTTCGGGCCGTTCGGTGGCCCACCGCGACGAATATCCATCCGAGCGGCGCGCCTGCGTGAGCTTCGCCGATCTGGAGCGTTGCGTTGCGCTGGCCGTGATCGATCACAACCTGCAGGAAAATTCCAAGACCCTGAATGTCCCCATGACGGAATGGCAGCGCAACGCAACCGCCCTGCCTCGTTTCGACGATGACCCGCAGCGCGTGCTGTTGTCGTTCTTGCCGGGGACGGAAAGGCAATTGTCACCGCAAGGGATCAGCATGTTCGCCATGCACTATTATTCGCCGTGGCTGAGCGCCGTCGTTCCCGAACGTGACCGGCTCGGAAAGCTTGAGGTGCGATACGACCCCCGTGACATCAGCCATGTTTACATCCGCGACCCGGAAACAAGACAGTTTCGGCCGGTCGAGCGACGCGACGGCCAACTGACGTCAGTGACGCTGTGGGAGCATGAGGCGGAACGCACCCGTCGGCGTGCGGCAAACCACCGCTCAAGCACTGAGAAGGTGGCGCTCCGCCGCGAGATCGCAGCCATTGTGCAATCGGCGAAACCCTCCAGGCGCCAGTTGCGTGATGCTGTCCGCAAGGCCCATGCCGCTGCGGCGGAGAAGTCTTATGCAGTCATGCAACCGCGGACGCCTCCTCCCGCCGAGCATCCCCCGCGCCAGAAGAGCCGCTTGCCGGTGGAGGACTGGTAGCAATAGTGGATCATTTGCTCGAGCACGTCCGACCGTATCTTGACCGTGATCAGGAGGAAAGGATCGCCTATATCCGCGCGCCACGGTGGATAGGGCATCATGCCGCCCAGGATAGCCATCGGCGACTTGCCGAGCTTCTGTTACGGCCTGCGTCTTTGCGAACCCAGGGGCTGATGTTGGTCGGCCCCTACGCCAACGGTAAGACGATGATTGCCGAGCGGTTCGCCGTCGAGCACCTGAGAACCTCGCCCAAGCAAAGGGTATGGATAGCCCAGACACGCGAAGGCGCCGGCCTTGGCCATTTCTATGCCAGCATTCTCCAGGCGCTGCGGGCGCCCGGCGCCGATATGTGGAACCTCGGCCGCAAGGCCGAGCAACTCGATCACTTGTTGGCCAGCGTCAGGCCGAGGGTGCTGATTTTCGACGAGTTCCACAATGCGTTGCGGGGCCGTGCGCGCGACGTCGAAGCCGTATTTGCTTTCCTGCGGCGGATTGGCCGCCAGTATGACATCTCGCCGGTGCTGATTGGCGAGGTGGCCGTCTGCGATTTTATCAACGCCACCAGCGAGATGGCGAGCCGCTTCGACCTGGTCGCAGTTCCACGCTGGCAATATGACGAGAACTATCTCATGCTGCTCGACAGTCTCGAAGCCGCTTTGCCGCTGGCCAAAAGCTCGGATTTGTCGACCGAACCGTTGGCCCGGATAATATTCAGCCTGTCGGAAGGCCTGATCGGTGAAATCGTCACCATCGTCACCAAGGCAGCTGTCGCGGCGATCAGATCCGGGAGCGAACGCATCACCAAGGCCGGAATCGACGAACTGCACCATGTGCCGGTCTCGCAGCGGCGCAGCAGGGCCTTGCGCGAGAGCCTTCTATGATGACGGCCGACGCGCGCACGCCGGCAATCAGCATTCGCGAACGATATGGTGACGTGGTTTCTGACCTGTGGCCGGTCACCGTGATGCCGCAGCCAGACGAATTGCTATCAAGCTGGTTGCACCGGCTTGCCTATGCCAATGGGGTAGCCCCGAAAGCATTCGCGCGCGTGCTCGGACTTAATCCGGGAATGTGGTCGGCCGCCCTCGATCTGAGGCTGCCGGCCGACATAGCAAACCTGCTGTATGCCAAAACGGGCGTCGCGCCCGATCAGCTCGCGGCGATGACATTGTCGCAGGATCTGCCCAAACAGCTCTTGCTGCCGCTACGCTACAACGGGCAACGCGACAGTTCTACGTGGCTGCAGTTCTGCTGCCGTTGTTTGAGCGAGGATGCGCAACCCTATTTCCGGCGTCGATGGCGGCTGGCGACACGGGTTTCTTGCACAGAGCATGGCTGTCGATTGCGCGATCGATGTCCGTCCTGCAACAGCTCCATTGCAGTCTTTGACCAGAGCGAATTCGTGCCGCAACATTCTTGTGCTGCGTGCGGCTACGACTTACGCCGCGCACCAATCCCTTACCTCAGTCCAATGACGAGAACGTTCGACCGATGCATCGACAATGTATGCAGCCTGGAAGCAATCGCCCACTCCCCATCAGGACCCATGCTTATCCGTCGGCTCTTGAGCTTGCCCAGTGCAGGCGGATACTACTCGGCGATGATCCTCACCAGTCTGTCGACAGCGGCAAGGGCTTACTGCGCCGAACTTCTCAATTGCCCCAGTGAAGGGCCGGTGGATGACGCCGAGGATGAGGAACGCAAAGCACGCCGTCTGAGACGCCTGATTCCGCCGCCGTGTGATCACCCCGCCTGGATCGAGCTTCTGGCGAACGCTCTCAGGCGAAGCAGAGGACGGCCGAATGTCTCGAAAGGCAAGGAGCCGACTATAAAGCTTCCGGACCTGCTAGGCGCCTATGCCAGAATGAACCCAGGTCCCGGCCGTCGCCGGGTGCAGGAGATGATTGGAACCTAAAGAAGCCGCACAGGACCTAAATCGTCACTCCTCCAGTACGTCGCTCTCAGCCAGCCCAAGCGCGGTTTCCTTGAGCGCCTGCCGGCTGAGCAGCCCGGCGTCCTCGAGCCCCTCCAGATCGGGCAGGTCACGCAGTGTCTCAAGGCCGAACGCCGACAGGAAATGCTTCGTCGTCACATAGGTGTAGGGCGCGCCGGGTGTCGGGCTGCGCGGGCCGGAGCTGAGAAACCCGGCATCGCGAAGGCCGGCAATCGTGTCGCGGCTTATCTCCTTGCCGAACATGTTGGACAACTCGCCGCGGGTCACCGGCTGCAAGTATGCGATCGCCGCCAGCACCGCAGCCTCGTTTTCGGACAGCGACGCGGCGACGCTACGCGTTGGCGCCTGCGAGGCACGGATCGCAGACGCGTAAGCCGAACGGCTTCGATGCTGCCAGCCCCCGGCGACCGCAACGATGTCATAGGGACGTGACCGCAGATCCTCGCGCAAATCATCGATGATGAGATCGATGCTGCAGCCGCAACCGACCACGCGCGCCAAAATCTCACGGCTGACCGGCTCGGCGGCGGCAAAGATCACTGCTTCCACCCGCAGCATCCATTCGCGCCAGCGCAGCTCCGGCGGCAGATCTTCGAGCTCGCGATCGAGCAACACTTCGTCCTGCGGCCGTGACTTCCGTCGTGTTGCGCTTGATCCCGCCATCGTCACAACCCAAAAATCCGGAACGAAGTTCGGCCGGACAGTTCACGCACCGCGCCAAAACTTTCCAGCCGCTCGAACAATCGCGTCGCCGCCCAGCGGGAGAGATGGCTGCCGGGCGCGGAGGCGGGCATGGCATCCTCGTTGAGCAGCTTTTCGATGACGACGCCGGCGCCTTTGGTTCGCACCTTCGGCGCCACCGCCAACAATGTCTCGGCACGCCGGCCAATGTCATTGGCCTGCCGCAAGGCCTCGACCGTGGCGGACACGAGCGCCAGGCACACCGTCCGCGGGAAAGCGGGCTCCCCGGGCCGCACCCGTCCGCGGCCCCCGATCGTCTTGAACGCTGCGCCATAACGCTCACCCATCGTGAGCGGCACGCCACACGCCCAGGCGAGTTTTTCCGCGAGCAGGCGGTCGGCCAGCCACCAGGCCAAAATTTCGGCATCTGGCCGGGCGGCGCAGATGTTGGTGACAAGGTCGGCGACGACGAAGGGCACAGCACGACCGGACTGAAGCGCGCCGTCAAATAAATCGGCAATTTCGCTCAGGCCCTCGCGACGCATCCCCATCAGCGCCGCTACCTCCTCCAGAACTTTGCTGCTGATCGGCCGCTTCTTTGCCGCCAGTTTCTGGAATGCCAAATACATAGCTCCGGCCGGCCCGGGATCGTTGCCAGGCGCGGTGAGCAGCACCACATCGCGCAAGCCCGCCTCGCCTTCGTTGCGGCCAATCAGCTGCACGGCCGAATGCGAGGCCCTAAGCGCCAGGCGCTGGCGCCAGCAGCCCGCCCACGGCAGGTCGGCGCGAACCAAATCGTCGAGCGATTTCAGAGCAATGCCAGCGGCAAAGGCGGCGTCCCCTTCGCTTGAATCGCGCGCGCGCCCGTTCGCCCAAGCCGGTAGGGGAGACACGGTCGCTGGGAGAACCGGGGCGGCGAAAGGTGGGGGAAGGCGCGAATCCATGCCGTCAAGCATAGCCGAGGCGCGCAGTTTCTACCACCTATTTCACAATCAACCGCACAGCCTGTCCGCATATAATTATGTCCGATAATCTTGCATTATCGGACATTATGCTCATTATAGAGAAATGGCCCAAATCATTGAGCACAACAGCGAAAATCACGTCAAACAGACCTCTGCGCCGTCTCTCAGCACGGCGGCTGGACATGATGTTTACGCGCCGGTGTTGAGGGACAGCGCCCTCCCCTCCCCTACTGATCAGGATCAGACGCCAGCGCATCTTGCCAGCCTCGCAGATCGCGCCCGGGGATACGTCGAAGCGGCGAGTTCTGCGAACACCCGCAGAGCCTATGCCTCCGACTGGAAGCACTTTTCAGCATGGTGCCGGCGGTCGAACCTCACTCCCCTCCCCCCGCAGCCGCAGACAGTCGGGCTCTATATCACCGCCTGCGCTTCCGGCACGGCTGAACGTGGTGCAAAAGCAAACTCGGTCTCGACCATCGAACGCCGCCTCTCGTCGCTCTCCTGGAACTATGCCCAGCGTGGCCTCTCGCTCGATCGCAAGGACCGGCATATCGACACCGTGATGGCCGGCATCCGCAACAGCCACGCCAGGCCACCGGTCCAGAAGGAAGCGGTCATGGCTGAGGACATCATCGCCATGGTCGAGACGCTCGATCGCGGCTCTCTGCGTGGCCTGCGGGATCGGGCGATGCTGCTCATCGGCTTTGCTGGAGGACTTCGACGCTCCGAGATCGTCGGCCTCGATCTGAAAGCCGACCAGACAGAAGACGGTCGCGGTTGGATCGAGATCCTCGACAAGGGCATGCTCATTACCCTGCGCGGTAAAACCGGATGGCGAGAGGTCGAGGTCGGCCGCGGTTCGGCCGATGCGACCTGCCCGGTCGCCGCAATCGAGACCTGGATCAAGTTCGCTAAACTGGCTCATGGCCCCCTTTTTCGTCGGGTGACGGGGCAAGGGAAAGCTGTCGGGTCGGAGCGGCTGAACGACAAGGAGGTCGCTCGGCTTGTGAAAAGGGCCGCAATGGCCGCAGGCGTTCGCAGCGATCTCAGCGAAATTGAACGCGCCTTCAAATTCTCCGGCCATTCTCTTCGCGCGGGCTTGGCCTCTTCCGCTGAAGTGGACGAGCGTTACGTCCAGAAACAGCTCGGTCATGCTTCCGCGGAGATGACTCGGCGATATCAACGGCGACGTGATCGCTTCCGGGTAAATCTAACCAAGGCATCTGGGCTTTAGCTGTCTGCTCCCCTGCCGTTCAAGCGCTTGCAGAAAACCCGCTAGCGCACTATAGTCACTATAGTCATTTTGGTTATAGGTGAAGCGATGCAAACAACAACGCACGACGAGATGAGCTGGACGGTCGCTGGCGCGAAGGCAAAGCTCTCGGAGGTCATGGAGCGCGCGCAATTGGCACCTCAGACGATTACACGCAACGGAAAGCCAAGCGTGGTCGTCGTTTCTGCAGATGAGTGGCAGAAGAAAACTGGGCGCAGGGGATCGCTTGCGGAATTTCTGTTGTCATCGCCTCTGCGCGGAGCGGATCTGGATCTTCAACGTCAACGTGACGAGCCGCGTGACTTGTCGTTATGAGACTGCTGCTCGATACGAATGTGCTGTCGGAAGTCACAAAACCTAGCCCAGATGAAGGTGTTCTGAGATGGATTCACGGGTTGGACGAAGACCGCACGTTCATCAGCATCGTGTCGATTGCTGAAATTAGACGGGGCGTCGCGTTGATGGATAGCGGACGAAAGCGCGAGGCCCTGGGCGAGTGGCTCGCACACGATCTGCCTCAGCGTTTCGAAAATCGGATTATTCCGGTGGAAGCGCCCGTCGCCCTGGCCTGGGGCGATCTTATGGCGCTTGCCAAGCGAAGCGGTCGTGGGCTTGCCTCGATGGACGGGCTGATTGCAGCCACCGCCGTCGCTCATCAGTTGACGCTTGCGACACGCAACACCAAAGATTTCGAGGGCTTCGGAGTTGATATCCTCAACCCATGGGCGGCTTGATCAACTCCATGTTCGTCGATGGAAGGATTAGTCTACATGCTCTCATACAGCTTGCTCAAAAACCACGCTGGCATCCTTCTCGTCGGAGACCACACGTCCCTGACCTGGCTGCACGAAGTCGTCCACGAGGTGAATGACCGCTCACCGATTGTCATCGACAAGGAAGGCTCGTTTCTGGGCCTGGCCTACGATGTGCGCAAAGCCTTTGAGCGGCAACGTGAGGTTATCCAGCCGCCAAAGCATTCTGAGGAAATCGGTGTTCGATACGGTGTCCAGATCCTCTGGCCAGTTCTTCTGCTGCAGCAGAGGCTGTTGAGACAATCCCTCGCGTTCCTTAGCCATACGGCCAAGACCCAGGCTATCTCTTACGCTCTGGAGGCGGTCATCGAGGATGCGCTGCGCGAAGACTTTGGTGCACAGGCTGAGCAAATCATTGGTCTCTGGCAGCGCCTTGATCCAGCACAGCTTGAAGTATTCGACATGATCGACAGCCGCGGGGGATCTTCTGCTCATGGACGAAGGCCCAACGAAAATCCGGCTTTGCGCAGCTCCTTTCAAGCTTCGATCCGATGTATGACAGCTTCTACTCTATGCGATTGAAGAACGGCGAGAAGAACCTGGTCTCCCCGGCAGAATTCGCTGCATGGGAAAATGCGGAATGGCCGGATCCCCGGTGGTAAATCACTGGAACATCAATAGTGATATCAACCGGATGGTGCCCCTTCCCTACCCTCTGTTGAAACCGCAAGCTAAAAACTGAAGGAAGGGTTTTTCGCTTATCGCTTCAATTGAAATCGGGAACTAAAAACCACAGAGGTTCTAACCATCGATAAGTATCGCTTATCGATGGTTATTGATTTCGGATCGCTAATCGGCAATGTCGGCCATCCTGATTCAGCGGATTCCCCACATTTCCGGCGATTTCGGGCCTATTTCGCCCTCATTCGGTGGATTCAACGCGCTCTTCGCGCTTTGCCCGCTCAGTACAGGCGCAGTCGCCGCAGGCTCTGAAGAAAATTCCGGTCGGCGTCGTCCGTCCGAGCGCAGATCAGCGAACGTTATGCGCTCAGAAGCCTTACTTCCCAGCGTTTCCGCCTCAGATCGCCGCTGGCGCGCGTTCGAATAACTGGATGACCAAACACCAGTGTATGGTCATAAATCGCGCTCTGCGGACTCGCATATCACTCATAAAACACGCTTGCAAAGGACCGTTTATCGACGCATTCTTTATTTGAACAAAATGCCAGAATCGAGCCGAATATCCATGGCAAAATCAGCGAGACGTGTAGCCCCTCCCCTGCCGCGGCGCTTGATGGGTTATGCGCGTGTTTCTACAGAGGACCAGCTCCACGATGCGCAGGTCGATGAACTGCGCGCGGGGGCTGCGACCGGATCTATCAGGAGCACGGCTCAGGTGCCTCTCGTGCCAGACCAGTTCTCGCCAGACTGCTAAGGGAGCTGACCACCGGCGACGTCCTCGTCGTCGTGCGACTGGACCGGTTGGCACGATCCGTCAGTCATCTGCTTGATGTCATCGAAGACCTTGAGGAACGTGGCGTCCATTTCCGATCGCTGCGCGATCCGATCGACACGTCGACGCCTCAGGGTATGTTTTCGCTACAGGTCCTGGGCGCCGTCGCCCAGCTTGAGCGTGCGCTCATAGCGGAGCGAACGAAATCGGGTATGAAGGCTGCCAAGGCACGCGGCCGGATTGCAGGCAATCCGGGCCTTCGCGAGCGACGCCCTGAGGCGATACGGACTGCGGCCGCTGCGAAGAACCAGCTTTATCTCGACGAGCTGATCACCTCGGCGCAGACCTGGCTTCCGATGGTGAAGCGACTACGCCCACAGCATAGCTGGGACAATGTCGTCCTGGTCCTTAACCGCAAGGGCCACGACTGGACTGTCGAGCGGTTACGCCGTGCTGTCCATCGCATGGTTCGCGAAAAGCTCGCGGACCCTGAACTGTTGGCGCGATCCCCTCGCAGACCAGTAGACGATCACCATATGAAGCTGGTGGCAGCAATCGCTATCGCCGATCCGAGTTTGACACTGCGCGACATCGCGGCGCAGTTGGATCAGATGGGAGAGCGTCCGGTTCGCGGCGGCCGGAAATGGCAACCCTCGTCCGTAAAAGCGCTCATGGACGAGGCGTTTCGCTTCGGGCTTCTTCGGGGCTGACGGAGTCTCAAAGAGTGCTAAGTCAACGCGTCGGCTCCACAACGCAGCACCACGTGTCGATGTAGGTGCAGCATCACCCTGCTGGCGTAGATGCCAAGCTCCGGTAGAAGATGTAACCTGCGACGACAAAGATGAGCGCCGCGAACAGACGGTCGAGTATGTTCTTGTAGGCGCTCAGTCGAGTTGCCAGCATCGTGCCGAAAAGGCCGCCTGCTACGCCTCCACCAATGAACTCCATGGCAAGCCACCAGTCCACTAGCCCGGACGCCGCGTAGTTCAACGCGGTCGCCAGCCCAAACGCTCCGACGGAGAGGAGCGACGTGCCGATCGCGTTGATCATCGGCATCCCGGTCGCCAGCATCAGGCCGGGAACGATCAGGAAGCCGCCACCAATCCCGAAGAAACCCGATGCCGCTCCGGCTGCAAGCGCCACAGCTGCGGTTACAAAGCACATCCTGAGGTCGACCGGCCGGCTTTTTACGGACGTCGGCTTCCTGGGCTTGAGCATCAGGGCGCCGACCACGACCATCAGGACGCCGAACAGGAAGATCAGGCGGCCTCCGTCCATCGCTTTGCCGAGGCTGGAGCCGGCAAGCGCGCCGAAGACGCCGAGCAAGGAGAAGACGGCTGCGCACCGCCACCAGACGTGACCCTTTATAGCGTGGCTCGCGAAGTTGGCGAAGGCGTTCACCGAAACCGCGAGCGCTCCGGTTCCGATCGCGATATGAGGCTGCGTGACGCCGACGACATAAAGCAGGAGCGGCGTCGCCAGAATGGATCCCCCGCCGCCGAGAAGGCCGAGCATGAAGCCGACGATCCCGCCAGATCCGACGGCCGCGAGAACGGAAGTGCTCATGTCCTTCCGCTCCAAATCCGGTCGTAAAGTATCATGCCGACCAGCATGGCGACGACGAACAGCACCGTCTGGGGAAAGCCGACCGACAGGGAAGCGACAGCCGGCCCCGGACAGAGGCCGCCGATCCCCCAGCCGATTCCGAACAAGGCCGAGCCGATGACCAGCGGCGCGTCAATCGTCCGGTTTGTGGGCACATGGAAACTGTCGTCGAAAGCAGGATGGCGCATCTTCTTCATCACCTGTACGCCGATGAAGGCGACAGCGACGGCGCCGCCAAGAACGAAGGCAAGGCTTGGGTCCCAGTTGCCCAAGACGTCGAGGAAGCCTTGGACGCGAGCGGGATTCAGCATGCCGGAGAGCGACAGGCCGAAGCCGAAGACAATGCCAGAGGCGAGGGCGGCGCCGAATTGATAGATGGTCCTATTCATAATCCGAGGCCTCGTAGAATGGTGACGGCGATGACCCCCGCGATTAAGAAGGTGGCGACGGCGGCCATGGATCGTGGAGAGAGGCAGCCAAGGCCCAGCACGCCGTGGCCGCTGGTGCATCCGGATCCCATCCGCGAACCGAGGCCGACTAGCAGTCCGGCGACGATGATCATCGGCCAGCCCGCTGTGATCTCGACGGTCGGCCAGTTACCGACCGCCAGCAGGTAGACGAGCGGCCCGAGCAGGAGGCCAAGTACGAACGCAAGATTGGTGGTCAAGCCGATGCCTTGGGCAAGGCGGCCGACGATGCCGCTGATGCCGGCGATCCGGCCGTTCAGAAGCAGGAGCATGACCGCGGATGCGCCGATCAGCATGCCGCCGCTCAGCGACTGGAGATAGATGTTCATGTCTCTTCCTTTACGCAGAAGATGTCATAGAGCGCGGAGACCAGTTGTGCGGCCTTCTCCTCGGTCAGGCGGTAGAAGATCTGCTTTCCATCCCGCCGGGTTTCGACAATTCCGGAGCTCCGCAGCACCGTCAGATGCTGCGAAAGATGCGGCTGATGGATGTTGAGCTTTTCCTCGAGTTCGCCGACCGAGAACTCGCGCTCGACTAGCGTGCACACGATCATGAGACGGGACTGGTGGGACAACGTCTTCAGGAGATCGGCGACCTCTCCGGCCCGGCCGACCATCTCGGCGGGAGAGAGCCGTGCCTTCATCATTTTCCTTAAATCGGTGTTCATTCCCATGCGGCTCCCTGCAATGCATCGAGCGGGAACTTGAGGTAGCGCTTGCCGTTCGCTTCAGGCTCCGGCAGACGCCCTCCGCGGATGTTTACCTGCAGCGCATGCAGGATGAGCTTCGGCAGCGGCAGCGTCTTGTCACGCCTCCTCCGGAGCTCCACAAACTGCTCTTCCGTCACTCCGGCAAGATGCTCGTTGGACTTCTTCTGCTCGGCCACCGTGCTTTCCCACCGCGGAGCGCGACCGTTCGGCTGGTAGTCGTGTCCGGTGAAGATTCGGGTGTCGTCCGGGAGGGCGAGGATGTCCTGGATCGATTTCCACAGGACGCGGGCGTCTCCGCCGGGGAAGTCTGCCCGCGCCGTGCCGCTCTCGGGCATGAAAAGCGTGTCATGGACGAACGCCGCGTCGCCGACCACGTAGGTGATCGAGGCGAGCGTGTGACCGGGCGAGAACATCACCTTCGCGTCGATGGAGCCGACCTTGAACATTTCGCCGTGTGCGAAAAGGTGGTCCCACTGCGAGCCGTCGGTGGCAAGCTCGGGCCAGTTGTAGATCCTCTTCCAGAGCTTCTGAACATCAACGACGCGTCCGCCGATCGCGGTTCTGGCACCAGTCTTCTCCTTGAGATAGTGGGCCGCGGAGAAATGATCAGCATGCGGATGGGTATCGAGGATCCACTCGACCGTCAGGCCATTCTCCCTGACATAGCCGAGGATCGCGTCGGCATTGATGGTCGCGGTGGCTCCCGATTTCTCGTCGAAGTCCAGCACGGGATCGATAATGGCGCACTTGCCTGTCGCCGGATCGGACACGACATATTGGACGCTCCAGGTGCGCTTGTCGAACAAGCCTTTCACCCGCGGGCGGCGTGCCGCGTGCTGCTTGAGCCATGCCGCGGCGGCGCTGCTGTCGAAGCCGTGGGCACGGCCGAACTCGACGACGTCTTCGGCAGCCATTCGCCCGTCGAGAACCTCGCCGATTAAATGGAGGGTGAGGGACCTCGTGCCCGACTTGCAATGGGCGAACACCGGGCCTTCGGACGCATCGACCGCCTTCTGAAAGGCACGGACGTCGGCTTCGGTGATCGTACCTAGCGTGACCGGGACATAAGCGTAGGACAGGCCGCACTGCTCGGCTTCCTGGCTTTCCACGTCCGTGCCGGGCTGGGCGGCGTCCTCGGCGTCCGGGCGGTTGTTGATCAGCGTCGCGAAACCCTGGCGACGAAGGGACTTGATGTCGTCGGCACTTGGCTGCGGCGAGACCGACAGCTTCTCTGAAATCCTGATCACGGACATGACTGACTCCTTAGTCCATTTACATTATCCATTATAATATAACGTATAATGTCTATCTTTCAAGTCCGCCAAGTGACCTGATCGTCGCAGCACACTCAGGAGCAGAGAGACGCCCTCCGACCCCAGAGGAGCTTTCTCGACGCCGCGTCGCGCCGACCGGACCCCGAATAACGACGGAAGCAGCAGTTTTACAGGGCGATTACAAGAGAGCGCGTCACCCCTCGAGGAGATCCAAAAGACTACGAGCTAGTCGCGAGAGCGCGATTGAGCGTTGGCGTCCCCTAAGCGTCGAAATGGCGTGCCACCTCGGATCCTTCGTAATCGCGGCGACAGCTCTAAAATATTTACTGTTGGATCGAGGCGGAAGATCGATTCTGCTTTTTTCCCCGTAGATGACCGAGTAGTCAGGGACTGACTCGAAGTTATATTTTTCTCAAACTGCTGGAAAGCGAACGTCAAACAATCGCTAGGAGGGCCGAACTCGGATTGTGCGCTGCTGATATCCAGCATCTGCGCCATCGTCAGGAGAGTGCTGGACCGCCATGTCATGGACAAGCACGTCAACGGCGCATCCACGTTCACCGGGATGGAAGCCGGCCCTTTTATGTCTTGAACGCCGAAAAAAGTGATCTCGGGTCTTCCGTGGTTCACAGAACCGCTCCAGAGAAAGCGGATAGCCTTTCGAATGTCGGCAAGCTTTGTCTCGCCCCTCCCCTTCTCCGCATCGTCGATCGCCTCCATCGTCGCAATCAGCAGGCCGGCGTAACGGAGTTCAAAATGCGACGGTGGGGCACGCGACACAGCTCTCATACAGCCGGAGCAAATCAGCTCGGCCAACCCGTCCCGGTATTCATACCGGAAGTCGCATCGCCTTAAACATTTCAGACAGGAGAAGCGGAGGCGAACGCGGTGGATGCTACAAGCAACGGTCTCAGCGCGCGACCAGTGTCTGCGAAGATACTGATCGCGGCCGTTTCGCCGATCGCCCTCCAGGCAGGCGGGACATATGCCGCGCCATCTGGACTGCCGGACATAACCAAGTGAGGCAGCATTCCGGGAAAGTGCGAGCGCCTCGACGACGGCAGGTCGGATCCTGCAAGCGCGGCTCCATCTCCAAACACTTGTCGGGTCTGGATCGAAATCGTTATCGGTTGAGCTGTCGAGGCCCAGCCAAGCTTCAATATCAGCACTTTGCCGGGAATACCTTGCCGCAACCCGCGCCTGCCACGATGAGATCAGTTCGTCGCCATATGGCGCGGTGCCAGCGGCAAAAGCGGTGTCGTCCTCACCGGGCAATCCGTCTCTGCAGTTGCCGCTCCGAGTATCGCGTCATCGAGATCAGGGGCAAAACCAGCTCGCCACCGGTGAAGCTTTCGATGGCAATGCGCTCGTTACCACTTCGGATGGCCTCGACCGCTGCGGTCTCAATCAACCGGAAAATCCTGACCGTTACACCGTCGGTCAACTCAAGGACACGTTGGCGGACTGCGGCAGTGCCTATATCGGATGGTTCCCTGAGGGGGAGAATTCCGGCCAGACTCGACAGAAGCTGGGCCAGATTTTTGTCGTTGGACCAACGGTTCAGATGAAGAGCATCGAACCGCTCGGCGAGCTGTTGGTCTGTTAGAAGGGCTTGTCGGGCAAGGTCCGTCCCCGCACAGATCATAGGCACCTTCAGATCATTAGCCAGGAACCGGATGACGTTGAGGAATATTCGCTGCTGGCGAAATGTGCCGGTCAGGACAGCGTGGATCTCGTCGATGATCAGCATCCGAACGCCCATGTCACGCATCATGCTTCGGCAAATGGCCTTCAGGCGCCATGCGGCTTCGTACTGGGGACCTGGCGCGCCCAGTGCATTCAGCAGCTCACCATAGACATCGCGCTCGATCGGCTCGGCCGGCATCTGCATGGCAACGACAGGCATCGTCGTGACGCCTGTGCTCCGGTCGAACCGAGGCGGATGATCACGTAGGAATTTCCGAATGATCTTGGTCTTGCCGATACCGGTTTCGCCATAGATGAGAAGGCAGGGCATCCGGTCGCGCGGAGGGTAAGACAGAAGATCCTCTAGCCGCCTGATCACCGTCGTTGCTTGCGAAGTCTCAAGCCATCTATCCGCACGCAGCCAGGCGATGCGCTCATCGGTATCGAGATCGGCATACTGGCGATACGCCGGCTGCAGGTGCTCGTATGCTGTCATGACCACTCCTCCACGGACAATGGTGGCAGATCCTCGAAAATTTCTGGACTGGGCTGGTCGTCGGGAAGAGCGTCGTAACCCCGACTTGCGAACAATGCGCGCTCGCTCCGCTCTGCATTCCGGCGCACGGTTCGTGTTTTCACCGCAGCGTCCGCCAAAAGTTGCCGCTGCTCGGCAATCGTCGAAAAGATCAGCTCTTCGTTGACGGCCCGGACGCCTTTTGCTCGCAATGCAGCCAAGGCCAGACGATGCTCACCAAGCGTGATACGCGGGCGCCGAAGATCAGCGAAATGAACCGTCCAGACGAAGCCGTCGGCCCCTTCTACCTGAACGCGCGACAGGTCTCGGGGGTCGTACTTGACGCGCACCCGCTGGCCCCGGCCGGCCCATGGGCTAAGCACATCGTCCCAATAGCGAAGCCCGAACAGATGGATCCCGTCTCTACGGACGAACCGTTCTTCAAACGGCAGGAAATCCTTCAGGAACTGGCCAGGATCATGGGGAAGCCTCAACGCGTATGGCCGATCAGCAAGGCCGTCATCCCAGGCCAGCCGTGGAGGCACGCCCAGGCTGCGATGAAGATCGGCATGATAGCGGCCTGTGATTTCGAGTGTGAGCCACCTCTCCAACTCATCCAAGGTCATCGCTGCATGTTTCTCGGAGTCATAAGACCCGCGATCCGCGACGTTGCTTGAGGTCGAACCCGGCAGCATATGCACCGCCCCCATCATGGTGCCGATCAGCCGTTCGATATGCGCGCCGTAATGCGGACGGCGAACCGGACGATGAACAAGGGAAATTCCGTGTTCTGCTGCCCCGCGAACGAGAGCTTTGCCATGAAACTCTCGAGCGTTGTCGAGATGAATGATATCCGGAAGGCCATGGGCCGGCCAATCGGCCTTGATACGCCGATCTTCGAGCCACGGTTCCTTCGGCAAGACCAACTGTTGAACGACGAGGGCAACGGATGTCGATGAAGGGCTTTCCAGACTGATATGAAAACCGGCCACCATCCGGCTTGCGATATCGATGGCCAGTGTCAGCCACGGCCTTTGCAAAGGGCGGCGATGGAAAGAATCGACGATAAAGAGATCTACGAGCGTATGGTCGATCTGCACGACCTGAAATGCATAGTCTGCAGTATATTCCCGGACAACCGGTGCGAACCGTTGGCGCCCGGCCGTGGCTCCCTCCCTATCTCTATAAAGCCCCCTTTGGTCCGCTTGATGGACTCGACCTCTGACAGCTTTCAAGGAAGGTGTGGGGATACCGGCCTCGTGGCACAGCTGGCGGACGCGGTCATGAAGTGCCTTCGCAGTCGGCCGTTCGCGACTTCGATAGGTGTCGCGGATTGCAACCTCGATGGTCTCTTCGACATCGTCACGCAGTCGACGGCCTCCCTTTTCTTGACCCGCCACGCCATCAAGAAGCGAGCTGGCTACCGGCGCCACTCGATAAAGGGCTATCAGTTCGTAAAGACGCGACCGCTTCAACCCAAGTTCCCGGCACACTCGTGCAAGGCCGAGCGCTGGTATACGCTTCGCCGCTGCCAGCGGCCGGATCAGCGCTTCGCGAGTGACCGCCTTCGTCCAAGCGACCTCAGTCGCCACCATTTTATCGGGTCTTTTGTTCATCCTATATCTCCCCATCCCGTCACGGTTCAAGTGGAGCTTTGCGCCGACTACATCGACAGCTAAGATGACGCGGGATCGTAACAGAGCCGCGACAGCACTTTAAGTGACGAAGGAGTCCGGAGAATTAGGGCGAGTCCGGCGAAATTGGAAAACCCCTTGTCCTGAGAAATCAGTGAGATAGAATCCACTCGATTAAGAATGCCGACAAGTGAAACTGGGCGCAAGGACGATCACAAAGGACCCATTTTGCTCGACATTGCAGATCAAAGACGCGGCCAGCCAAGGTCCGCGACCGCAGCTAAGCCGCTACTCGCTGCGGGCCGTGGCGCGATGACGCTGGCCGCGCGCCAGTTCGACAAAACGGCGCTTGATCTCGTTGAACAATGCCGGTGGCAAAGGGCCAAGGTAGCCTGTTTCGCTCTCAACGGGCCGGACATCCGGTCCCGGCCAGACAAACCGGTTGCTTTCCGTCAGGATAATCCAGGATCGTTCGTCGTCCAGTCCGAGACGCCGTTTTGTCGCCGGCGGGATTTCGATCGCGTCACTCGGATCAGAGGGCGGCGAGTGCGTGATCGGCAGGACACGGACTGCGGGCGTGCCATCGTCCAGGGTCGCAACAATTGCCAACACCAACGCCGGGCGGTCCTTGTCGCCCTCCTCCCGGCCTTCGAGATGCTGCCAATGCCAGAGATAGGAATAACGAAAGACCCAACCGACTTTTGGTTCAGTCGGCAGCATGTTTGTCCGTCAGCAGTTCGGCGTTGAGATGATCGAGACCCGGCTCCATCTGCGACGCTTCAATGGCGGCAAGTTCATCATCACTCATCGCTGTGGTGAGATCTACGCGACGGTCGCGTCTGGCCAGACGCAGATAGTCCTCATAGGCGATCAGAACCGTGCGCGGCCGGCCGTTCTTGGTGATAATCACCGGCTCGCGGACTGCGGCATCCTGATAGGCGCCAAAATTCTTGGAAACGGCTGCTGCTGTCACGGTCGAGGTCATGGCAGAACTCCTTTGTTGCGGAATATACGGGCTTTCCGTAACTTTTGCAAACGCACGATTAGCATTGGACATGTACCATGACGAAAAAGACCTTGTCGGTATCGTCGGTCACCCAGAATGTTTTAAACCGCGCCGAACAGCTCGACAACATCGCGGCGGTGCTGCCGATCGACCGACGTGACAAGCTTGCCGAAATCCTGACCGACCAGGACGTCGAGACCCTGCGTCATCTGGTCAACGAAGGTATGGGTGAGAATACGCTGCGGGCGTTGACCTCCGATCTCGGCTATCTCGAAGCCTGGTCGCATGCCGCGACTGGCGGCGCCCTTCCTTGGCCGGCCCCCGAGGCGCTGCTCCTCAAGTTTGTCGCCCATCACCTCTGGGACCCAGCGAGGCGCGAAACCGATCCGGACCATGGCATGCCGGCTGAGGTTGACCAGGCCCTTCGAGATGGCGGCTTTCTCAGATCAACCGGGCCGCACGCGCCCGATACCGTGCGCCGTCGTCTGGCCAACTGGTCGACACTGACTAAGTGGCGAGGTTTCAACGGCGCTTTCGCCTCCCCTGCCCTCAAATCCGCAATCCGGCTCGCCGTTCGTGCCGTGCCACGCCAACGCCGCCGCAAGAGCGCAAAGGCGGTCACCGGCGACATCATGGCAAAAATGCTGGCAACTTGTGCCGGCGAAAGCCTTCGTGACATCCGCGATCGGGCTATCCTGATGGTTGGCTTTGCGTCGGGTGGGCGCCGTCGCAGCGAGATTGCCGGGCTGCGCAGGGAACAGTTGACGGCTGAGCCGCCGATCGCCGTTGAGGGCGGGGCTCCCCTGCCCTCGCTGTCGATCCATCTCGGCCGCACAAAGACCAGCAGCGGCGACAGCGATGAAGTTGTCTACCTGACCGGCCGGCCGGTTGATGCCCTGAACGCCTGGCTTGTTGCCGCCAAGATTGAAAGTGGGAGTGTGTTCCGGGCGATTGATCGCTGGGGGAATGTATCCCGTCGGGCGCTCGATCCGAAGGCGATCAATGATATTGTCAAACAGCGGGCGACGATGGCCGGTCTGGAGGCGGATGAGTTTTCCGCGCATGGGTTGCGGTCGGGCTATCTGACTGAAGCCGCAAACCGAGGCGTTCCTTTGCCGGAGGCGATGGAGCAGTCGCGCCACCGATCGGTACAGCAGGCGTCAAGCTACTACAACAACGCGACCCGCCGGAGCGGCCGGGCTACGCGATTGTTATAAGGGCGCCGTCGTCCTCCGCACAGCCATGACAGCATGTTCACTGAAACTGTATTTCCGTGGCGTTGGCAAAACGAGCTGGTAAACGATGGTCATGCTCAAGGCGCATTTCGCCGCGCTGTTTCCCAAAGCAACGCTGAAGCTTCTATCTACTCTACCGCGCGGCGGAAAGAACGACCACTGGTGCCACCTTCGAAACACGTTCGGCTATTTCAGTTGCAAACTCCTGGTTTGACTCCTGATCCGGACCGCGCAGGCGATTAAGAAACCTTAGCTGCAACAGGGGGTTAGTTTGTTGTCAGCTGACTACAATCGACGGCTTCCGAAAGCTCCTAAGATCGGGGACATCACGCACTTATAGCCCCGCCAGAGTTCACTTTCAAAAGCGCCATTATCATCGGGCCGAGCGAAAACTCACCGCGGCGAGTTCTGGAGGTGAGATCGCGGAGATAGCCACCAGCTGAATTGATGTGCCCAGCTCGCTCAAGTATCGCTGCCATCGCGACGGCCGCATTCTCGGCGCCCATCGCCTCGCAAGCGTCCTGATACGCTGAAGCGCTCACTCCCAAGGTCGATCGAACCACGACTGCGGCGGACATCAAGTCCCTCCAACTCTGGACCTGGCCTCCAGGCGCATAGGCCGCAATTTCAGGGCACGCTCGCATCACCAAACCAATAGGGAAACTCTTTAGCGGCTCCGCCGGTCGGTCTGGTTTTAACATCGGTTTCTCGCCCTGCTCTTTTTCTGAGCCAGGTTCAAATTCATTTATAGATTCGGTATTTGAATTCTGTATGTGCTGACGGATTTCGTTGTCATTGGTAGCGGTTTTTTGTGAAAAGATGTTGCTTTCCAATACGCTAAGTACACCTTCGCGCAATAGTTCCAGTTCGTCCAGGATCGATTCAAGGGCCTCAATCGACTTGGCGGTCCGAAGCTTTGCTACGGCCCCTAGGTAGATTGTCTCCATCGTCGCCCAGTCGCCAGGCGCACCATCGTCAACAGCAGCCGTGATAAGCTTACGCACGTCCCTGCGCGCGATAGTCGTCCGCTCCTTAACTACCTTGAAGCGTCGTGCCTCCTCGGCCACCCGCTGCGCCATGAGAGCAAGTTCTTCCGCCCTCGCAAGCAATGGGGCAAGACTGAACCCATATGCTGTCTCCACCTCGCCGTCCTTGCCACGTCTCACGTAGCGTTTACCATTGGGGCTGTCGTTACGATTTATCAGTCCGGCACCCACCAATACAGCCAAGGCCTCTCTCAGAGTCGTACCCGCGATGCCGTTCGCTCGTGCGCTCAGTTGAGCATTAGACGGAAAGACCACAAGGTTCGCATCTTCGCTGAGGTCCGTCTCTGGATAAAACGACAGGAGAGCGTTGAGCACAGCAAGCGCCCTATCGCGCAGGCCAAGTAGCGTGCGTGCTTCGCAGGCGTCGCGGTATACTTTCCATTTGTCCGCAACTTTTCCCTTACGGATGTCCGCTGTCTGGAATTGGGTCCTGACCAAGGCAAGCGTCATCGGCCGCCGCCCGAATGGCGTCGTTACACTTCCACTTCGCATTTTTCTTTCACCTTTCGATCGGCAAAAGGAATCAGCTCACCAAATCGGTGCCAAAGACTATTGACTGGGATTCATGGAAATGCGATTCTCAGGCTGCTTAGACCAATGAGAGAGGCTTCCACGACGGCAACGTTTGGGGGCCTTTTTCTTTTGCGGTTTCTTCCTTTTCTAACCTTCGGATCCGGGCTCGGTCTGCCGGAATTTCTCGTAAAGATCAGGAATTCGATCCATCACGAACTTGGCAAACGCCTCGTCCCGATCTCTATCAATCTCAATTTTACAAACCCTGCCGGAGACCGCGAGGGTCGCGATCTTAGCACCCTCGGCAGACTTTGCGGAAAGTACCGGCGTCTTTTCCGCGCTCGGTCTATCGATCGCCTTTATCGCGCGAAGAACCGCGATAAAGCGATCATCCGAAGTCTTGTGACCAAAAGACTTGTCAGTTGTAGCCTTACGCGCTTTGCTTTCCGCTCCTGCATTTTTCAGACCGTCAGCAAGCTCCTGCCACCGCGGGCGACCTATCTTCGGAGCCCGGCCTATCGCTTCGGCCAGCCAACCAGGAACTGCGCGGCCTACGTTGATCAGCTTGGATGCTTCCTGCCGATCAACCGACAACGCGGTTTGAATGAGTGTCCTCTCAAACCCGCCTTCCTCGAGTTTCAGCGCGAACATTGAACGCTCTATAAAGGTAAGATCTTCACGAGCTGAATTTTCAATGCCTTGGGCGACAGCAAGGCGATCGTCACTAAGTTCGCGCACGTAAGCCTTGACCTTAAGACCAAGCTCAGTGGCAGCTCGTACGCGACGATGGCCATAAGAAATCTGATAACGGCCAATCTCAGTCGGATGAGCCCGTACTAGAATTGGTATTTCTTGCCCGTGCTCAAGGAAAGAGGCTTTGAGCGCTTCGACAGCCGAAGCATCCTGATCCGCAAAACGATCGGCGAAAGGGGATGGGTCGATAAGAGACGGATCGAGGTCAATCGGAAGAGCGCCGTCAGCAACTTTTTGCTTGAGTTCTTCGTAGTCCCTCTCAACTTCCGAAAAAGTGTCCTTCAACGACCGAACCGCTCCTGACGCTACGCGCTGCATTGGTTGACGTGTGTCCACGGTCGGCGCCTCATCAGGCCCTGCGGCAAAGAGATTGCGAACTGATTGAGTGCGTTTGCTCATCTATCATTTCCCCAATCAGAACGTTTAACTACTAGCCCCAACGACATCACGTCGTCAGCTGACAACAAGTTAAGCGATTGATTCTTTTGATAGTGGAGCACCATCATCTCCCCCACACTTCATTGATTAGGCCGACAGCCTCGTGATTCACGGCACTAATCGATTCCATCGCTCGATCATAGGTCGATCGACCGACCGCGCCACGCGACAACTCGTAAAGAGATTGCTTGGTCAAACCGGCATTAGCAATTGCGGTCGATTTCCATGCTGCCGCAGCCATCACATCGGTACCGAATACATCCCGAAGTAAACCGACGATTTCCTGTTCAGGTACATCTCGAGGATCATGGCGGGTCACAAGGAACCTCAGAAAATCATAGTCTAGCTTACCTCCCGCCTCTTCGATTACGGAGACAAGATCGGACGTCATTAGGAGAAATTGGCTCATGGAAGCTACGTCCACCATTTGTGGGTGGACGGTGACAATCATTCCTGTCGCTGCATTCAAAGCACCCATGGTGAGGAAACCAAGCTGAGGAGGGCAGTCAACAACGACAATGTCGTACTCGTCTTTGACCTGATCAATGGCGCTTGCGACACGCCTGAAAAACAAATCTTCTGGCCGTCCTCGGTTCTGAAGCATAAATCGCGGGGTCTGATGCTCAAACTCCATCAGCTCAAGATTGCCGGGAACGATGCTGATGCCCGTGAAGTAGGTCTTGCGGATCACATCTTTCATCGCCACACGCTGGTCATCATACCTGATGGCGCCGTATATCGTGGTATTCTCCGCAACATCGAATTCCGGCTGATAACCAAACATCGCGGAGAGCGAGGCCTGGGGATCAAGATCTATGGCAAGGACTCGATAACCCTGGAGCGCCAGACCCTGCGCGAGATATAGAGATGTCGTGGTCTTGGCCGAGCCACCCTTAAAATTGGCGACAGTGATGATTTGAAGTTTTTCGCCCTCCCGGCGACGGGGCCAGAAACGCGCTGCTTCCTTGGGGCGTGCCTCGGCGAGGTACTGCCGCAAGCCATTGATTTGTTCAAGTGTATAGGAGCGTCGGCCACCGGTCCCGATATCAGGTGCCGGGCCGAGGCCATCTAGGGAGAGTTGGCGCAGGTAGCCATCCGAAACACCAACGATCTCGGCTACCTCCCCAGAGGTGAACGACCGAAGCGACTTCTGCGCGGTCGGGGGAAAGGCGCGTTCACCGACCGCACGGAGTCTCGCGGATAGAGCTTCCGCGCGCTGCGTAATATGTGCGGACGTTGCAGCCCTACTGATGTGCCTGTCGATCACGTTCACTTTAGCCTCAGGTTCAAGACGGTTTATCAGCGTCAGACGCGCTATTACCGTCTGAAGATAGCGCACGATTCCCGTCTGTCCGCAAGAGAAATAGGGTTAACAAAACCTTAACGCTCTTTGATGCAACAAACTGTTCCCGCCTTTTTTTCAACGTTTCCAGAGATTTAGCCTGGTATAAATTCCCGCCCAAAATCTCTTTCCCTCACAATCTGTTCGCAAATATTCAAGACGCCGACAGGCCGTCTCTCCAACTTGCGCCACCGTGCAGGAAACGACAGAGAATCGCGAGGTACAAATTTGTACGTGGACAGCTTGGTGCCGTCCCGCTTTTTTTTCCCGCAAATCAATCAGCGAGGAGAACGTCGCAATGCTTCAGTCGCATTCCCGCCTTGTGCGCAAGCTTCAAGAAGCACTGGGCGATCGTCTATGTATCGCCCTCGACGACCCTGGCGTCGTCGAGATCATGCTCAACCCGGACGGTAAAGTTTTCATCGAGCGGTTAGGGCAGGGCATAGCGCCCGCGGGTGAGATGGCTGCGACAGCAGCGGAAACAATCATCGGCTCCGTCGCACACGCTCTACAATCTGAGGCGGACGATGAGCGGCCGATCATTTCGGGCGAACTTCCCATTGGCGGACACCGCTTTGAAGGGTTGCTGCCCCCGGTTGTCGCGTCCCCAACGTTCACGATCAGGCGCAGAGCCTCCAGGCTGATCCCACTCGACGACTATATCGCTGACAAGGTGATGACGGAGGCGCAAGCCACAGTGATCAGGAGCGCAATCGCGAATCGGCTCAATATCGTGATCGCGGGTGGAACGGGCTCGGGCAAAACGACTCTCGCTAATGCCGTGATCGCTGAAATCATAGCCTCAGCACCGGACGACCGCATGGTCATTCTTGAAGATACTGCGGAAATCCGGTGTGCAGCAGAAAATGCGGTGTGCCTGCATACCAGTGACACGATCGATATGGCGCGGCTGCTCAAGAGCACCATGCGCCTCCGTCCCGACCGCATCATCGTTGGCGAAGTCCGCGATGGCGCCGCACTGACGCTGCTAAAGGCCTGGAATACGGGCCATCCCGGTGGCGTCACCACCGTCCACTCCAATACTGCCATGTCCGCCCTGCGTCGCCTGGAGCAACTGACCGCCGAGGTCAGTCAGCAGCCGATGCAGGCTGTGATCGGCGAGGCCGTTGATCTTGTCATCTCGATCGAGCGCGCGGGGAGGGGGAGACGGGTACGAGAAGTCATCAATGTCGAGGGCTTCAGCGGTAGCCGGTACCAGACCGAACATTACGCTCAAATTGATGAGGACATTCATGCTGCATAATCGCTCTTTTCGCCTCGGACTGCTCGCTGCGATGTTTTGCGCGGCGATTGCGGCGCCAGCCCTTGCCAGTTCCGGTGGGGAGTCTTCCCTGGGAGGGGCCGCTTGAACAGATTCAGGAATCCATCACTGGGCCAGTCGCAGGAGCAATTGCCCTCGCCGCCATGGCGATCGCCGGCGGAATGCTGATCTTCGGCGGCGAGCTCAACGATTTCGCGCGACGCCTCGTCTACATCGTACTGGTCGCCGGTATCCTGCTGGGGGCGACTACGATTGTCGGACTATTCGGTGCGACCGGCGCGTCGATCGGCATCACTGCCACAAGTTTGCCAGGGACCGTTTCCCAGCCGATGCCCGTTGCAAGAGGGGAGGGGGCCAATGGGTGAGCCGCATTCCGCTCTCCAACGCAATCGCATTCACCGCGCTCTTTCACGGCCGAACCTTTTGATGGGGGCAGACCGGGAGCTCCTGCTTGTCACAGGGCTGGTGGCAATCATCCTGATCTTCGTCGTGCTCACCCTGTATTCAGCGCTGTTTGGCATCGCCATCTGGTTCGTGATCGTCGGCGCGCTGCGCATGATGGCAAAATCCGATCCCCTCATGCGTCACGTCTACGTGCGGCATTTGCGCTACCGGCATCACTACCTGCCCACGTCTTCGCCGTGGCGGCGTTTTTAGAGGTGCAATGATGGTCGCTTTGCGTTCCCTTCGCCCGTCTGCACCGTCGTTCGCCGATCTCGTGCCCTATGCCGGACTGGTCGACAATGGGATCATTCTTCTCAAGGACGGAAGTCTCATGGCGGGGTGGTATTTTGCCGGCCCTGACTCCGAGAGCGCCACGGATTTCGAGCGCAACGATCTGTCCCGTCAGATCAATACGATCCTTTCACGGCTAGGTTCCGGCTGGATGATCCAGGTCGAGGCCGTGCGCATCCCAACGACTGACTATCCTTCTGCGGAACGCAGTCATTTCCCCGATGCTGTCACTCGAATGATCGATGATGAGCGGCGTAAGCACTTCGAACAGGAGCGCGGGCATTTCGAGAGCCGGCATGCGCTCGTCCTGACATATCGCCCTCCCGAGCGCCGGCGATCTGGCGTCACGCGTTATATCTACTCGGACACTGAGAGCCGGACGGCGACCTATGCCGACACAGTGCTCGACAGTTTCAGGCGCTCCACCCGAGAGATTGAGCAATACCTCGGCAACGTCATCTCCATTGAGCGTATGCGGACGCGTGAGGTGCCGGAACGCGGTGGCACCCGCATTGCCCGCTACGATGAGCTGTTCCAGTTCATCCGGTTCTGCATCACCGGTGAAAACCACCCAGTCCGTCTGCCTGAAATTCCCATGTATTTGGATTGGCTGGCGACCGCGGAGCTAGAGCACGGCCTTACCCCGAAAGTCGAAAACCGGTTCCTCAGCGCGATTGCGATCGACGGTTTGCCGGCCGAGAGCTGGCCAGGCATCTTGAATAACCTCGATCTCTTGCCGCTCACCTATCGCTGGTCGTCACGCTTTATCTTTCTGGATGCTGAGGAAGCCAAACAGCGGTTGGAGCGCACGCGCAAGAAATGGCAGCAAAAGGTACGGCCTTTCTTCGACCAACTCTTCCAGACACAGAGCCGATCGGTTGACCAAGACGCAATGGCCATGGTCGCTGAGACTGAAGACGCGATCGCCGAGGCCTCTTCGCAGCTGGTCGCTTATGGCTATTACACGCCGGTGATCATCCTGTTCGACGAGAGCAGAGAAAATCTTGCCGATAAAGCCGAGTCCGTTCGAAGGTTGATCCAGGCTGAAGGATTTGGCGCGCGGATCGAGACGTTGAATGCGACAGACGCGTTCCTCGGGAGCCTGCCAGGCAACTGGTACTGCAACATCCGGGAACCGCTGATAAACACCCGCAACCTCGCTGACCTGATCCCCCTCAATTCCGTCTGGTCGGGCAGTCCGCTTGCGCCCTGCCCGTTCTATCCACCCGACGCGCCGCCACTGACACAGGTGGCTTCCGGATCGTCACCCTTCCGACTGAACCTTCACGTGGATGATGTCGGGCATACGCTTATTTTCGGACCAACCGGTTCCGGCAAGTCAACGCTTCTCGCGCTCATCGCAGCGCAATTTCGCCGGTATAAGGGTGCGCAGGTTTTCGCCTTCGACAAAGGCAACTCTATTCTGCCGCTGACGCTGGCCGTTGATGGTAATCATTACGAAATCGGCGGCGAGGCAGGGGAGGGGGCTAGGCTTGCCTTTTGCCCTCTCTCCGACCTCTCGACCGAGACCGACCGCGCCTGGGCTTCCGAGTGGATCGAAACACTCGTCTCCCTGCAGGGTGTCACGGTCAACCCGGACCACCGAAACGCCATATCTCGGCAGATCGGTTTGATGGCGGGGGCTCCAGGCCGGTCGCTGTCGGATTTTGTGAGTGGCGTGCAGATGCGGGAGATCAAGGACGCGCTGCACCACTATACTGTTGACGGCCCCATGGGCCAGCTTCTCGACGCTGAACAGGATTCGCTGACCCTCGGTCAATTCCAGTGCTTCGAGATCGAGCAACTGATGAACATGGGCGAGCGAAATCTCGTCCCCGTGCTGACCTATCTGTTTCGCAGGATCGAAAAGCGGCTCACGGGGGCACCAAGCCTCATCATTCTCGATGAGGCTTGGCTGATGCTCGGCCACCCGGTTTTCCGCGACAAAATCCGCGAGTGGCTGAAGGTGCTGCGAAAGGCAAACTGCGCCGTCGTTCTCGCCACTCAGTCAATTTCGGACGCAGAGCGCTCGGGCATCATCGATGTCCTGAAGGAATCCTGCCCAACCAAGATCTGCCTCCCGAATGGGGCTGCCCGCGAGTCCGGGACACGAGAATTCTATGAGCGCATCGGCTTTAATCCTCGCCAAATCGAAATCGTCGCAGCCGCTATTCCAAAGCGGGAATATTACGTGACGTCGCCGGACGGACGCCGCCTTTTCGATATGGCGCTGGGGCCGCTCACCCTCTCCTTCGTCGGTGCTTCCGGCAAAGCCGACCTCGCTCGGATCCGGGAACTTCTCTCAACTTACGGCAAAGACTGGCCGACCCAATGGCTCAATGAAAGAGGGATCAATCGCTATGCTTGACCATATCCTATCGCTCAGAAGAAAATCAGCGACCGTTGTCATTGCAGCGTTTGTAACCGGCGCTTCCACACCAGCATTTGCTGGCTCAGCGACGGGCGCTGCAACCGAGTGGACACAGCTTGCCAACAATGCACAGCTCGTTGACCTTCTTAAAAGCTCCGGCCTGCAAGTCGAAAATCAGCTGACACAAATCAGTCAGTTGGCCGAGCAGATCCAAAACCAGCTGAACATCTACGAAAACATGCTGCAAAACACGGCGCAGCTGCCCGATCATATCTGGGGGCAGGTGGAGAGCGACCTCAATCAGCTCCGCAGTATCGTCGATCAGGGACAGAGCATCTCTTTCTCGATGGGGAGCGCAGATGATGTGCTGAAACAGCGCTTTCAATCCTATGCTGATCTTCAGACTGCCGCCGCCAACGGGACGGACCTATCCTCGAACTATGCCCGTTGGTCAGATACCAACCGCGACACCATCGCCAGCACGCTCAAGGCTGCAAGCCTGACGGCTGACCAGTTCGACAGCGAGGAGGATACGATGGGCTCCCTCCGAAACATGTCGGAATCGGCCGATGGCCAAATGAAAGCTCTCCAGGTCGGCCACGAAATTGCGGCGCAGCAGGTTGCGCAAATGCAGAAGCTGCGTGGTCTCGTCTCCCAGCAGATGACGATGATGGGGACGTGGCTGCAAAGCGAGCAAACCGACAAGGATCTCGCGCAGGCTCGGCGGGAAAAGTTCTTCAACGCCGATACCAGTGCCGTCCCCGAAGGTCAGAAGATGGAGCCACGCTGGTGAGCCGCGCAGTTGTCATTGCTATCGCGCTTTTGGTCGCGGCGGCTTCGGTGTCCGCAGCAAGGGTGTTCATCATGAAATCCGACGATCGGTCCGCATCCAAAATGAGTGAGAAGTTTTTCGGTGTGAAAAAGGACCTGCCCCCAATCGAAAAGGGCCAGGAAATGCGTCCAAGATGGTGAGGGCACGGATCGAGTTGATCTTTTTTGCAACCGGACTTGCCTGCCTTATGCTGGCCGGCCCTGCGTTTGCACAGCAGGGCCAAGTCCTCACAGAGCTAGAAAATCAGGTTTCTTCCGCTGCCAAGGGCTGGGAAACAACGATCATGGATGCGGCAAGGTCTCTGTTCTGGATCCTCGCCGGAATAGAGGTGGGGATTGCCGCGGTGTGGCTCGCCATTCAGTCGGCATCCCTCGACAGCTGGTTCGCAGAGCTTGTGCGGAGGATAATGTTCATCGGCTTTTTTGCCTTTGTTTTGACCCAGGGACCGACGTTTGCCAAAGCTGTTGTCGATAGTCTCTATCAGATCGGGGCCGGCAGTGGGTCAGCTTCGCCCGCGGAGGTGTTCGATGCAGGTATCCGTGTCGCTTCGCAGATGTCGGAACAGGCCAAGTTCGGTGTCTTCGAGGATAATGCCCTTGCGATCGCAGCCGTTCTCGCCATGGGTATTGTTGTGATCTGCTTTTCGCTGGTGGCGGCGATTTTCGTGGCTGTGATGGTCGAGATGTATGTCGGCCTACTCGCAGGAATGATAATGCTCGGCCTTGGTGGATCCTCGTTCACCAAGGACTTTGCCGTCCGATATCTCGTTTATGCTTTCGGCGTTGGCATGAAGCTCATGGCCTTGGTCATGATCGCAAAGATCGGCTCGAATGTCCTCCTGGGACTTGCTCAGGCCCCTACCGCCGAGACCGACCAGTTCATCACGACACTTGCGATCGCCGGCATCTCGGTCGTTGTATTTATCATCGCGATGTATGTTCCAAACATCATGCAGGGCGTCGTTCAGGGGGCGTCTGTTTCCGGCGGGATGGAAGCCATTCAACACGGTGGGCAGGCGGCGTCATTCGCGACCGGCGGAGCCTTCCTGGCAGCAGGTGCGGCTGGAGCAGGATTTGCTGCAGGGCAAGCGGCGCGGGCCGCCGGATCATCCTTTGGAGGAGCGGCTCTACGTGGAGTGGGTGCAGGCCTTGGCTCGGCCGGGCAGGCCGCAGGATCCGCAGCCAAGGAGAAGGCGATCGGGTCGCCCGGTGCCTATGCCGGCTCCATCCTTGGCCTAGCGAACGCGAAGCTCGACCAGGCTCGTGGCAAGGGAGCCTCGCCCGGTCAACCGCCGGAACGACACGACAAATCGTAAATTCAAGACAGGGAAAACAATATGGCAGCGCAACGCGCCCCCGAGAACCCTTATCTTGCCGCAAGGCAGGAGTGGTCGGAACGATATGGCTCTTACGTGAGGGCGGCCTCGGCATGGCGGACGGTCGGAATCTTAAGCCTGGGTATGGCGGTGATCGGTTTCGGCTACTCGCTGTATCTCAGCACGCAAGTCAAACTCGTGCCGTACATCGTCGAGGTCGACAAGCTCGGAAACACCGTCTCCGCCGGATTTCCCCAGCAGATCGAATATGCAGACGCAAGGGTCATTCGGGCCACGCTCGGCGGCTTTATCACCAGTTTCCGCTCCATCACGCCTGATGCCGTCGTCCAGAAACAGTATATCGACAGAACCTATGCGCTTCTGAGGACAAGCGATCCCTCGACCCAGAAGATCAACGCCTGGTTCCGCGGCAACTCGCCATTCGAAAAGGCCGTGAATGCGACCGTCGCGGTCGAGGTAAACAACATCGTCGCGCTGTCGAACCAGACCTATCAGATCGACTGGACCGAATATGAGCGTGATCGCAAGGGCAAGGAAATCGCGACACGCCGATTTCGCGGCATAGCCACGGTGGCGATCACCGCGCCCCAGGACGAGGCAACGATCCGGCTCAATCCCATCGGACTCTATGTCAAGGACTTCGACTGGACTGCGCAACTGTAAGGGCAGGGGACTTCAATGAATACACAGTTAAATCGGGCAGCGCTTTGCTGCATGACCGCACTTGCGCTTTTGATCACGGCGACGACATCGGGCTTTGCCCAGAACCTGACGACGAATGAGGCGAAAGGAACCACCCTCTCCAACAAATGGCGTGGGAAGCGGGGACTGGTGACAACTGGGGCCGACGGAAAAGTCATCTTCCTGTTCGGTGAGACGCAGCCTTCTGTCGTCTGCTCACCTTTACAGGTCTGCGACATCGAGCTTCAGGGTGGAGAGATTGTCCGCGACGTTCTTGTCGGCGATACGGTGCGTTGGAAGGTCGAGCCGGCCACATCCGGTGCTGCGGGCGGACAGGCAATTCACCTGATCGTCAAACCGTCTGAGGCCGGGCTGGTCACATCGATGGTCGTGACGACGTCGAGGCGCACGTATCACATTAAGCTCAAATCGCATCCAAGCCAGTACATGGCCCGCGTTGGTTTCGAGTATCCGGAAGAGGCCGCGACGAGATTGTCCGACATCAACGCTCGAATTCAGACGATGACCAATTCCGACGGCGGCGTACCGCCAGAGCAACTTGCCTTCTCCTATTCGCTGAGCGGCAGCGCGCCCTGGAAGCCGAAGCGCGTCTATTCGGATGGGCAGAAGACCTACATACAGTTTCCGCGAACGCTCTCCGGTCAGGATGCGCCGGTCCTCTTCGTGGTTTCTGGCAGGCAAAACCGGATCGTAAACTACCGGATGAAGAACGGCATGATGATCGTCGATTACAATATCGACAAGGCTGTCCTTGTTTCGGGCGTCGGCTGGCGTCAGCAGAAAATCACCATACGGCGGGGAGGCTGATCGATGCGCCTTTGCCTTCTTCTATTTGTTGCTGGCGTTCTTCTCTCTGGTTGCCAGACCGGAACAGACGAGATCACGACGAGCGCCGCGCCTTCGACGGTAACAGGCCCCGTGGCAAGCGCTATCGCTGGCGACATAGCTGGGCGTTATGCCGAGCAGGCGGGATCGACCGCGACGCCGATCAGGCTTCACAGCGACGCATCGGATTTCGCGACCGCGCTCGAGGCCGCGTTGAAGGGGTGGGGTTTCACTGTCGTGACGGATGACAAGGCGCGCTCATTGAAAGACACCGCCAAACCGATCGAGCTGGCATATTCGTTGATCGACGTTGACGGACAGGTGCTGGCAAGACTTTCCAGCGAGACACTCGAGCTTGGGCGAGCCTATTCGGTGTCATCAGGTGGCGCCACGCCGGCAAGCCCGCTTTCATTGATGAAGCGAAACTGAGGAGAGACAGATATGGTCCAGTCGCTCCAGCTCGGCAATCCGAGCAGCGCCTCGCAGGAAAAAGGCATGAAACGGCTTAATCGCCTGCCGGTGTTCTTTGGCATCGGTATCGCAGTCGTCGTCGCCTGTGTCCTTGTCTACGGCATATCATCCCGGGGACTGCGGTTCGGCGACAGAATTCCGGATGAAGCAGGCTCGAACGTCCCGGCCTCGACCTTCGCTGATCAGATGAAGCGCGGGGTAAAAGACGGCATCATCGGGGATCGCGAAGAGCAGCCCGTATTCCAGCCCACGCCCACAACCCAGACAAATGTCGAGGCCAAGCCGATTGAAGAAGAGCAGATAAAGCAGCAGGCACGGGAAGAGCGCCGACCGCGAATGGAGTCGGAAGAAGAATGGTTGGCCCGACTTCGCCGCGAGCAGCGCGAACAAGTCCTGCGTGAACAGCAGCGACAGCGCATGGCCAGCCTTCAGGCCCGTGCGACTGCGTTTGATTCGCCGCTGAAGGTCAAAATCTCGGAGCTGGGAAATATCTCCAACGACACCAGGACAACGGAGCGGCAGCCGGCCACCAATAACGGTGCCTCTGATCTCTACGCCGCGGCCATGAAATCAGGTCTGATGGGGCAGAATGCCGATCCAAATGGGCAGACTTCGAAGGAAGATTTCTTCAACGCCGACATCAAGGATCTCGGCTACCTGCCGAACCAGGTTGTACCCCAGCAGTCACGCTATGAACTGAAGCGCGGCTCCGTCATCCCGGCCACCATGATTACCGGCATCATCTCCGATTTGCCGGGCCGGATCACAGCGCAGGTGAGCCAGCACATCTACGACAGCGCCACCGGGCATTTTCTTCTCATTCCGCAGGGTACCAAACTACTCGGACGCTATGACAGCAAGGTCTCGTTTGGCCAAAGCCGCGTTCTGGTCGTCTGGACGGATGTCATCTTCCCGAATGGCTCTACACTGCAGATCGGCGGCATGGCTGGAACAGACTCGCAGGGCTATGGCGGCTTCTCCGACAAGGTCAACAATCATTATTTCCGAACCTTTGGATCGGCAGCGCTTGTTGCACTCATAGGTACCGGCATCGATATGGCAGTTCCGGAGAGTTCGACCCTCGCCACACAGGATACGGCTTCTGACGCGGCGCGTAGAAACTTTGCGGAGACCTTCGGCCGCGTCGCGGAGCAGACGATTTCCAAGAACCTGAATGTTCAGCCCACCATCCAGATCCGGCCGGGCTACAAGTTCAACGTTCTCGTCGACCAGGATATTGTCTTTCCCGGAAATTATGGCGGTTGAGGCACACGTTGCCGTAACCGCCTTGGACAACTCCTGGATCAGGCAGATAGACGCACGGGCTCGCTGGTTGCATTTTTGCGCGGCCGATATCCTGCGTAGAGGGGAGCCACGACACCGAGCGCCTGCTGCATGCGCGTGCGAACTTCCTCTGAAACTTCGAAGATACCGCAGCAAACCGGGGAGCGACCATAGCCGTGCGCACGGCCAACCTCTTCAACGGCGAGCCCCGCCCGACGATAGACGCGCGCCAGGTGCGGCTCGTAGTTCGAGACCAGCGTCTCGATGCCGTGGGACAATCCGCATTCGCACAACGCCAGTAGCAGAATGCCGAACGCCTTACCCGCTTCCAGACTCGGGAAGTCCTCGGAGAGTGTTTCCTCATCGAGGCACATTCTCGTTCCCTCATAGATGCCAGGTGCCATCAGGCTGGCCCCCGCAAAAGTGTCGCGGAACACGTCGTAGAGAAGCGTCGGGCCGGTGGTTGGCATCAGTCGCAACGTTCCATAAAGGCGATCCGCGCGATCATTGCACCACATCAGGTAAGCCGGCCGCAGAGCATCGTATTCGTCGCGCTCGCAATCACCGTCGATCGTGACGGCCCATCCGAGCTGGTCGCGAAAGACGCGTTTGCGAAGGCGAAATGCCTGATCCATGAGAGACTTATAACGGGTGTACTGATGCGCCTGAACCAGAATGAACAAAGTTTATCTCCAGCTGTTGATGATGGCTGGAAGATGCCGCCTCCCGGGGAAGCCAGATATTCCCGCATATGCTCAAGCCCATATGCGGGTATTGTCAAAGTCTGGCTGGCGGTCGGCTCATATCGTGATCACGCGCAGCTTCAGGGCAAGAGTGGCCGCCGCCGAGATCGTGGCGCAACCAAGTTTCGTCCTCGCCGACTTGATGTAGCTGCGGGTCGTGTGATGGGATAGGCCGAGAATAAGCGCGATATCCTTGTAATCCTTGCCGAGCGCGCTCCAGTAGAGGCACTCACGTTCCCGCGGACTCAAGACCGGGATCGGATCGCTCGCTCCATGTAGCTCGAACACGGCCATCTGGTGGACGAGATACGCGAGATCGACCCATTCACTCCGATGAGCATCCACCAGATCCTCCCAGTCTTCGGCGGAGGCGTTCGAATTCAAAGAGAGGATGGCGCGACGGCCGGCTTTATCCGTTATAGGGATGGAGAAGCCAAAGCGGCCGATCCCATGGCGTGTTGCGTCTTCCAGAAACATCAGCATCTCGGGTGCGACTTCGAGTTCTCGCCAATCGAATGGCAACTGGCGCAGAAAGCCCTCGCGCGCAACAGGATCGATGGTGACATAGCCCTTCAACAGATAAGTGGATACCCACGCATCCGGGTAGGTCGTGCGCACGAACGGGGCGTCAAAATCACCAATCACCGTCGAAGCGAGATGGTAGGTAATGAAATCGACGCGATAAAACGACTGTATCAAATGGAGCGCCTCGGTCACCGCGCCCGTCTTTGCAAGGCGCTCCCTGACGTCAGAAAAATCGGCGAAAGATCCTGTCAATATACGTTTCCAACACGGCGGACTGACAATCCGCCGCAGAGATCGAATAATCAGCCAAACGAGTTCGGCGGCGATGCAGAACTTCAAGGGATCGTGCTGTAGCCTGATTGCTTTCGCGTTTCAAACGCAACTTCTCGACGAGAAAGGGCCTCGCGATGCAGAGGTTAATTTAGTTCGACTATTGGTCGATCTCCGCGTTTCATTTTGGACACAAAAGCGACAACGACTCTAGGTTCCTTCTTCAAGCGTTGGCCGCGAGCCGACCCAGTACGCCAACAAATCTGCGGTGGCGCGAACAAGGTTAGGTCGCTATAAGCGCTGGTGAGGCAGTACGCGCTGCCTCCGGGCTTTGTAACCCGAAGCACACCGGTTTGGTGCCCGCCGTTAGGGCGCCAGATTCCTCGACCTATGGTCGGGGAGCCGTGGAGGTATGTCCAGGTTCCTCGGAACTAAAGGTCCATGGGCTGAGTGTGCTCGGTTACAAACTCCCCGATCGCCAGGGGTCAGGAACTATGCGGGGGCGCACCGCGCATTCCTGTTTTGGGAGTTGAACATGGACGCCGACGACCGATTGAATGGCGAGGCAGTCGATCTGAAGCCGCTGGTAGGCCTCCTGCATGGGCTTCCGTCACCGCTCGTCGAGCGTCTCACGATCGATGCAATCCGCGAACATCGCGAACTGTTGGAGCAGGCAGAAAATCTGTTCAATGAACTGCCGGCTGACGTTAAAGCCGGTAAGGAGCTTGTTAGCGATACCCATATTGCCTATCTCGAAGCAACCATCAGGATGCACGCGCAAATGTCGGCGCTGACCACCCTGCTGCACATTCTGGGCTATACGCCCAAAACCTGACCCGCCGGATCAGCCTAAATCAGGCCGCGTCGGATGGCCAAAGCCACCACCTGTGCATGATTGGCCAGATTGTAGCGCGTTCTGACATCGTCAATCGCAGAGCGGACGCCAGCATACTTTGCCTGCTCTAGTTCAGCGATCACCTCGACGGTTTTGCCAAGCGACAGCCAGCGAATGTAGTTCACCTGCTTCGGCGTCAGGACAATCTTTTCCTCGATGGAGGGCGTGACACGCATGTGCTCAAGACGCGTATGAAGCTGGGCGACCGCTGATGCGGCCATAATCGCATCGATCTCCATATCACTGGCAAGCGAAGGCTTCGCCGATGCAAAGGTCAGCATGGACATGGCACCGTTGGCGGTGGCGACCGGGATGGAAACGCCCGAGCGAATGTTGAAATCAGCGGCTTTCGAAAAGAAGTTTTTCTGCTCTTTTGACAGCGAGCTCTTTTCGGCTTCGCCGGACCAGGCGAAAGCGCGCCTTATCAGTTGGGCCTGCCGCATGACCGGATCGATGAACCGGTAGTCCAGCGTGTCATAGATTTTCTGCCAGTCGATATCGTAGTTGGAGACCGCATAGGTCTGACCCGGACGAATGTTGACGAAGGCATAGCCCACAAAATCGAACCGATCAGCAAGATTGGCCAGTGCGCCCTTCACCATGGACTGATCGTTTCCGATCACAGTGATATCCAGCAGTTTCTCGACCCAGTTTGACATCCATACTCTCCCTGTAAATCGCACCCGTTTCGCGGTGGCGAAGTGCGTCGGCAGTCAGAGGGACCGCGACGCGCGCGAACAGTGACCTGGTAAAGAATGAAGCATATTCAATCGCGTAAGTTGACCATGATGGAATGGTTTTCTAAATCGTCTTCTCGGAATTGCAAACCACGGATTTTGCTTACTCGCGGAAAACGTGTCAGCTCACAATTGGCCAAGCGATCTCAGCTTCATGGCCCCTGAGCAGAATCTGTCATTGTTTTGCGAAATGCTTTACATGGAAGGACCCATTTAGAGCGAACCCATGTTGCAGCTTACCCACGACACCGAACAGCTTGCCCGGGAAATTGCGGCCCGTGTCGGGCGCAGACCGGACGATATCATACGCGCTACCCTCGAACGTGAAGCTCAGGCCCTCGGGGTTTTCGGCGACCTGCCTGTGAGACATCGCATGACCGTCGAACAGATGACAGCGATCGGGGAAAAGGTTTCTGCCCTACCGCTGCTTGATACATCATCCCCGAAAGAAGTCCTCGACGACCTGCATCAACCATGATTGTCGTCGATCACTCCGCAGTCGTCCACGTAGCCGCAATCAGGACACAGAGATCAGGAGCACTACGGCTTTACCAACTTGACGAACTTAACCAACCTTGCCATATATAGCTCTCCGAACGGAGGGTGAGAGATGGCATCTCTGAAGTCCAAAACCAGCATACGTGACGGTGCAAGCGGGCGCGAAAAACCGGGCGCTGAATCCATGGCTTTTTTCCTGACCACAGGCGCCGCCCCGCTGGCGAAGGGGAGAGCCGCCTTCAAGATCAAGATCCCGGACAATGCATCAAAAGCCCTGACCGGCAATCCCAATCGCGTCAAGGCGCTCCTCCAGGAATATGGTCAAGCGATCGCAAAAAGCCGTTCTGCTGGCCACCCGGTCAGCTTCCGTGTCGATGTCGATTCCGAAGGTGAGATGGTTGTCACTCCCGTTGAGGCGGTGGAAATGACAACGGTGCCTGTCGTAGAGGAGAACGATGCACTGGATCCGGAGTTGGAGCAGGCGTTGGTGGCCGCACGGGCGCGGGGACGCATAAAGGCTGCTGAGGTCCTCAGCGGCACTGACATGCTGAATGCCGACGAATTCGCCAAGCTGCTTGGCACGACAAGGGTAACGGTGAATTCAAAGCGCCAGACCGGACTGGTATTGGGGCTGGATGGCGCGAAACGCGGCTTTCGCTTCCCGGATTGGCAGATCGATGCCGATGGCAAGCCGTTTGCAGCGCTTGCAACGCTCCACGAGCGACTGGGCGGAGCCTGGGCGGTTTACCGGTTCCTGGTCCAGCCCCACGGAGAGCTGGACGGACTGACAGGTCGCGAGGCATTGGAGCGGGGACGGACCGAGCAAGCGCTCGAGGTTGTCGAGAGCATTGGTCGAGATTTCCGCTGAATGGCACGTACTCTGCCGCCTCCCGGCTTTGCAAATGCAAGCCTTCACCTGCATACGGTCGCAGCCGGACTTCGGTTCGGTCGCATCTATCTGGGCACCTACCCTGATCCACTGGGCTTCGGTAAAACACCGAGCCGTTTCAGCGATCCACGCCGGCGCAAGTTCGCTAACCGGTTCGGGGTGCTCTATTTGGGCGATACGGTGAAGGTGTGCTTTCTCGAAGCCGTCTTGCGCGATCAACGCGATGGGGTCCTCGGCGACCTGCCGATAGCTGAATCCGAACTGTATGACCGCAATTTCGCAGAGATCGAGGTCATCAATCCGCTGATGATGGTCGATCTTCGAGACGACGGGCCGATCAAGATGGGTGTGCCGACGGATGTCGCGAAGGGCTCAAAGCAATCCCTCGCACGGAAGTGGGCGGTCGCCTTCAATGAACACGACAGCCAGGTGGACGGCATCATCTACCCGTCTCGGCTCAACGGCCACACCAACCTTGCACTGTTCGATCGAGCTATCGGAAAACTGCAGGCGGTCGGCACGACGAAGCTGATCCGCGCGCCGGGTCTGGCTGATATACTAAACGACCTCAATGTCGCAATTGTCGAACCTGATCCCTGATATTTTACCTGTCGTCGAAGTCGGATCCAGCACTACTTCTGCCCACCGATCCGGGACAAATCGACCCGAATTCCCGCAGTCCCAACCTCTTTTTCGTCTAAGGACTCCCCTTTGCTCTGGGAGGGGTTAGCATCCGCAGGTTGGTCCGCGGCATCCGAAGAAACGTTTTTCCGATCGACAATTGTCCCACCTGGATCCTCCGCCTGAAACACGCTTTGCCCCTCGAACTGGCCGGTGTTCCAAGCGTAAACGGCATCTTCGAAGATCTGTGGAAGCACCTCTTTGCTCGTTGGGTTGCCATACCACTTTGAAACGATGCGCATGATCTTGGAAAACATCCTCGTCCCCATGCGAAGGTTTTCGCAAGGTGCGATCAAATCTGGTTTAAGCTCGGACGCGTCCTTCACGCCGACACCCGCCGGGAACTGTGTCAGGCCCACACGCACGACGGCCTGTCCGACATACTGGCGTATGACCTCCATCGCCTCGTCTGGCGTCTTCGGTTTTGGGACAAGGATGAGCCGCCCTCCGGCTTTGACCGTGACAGCAAGCGGATCGCCCGGACCGACAGCGGACACGAACTGCTCGACGATGGCGGGTTTCAGGGAGGGATCGGCGCATTCCGCGATAAAGGCAGCATCCATGACGAAGGCTCCAAAGTTCAGGTATTGAAGGAAATCTCAAGGGGGACGCCAAACAGGGCGGACCAGGCTTTGGCGCTCGCGCGCTGGATGGCGACGATGTTGCCACCCGTCGTCCACCAGCCATTGCCGATCAAAACGATCGCGTCGGGTCGGTGTAGCATCGACTGGAGAATGGGCCACAGTACGAGCTGCTCGTAGCAGATAAGAGGCGCGATCTTTCGGCCCGCGACCTCGACGACGGGATTGGCGAAGAGACTGGCGCGGGCGCCGCCAGTCTCTCCTATCCATCGCTCCCATGGACGCCACATCGAAACCGGCACAGGCATGCGCTCGCGATAGAGGACACGTCCGCCACCCCCATCAATAGCCACCATCACATTGTCGTAGCCATTCGCATTAATCACAGCCGCACCGGCAACTACCGTCACACTGACCCCTTGCAATCCTTCCCGCCAGAGACGTTCAAGGGTTGGCGTCCAGAAGCCCAGCGCGCTTTCAGGCAGAACCACCACGGCTGCGCCAGATCCCGCAACCTCCTGAACGAGTGCGATCAGGTTGCGTTGACGTTGTAGTGAGCTGTCGCGGCCAAGGCTCGCACCCATTTCAAGGTCGACACCACGCCACCCCACCGGTAGAATCTGATTTGTCCCCGATGCGGCGGACCAAAGCCATAGACCTGACAGAGCAATGGCGATAGCCGGCCCGATCCGGGATGCGAGACCGATCAGGACGGCTGTCAAAGCGAGCAGCCCCCACCATCCCCATCCCGGAAACAGAATTCCCGCCGCCGTCAACGGATGCGCCCAGCCTGTGATCCCGAGCGGAGGCAGACCGGTGAGAGCCAAGATGAGGAGATATCGCACCGCTTTTACCAAGCCCGACCGTGCTGTCCAGAATACCGCATGGACAGCAACGAAAGAGGATGCCGCCGCGACCCAGAAGCTGAGGCCGACCCAGAGATCCGCAGCAAAGAACTGTGCGACGCCCGACGGCAATCCTCGCGACGCCGCCAGGAAATAGCCGGCCGCGACGACGGCCGCTGCGATCCGCGTTGATGAAAGGGCCCACAGAAGCGGGAAGAGGGTTGCCGCAGGGAGCAGGGACACCTGCCCGCTCCAGCCAACCGCCCCGACCACCACGGCAAGCGAAACGAGAACGGCAATTATCATGACCTCACGGCGCATAGGTCAACACCTCTTGTGCTAGACCGAGTACGCCGGACTGAGGCACCGGCCCGAAATACCGGGAGTCCCATGAGCCGATAAAGCCGGAATGCAAATACACCTCTCCGGGCCGCACCATCCTGCTTTGATCGTGCCGAAGAGATCGCCCCTGTGCGTCCTTCTCTATGATGCGAGAGCGGGGGATCGGTAAGCCATCAATGGCGACACGATCGGTGACGTCCACGCGCTGTCCCGCCACCGCGATAACGGTCTTGATCAACGGTCCGAAACCACCGGGGCAAAGTCCCCGCCGGAGATATCCGCGCTGTCGCGCCTCGCGCATAGCGGGATTGTCAGGCGGGCAGACGAAAACTGTTTCGCCGGGCAAGACGGAGCGGGTGAGCGGAACGATGCGCCACAGGCCGAGCGGCTCACTCGGCGTCGTGTTGATGCGCAGACCACCACTCCAACCGGCAGCAAAGAGGACGCCAAACATGCCGGCGGCCACGGATATCGTGACGCAGGCGCGGCGTCGTTGACGAGGCATCGTCCAACCTTCACGCATCATCATAATCATTTGAGGGAGAGCCCCTTGGTCTGGGTTTGCCGCGCTTTTTCAGCCTGCTTCAATGCCAGCGTGGTGCGCTCGTGCGCGGCGAGCTGCTGCACAGTGCGCATGCTGTTCCAGGCCGACTGAACTTCGCTTTTCTGCGAGGGGTTCATCCCGGCCGTCAGTTTGTGGAAGGTCTCGCCGTTTGCATCTTTCGCCGACAGCGGGAGCAGGCTGCGTTCTCCGAAGCGCTCAGACACAGCCTTGGCGAAGCCTTCGAGCTCGGCTTTCACGTTTCTGTCGGCCAGCGTATATTCGAGGCCGGCAGGAAGATCGTTGCGATCGATCGCATCGCGGATCCTCTCCAGCGTCTGCCTGGCCGATGGAGAGAGGGCAGGGATGTCGACGGAGACCTTGAGACGGATCGCCCGCTCTTGCGCTTCATGCTTGCGCTCTGCCTCGGCCCGCGCCGTCACATATCGCTCGAGGTTTCGCGCCAAGGCAGGCGCGTTGACAAGTGCGGTGTCGCGCGCCGCCTTCTCGTTCGCTCCGGCGAAGATGCCGGTCTTGCCCTTGAGCGCTCCAAACTTTTCCGGCTCAGCTGCGATCTTTGCAAGCGTTGTCTGCGCTCTTGCCGGATCTTTCAGCATGGCATCGACATTGACCGCCTTGAACGCGGTCTCCGGCTCGGCGAAGACCTGGGTAAAGCGTGTCGTGACCTCCTGCCATTGCTTCTTCAAACCGGGATCGGCAGTCAGACGATCCTCAACGGCCTGGTCGATCGATTTCGGGAACGTCGTGATGCCTAATACCATTGGCTTTGCCTCCATGAAGGGTTTCGGGGTCACATGGGGATTCGGGCGCTTGAGACCGAGCTGTGCGCCGATCGTCGCCAGGCGGGCGGTGAGATTGACGAGCTTCTGTTTCTGGCGAACGGTCCAGTCGAGGCGGTCGCGAACGAGGGTGCGCGCTACATTGACCAGATGCAGACCCCGCGCGTCGGCGAAGCGAAGGGCCGCGCGATAGAAGGCGCCCTTCTCGTAATCGAGCGTCGTTTCCTTGGAGTTCTTGCGCGATAGAAGCTCGGCAAGGCCACCCCCCTTGGCGAAGGACCGCGAGCCATAATAGACGCCGAGATCCTCGCGATGACGGGTCATCGCCACATAGGTCAGGTGCCGGTCGAGGGACAGCGACGCCAGGACCTTGACCCTGTCGACGGTCGCGCCCTGGCTCTTATGGATCGTCGTCGCGTAACCATGATCGACGTTGTTGTAGAACCGCTGCTCTACGCTGATCGTCCGCCGGCGCTCGCCCTCGCCAATCTCGGCAACGATACGCCCCGGGGCGGCTTCCACGACCTTGGCCAGCATGCCGTTCTTGACGCCAAGCGAGCTTTCATTTTTGAGGAAGACGATCTGGTCGCCAGCGGCAAAATGACGGATACCGTCTTCCGTCTTGAAGGCGTAACCGTCATCGACAAGGCCGCGCTCGACCAGCTTGGCGCGCGCCAGGGTATTGAGCATCCGCACGTCGCGGCGAAGGTGTGCGAGGATCAGCGAGGAATGGGCCGGATCGTACTCGCGGTTCCAATCGGAAATAAGGTTTTCGACAGCTTGTGACTTCAAGGTCGATCCCATCATCCGACCGTTTGCGCTGTAGGACTCGACAGCCTTGGCGATGTTGCCGCGGGCGAGATCGAGCGACGCGTCGCGCATCCATTGCTCGCGCTGGCGATAGATGGTTTCGAGTTCGGCGTAGCCGATACGATCGGTGATTGCCCGAAACGCAGCACCGGCCTCAATCGGCTGCAACTGTTCGGGATCACCGACGAGAACGAGCTTTGCCCCGCGCACCGTTGCCTCTTCAACAAGCTGCGCCATTTGTTTGGAGGAGACCATGCCGGCTTCGTCGAGGACCATAACGGTCTTGTCATCGAGATGGTCGCGACCTTGGGCCCAGCGCAGTTCCCAGGACGACAATGTGCGGGAAAGAATACCCGCTTCCTTTTCCAATCCTTCGGCCGCCTTACCCGCCAGAGCGGCACCAACGACACGATAACCGGCCGCTTCCCAAGCCTCGCGCGCCGCCTTCATCATTGTTGTCTTGCCGGCGCCGGCGCGCCCGATCACGGCTGCAATGCGTGCCGGCCCCTCGACATGCTCGATCGCCGCTTTCTGCTCATCCGACAGCCGTGTGTGCCGGTCAAACGTCGACCTAAGCACTGGCTCGCGGACGCCATGGGAACTGCGCCCGGACAGCCATATGGACCGGTTTGCCATCTCAGCCTCAAGGCGGATCATCTCGCGTGTCGTGTAGCGGGCAGGCGTCCTGACACCGGAGGTAAAGTCTATCCGCTCGCGGTCGAGACGCAGCACTTCCAGATGCTGCATGATCCGCGCCATCAGGCTTTGGAAGAGAGCCGCATCGTCGACATAGCGATGGAGGACCTTCGCCACGTCCTGGTTGTCGAAGACGCTCTTCTCCCGAGTGATGAGATCGAGCACGATACCGGGATTGCGCTGGATGCGCCGGACATTCTCCGCGCGCCGCTCCTCCTGCAATTCGATCCGCTCGAGCTTCCGTAACCCGGCTGTCGCCAGCCCGTTTTCTGTGTGCGATTTTCGCTCGATGGCGGTGGCACCGACCCCGATATGAATGGTCGGTGTCAGGTCGATGCCCTGCTTTTCGAAGGATCGGCCATCGATGCGGATATCCAGCCCGGCAAGCACCAGATGCCGGTTCTGCACAGCAAACCATCCATCACGAAAGGAATTGAAGCCCTCGGTGCCACCCGCCCAGAGTTCATAGATGATTTTGCCAGTGTCATTGCGAATGGGCTGGCCGTCTGGTCCAAGAACAGCAACCTTCTTAGCACCGAACCCGTCCCCGCTCAGAGGCCGCAATGTCGTCATCAGGTGGACATGCGGGTTGCCGGGTGCATCGTGATAGACCCAGTCCGCGACCATACCCTTCGACGTGATATGCTCGGCAACGAAGTCTCGCATCATCGCGATGTTCTGCTCGGAGGATAGCTCGATCGGCAGCGCGATGGTGACGTCCTTGGCAAGCTGGGCGTCGACCCGCTTCTCGAACACCTCGACCTTGTTCCAGAACGCTTCTGAGGCTCCCGAGACCGATCGATCGGCGATCATGGCGCGCAGCCAGTTTGGCGCATCGGCAGGGATCACGAACTCCTCGTGCAGAAGACCCTGCTTCCTGGTGTAGTCGATTGTGCGTGCTTCCCGCTCATACTCCATCCTGGCGCAGTGCCGGTAGGCCGCAGACAGCACGGCGCTGCGCCCAGAGCCACGGGCGACGATGTTGACTGAGAAATGCGGGACGGCCACGGGCGGATCGCTCCTTCTTGCGAACGAAATCAACTGGTTGATCGCAAGAGGTTGCCCCGCCAGGGGGCAAAAGCAGAACGTCGCGTCAGCGACGTATAATTGCGCCCTTGGATCCGCTCTTGTCGAGCGGCGGGATCATTCGCCAAATGCTGACGCTTTGGCGAGGTACAAATTTGTACCTGTCCTGCCGGGGAAAAATCGGGGACTCTCTGCCATCATTCCACGGATATCACTGGAGATTGCATCCCGATGAAGAAGCCAACGTCGAAAATCCGCGAAGAACTTGCCCGCTTGCAGGAACAGCTGAAGCAGGCAGAAACGCGTGACGCCGAACGCATTGGCCGCATTGCGCTGAAGGCCGGACTTGGAGAGATCGAAGTCGACGACGCCGACCTTCAGGCAGCTTTCGAGGACGTTGCAAAGCGGTTTCGCGGAACGAAAGCCGGATCGAACGGAAAAGAAAAGGGTGCCGCTGGAGCGACCGGAACATCGTCGGCCACGTCGCTCAGCGCTGGCGCGGCTACGAGCCAGGCTGGCGAGGCTTGAGCGGATGCAGCGGCTGACCACAGCAGAGGCCAGAAAGAAGGACGCTCGCGAGAAGATCGAGTTGGGCGGCCTGATCGTCAAAGCCGGGTTGCGCTATGAGAAACGCGCGCTTCTGTTGGGTGTGCTGATCGAAGCGCAAAAGAAAATCAAGGGCGATGAGGCGGAGCGATCCCGTCTGACCGCAATCGGCGCGGAGGCATTCGGCAATGACAGCGAATAAGATCCTGCTCGCCGTTGTTCCGCCGCTGGCGATGATCGCCATCGCACTGATGTTGCCGGGGATCGAACAGTGGCTCGCGACGTTCGGAAAAACGGCGGAGGCGAAATTGACGCTCGGCCAAATCGGCTTGGCACTTCCCTATGTGGCGAGCGCTGCGATTGCACTGATCTTTCTCCTCAGTGCCCAGGGATCGGTCAACATCAAGACGGCAGGGTGCGGCGTCGTGGCCGGATCGGGCACCGTTATTGCAATTGCCGTCGTTCGGGAAGGAATGCGGCTTTCGCAATTTGCCGGACAGGTGCCTGCGGCGAGGTCGATTCTGTCCTATATCGACCCGGCAACGATGACAGGTACTGCGGCAGCTCTCTTCTCTGGCATGTTCGCACTTCGCGTGGCCGTGCTCGGCAACGCGGCATTCTCGCGTTCCGAGCCGAAACGCATCCGGGGTAAACGCGC
>NZ_JASJPX010000003.1:3285000-3644870 GCF_030053015.1 Rhizobium sp. AN80A | reverse complement strand
ACCACACGCAAAGTTTTTTGACAGTTTTATAACATGTTGATTTGGCTTAAGGAATTTCATGGGGTGCGTCGCGGAGCCATTTCGAGCCCGCTCCGCGACATCCCGAATATCGGGTCAATCCACCGCCCGGCATCGCCCACGAGCCATTATCCGCAACCAAGACGCCCGATTTTCGGAACCGAACCCCGCTCCCATGTGTTTCTGGACGTGTTTCTATCGTCAGCAACAAAGGAGACAGCCCGATGGCTTCCAATACAGATGATGTGAGATCCGCCGTTAGCAAGGACATCAGCGCCCTGCAGCAGGAGGTCGCCCGTCTGCAGAAGATGATCTCGGCCCAGGGCGCGGAGGCCTATTACGAAGTGCGCGACCGCGCCGGCAAGGCCTACGAAGAAGTCGCACCCCGCGCCAAGACCGCCGTTGCCCAGATCAAGGCCGAAAGCGTGGCGCGGCCGACGCCGCGCGCGAGCATCCCGCCGCAACCACCACGGCGCTGGCACTCGCCGGCGCGCTCGGCTTTCTCGCCGGCTATCTGCTGAGCGGCGCCGCCCAGGCTGCGCCGCAGCGTCAGCAGTGGTGGCGGTAGCATTCGTTAAAATTAGATTTATCTAATTTGTTTACGGGCCGGACGATCCGAAGTATCATCCGGCCCGTACTACTTTGGTCTTAGAAAAACCCATTTTTCGGGCCAGTAATGGAGACTATAAAGAACGAGGGAGGACTGCTGATGATTGCCAAGGGATCGAACTGCATCGTCGAAGTCACCGTGGACGGAGCGCAGGGCCGCCTGGCGGTCGGTATCATGAACATGCGACAGGCTCTCGAACTTCCTGAAATGCCCAGCGCATCCTATACCCATCCGGACCCCGCCAAGGCGGCTGCCGGCGTCACCATGAACCGCGAGCAGCTTGCGGGTTTCATGGCGCGTCACTGAGGAGCGGTCGCCACCGCGATCCGTTCATGTCATATAGATGCGGCCAAGATATATGAATGCGGCAAAGACAGGCGGCGCCCATGGCGCCGCCTCTTCTTTTCACCGTCCGCCAGCGCCCCTCCCCTTCATCTTATCCCCGCGTTTTGCGACCCCGCGTCTGGCATCCCTTGATCGTTCATGCCAGAAACGCCGTTGACCGAGCAGGAGAGGAACGGGCGATTGAGAGAGCGGCGCGCACCGCAAAGGCAGAACGGCCGTACGAAACCGGGCGCCGCCGAGAGCAAGCGGGTGACCCTGCCCCGCGCATTGTCCAAGCTCGGCTACTGCTCCCGAACCCAGGCTGAAAAGCTAATCGCCGACGGACGCGTGACCGTCAACGGCCGTACGGTGCTGGACAGCGCCGCCTGGATCGACCTCTCGTCCGCAACGATCGCGGTCGATGGCAGCGATGTCGCCGCCGAGCCGATGACCTATCTGATGCTCAACAAGCCGCGCGGGCTGGTGACCACACGCCACGATCCGGAAGGTCGCCCGACGGTGTTCGATTGCCTGAAGGATGTCGACACCCCGCATCTGTCGCCCGTCGGCAGGCTGGACAAGGCAAGCGAGGGCCTGCTTCTCTTCACTAATGACACGGTTTTCGCCCAGGCGCTGCTCGATCCGGTCACCCATGTCACCAAGACCTATCACGTGCAGGTCGATCGCGTCATGGAGCCCGACATGCTGGCCGAGATGGCCTATGGCGTTCGCCACGACGGCGAACTCCTGAAGGCGACAGCGGCCACGCTCTTGAGACAAGGCGAGCGCAATTCCTGGATAGAAGTCGAGCTGGATGAGGGCCGCAACCGCCAGATCCGCCGCATGCTGGAGGCGCTCGGCACCGAATGCCTGCGGCTGGTGCGCGTGGCGATCGGCGATCTGAAGCTCGGCGATCTGCCGAAAGGCGCGGTGCGGGCGCTGACGGAGGCCGAGCTCAAGGCGCTGCGCCGCCGCGCCGGCATGGAAACCACCAAACGGACCAGATGACATCATGACAGACAGCGCCGCCCTCGCCCCGCACGATTTCTGGCAGGAGCTGCACGCGCCGGGCACCTTCGCGGTCGGCGACGACTTCACATCCTTCTATGTCGCGACGCTGCCCGATGGTCGCCAGCTCAGGCTGCCGCTCCGCCCGCTTGCCGATGGCGACCATGCGCTCGCCTCGCTCATCATCAACCAGGCGAGCTTCGAGGTGGTGGACGCGCTGGCAGCGCAGCTCGCGGACAGGCTGAGAGCCCTCGATATCGAGGTCGTCGCCGGACTGCCGACGCTCGGGCTGACGCTCGCCTCAGCCGTGGCGCAAAAACTCGGGCACACCAGATATGTGCCGCTCGGCACCTCGAGAAAATTCTGGTACCGCGACGAGCTCTCCGTCCCGCTGTCGTCGATCACGACCCCCAACCAGCAGAAGCGCCTCTATATCGACCCGCGCATGCTGCCTTTGCTCGAAAACCGGCGCGTCGCGCTGATCGACGATGTGATTTCAAGCGGCACCTCGATCGTCTCGGGCCTCGAGCTGCTGTCGGCCTGTTCGATCGAACCCCTGGCGATCGGCGCCGCCATGCTGCAATCCGAGCGCTGGCGCGCCGCGCTTGACGAAGCCGGGCCGCGATGGCTGGAGCGCACCTTCGCCGTCTTCGCGACCCCGATGCTAGACCGCACCGAACGCGGCACATGGCGCGCGCCGAGGATCTGAGCCACAGCGACCATGATGAAGCGCGCTTTACGACCGGCCCTCTATACAGCGCGTCGCGAACCGCTACATTCCCCCATAAGCGTATCAATCCGGAAGACCTGATGACCCCAGAACAAGCATGGCTGCTGATCCTTTTGATCGCGATGCTGGTTCTGTTCCTGATCGACCGTTTCAGGGTCGAGGTCGTCGCGATAGCGGGACTGCTTGCCGGCTATGCGCTCGGGCTCTATCCAACGGAAGCAGTCTTTTCGGGTTTCGCCAGCCCCGTCGTCATCACCGTCGTCGAGATCCTGCTGGTGGTCCAGGTGCTTGCCCGCACCCGCTTCTTCGACAGGGTATCGACGGCACTTGCCGGCCGCGGCATGCGCGGCACCGGCGTCATCGCCATCCTGTCCGGCGTGACCGGCTTCATCTCCATCTTCATGAACAATATCGGCGCCTTCTCCATTTCGCTGCCGGTGGCGTTGCGCATCAGCTCCGTGACCGCCATCCCCAAGCGGCAGCTGATCATGCCGATCTCGTTCGCCGCCCTTTTCGGCGGCCTCGTATCGCTGATCGGCACGCCCGCCAACCTGCTCGTCAGCAACGCGCTTGTGGCGGCGACCGGCCAGGGCTTTCGCCTGTTCGATTTCGCCTATGTCGGCCTGCCGGTCGCCATCACCGGCATCCTCATGACATCGATGCTGGCGCCGCTTCTCTTCCCCAGGGATGGCGATGACGACAAGGCGGCGCCCGAAACGCCGCGACGCCGCATGGTGGCCGAACGGCGCGTACCGGCCGGCTCGCCCCTCATCGGGCAGAACCTCGCCGACCTTCCCGCCCGCTTCGCGCTCAAGCCGCATGCGCTGCTGCGCAATGGCGCCTTCGTCTTCGGCTCCGCCGATCGCGCAATCGTCGAGGCCGGCGATCTGCTGCTGGCCGAAGCCGACGACGCGGTCCTTGCCGATTTCGCCGCATCCGGCGCGCTGCAGACCGATCACTGGCAGGCCGGTCATTGGCAGGCCGAGGCAAGCCGCGTCGAAGCCGTCGTCATGCCGGAGAGCACGCTGGTCGGCTCGCGCCTGCGTTCGCTCGAGGTCTTTTCCACCAGAAATATCGCGATCAGCGCGCTATCCATGCGTTCTCCCCGCATCGAGGGACGCTTCGAGGATCTGCAGCTGTCGATCGGCGACGTCCTCGTTCTCGAGGGCGACCGCGCCGCGATCGCCGAGGCGCTCGAGGAATGCGAATGTCTGCCGCTCGCCTCCCCGCCCGTCCCGCCGTCCGTCTCGCTGAGCTGGCAACCCTTCGCGATCTTTGCCTGCGGCATCGCCGCGACGACGGTGTTGCGGCCCGATATCGCGCTCGCCGGCGTCGTCCTCGTGCTGGCGCTGTTGAACTACCTCAACATTCGCCAGGCGATGGCCGACCTGAACTGGCCCGTCATCATCATGCTCGCCGCGATGATCCCGATCGGCTCGGCCGTCGGCACGTCGGGGACCGCCGAGGTCATCGCATCGGCGCTCGGCACGATCCTTCCCGTGTCGCAACCGCTGGCGGGCATCGCCGTGGTGCTGTTTCTCGCCATCGCGCTGACGCCGTTCATCAACAACGCCACGGTCGCCATCATTCTCAGCCCCATCGCCATCGAATTCGCGGCAGCCGGTGAGCACCAGCCGCAAGCCTATCTGCTGGCCGTCGCCCTCGGTGCCTCGCTCGATTTCCTCACGCCCTTCGGCCATCACAACAACACGCTCGCCATGGGCATCGGCAGCTATCGCTTTTCCGATTTCATCCGCGCCGGCCTGCCGGTCACCGTGCTGAGCTACTTTTTGAGCCTGCTGCTTCTATATGTCTTCTGGGTTTGAGCCCCGCTTGCTTGACATCGCCGGCAATGGAACTAGAGCAGGGACAACCCCGATGAACTGATCCCGTTAACCGACAAGGACGGTCAAGCCCGTGCGTATCCTCTCAGAAGCCCATTTCCCGGAACTGCCGAATTACTACCGCGGCAAGGTACGCGAAAATTACGACCTTCCCGATGGCAGCCGCATCATCATCAGCACCGACAGGCTGAGCGCGTTTGACCGGATCCTGACCTGCATCCCCTACAAGGGCCAGGTCCTCACCCAGACGGCGCGCTACTGGTTCGAGGCGACCAAGGATATCTGCCCCAACCACGTCATCGCCTATCCCGATCCGAACGTCGTCGTCGGCAAGCGCCTCGACATCCTGCCGGTCGAGGTCGTCGTGCGCGGCTATCTGGCCGGAACCACCGGCACCTCGATCCTCACGCTCTACAAGAAGGGCGAGCGCGAGATGTACGGCATGCGCCTGCCGGACGGAATGCGCGACAATCAGAAGCTTCCCGAGCCGGTCATCACGCCGACAAGCAAGGAATTCGACGGCGGCCATGACGAGCCCCTGACACCCGCGCAGATCGTCGACAATGGGCTGCTGACGCAGGCGCAGTGGGATACGCTGTCGAGATACGCGCTCGCGCTCTTTGCCCGCGGCCGGAAATGGCGGCCCAGCGCGGCCTCATCCTCGTCGACACCAAGTACGAGTTCGGCACCGACGAAAACGGCACCATCATTCTCGCCGACGAGATCCATACCCCCGACAGCAGCCGCTACTGGCTGGCCGACAGCTACCAGGCGAGCTTCGAGGCCGGCACGCGCCCGGCAAGCTTCGACAAGGATTTCGTGCGCGCCTGGGTGGCCGAACGCTGCGACCCCTACAAGGACGAGATCCCCGAGATCCCGACCGATCTCATCGAGCAGACCTCGGCCGTCTATATAAAGGCCTATGAGGCGATCACCGCGCAGGCGTTCGTGCCCGACGACGGCGGCGCGACCCCAGTGGAGCGCGTGCGCCGGAACCTGTCACGCTACTTCCCGTAAGCACTCGATCGCATGGAGGCCTGCGGCCATGGCTTGCAGGCCCTTTCAATGTCGCGTTAGGTTCTGAAAAACAGCGATGCCGGACGCAACCGGCTGGAGAACTCATGGCACGAAGGCCAAGGCGCAAGGCCGAAGAGACCCGCGAAGATATCCTGTCGATGGCCGAGCAGCTGTTTCGCCAGCGCGGCTTCGTCGCCGTCTCCATCGCCGACATCGCCGCCTCGCTCGGCATGTCGCCGGCCAACGTCTTCAAGCATTTTCATTCCAAGACCGCGCTGGTCGACGCGATTGCCGAGCGGCACCTGAGCGATGTCGCCGACCGCTTCGTCGCCGAAGACCTGCCGCCGCGCGAACAGTTGCTCCGCTTCGTGCTCAGGCTCCTCGACAGCCATCTCGAGGATATCCAGAAAAACCCCTACATCTTCGAAATGGTCCTCGTCAGCATCGACGCCAAGATCGAGGCCGGACGGCGATATCGCGAAAAGGTGATCCAGAAGCTGGAGGCCATCATTCGCGAGGGTGTCGCGGAAGGCCGCTATCACTGCGCGGACCCGGCGCGAGCCGCGATTACCGTCTCCGACGTGCTTGCGGGCGTGCTGCACCCGGTTCTCATCGTCAAGGACGACAAGGAGACCCTTGTCGAGAGAGCAAGGCAGATCGTCGATTTCGCCGATACCGCACTGCAAAATAGCGCTTGCTAAGTGACGATTCATAACTTACGTCACTTTCTAAAGGCTTTGTTAATTCGGATCAGAGGCATTTGACTCCGGATCGTTTGTCGTGTGGCATCCCCGGCAGGCTTCGATCCGCGAGCCCGCGCATAGGGAATTGAACATGATACGTCGCTTTCTCCTCGTTTCCTCCGCTCTCGCGATCGGCGGCGTGCTCGCCGCCTGCAGCGACAGCGGCAAGACACCCGCCGCTGGCGGCGCCGGCGCTGCCGGGGCGCAGCAGCAGGCGGCTGCCGTCGGCGTGATCACGCTGAAGAAGGGCGACTTCCCGATCACCACCATCCTTCCCGGCCGTGCCGAGGCCTTCCAGACCGCCGACATCCGCCCGCAGGTCAGCGGCATCATCCGCGAGATCACCTTCCGCGAAGGCGGAGAGGTGAAGAAGGGCGACGTCCTCTACCAGATCGAGGACGCCCCCTATTTGGCGCGGTCGCCCAGGCGCGCGCCACCATCGCCAAGGCCGAAGCCAGCGTGCCGAGCGCGCAGAGCAACTTCGACCGCTATCAGCGTCTGGTCGGCTCCGGCGCCACGCAGATCGAATTCGAAACCGCCAAGACCAACCTCCTGCAGGCGCAGGCCGAGGTCAGATCGGCGAAGGCGGCCCTTGCCGCGGCCGAGATCGACCTCAACCACACCAAGATCGTCGCTCCCTTCGACGGCATCATCGACCAGACGGCCTACAATGTCGGCAACGTCGTGGCCGCGAACCAGACCACGGCGCTGACCACCGTCCGCCAGATCGACCCGGCCTATATCCTGCTGACGGGATCGAGCACCAACCTGCTGCGTCTGCGCAGCGCCATCGCCGCTGGCGAGATCAAGGGCACAGGCGGCAACGACGCGTTCCGGCTGATCCTCGAAAACGGCAAGGAATACGGTGAGAGGGGGACGCTCGACATGTCGAAGTCCGTCGTCAGCGAGACGACAGGCACCTTCACCATCCGCGTCCGCTTCCCCAACCCCGACCGCATCATCCTGCCCGGCATGTATGTCCGCGCGACGCTGGAACTCGGCTCGGAAAGCGGTTTCGCCCTTCCCCAGCTCGCGACCAGCCGCAACGCCAATGGCGAGCTGTCGGCGCAGTTCGTGTCCGCTGATGGCAAGGTCGAAAACCGCACCTTCGAAAATGCATCGCCCTCCAACAACGCATGGCTGGTGACCGAAGGCATCAAGGATGGCGATCAGCTGATCGTCTCCGGCCTGCAGTCGATCACCGCCGGCATGCCGGTCAAGCCGACCGAGATGAAGATCAATGACAAGGGTATCGTCGTGCCCGTGGCGCCTCCCGCCGCCGGCGACGCGCAGCAGCCCGCCGCGAAGTAACGCGTCGATCATTGATCCGAGCCGTACAGGAATTAGCCAATGGCCAAGTTTTTCATCCGACGCCCGATCTTTGCGTGGGTCATAGCGATCTCGATCATGCTTGCGGGCGTGCTGGCGATCTTCACGCTGTCCATCTCGCAGTACCCTGATATCGCGCCGACCACGGTGCGCATCAACGCCACCTATCCCGGCGCCAGCGCCGAAACGGTGGAGAAATCGGTGACGACGATCATCGAGGACGGCATGACCGGCCTCGACGACCTCACCTACATGACCTCGACCTCGTCGACCGGTTCGGCCAGCATCTCGCTGACCTTCGGCACGACGGCCGATCCCGACATCGCCCAGGTGCAGGTGCAGAACAAGCTGCAGCTGGTGCAATCGAAGCTGCCGGGCGACGTCATCGACGCCGGCATCAGCGTCACCCGGTCGACCTCGAGTATCCTGCTCGTCGGCGCCCTGGTATCCACCGACGGCAAGCGCAATTCCGTCGATCTCGGCAACATCCTGTCGAACTCGATCGAAAAGCAGGTACAGCGTCTGGAAGGCGTCGGCAGCGTCAATATCTTTGGCTCCGGCTACGCCATGCGCGTCTGGCTCGACCCCTACAAGCTGGTCAAGTATCAGCTGACGACGGGCGACGTGACCTCGGCGATCGAGGCGCAGAACACCCAGGTATCCGTGGGTTCGCTCGGCGCACAGCCCTCCGTCGACGGCCAGCAGATCAACGTCACCATCACCGCGCAGAGCCAGCTGACCACCGTTTCCGACTTCGAGCACATCATCCTGAAGGTCGAAAAGGACGGATCGACGGTGCGCCTCAGCGACGTCGCACGCATCGAGATCGGCCAGGAAAGCTACGGCGGCTCCTCCCGCTACAATGCCCAGCCATCGAGCGGCTTCGCCGTCAACCTCGCGATCGGCGCCAACGCCATCGACACCGCCGGCCGTGTCCGCGCCGCGCTGGACACGATCTCCACGGGCCTGCCCGAGGGCGTGGAAATCACCTACCCGTATGACACGACGCCGTTCGTGCAGCTGTCGATCGAAAAGGTCGTGCGCACGCTGGTCGAAGCGATCGTGCTCGTCTTCGTCGTTCTTCTCGTCTTTTTGCAGAATTTCAGGGCGACGCTCATTCCGACCATCGCGGTCCCCGTGGTGCTTTTGGGAACCTTCGGCATCCTTGCCGCGACAGGGTATTCGATCAACACCTTGACCATGTTCGCCATGGTGCTCGCCATCGGCCTGCTCGTCGACGACGCCATCGTCGTGGTCGAGAACGTCGAGCGCATCATGACCGAGGAGAAGCTGTCGCCGATGGAGGCCACCGAGAAATCGATGGGCGAGATCACCGGCGCCATCGTCGGCATCGCGCTTGTTCTGACGGCGGTCTTCATTCCGATGGCCTTCTTCGGCGGCTCGACCGGCATCATCTACCGCCAGTTCTCGATCACCATCGTTTCGGCGATGCTGCTCTCGGCGCTCGTCGCCATCGTGCTCACCCCGGCGCTCTGCGCCACGATGCTGAAGCCGGTGCATGACCAGAAGAAGAACCGTGCCGGCGAGTGGTTCAACCGCAACTTCACCCGCTCCACCAACGGCTATGTCCGCTCCATCGGCTACCTCTTGAAGCGGCCGTGGCGCGTCATGATCGTCTTCGTGCTGATCGGTGTCGGCTGCGCCTATTTCTTCAACCGCCTGCCCACCTCCTTCCTGCCGCAGGAAGACCAGGGCGTGCTTCTGACGATCGTCACCACGCCTCCGGGCTCGACGACGCAGCAGACCCAGGCCGTCGTCGAAAAGGTCGAGAAATACTATCGTGAAAACGAAAAGGACGCCGTGCAGTCCGTCTTCGGTGCCCTCGGCTTCGGCTTCAACGGCTCCGGCCAGAACAGCGCGATCGTCTTCACCAAGCTCAAGGACTTCGCGGAACGCACGGACGTCAACCTGCATGCCCAGTCGGTCGCCACGCGTGCGCTCGGCGCCTTCTCGCAGATCCGCGAAGCCCAGGTCTTCGCACTGCTGCCGCCGGCCATCCAGGGTCTCGGCGTATCCAGCGGTTTCTCCATGTATCTGGTCGATACCGGCGGCAACGGCACCGAAGCGCTCGACGCTGCTTCCAAGCGCCTGATCGGCATGGCCAATACCAGTGGCAAGGTCGTGGCGTTGCGCAGCAACAACAAGGAAGTCGAGCCGCAGATGAAGATCGTCATCGACCAGGAGAAGATCGGCGCCATGGGTGTCGACATCTCGGCGGTCAATGCGATGCTGTCGGTCATCTTCACCGGGCGCGACGTCAACGACTTCACGCTGAACGGCGAGATCAAGCCGGTCTACGTCCAGGGCGATGCGGCCTTCCGCATGCAGCCCAACGACCTCGACCGCTGGTATGCCCGCAACACCAATGGCGAGATGGTGCCCTTCTCCGCCTTCACAAGCACCGAATGGGTCAAGGGCGCTCCGACGCTCGCCCGCTTCAACGCGGTGAGCGCCATCCCGCTCGACGGCGCGTCCGCGCCGGGCGTCAGCTCCGGTGACGCCATGAACGCGATGGAAGAGATGACCGCGCAGCTCGGCGGCGGCTACACCGTCGCCTGGCAGGGCATCTCCTATCAGGAGCGCCTGTCGGGCTCGCAGGCCCCGCTGCTCTATGCGATCTCTATTCTCGTCGTCTTCCTGTGCCTCGCGGCACTCTACGAAAGCTGGTCGATCCCGTTCTCGGTCATCATGGCCGTTCCGGTCGGCGTGCTCGGCGCGCTGGTGGCGGCAACGCTCTTCGGCCAGGCAAACGACGTCTACTTCAAGGTCGGGTTATTGACGACGATCGGGCTCGCGGCGAAGAACGCCATCCTGATCGTCGAATTCGCCAAGGATCGAATGGAAGCCGGACTGGGGATCATCGAGGCGACGCTCGAGGCCGCGAGGCTGCGTCTGCGCCCGATCATCATGACCTCGCTGGCCTTCATCCTCGGCGTCGTACCGCTGGCCATTGCAACCGGCGCGGGTTCCGCCGCGCAGAATGCTATCGGCATCGGCGTGCTCGGCGGCATGCTGTTCGCCACCGCGCTCGGCATTTTCTTCGTGCCTTCATTCTTTGTGGTTATCCGCCGCGTCTTCTCGCGACGTCAAAAAAATGAGGTATGAGTGTGACATATCTGCACTGTGATAAAGTGAGACTCATTGGTACATTGCCGCGGACTGCTTCGGGATGGTGTTTCTCGTTTGAGCGAAGCGCGGCCGATGGTGAAGCATGATCGCTTCTGACATGAATGAATTTTTTGGTCGAGTTACAGGAAGATAGTTAATGGCGTCTTTTCGTTTTGCCGCTCCGGCATTTTTGCTATTGCTCACGGGCTGTGTGAGTGGCCCGGACCATGTTCCCCCGGAGATGCCTCTTCCGGCGAAGTTCAATGAGGGCGCGGCCAAGCCCGATGGCGACGTCTCGACGGTTGCCTGGTGGACCGCCTATCGCGACACGCGACTGAACGCCCTGGTCACCGAGGGCCTGAGCGAGAACCTGTCGATCCAGCAGTCGCTGGAGCGCATCAATGCCGCCGCCGCCGGCGTCACCGTCGCCGGTGCGGGCTCGCTGCCGAGCCTTGTGGTCGGTGCATCGAACACCACGAGCGGCGACCTCGGCTCGCTGGCCACCACCAAGGCCGCCACCAACACGACCGGCGCCAACGCCAACGTCTCCTGGCTGCTCGACCTGTTCGGCCAGTATCGCCGTTCCAAGGAAAGCGCCCAGGCCTCGCTCGACGCCGCCTACTCGACCGCCGACGTCGCCAAGCTCACCTATCTCCAGGATCTGGTGAACTCCTACATCAACGCCCGTTACTATCAGGAGCGCATCGCGCTCTCGAGAGCCAACCTGAAGTCGCGCCAGGAAACCTACGACCTGACCAAGTTCCAGCTCGATGCCGGCGCCGCCTCGCGTCTCGACGTCGTGCAGGCGGAAGGTCTGGTGCAGTCGACCCAGGCTGAAATCCCGGGCCTGGAAACCAGCTTCCGCATCGCCGCCCACCGCATCGCCACCCTGCTCGGCAAGCCGGCCGGCTCGATGGTCGCGGACCTGCAGCGCGCCGGTCCCCAGCCGGTCTTCCGCGCCGGCATCGTCTCCGGCGTTCCCGCCGACCTGATCCGCAACCGTCCCGACATCCGCGTCGCCGAGCGCAATCTCGCCGCCGCCACCGCCAATATCGGCGTTGCCATGTCGCAGCTCTATCCGTCGATCTCGCTCTCCGGCTCGATCTCGCCGAGCTATATACGCCCTGTCGGCGCCAATGGTGGCCTGACCAGCTGGTCGTTCGGCCCGACGCTGACGCTCCCGATCTTCGACGGCGGCCGCCTGCGCGCCAATGTCGACATAGCCAAGTCCGACGCCAAGACCCAGTACCTCGCCTGGAAGCAGACGGTCCTGCAGGCGGTCGAGGAAGTGGAAAACGCGCTGTCGGCGGTTCGCCGCGACGCCCAGACGGTGGCCGCGCTGCGTGCCCAGGTCAAGACGACCCAGGAAACGCTCGACCTGTCGACCGCCAGCTACAAGGACGGCGCCTCCTCGCTGCTCGACGTTCTCGACGCCCAGCGTCAGGTGTCGCTGGCCCAGGCAAGCCTGGCCGCCGCCGTCCAGCAGATGGCCATCGACTACGTCTCGCTCAACGTCGCCATCGGCGGCGGCTACAACCCGGGCGGAGCAACCGCCCCCAAGCCGGTCGCCGCCAAGGCAAGCACCGCGAAGGCGGGCTGAGACCACCGCAATCACACAAAGCCCCGGTTCGCCGGGGCTTTTTTGTTTCCGCGATGCGCGTGATTGCGGAAAATCACAAAGCGGCGCAAGATTGGATTCGACAACACCGCTGTCGTCATGTACGCATTGGTTAAACGATTAATCCAATCCGTCGAATATCATGCCCACAGCCCGACCGGGACCCAATCTGAGCAGGATCGCAACGTCGCTTGGCGTCTCCGTCGCGACCGTGTCGAACGCGCTCTCGGGCAAGGGTCGCGTATCCGAACAGCTCGCCGAGCGTATCAGGGAACACGCCGCCGAACTTGGATACGTCCCCAGCCAGGCGGCGCGCGCGCTGCGCACCGGCCGCAGCGGCGTGATCGGCCTGGTACTGCCCGATATCGCCAATCCTCTCTTCCCGAAACTGGCGCAGGCCATCGAATTCGCCGCGACGTCGGCCGGCTACGGCGTCCTCATCGCCGACTCGCGCGGCAACATCACCGCGCAGACCGAGGCCATCAACCGGCTGGTCGAGCGCGGCGTCGAGGGCCTTGTCATCGTCCCGCGCCGCGCCACCCGCATCTCCGCCGCCAGCTGTCCGGTCGCCGTCATCGACACTGCCTCGACGCCGGGAAACACGGTGGCCGCCGATCACTGGCAGGGCGGCCGCGACATCGCCGACCACCTGGCCGAACTCGGCCACAAGCGCATCCTCGTCATCGGCAACAACCCGGAATCCAACGTCCAGAACGACCGCGTCGGCGGCATCCGCTCCGGATTGCGACCCGACATGCACTCCTCCACGCTGTGGATCGAGCGCCTGGAGCGTGAGCACGGCACCGGCTGCACGCTCGGCCTCGCCGAGAAGGTCCGCGAAGGCTACACCGCCTTCGCCGCGCTGTCCGACCTTCAGGCGCTCAGGGCGCTCACCGAACTGCAACGCGACGGCATCGTTGTTCCCGACATGGCAAGCGTCACCGGTTTCGACGACCTGATTTTCTCCCCTGTCATCACCCCTGGCCTGACGACGGTGGCGATGGACATGGCGACGATCGCCGATATCGCCATCTCCTCGCTGCTGAAAACCATTCAGACGAGCGGCAGCCGCGAAGGCATGCTGGTCGGTGCCGACACCGACCGGGTGCCCATGCAGCTCATCATTCGCCAGTCGTCGGGGCCCATCGCCCCGGGTAACGGCGACCCCACCAAAGTCGACCCGGCCAAACGAGCCTCTCAAACGGAGACCTCCTGATATGAAGCATGCCCTCATCGCCTCGGCGGCCCTTCTTGCCCTGACGCCGGTCGCAGCCAGCGCTCAGGAAAAGACGCTCACGATCTCCGTCTATGCCTTCGCGCAGGATGATTTCAAGTCGATCGTCTACGCCCCCTTCGAAGCCAAGTGCGGCTGCAAGCTGGTGGTCGAAACCGGCAACAGCGTCGAGCGCCTGGCGAAGATGGAAGCCAACAAGGCCAACCCCGTCGTCGACATGGCCGTCGTATCGATGGCCGATGCGCTGTCGGCCACCCGCAAGGACCTGATCGACAAGATCGACACGTCGAAGCTCACCAATTTCGACAAGCTCTACGATCTCGCCAAGGATCCGAACGGCGACGGCATGAGCGTCGGATACACCTTCTACGCCACGTCTATCGCCTACCGCTCCGACAAGATGAAGATCGAGAGCTGGGCCGACCTCCTGAAGCCCAAATATGTCGGCCACGTCGCCTTCCCTAATGTCACCACCAACCAGGGCCCGCCGGCGCTCTACATGCTTGGCCTGGCACTCGGCCAGGACAACCCCGACCTGAAGGCGCCGATCGCGGCCGTCGGCGAAAAGAAGGACGACATCGTCACCTTCTACGAGAAGTCTTCGCAGCTGGTACAGCTGATGCAGCAGGAAGAAATCTGGGCCGCCCCGATCGGCCGCTTCTCCTGGGCGGGCTTCACCAAGCTCGACGTGCCCGTTGCCTGGGCGACCCCCAAGGAAGGCCAGACCGGCGGCATGAACGTCATGGTCATGACCAAGGGCTCGAAGAACCAGGACCTCGCGCTGCAGTTCATGGATTTCTGGCTCTCCACCGAGACCCAGACCAAGCTCGCCGAAAAGCTGGTCGACAGCCCGGCCAACAGTCAAGTGAAGGTTTCCGACGAGGCCGCCAACAACCTCACCTACGGCGAGGACACGGTCAGGAACCTCAAGCTCATCCCGTCCGCCGCCGCCCTCGACAACCGCGCCGGCTGGCTGAAGGAATGGAACGACACGGTCGGCCAGTAACGGCCAGCCACCATCAGGACGGCTCCGGCACCATCCGGAGCCGCGTCATGCGATTGCTCTGAAAGACGCCTCATGTTTCAAAACCGCACGGAAGCCCTGGCGCTTGCCCTGCCCGCGGCCCTGTTCGCCGCGCTGGTCTTCCTGCTGCCCGTCGTCATCCTTCTCTCCGAAGGCTTCCGCATCGACGGCAGCTGGACGCTCAGCGCCTATACCGGCTTCTTCTCGCAATCGCTGAACCGCACGGTCTTCCTGCGCACCTTGAAGCTCGGCCTCGAAGTGACCGCCGTCTCCGCCGTCATCGGCTACGCGGCGGCATTCGCCATCGTCAACCTGCCGCCCAAGGGCAAGGGCCGGATGATCGGCCTCGTCACCCTCCCCCTGATGATCTCGCCTGTTGCCCGCACCTATGCCTGGATCGTCATCCTCGGCCGCACGGGCATCGTCAACCAGGCAATCCAGGGCCTCGGCCTCAGCGATACGCCGCTGCGCCTGCTCTTCACCGAGACGGCCGTCTTCATCGGCCTGCTGCAGCTCTTCCTGCCGCTGATGATCCTGTCCCTGATCAGCGCGCTCGAAAACATGCCGAAGGACGCCATTCCCGCCGCCCGCGTGCTCGGCGCCAACTGGTTCCAGGTGTTCTGGAAGGTGATCCTCCCTCTGACCCGCGAAGGCCTCGTCGTCGGCGGCACGCTCGTCTTCACGGGCTCGCTCACCGCCTATATCACCCCCGCCGTGCTCGGCGGCTCCAAGGTGCTGATGCTGGAGACGCTGCTCTACCAGCAGGTCTCCGTCGCCAACGACTTCGTCGCCGCCAGCGTCATCGCCTTCATGCTGATCGTCATGAGCTTCGCCGCCAACATCCTGTTGAAGCGCCTGGCCACCGCCAGAAACGCGAGCGGGAGGAACAAGCGATGACATCCCGCATCCTCTCGCCGCTGGTGCTCGGCCTGTTGCTGATCTTCCTGATCGGCCCCTTCTTCATCATCATCGCCGCCTCGCTGTCTGCCGGCGATACACTGGCCTTCCCGCCGCAGGGCCTGTCGCTGCGCTGGGTCTTCAAGGTCTTCACCATCGACAGCTTCCGCGACAGTTTCGCCATGTCGATGCTGCTTGCCGTCGGCGGCACGCTGGCGGCCCTCGTCCTCGGCATCCCCGCCGCCTACGCGCTGTCGCGCTACAAGCTGCCGGGCGCCGAAACCATCCGCACCATCGTCTCGCTGCCGATCATCGTGCCGGGGATCATCGTCGGCCTGGCACTGCTGCGCTATCTGGTCGTGCCCTTCGGCTTCAACATCACGCTGGCGCTGTTCTTCGCGCACACCGCACTCGTGCTGCCCTATGCCGTGCGCGTCGTCTCCGCCAGCCTCAACAACCTGCGCTCCGATATCGAGGAAGCGGCGGTCCTGCTCGGCTCGTCGCGATCAGGCGCCTTCTTCCGCGTGGTGATGCCGAACATCCGCGGCGGCATCCTCGCCGCCTTCATCCTCGGCTTCGTCACCAGCTTCAACCAGGTGCCTGTCTCGCTCTTCCTCTCAGGTCCCGGCGTCCGCACCCTGCCGATCGACATGCTGGGCTACATGGAAACCACCTACGACCCGTCGATCGCCGCCCTTTCGGCGCTGCTCGCCTTCCTGTCCATCGGCATCGTCTTCCTTGCCGAACGCTTCCTGGGGTTCTCTCGCTATGTCTGACACCTATCTGCAACTCGACAAGCTCACGCTTGCCTACGGCGATACGGTCGCGGTGAAGGATCTAGATCTCTCGATCAAAAAGGGCGAGCTCGTCGCCCTCCTTGGCCCCTCCGGCTGCGGCAAGACCACGACGATGCGCTCCATCGCCGGCCTGCTCAACCCGGCCTCCGGCCGCATCACGCTGGATGGCGCCGACATCACCCGCGTCTCGGCCAACAAGCGCAATGTCGGCCTGGTCTTCCAGTCCTACGCGCTGTTTCCGCATCTGACCGTCTACGAAAACGTCGCCTTCGGCCTGCGCCTCAAGGGCATCAACGGCCAGGATCTCGATGCAAGAGTAACCGCAGGTATCAAGTCCGTCGGCCTCGCCAGTTTCGCCGCCCGCAAGCCCGGCGAACTTTCCGGCGGCCAGCAGCAGCGCGTGGCGCTTGCCCGTTCCATGGTGATGGAGCCGAAGGTGCTGCTTCTCGACGAGCCGCTCTCCAATCTCGACGCTCGCCTGCGCCTGGAAATGCGCGCCGAGCTGCAGCGCGTCCAGAAGGAGACCGGCGTCACGATGATCTTCGTCACCCACGACCAGATCGAGGCGCTGGCGCTCGCCGACCGGATCGTGGTGATGCTGAACGGCGGCATCGAGCAGATCGGCACGCCGGAGGAAATCTACAACAAGCCCGTCTCGGCCTTCGTCGCCGATTTCGTCGGCTTCGAAAACGTCTTTGCGCTGGAAAACGGCAAGCTCGCGACATCCAACTCACTCGTCGAGCTTTCCGCTCCAGTGCCACAGGCCGCCAAAGGCCTGGCCTGGCGTCCGCGCATGGTGATCCTTGGTTCAGGTCCTTTCCAGGGCACCGTGCGCGGCACCTCGTTTGCCGGCAACGTCAGAGAATATCTGCTCGACACGCCGCTCGGCCCCATCAAGGCCGAGGTCGATGCCGGCGAGCCGAGCCACTCCATCGGCTCCACGCTTTCTTTCGATCTGCCGCTCGCGGCCGCTGCCCCACTCTCTCGCTACAGGTAATATCATGGGCGTCTGGATCGACACCGACATGGGCTTCGACGACATCGCCGCCATTCTGGTGGTTGAACATGCCAAGCTCGACATCGCGGGCGTCTCGCTGGTCTTCGGCAACACGCCGCTGCCGCAGGTACGCAGAAACGCAGCCGGCGCCGCAAAGGCCTTCGGCTGGACCTTCCCGATCCACTCCGGCCGTGCCTCAGCCGTGCTTGGGGAGATCGAGACCGCCCAGGCCATCCTCGGCGATACGGGCATCCCGACATCGGGCAAGACGCTGCCCGAAGCCGCCGCGCTGCCCGACAGCTGCGCCTTCACCGCGCTCTGCGACTGGCTCGAGCAGGACGGTCCGCACCGCATCCTGGCACTCGGCCCGCTGACGAATATCGCGGCCCTTGCGCTCGCCCGCCCCGATCTTGCCGCCCGCATCACCGAGCTCACCTGGATGGGCGGCGGCGTCACATCAGGAAACCACACGGCATCGGCCGAGTTCAACGCGCTGGCCGATCCCGAGGCGCTGGCGATCGTCATCGCCTCCGGCCTGCCGCTGCGCATGGTCGATCTCGACCTCTGCCGCAAGGTCATCGCCGTCCCCGATGACGTCGCCCCGATCCGCAAGGCCGGCGGCGCCAACGCCGAGATGCTGGCCGATTTCCTCGACGGCTATATCGGCATCGGCACCAGCCGTGGCCGCTTGGGCATGGCGATCTACGACCCCTGCGCCGCCGTCGCCTTCGCCCACCCTGATATCGTCACCTTCCGCGCAGCCCGCATCGACGTCGAGCTGCAGGGCAAGCTCACGCGCGGCCGCACCGTCGTCGAAACCCGCGCCAGCCACGTCAAGCCGAATGCCGACTACGCCGTCGAGATCGACAGCGAGGCCGCCCGCGCCATCATCCTCGGCGCGCTCCAGCAGGAGGCCGCCCGATGAGCCAGTTGGAACCAATGGACCTCAGCGATCCCAAGCTCCGCGCCCGCGCCGTTGCCGCCGCGCGCGGCGATGCGCCCTTCGACGTGTTGATCACGGGCGGCCAGCTGCTCGACGTCGTCACCGGCCTGATCCGCGACGCCGATATCGGCCTCGTCGGCCCGCTGATCGCAAGCGTGCACGCGCCGCTAAGCCGCAAGGACGCCCATGAAACGATCGACGCCCGTGGCAGCATCATCGCACCCGGCCTGATCGATACCCACATGCACATCGAAAGCTCGATGGTGACGCCATCGGCCTATGCCGCCGCCGTCCTGCCGCGCGGCGTCACGACTGTCGTCTGGGACCCGCACGAATTCGGCAATGTCCACGGCATCGATGGCGTGCGCTGGTCGATCGAGGCAACGCGCGGCTTGTCCCTCCGCACCATCCTGCTTGCCCCCTCCTGCGTTCCCTCGGCGCCCGGCCTCGAGGTCGCGGGTGCCGATTTCGACGCTTCCGTCATATCGGAATTGCTGCGCCGGCCCGAGATCGGCGGCGTTGCCGAAGTCATGAACATGCGGGGCGTCATCGACGGCGATCCGCGCATGACCGGCATCGTCAATGCCGGCCTTGCATCCGGCAAGCTGGTCTGCGGCCACGCGCGTGGACTTGACGGCAGCGACCTCAACGCCTTCATGGCGGCGGGCGTCACCTCCGACCACGAGCTCACCTCGGCCGACGATCTCCTGCTGAAGCTCGCCGCCGGCCTGACCATCGAGCTGCGCGGCTCTCACGATCACCTGCTGCGCGAATTCGTGGCGGCGCTTGATGGCATCGGCCACCTGCCGTCCACCGTGACGCTCTGCACCGACGACGTCTTCCCCGACGAGCTCCATTACTGCGGCGGCCTCGATGACGTCGTGCGCCGTCTGGTCAGCTACGGCATGAAGCCCGAATGGGCGCTGCGCGCCGCGACCTTCAACGCCGCCCAGCGCCTGCGCCGCCCCGACCTCGGCCTCATCGCCGCCGGCCGCCGCGCCGATATCGTGCTGTTCAGGGATTTCACCGAGTTCGAAACATCCGCCGTCTTCGCCAACGGCCGCCTCGTCTCGCGCGACGGCAAGATGGCGGTCGACCTGCCCGCCGTCGACAGCACGCCGCTGCAGCACTCCGTCAAGCTCGAGGCGCTGACCGAGAACGATTTCCGCATCCCCTCCGAAGGCAGCCGCGTCCGCGTCGCCACCATCGACCGCCCGCGCTTCACTGAGTGGGCGCAAGCCGAAACCGCCGTCGAGGACGGTTACGTCGTCCCGCCCGAGGGCAGCGCGATGATCTCCGTCGTCCACCGCCACGGCAAGGTCGACGCCCGCCCGCGCATCGGCTTCCTCACCGGCTGGGGCACATGGCGCGGCGCCTTCTGCACCACGGTCTCGCACGACAGCCACAACCTCACCGTCTTCGGCGGCAATGTCGCCGACATGACCATCGCCGCCAACGCCGTGATCGCGGCCGGCGGCGGCATGGCGGTGGTGCAGGACGGCGAGATCAAGGTGCTCTTGCCGCTCCCGCTCTCCGGCCTCGTCACCGAGGCCCCGCTCGAACAAACGGCGGAAACCTTCCGCGCCGTACGCCGCGCCATGGAAGACGTCGTCGACTGGAGGCCGCCCTACCTCGTCTTCAAGGCCTGCTTCGGCGCCACCCTCGCCTGCAACCTCGGCCCGCACCAGACGGATCGCGGGATCGCCGATGTGCTGACGGGACGGGTGATGGAGACGCCGGTGATTGAGGTGTTGTAGGGGGCCGTTGAGGATGGTTGGCGGCGTGCCGCGTGGCCCCCTCATCCGCCTGCCGGCACCTTCTCCCGCGGGGGAGAAGAGACTCGCGGTGGCCACTCGCCCAGATCTTTCTCGTTTGCGAAAAGGACGTCAAGATTGGGCGCGCCGGTGCGCCCAGCCCCTTCGCCCCAGCGGGGAGAAGTGCCGGAGCGACAGCGAGGCGATGAGGGGGCCACGGGCGCAAACGGTGCTACTCCAGCAATATGCACACCACAAAACCCCGCGCCCGAGCAAGGCCCGGCGACGGTCGGCTGGCGTATCCCCAAAAAAGGGAATGGGCAGGCGGCATCGTATGGATAGTATGGGTATCAGGCATTTCCGCCTGCCCGATCGCGTCTGGGTTTCCGGTTCGTCCGGGCCGACAGGAGCGTCTCTCGGCCTTTCCTTGCCGGATGGATATCAGGCCCTGACAGCCCTTGATCCACCTGTGGCGACCATCATCGAAGGCCGGATACCAAACCTGGCGTTACCGGTTCGCGAACCCGGCTCCCTGTCCGATGACGTGGCCATTGTGGAGCGACACCGGATGACGGGGATGAATGAGCGCGACGATTTCGGCCAAGGCGCTGATTGCCAAACGATATTTGTGGCGCGCGGCATTAAATTTTGCCCGCCCGCCGCAAGCGACACCCCTCACCCCGCAGCCAACTCCCGCTCCACCAGCCGCGTCCAGAACGCCACGCCCGGCCCGATCGCGTCATCGTTGAAATCGTAAGCCGTATTGTGATGCAGCGCCCCATCCACCGCCGGGCCGTTGCCGAGCCAGACGTAGCAGCCCGGCGCCTGCTGCCCGAAGAAGGCGAAGTCGTCGCCGGCCGTCGAGGGCGGGAAGTGTGTCACCACCTTCTCGCCGAATACGTCTGAAGCCGCAGCCAGCGCCCGCTCCGTTGCGTTGGTATCGTTGACGACAGGCGGAATGCGCCGTTCGAAGCCGTAATCGGCGGCAATGCCGAACATCGCTGCCGTGCCCTCCGCCAGCCGGCCGATCTCGTGCTCGAGCTGGTCGCGGACATCGGGCGAATAGGCGCGCGCCGTGCCGCCGATCTCGACAATGTCAGGGATAACGTTGAGCGCCTTGGGGTCGCCCGCCTGCAGCGAGCAGGCGCTGACGACGGCCGGCTGCAGCGGATCGACGACGCGGCCGACGATGGTCTGCAGCGACGAGAGGAACGTGCCGGCGGCCGTGATCGGATCGCGGCCGAGATGCGGCTTGGCGCCATGCGTGCCGGTCCCCCGGAAGGTGACGCGCCAGCTGTCGGAAGAGGCCAGCTGCGGCCCGGCGACCACGGCCATCTCGTCGACCGCAAGGCCCGGCATGTTGTGCAGCCCGAAAACGGCGTCGCAGGGGAAGAGCTCGAACAGTCCGTCCTCCACCATCCGCTTCGCCCCGCCGCGTCCCTCCTCGGCCGGCTGGAAGATGAAATGCACGGTGCCGGAAAAGCCGCGCGTGGCCGCCAGATGCCGGGCGGCGCCAAGGAGCATCGTCGTATGCCCGTCATGGCCGCAGGCGTGCATCTTGCCCGGAACGGTCGACTTGTAGGGCCGATCGGCAAGCTCGGGCATGGCGAGCGCATCCATGTCGGCGCGAAGCCCGATGCGGCGCGTGCCGTTGCCGACCTGCAGCGTGCCGACGACGCCGGTGCCGCCGAGCCCGCGATGAACCTTGATGCCCGCCTCGTCCAAAAGTTTGGCGACGATCTCGCTCGTCCGCACCTCCTCGAATCCGAGTTCCGGATGGGCGTGCAGGTCGCGGCGCAGCGCGGTGAGGAACGGCAGATCGGCTTCGATCTCGGCGGAAATAGGCATGCGATGGACGATCCCGTAAATGCAGTCAGGCGCCAGGGCAGCGCCCGTCAGAGAGGTTATCTATCAGGCAAAGGAGCGGCGAATTCAACCTTTCGCGAGTGCAGCATTGGCGTGTGCGGCGCCGTTGCCGCCGATCTCCCACGTTTGTGAACGCGTGGAGAATTTCCGGCGTCGCACGACAACTTGACAGCAACCGCGCTCGGGTGACGTAATCCCTTCAACGCGAAAGGCCGCACCATGAGCGACGACCAGATCCCCGCCGATAGCAAGCTCACCAATTCGAAGCGCCGCTGGGCCGACGAAGGCAAGTTCCTGACCGGCCGCACGAGTAGGCCTGAGACCGACCGGCTACCGCCCGGCCAGCATCTCGTCAAGAACTGGCCGGTGCTCGACCTCGGCGAACAGCCTGTTGTCTCCACCGACACATGGCGGCTGCAGGTCGGCGGGCTGGTCGAGACCCCGCTCGATCTCGGCTGGACCGCCTTTCAGGCGCTGGAACAGACCACCAGGGTATCCGACATTCACTGCGTGACGACATGGTCGCGCTACGACAACAAGTGGAAGGGCGTCGCCACGCGCGATCTTCTCGACCTCGCCATGCCGAAGGCGGAAGCGACCCACGTCATGCTGACCAGCTATGACGGCTATACGACCAACCTGCCGCTTGCCGATTTCGCCGCCGAAGACGCCATTCTCGCCACCTCCTGGGAGGATCTGCCGCTGAGCCGCGAACATGGCGGCCCGATGCGGCTGATCGTGCCGCACCTCTATCTGTGGAAGAGCGCCAAGTGGCTGCGCCGCATCGACATCATGCCGGCGGACGCGGCCGGCTTCTGGGAGCGTAACGGCTACAGCATGTATGGCGACCCCTGGCGCGAACAGCGCTATGCCGACGACTGATCGCCTGGCGTTGGTTAAGCCGCGCACGCCTGCCGGGGACAAGCGCGTTTAACGCGCATTCCCTCGCGTCTTACGCAAAGATTTACTCGCCTCTACATTGAACATTCTGTTCAAACGGATCCTTTAGTGTAAGTTGGCCGCAGAATGGTGCACCGCATGAACCCATCCTGGGTTGTTCGGATAACCTGTCGCACATTTCACGCCTGAGTTGATGACCAAGGACACGTCGTTTCACACCGTCACGCAGAAGCTTCTCGACGCCTGGCTGAGTACGTCTCCGCATCAGCCGGGCACGCCGGACGCCGTCTATCGCGACGCGCTCGACCTGCTGACGCTCAAGATGCGTCTGACGATCATCGTGCTCGAGGGCGACGATCCGATGGACTGGCAGCTGCGGGTCGTCCGCTCCTCCGGCTTCGCGTCCCGCATCCTTAACATCAACAAGCTCTTCGCGAACCAGCGCATCGGCGACTTCAAGGATCGCAGCTACATGGAGACGGCGGTCATTCCGCGCTATCGCGAGGTGATCGCCTCGCAGAAGCCGTCGATGGAAATGGTCAAGACAAGGCTGCTCGGCGTCGACATCGCCTACGAGCGCATGGTGCTGCCGCAGAGGACGACCGAGGCGCGACCGGCCTGGCTGCTCACCGTCACCAATGGCCGCTTCATGTTCAACGCGCCCGAGCGGCAGGCCAAGCTCGACGTCACCGACGAAGCCGTCGTGCAGCTGCTGGCCGAGGGCGCGACCGCCAAGCAGATCGCCAGCGAACTCGGCATCTCCCACCGCACGGTCGAGCACAGGCTGGAGCGGATGAAGGAACGCTACGGCGCCAAGAACACGGTGCACCTCACCGCCATGCTGGTGGCGATGCACCTGCACCGCGAGACCGACCGGAACTAGATGTTTAGGCAAGGCAAAGCCCCGGCGGACCGGGGCTTTGCCTTCTCCTTAGCGAAGAACCGGCGCGGACGCGCGGCGAACACCCGGCGCGGCCGAGAGCTTGCGTTCGGCAAGCGCCCCGAAGGCAAGGCCGATCACCGTCCAGAGGATCGCGTGCATGCCGATCGAGGTGGTGCGGAACCGCCAGAGGAGCATCGCCGGATAGTTATCCGGCACCTCGTTGATCGCAGGCAGAAGATAGAGCACCGCGCCGATGAACAGGACATAGGCAAATCCGGCCGCGATCGCGCCATTCCACGCTCCGAGCCTGGGCGAAAGCCGCCGGGCAAGGACGATCGCGGCAACCAGCGCGGCGATCGACACCACGATCATCAGGAAGAACAGCTGGGTCCTGACCTCGATGGTCTCGGGACGGCCGACCGCGGGCGGATTGGCGGGATACTTGATGGCGGGCACGATGACGATGGCAACGAAGGCCAGGGCCGCGATGGCGGCCGAGGTCGCCCGCGCGCCAAGGCTGCTGACGCGGCCCTGCACGAAGGTGAAGATCAGCGCGAAAATGCCGCCGATGGCCATGCCGTAGGCCGTGACCGCGATGAACAGGCCAATGCCCACCTGTACGGTCCGGCTGAACAATTCCGGTTCCGGCGCCTCGCCCGCGGCTTGCGCCGCTGCTTCCTCGATAGCGATCGACTGATCGACGAGCGGCCCGCCGAAGGTGTGGGCGAAGGCAAACACAAGGACGCCGGCGATCAGGCCCGCCAGCATGCCGCGAAGCAAAAGTTTTCCAACCATATCTCAAACTCCCTCAAAGCATGTCGCGCGAAAGCGTGCAGCGCTTTTGCGGCAACGACATGCGACAAAACAAAGACTTGAAGCGTAACGAGCGAACCCTGCGGATCGCGACACGCTTTAGTGGCAGGGGAAGCCGAGAAGGTGTCGGCCGTCATGTACGAATTCGTGCACATACATGCCGTCGAACAGCGCCATCGCGCCTTCTTCGGTGCCGACGAAATAGATGGCGATCAGCATCAGCAGGCCGCCGAAAATGGCCCATGGCAGGATGTCGCCGACGGGAATGGGTGCGGCCACCGAAGTGGGCGCGAGCGTGGTACGAGACATGAATTCCTCCTGGAATAACGCGTTCAGTCGAGAATGTTCGTGGGTAGGGTCTGACTTCCAGTCTGAGGTATCCTCATCCTGATCACAGTGGCGCGACCGCACCGGAATTTCACCGGCTTCCAAACCTACGGAATCGACGATATAGCTGCGACCCCGGGCCTGTCAACGCACTGTCACACAGGGCGGGCGGCGCCTCGATGACGAGGAGAACAGCAAGCGTGATGACGCGCCTCACCTTCATCTGCCACGGCGCCACCGACGCCATCCGGAAAGCGCGTTTCCCGCTCGACGAAGCGCTGGAGGAGAAGGCGATCGCCGGGGGCCGGGCGCTGGCCTCGCGAATGCCGCGCGCCGAGCGCGTCTTCACCAGCCCGGCGCTCCGCGCCCGCCAGACCGCCGACGCCCTCGGGCTGGACGCAGGCGTCGTTCCGGCCTTGTCCGACTGCGATTACGGCCGCTGGGCCGGGCAGCCGATCGCGGCGCTGCACGAGAGCGAGCCGCACGCCCTGTCCGAATGGCTGACCGATACCGACGCGGCCCCGCACGGCGGCGAGAGCATCCGCGCGCTGAGGGACCGCGTCGAGCCGTGGATGCGGGCGCAGTCCGCGCAGGGCGGCCAGGTGATCGCCGTCAGCCACGCCCCCGTCATCAGGGTCGCGGCCCTGATCGCCCTTGCGGCACCGCTGTCCTCCTTCTGGCATATCGACGTCGAACCGCTTTCAGCCATCGAAATGACCAGCAACGGCGCACGCTGGTCGCTGCGCTTCGATCGCGTGTAGACGCGGAGATTTCACATCTTGAAATTTAGATAAGCCTTGCGCAAGCCAATTGCGCGAAAGCTAATTCGCCTGGCATTTCCAGGTGATAATCCTTCGTAAAAGGAGGCCTGACCATGTCTTACGATTGGAACGGGGCGCGGCTGAGACGCACGCGCCTCATGCGGCTCACCGGCGGCGCGATCTTCCTGTGCCTTGCTGTCACCGTGTCCATACTGATGCGACTGTAGACCATGCGGACAGCGGGCGAACGACTGCGTTCGCCCGTTTCCTCTCCCTTGAGGCAGGTATTTCAACAGATCGAGATACGCCTATGGGTAGGTGAGGATAACTAGAAGTCACCTCCTAGTTTCAACGGATACTTTAGACTTCCATGCTATATCTCTTGAAGGTGGAGATGGAGTGGGAGCATGCCGGCATTTTTCCGGAGCAGAGCCGGACGGCAGTGGCTGTCCCTCGTGGTGCTTGGCGCGGCCCTGTGGGTCGTGGGAGCGCTGCTGGAATTCGGCGAACTGCTCGCCTGGTTCGTCCAGCAATTCGATAACTACGGCGCCGACAAGCTGGTGCTGGCGCTCGCCGTCGGCGGCACGATGAGCTTCGTCTATTCCGTCCTGCGCATCACCGATCTTCGCAAGGAAATGGACCTGCGCGCCAAGGCGGAAGCCAGGGCCGACTGGACCGCGACGCATGACCACCTGACCAAGCTTCCCAACCGCTATGCCTTCGAGCGCGCCGTGCTCCTGCACCGGCGCGCGCAGATCGACGAATACAGCGAGGAATGGGCGCGCAACGTCAGCGTCTTCTGCGTCGATCTCGACGGTTTCAAGAAAGTCAACGACCTGATCGGCCACAATGGCGGCGATGCGCTGCTGGTCGAGGTCTCCAAGCGGATCTGCGCCATCGGCAGCGCCGACTCCGTCTATCGTTTCGGCGGCGACGAATTCATCATCGTCGCGACCGGCCTGTCGTCGCAGCACGAGGAGCGCCTGTCGCGGCTTTTGATCCAGGCCGTGACGCGCCCGATCCACATCAACGGCTTCGCCGTCGAAGTCGGCGCCAGCGTCGGTTACGACCGCTGGCAACAGGGCGAACGGCTGGAAGACACCGCCCACCGCGCCGACCTCGCCATGTACGAGGCCAAATCGCGCGGCCCGAACAACTATCTGGCCTTCGAGGCATGGATGCGCGACAAGGTCGCGCTGCGCGCCTCGCTGGAAGCCAAGCTGCGCCTGGCGATCAAGGACAAGGCGATCCGCCCGTTCTATCAGCCGCTGATCGATCTGAAGACCGACGAGGTCTGCGGCTTCGAGGCGCTCGCCCGCTGGACCGACGACGAAGGCAACAGCATTCCGCCTTCGGTCTTCATCGGCATCGCCGAGGAGACCGGGCTGATCACCGTCCTGTTCGAGGATCTGCTCAGCCAGGCCTGTCATGATGCACTCGCCTGGGACGATCACATCACGCTGTCGTTCAACGTCTCGCCGGTGCAGATGGAGGACCGCCTGCTGACGGCGCGCATCTTCAAGGCGCTGACGGTAAACGGCCTGCCGGCCCACCGCCTCGAAATCGAGATCACCGAAAACGCCCTGATCCAGGACCCCTCCAGCGCCGCCGCCGTCCTCGACGAATTGCACGATGCCGGCGTGCAGATCGCGCTCGACGATTTCGGAACGGGCTATTCCAGCCTGTCGCAGCTCGCCAACTACCGCTTCGACAAGATCAAGATCGACAAGAGCTTCACCGCCACCTATCGCGACGACGAGCGCCAGGAAAAGATCGTGCGGGCCATGCTCGCGCTCGGCCTCAGCCTCAACATCAAGACCACCGCCGAAGGCATCGAGGGAGCCGCGACAGCTCAACCACCTGCTCGAGCTCGGCTGCGATGTCGGCCAGGGCTATCTCTTCGGCAGGCCGATGCCCGCCGACGAAATCGGCCCCTTCCTGCACGCGAGAAACAGGACTTTGGCGGCCGAATAGGCACCAACCGGGCCTTTTGCCGTAAAATTAGCTATTTGTGATGGAACCATTTAAGATGTGGCGACGTTGGTACGTCGGGTCGCATAGGCGCCATTGTCTGCGGCATGCCCTCGGCTTGCCAGATGCAGCGATCCACGGTCGGGCACCGCGGTTCCCGACAATTCAGTCAAGAGTGTACCCTTATTCATAGGAGAGGGATCTTATCATGAATGTTCGTATCGTGACTGCGTCAGCAGCGCTTCTCATGATCGCCGGGTCGGCCTCGGCGGCAGACATCGTCGCGGAACAGCCGCCCGCACCGGTCGAGCAGGCCGCGCCGCTCTTTACCTGGAACGGCTTCTACACCGGTATCCAGGGCGGCGGCGCCTGGGGCAATGGTGATTTCTCCGGCATCGGCTCGTCCAGCATGAATGGCGGCCTGGTCACGGGTTTCGCCGGCTATAACTGGCAGCTCGACAACAGCATCGTGCTCGGTCTGGAAGGCGACGTCTCCTACAACTGGAATTCCGAGGACGTCGGTCCCAACAGCTACAAGTTCGACACGACGGGATCGGTTCGCGCCCGTGTCGGTTACGCGCTTGACCGCGCCCTGCTCTACGGCGCGGCCGGCTGGACCGGTGCCCGCGGCAGTGTCGATACGCCCGTCGGCAGCGACAGCGCCACCTTCTCCGGCTGGACCGTCGGCGCCGGCGTCGACTACGCCTTCACCGACAATGTCTTCGGTCGTGTCGAATATCGCTACAACGACTACGGCAGCAAGGATCTTCTGGGCGTCGACACCGACTTCAACCAGAATGTCGTGACCGTCGGCGTCGGCATCAAGTTCTGACCCAGCATGCTTGGCGGCTGAATGCCGCCTGTTGAAAGAGCCCGGTCCCGCACCGGGCTTTTCCATGTCTGGAGGCCTCATCGGTTTCGACAGGGGGACGTAAAGCCACCATCGGACGCGAAAAACCTGTGGGATATCTGGGGATCGCGCCCCGCTTTCCTTGTCCGACTCACCGTCGGAAGGTAAGAAGAGGCTAATACAAGGCCGCGTGAACAGGCCGATCCGTTAGTATGTTATCAACCTCTAACGCATAAAATTTCCATAAAATTCAACAGGATAGGATGCCGCCGCTCGGCGAGCCGAAAGGTATGATGATGCGGATATCATTCATGATTTCAGTATTGGCGACGATGCTGATGGCCTTCCCCAATACCGGCACGGCCGGCTCCGCGCTGCGCGCCTCCCGCGCGATCGGCGCGCCGATCGGTTTCCCCTCCGCGTGCACCCGCTATGCCTGGCTGTGCCGCAATACCAGCAGCGGCGACATCAGCGACGAAAAGGCGATGCCGCTTCTGAAGAAGATCAACCGCGATGCGAATTCGAGCGTCAGGCCGGCGACGGACTACGCCACGACGGGCAAGGCGGAATACTGGTCGCTCCCGATCGGCAACAGGGGCGATTGCGAGGATTACTCCTTGCTCAAGATGAAAACCCTTCTCGACGCAGGCTTCCCCGCCAACAAACTCGCCATATCCGTGGTCATCGACCGCAACGGCGGCAACCACGTCGTGCTCCTCGCCCGCCTGAAGTCGGGCGACTACGTGCTCGACAACCTCTCGGGCAGCGTCAAGCCCTGGTCCAGCACCGGATATACATTCCTCGCCAGCCAGAACTTCAACAACAAGAGCGCATGGCAGGTGACGCTTGCCGGACCGCGCGCGGCCCAGTTCTCCGGCACATGAACGGACTCCGCACGGAAATCGCCGGCATCCGCTACGCGCCCGACGACATCGTGTTCACACCGCAAAAGCCCGGGCACCTCGCCCGGGCTTGATGTTTGCGACGGAGAAATGGCGCGGCTTCGGTAAACCGCCGCCATTTCCCGAGCGAGGCAGACGCGACCAGTGCTTAGCTGCCGCTCTTGCCGCCGGCACCGCCAGCACCGCCGTTGCCGCCGGAGCCGCCGTTGGCATTGCCGCCGTTGCCGCCGGAGCCGCCGTTGCCACCGCCGTTGCCGCTGCCGCCACTGCCGCCATCGCCGCCGTTGCCGCCGCCGCCACCGCCGCTGCCGTTGCTGCCGCCGTTGGAGCCATTGCCGCCGTTGCCGCCGCCGCCGCCGTTACCGCCGCCGTTGGCACCGCCATTGCCGCCGGAACCGCCGGAACCGCCGCCGCCACCGCCGCCGCCGCCGCTGCCGCTGCCGCCGTTACCGCCGCTGCCGCCGTTGCCGCCGGAACCGCCGTTACCGCCGCCGTTGGCGCCGCCATTGCCGCCGTTGCCGGCATTACCGCCGCTGCCGCCGCTGCCGCCGCCATTGGAGCCGCCGCTGCCGCCGCCGCCACCGTTGCCGCCTTTACCGCCGCTGCCACCGCCGTTGTCGCCGCCATTGCCGCCATTGCCGGCATTGCCGCCCTTACCGCCGCTGCCACCGAAGGTGCTGCCGCCATTGCCGCCAGCACCACCGTTGCCGCCGTCGCCGGCATTGCCACCGTTGTTGCTGCCGCCCTTGCCGCCATTGCCGGCCTTGCCGCCATTGCCGCCGTCACCGCCGCCATAGCTTCCGCCATTGCCGCCTTTGCCGCCGTTGCCGCCCTTGCCGCCGTTGCCGCCACGGTTGTTGCCGCCGTTGCCGCCGTTGCCGGCTGCTCCGCCGTTACCGCCGTCGCCACCCCACCAGCTGCCGCCAGTGCCGCCGCCGCCGCCGTTGCCGCCCTTGCCGCCGTTGCCGCCACGGTTGTTGCCGCCGTTGCCACCGTTGCCGGCCGCTCCGCCGTTACCGCCGTCACCGCCCCACCAGAAGCCGCCATTGCCGCCGCCGCCGCCGTTGCCGCCGTTGCCGCCATTGCCGCCGCGGTTGTTGCCGCCGTTGCCGCCGTTACCGGCAGCTCCGCCGTTACCGCCGTCACCGCCATGGTTATCGCCGCCATTGCCACCGGCGCCGCCATTGCCACCGCTTCCGGCATTGCCGTAGCCGTTGCCATTGCCGTTGCCGTTACCATTGCCATGGTTGTGGCCGTTGCCATTACCATTGCCATTGCCATTGCCGTTACCATTGCCATTGCCATGGTTGTGGCCATTACCATTACCGTTGCCATTACCATTGCCGTTGCCATGGTTGTGGCCATTACCGTTGCCATTGCCGTTGCCCTGGCCGTTTCCATTGCCCTGGCCGTTACCATTCCCGCCGGGATCGACTATCCCGGCGCCTGGGGCGGCGCTCGCCGTATCGCTGCCGCCATTGCGGTTGTTGGAAGAACCGTTGTCTCCGTTCCGTCCATTTCGATCATGGTTGGAATCGAGGAAGGGATTCACTTCGAAAATCGACTGAACCGGAAAGCACAGTCGCTCCTCGATCGATCCCGGCTGCACGTTTCTGCAATTGAGATTGAGCGCCTGGGCGCTCCCTAGGCTCGTTCCTGCCAGCAGAAATCCTAAGCTGACAGAGAGCTTCAATAGTGTTCTGTTCATTTCGCTCACTCCCATCGTTAACGTGGCGTTAACCAGGGAATTTTTATATGAGTGAGCAGTAAATTAGGAAGGACAAATAAAAATGAAGAGCGTACTCATTTCGGCTGCAATTGCATTATTTAGTATAAAAGCATCATCTAATAGTAGATAATCGCGGAACCTCTGAATAACACAAGGAGCTTTATATGCGGAGAATTGCGGCCATTCTAAGTTTTGTTATCGGTATTCCTTTAGTTTCTAGTCAGAGTTTTGCAGGATCCGAAATTCCCGCCAGCCGTTCTATAGCTCCTCCTGTTGGATTTGGACAAGCCTGTGCCAAATACGGATGGGTTTGCAACGGCGCGGGTGGTGTCGATGTTGATGACAAGGAGGCGCTTCGCGCGATTCAGGCGGTCAATCGCTACGTCAACGCGAAGGTGAAGCCGGCCGAGGACCGGGCGACGAGCGGCAAATCCGAGAACTGGACGCTGCCGATCAACAACAGGGGGGACTGCGAGGACTATGCGCTCCTGAAGATGAAGACGCTGCTCGATATCGGCTTTCCGACCAGCAAGCTGGCACTTTCGGTGGCCCTTGATCGCAACGGCGGCAACCATCTCGTCCTGATCGCCCGACTGAAGTCCGGCGATTACGTGCTCGACAATCTCGCCTACAGCGTCAAGCCGTGGCAGCGCACCGGCTACACCTTCCTCGCCAGCCAGAACTTCAATCGCAAGGCTGCATGGCAGGTGACGCTGGCGGGGCCTCGCGCCGCGCAGTTCACCAAGGGCTAGGCGGTTCGTCGGCGGGCGAGTTTAGGAAACCTGAGGTAGCAATCCGTGCCTGGGCGGGCAAGCCAGGCACGGCGGCCCGTCCGGCTGTGCGGTTCCAAACGCTTAATCCGCGCCACGGGCGCAGAAGATGATCGCGGCCCCTGCGAGGCTGATCAGCAACCCGCCGAACATCCACCAGTCTGTCGCCGACGACCTCAGGCTGCCGTCGCCGATAAAGCCGCTCGCATGCGCCGCCAGCGCGGCGCCGCCCGCTATCGCGGCAATTCCAAGCAGGTAAAGCACGGACCGCATCATCAATCCTGCAACGAACCGTAAAATCCCGGGCAAGCATGCTCGCCCGGAGCTAATACGCGCGGACGGCGAAAAAGTTGCATCGCCGCCACGCAGAAAAAGTTGCATCGCCGCCACGCAATAGCCGGCTTAGAGACACGAAGAGGCGAGGACATGTTTTTTTGGTGGCGGAACAATACGATCCGACCTATCGTTCCCTTTAGGCAATGGAGGTTGCCGAAGGAGGGAAACATGAACGATAGCGTTGTTGGCTTTCTGGTCGCCGCGGAAATGTCCGCCCTTTTCTGGGCTGGCGTGTTTTTGGTCGCAGCGACTTTTTCCTGAGACAAATATTATTGTCTTGAAGCGGTGTTATCACTGGAAGAATGGTAGCGGGGGGCGGAATTGAACCGCCGACCTCAGGGTTATGAATCCTGCGCTCTCACCAACTGAGCTACCCAGCCACACCACCGACGATGCCGTTTGCAATGCGCCCGGCCCGTGGAATGAGCGGCTTATAAGGCGCGCCTCACTGTCATGTCAAGCACATGATCGAGAAAATCACCGGGCTTTTGTCACGCCGCCACGGCGCCCGCCAAGAGCGCCTTCAGCGACGCTTCCGCCGCCGGCTCGCGCTCCGAGCGCTCGATGAAACCACCGCCATAGACCCGCGCATTGTCGCCCGGCGCCGAGTAGAGCGCGCAGGCCTGCCCCGGCGCGACACCCGCCTCGCCCACCGCGAGATCGACATAGATCCCGGTGTGATCGGCATGCAGCACGGCCGGCGTCGGCATGCGGGTGGAGCGCACCTTGGCGAAGCAGGCAAAGCCCTCGCCCGATGCCGCCTGCGCGAGTTCCTCGTCGCCCAGCCAGTTCACGTCGCGCAGATAGACGCGGTGCGTCTCCAGCGCTTCCTTGGGGCCGACGATGACGCGCCGCGAGCGGGCGTCGAGATAGACGACGTAGAGCGGCTCGCCGGTGGCAACGCCAATGCCGCGCCGCTGGCCGATCGTATAATGCAGGATGCCCTCATGCTGGCCGAGCACCCGGCCGTCGAGATGCACGATCTCGCCCGCCAGCGCCGCGTTCGGCTTCAGCTTGTTGATGATGTCGGTGTACTTGCCCTGCGGCACGAAACAGATGTCCTGGCTGTCGGCCTTCTTGGCGACGACAAGGCCCATCTCCTCGGCGAGCTTGCGGGTCTCCGCCTTCGGCAGTCCGCCGAGCGGAAAGCGCAGATAGTCGATCTGCTCCTGCGTCGTGGCGAACAGGAAATAGCTCTGGTCGCGATCGGCGTCAGCCGGGCGGTAGAGCGCACGGCGGCCGGGATTGCCGGGCGCCGGGTTGGCGCCGGAGCGGATATAATGACCGGTCGCCAGCGCATCGGCGCCGAGCTCGCGCGCGGTCTCGAGCAGATCGGCGAACTTGACCGTCTGGTTGCACGACACGCAGGGGATCGGCGTCTCGCCGGCGACATAGCTTTCCATGAACGGATTGATGACGGTGTCGCGGAAACGCTTTTCGTAATCCAGCACGTAATGCGGAATGCCCAGCGTTTCGCAGACCCGGCGCGCATCGTCGATATCCTGGCCGGCGCAGCACGAGCCGGCGCGATGCACGGCCGCGCCATGATCGTAGAGCTGCAGCGTGATGCCGAGCACGTCGTAGCCTTGCCGCTTCAAAATTCCGGCCACGACCGAGCTGTCGACGCCGCCAGACATGGCGACGACAACGCGCGTATCTTCCGGCCTCTTGTCAAAATCCAGTGTGTTCACGGGGGTGCTGCCAATTCAAATGGGTGTCTCGATCCGCCCTATCCTACAGAATCTTGGCGGATTTGCATCGCGACCGACGGGATCGACCGCCAGTTCTTGTCTGGCCGTGGATATAGAAAGGATTGGAGGCGCGTGCAAGGGGCGGCGATTCTGGGGTGGTGGTGGGCGTTTTGGCGTGTGGCGCTTGGTCTCATGACTGTTGTGCCGTGAGATACCCCCCTCTGCCCTGCCGGGCATCTCCCCCACAGGTGGGGAGATCGACTCGTGGTGAGGTCTCCGCCAAACAATGAAGGTGAAGTGAGCGGCGGCCCCTAGCCAATCTCCCCCCTTGTGGGGGAGATGTCCGGCAGGACAGATGGGGGTATTCCACGGCACACCCTCTCCAAAGGCACACCGAACTCCCACACCTCAAGCCGCCGTCGAAGCCACAACGCCCCCGCCCGCAATCAACCTGTTGGCCTCGGCAAGCGGCATCGGCTTGCCCAGCAGATACCCCTGAACCTCGTGAAACCCCTCCTGGCGCAACCGCAGCAGCTGCGCCTCCGTCTCGATCCCCTCGGCGAGCGTCGTCGCGTTGAAGCCCGAGCCGATGCCGACCACGGCGCGGACGATCGCCAGGTTGCCGGGATCGGTGTCGATGCCGGCGATGAAGCTGCGGTCGAGCTTGATCTTGTCGAAGGCGAAGGCGCGCAGATAGCTGAAGGAGGAATAGCCGGTGCCGAAATCGTCGATGGCGATGCGGATGCCTAGCTCCTTCAGCGACTTCAGGAGCGGCAGGCTCTGGCCGACATCGGCGAGGAAAACCGATTCCGTGATCTCGATCTCCAGCCGCTCCGGCTGCAGGCCGCTCTCGTCGAGCGCCGAAACGACGCTGGCAAGCAGACCGGTGTGGCGGAACTGGCTGACCGAGAGATTGACGGCAATCTTCAGGTTCAGGGGCCAGTCCGCCGCCGTCCGGCAGGCTTCGCGCAGCACCCACTCGCCGATCGCCACGATCAGCCCGGTCTCCTCGGCGACGGGAATGAACTCCATCGGCGGGATCAGCCCGCGCTCGGGATGGTTCCAGCGGATCAGCGCCTCGAAGCCGCCCAGCCGGTCGTTTTCCAGCTGCACGATCGGCTGGTAATAGAGCTCGAACTGGTTCTTCTGCAGCGCCTCGCGCAGTTCCGCCGTCAGCATGTGCCGGCGTTCCGCCTCGAGCCGCATCGACGGCTCGTAGAAGCGGTAGGTCGAGCGGCCGCTTTCCTTGGCGGCGTAGAGCGCGAGATCGGCATGCCGCATCAGCACGTCGTCGTCCTCGGCGTGATCGGGCGCCAGAGCGATGCCGATGCTGCAGGTCACATGCTCGTTGACGCCGTCGAGATCGAAGGGAGAGGACAGTGAGGCGAGCAGGCGCTCGGCGAAACGCTCGATGCAGCCGGGCTCCCTGAAGCCCACCACCAGCGCGAACTCGTCGCCGCCGAGACGCGCCACCAGATCGCCCTCGTCGGCGAGATCGGTCAGCCGCCCGGCCACCTGGCAGAGCAGCGCGTCGCCGGCCGCGTGGCCCTTGCTGTCGTTGATATGCTTGAAGTGATCGACATCGAGATAGAGCAGCGCCACCGGCTTGTCGGCGGTGGCGCAGGCGGAAGCGCGCTTGATATGCTCGGCGAAAGCGGCGCGGTTCGGCAGGCCGGTGAGGACGTCGTGCATGGCCATGTAGGCGAGCCGCGCCTCGACGGAGCGCTCCTCGGTCACATCCTGCGAAATGCCGAGCAGGTAGCGCGGGGGCGCTGCCATCGGGCGACGGCAGGGCGCGCTTGACGGTCCTCAAGATCCGCTGCTGGCCGTCGGTGCGCTGCATCGTCTCTTCGAAGCTGATCGCCGCCGGCGCCGCGAAGGCACGGGCATCCTGCTCGCGAAACGCCGCGGTCTGGTCCTTGTCGAAGAAAATGCGATCGCTGTGGCCGACCACGTCGAGAGACTGACGGCCGACGATGTCGCCGCAGGCTTCGTTGAAGAGGATATAAAGACCATCGGCTTCCATGTCCTTGACGAACACGCCGACCGGCAGATTGTCGACGATGCTGTCGAGCAGCGAGCGCGTGTCGCTGATCTCGCGATGCGCGGCATTGACCTCGGTGCGATCCTGCACGATGGCGAGGATCGCGTCGCGGCCGTTGAACCGAACGCCGCGCCCGTAGGTCAGCACCTCGAGCATGGTGCCGTCGGCCTTCAGATGCGTCCAGCGCTCGGCCCGCTCCATGTCGGAGCGCGCATGCACGGCGGCGATCATCCGCTGGCGCTCGTGCGCCGGGCGGATGTCGAGCACGGTCATGCCATCATAGACCTCGCGCGAGTAGCCATAGAGATCGACGGCGGCGTTGTTGACGATCAGGAAGCGCAACGTATCAGGGTCGTAGACCCACATCGGCGACGGATGGGTTGCGAACAGAGACTGGAAATCATCATTGGGCGTATCGGTCGAAGCGAATGCTCTCTGAATACCTGTCATCGGCGATGTCACATGAATTTGATGGCTGATTTCACCAGTAATAGTGAAAAAAGCTAAATAAAATCAGAATCATAGTTCGCACAAACTTTAGGCGAACCGCCCTCGCCATGGGCATCGGCAACCGCTTGTCATGACGTTTCGCAGCTTTTCTTCACACCTTGGAAAGGTCTGCCCAAAGATCGACCAGCTCAATGGCGGCTATGCTCGCATTGCCCGTGATCGGCCAGAACCTCGATCACCCGGCACTCATCGACACGGCCGTGGCCGCATCCGGCGACCATCGCCTCCAGTTCCACCTTGAGCGCCGTCAGGCTGCGGATGCGCTGCTCGACATCGACGAGCCGCGCCTTGGCAATCGCATCGGCCGAAGCGCAGGGCTGGTTGGGATCGTCCTGCAGCGTCAGAAGCGTGCGGATCGCATCGACCTCGAAACCGAGTTCGCGCGCATGGCGGATAAACGCCAGCCGCCGGATATCGGCACGCTCATAGGAGCGCTGATTGCCCTCGCTGCGGCTCGGCACGTTCAGCAGCCCTATGCCTTCATAATAGCGGATCGTCGGCACCTTGACGCCACTCTGGCGCGATGCCTCGCCGATGGTGATCCTTCTCATCACGCGCTCCTTTAACTCTCTAGTCTCTAGAGTAATATGGGAGGGATACTTGTCAATGACAAGCAAGCGATCGATGAACGATCTGGTCGATGTCGGCTTGCGGCTCTACCGCTGGTTTTGACTTTCCCTGCGCCAGTGCGCCGTGACCGCGAGGACAAAGCCCGGCCCGCCTTCCGTGCGGGGCGTTGACAGCCTGAAGCTGCAACCGAAGGCAGCGATTGTCACATTCTGGAACCTATCCCTTTCTCGCGCGTTTGTCGCTGAGGAGGAGAAGCACCATGACCAATGATTTCAATCGTCCGAATGCCGCGAACACCCCGCCGGCGAAGAGTTCTTCGAAGACCATGTGGGTTGCAATCGCACTTCTGGTCGTCATCGTCGCCCTGGCGGCGACCTATTGGCCAAGGGGTGCATCCGCTCCCACGGCATCCGCGCCAAGCGCGACGGCACCGGTAACCGAACCCGCGGCCCCGGCAACACCGCCTGCCTCGCAGGCCACGCCTCCGGCCGCGACGCCACCGGCAGCCGATCCCGCGACCCCGGCCCCGGCAACGCCAGCACCCGCGACACCAGCGCCCGCAACGCCGGCTCCCGCGAACCCGCAGTAAAAGCCGGATCAATCGCAGACGAGGGAAAGCCCGCCGGTTCAGGCGGGCTTTTTCGTGCGAGGCCGTCTTTCAGGCAAGGCCGATGCTTGCTCCAGGCGTCAGTTCTGGCCGGCTTTCAGCACCCGGTGCGTGCTGTCATCGAGGGCATTGCCCATCTGGCGCCCGTCCTTGGCCAGCCCGTTGGCGGTATTGGCGCAGGAAGACAGGGCAAGCATCGAGGTGAGCGCGATGGCGACGGCAAATCGTGTCATGAAAATCTCCCTAGTGTTCGGAATAGTGAAGTGGTCGGCCGGAACGGCACGCAATCAGACAGATAGCGCCCGCCCCTACGCGATCAACGCCGCCGCGAGAGCCCGAAACAGAAAACCCGGCACAGTCGCCTGCGCCGGGTCTCTTCACATCTTCCCTGGGAGGAAAGCTCAATCAACTGCAAATACGAGCGGCTTGGCCTGTCGGATTGCCGGATTGGCGGTCAATTTTCCAAGCACCTCGTCGCTGACGGGGCCGTCGACATAGAGCAGCGCAATCGCGTCGCCGCCCTGCTCGCCGCGGCCGAGCTGGAAGTTGGCGATGTTGACGCCGGCGGCACCCAGCGTCGTACCGATGAAGCCGATCATGCCGGGAACGTCGGTATTCGAGATGTAGACCATGTTGGCGCCGACGTCGCCGTCGAGGTTGATGCCCTTGATCTGGATGAAGCGTGGCTTGCCGTCGGAGAACACCGTGCCGGCCACCGAGCGGGTCTGCTTGTCGGTCTTGACCGTCAGCTTGATGTAGCCGTCGTAGACGCCGGTCTTGTCGCGCTTGACCTCGGCGAGCACGATGCCCTTTTCCTTGATCATGATCGGTGCCGAAACCATGTTGACGTCGGCGACCTGGTTGCGAATGAGGCCAGCCAGCAGCGCAGACGTCAGCGCCTTGGTGTTCATCGTCGCGGTCGCGCCGTCGTAGAGGATCTCGATTTCCTTGATCGGATCGTCCGAAACCTGGCCGACGAAGGCGCCGAGAACGTCGGCGAGCTTGATGAACGGCTTCAGGATCGGCGCTTCTTCAGCGGTGATCGACGGCATGTTGATGGCGTTGGAAACGGCACCCTTGACCAGATAGTCCGACATCTGCTCGGCGACCTGAAGGGCAACGTTTTCCTGCGCTTCGGTGGTCGATGCGCCCAAGTGCGGCGTGCAGACGACGTTGGGCAGGCCAAACAGCGGGCTTTCCTTGGCGGGCTCGACCTCGAACACGTCGAAGCCTGCGCCGGCGACATGGCCGGACTTGATGGCTTCGGCAAGTGCCGCTTCGTCGACCAGGCCACCACGGGCGCAGTTGATGATGCGGACGCCGGGCTTGGTCTTGGCGAGATTTTCCTTGCCGAGAATGCCGCGCGTCTTGTCGGTCATCGGCACATGCAGCGTGATGAAGTCAGCCTTGGCGAGCAACTCGTCGAGCTCGACCTTGGTGACGCCCATCTCTTGCGCGCGCTCGGCCGAGAGGAAGGGGTCGTAGGCCAGAACATGCATGCCGAGACCGATGGCCTTCTTGCAGACGATGCCGCCGATATTGCCGGCGCCGATGACGCCGAGCGTCTTGCCGGTGATTTCGACACCCATGAACTTCGACTTTTCCCACTTGCCGGCCTGCGTGGAGGCGTCGGCCTGCGGCAGCTGGCGGGCAACGGCGAACATCAGAGCGATCGCGTGTTCGGCGGTCGTGATCGAGTTGCCGAACGGCGTGTTCATGACGATGATACCGCGGCGCGAGGCGGCCGGGATATCGACGTTGTCGACGCCGATGCCGGCGCGGCCGATGACCTTGAGGTTGGCCGCGGCCGCGATCAGCTTTTCCGTCGCCTTGGTGGCGGAACGGATGGCGAGACCGTCGTAATTGCCGATGATTTCGGCGAGCTTGTCCTTGTCCTTGCCGAGCTGCGGCTGGAAATCGACTTCGACGCCGCGATCACGGAAGATCTGGACGGCGGTTTCCGACAGTTCGTCGGATACGAGAACGCGAGGTGCCATTGGGGGCTTCCTTCAAAAAGGTTCAACGATGGAATGTAATCGGGATTGCGAGGCTCCGCTTCGTGAGCGGAGCCGGATGCGATCAACTCAGGCAGCAGCCTGGGAAAGCGTCGCCTTCTGGGTCGAAAACGCCCAGGAGAGCCACGGCATCAGCTTCTGCATGTCAGAAGTTTCGATCGTGGCGCCGGCCCAGATGCGTAGGCCCGACGGCGCGTCGCGGTAATGGCCGATGTCGTAGGCGACACCTTCCTTGTCGAGCAGGCTGACGATGCCCTTGGCGAAGTTCGCCTGGCCGTCGGCGTCGAGCGCCAGAACGTCCTTGTCGATGATCTTCAGGCAGACCGAGGTGTTGGAAGCCGTCTCGGCCTTGACCGCCAGGTTGGCGATCCAGTCATTGGCGGCGACGAAGTCGGCGATGACCTTGGCATTGGCGTCGGCGCGGGCCATCAGGCCCTTCAGGCCGCCGACATCCTTCGACCATAGCAGCGCATCGATATAATCCTCGACGCAAAGCATCGACGGCGTGTTGATGGTTTCGCCGGTGAAGATGCCTTCGATCAGCTTGCCGCCCGAGGTCATGCGGAAGATCTTCGGCAGCGGCCAGGCCGGTGCGTAGGTGGTGAGACGCTCGACGGCGCGCGGCGACAGGATGATGACGCCATGAGCGCCCTCGCCGCCGAGAACCTTCTGCCAGGAGAAGGTGACGACATCGAGTTTGGCGAAATCGAGGTTCTGCGCGAAGGCGGCGGACGTCGCGTCGCAGATCGTCAGGCCCTTACGGTCGGCGGGGATGAAATCGCCATTCGGGACGCGAACGCCCGAAGTGGTGCCGTTCCACGTGAAGACGACGTCGCGGTCGAAATCGATGGTCGAGAGGTCGGGCAGATCGCCGTAACCGGCTTCGATCTTGCGCACGTCCTTCAGCTTCAGCTGCTTGACGACGTCGGTGACCCAACCGGCGCCAAAGCTTTCCCAGGCGACCATGTCGACGCCGCGCTCGCCGAGCAGCGACCAGAGCGCCATTTCGACGGCGCCGGTATCGGAAGCGGGCACGATGCCGATGCGGTAATCCGCAGGCACTTCCAGAATTTCACGAGTGAGATCAATGGCCTGCTTGAGCTTCGTCTTTCCGATCTTCGCGCGGTGCGAACGGCCAAGCGGCGCGTCGGAAAGGGCTTCGAGCGACCAACCGGGGCGCTTCGAGCAAGGGCCAGAAGAAAAATGGGTGTTGTTCGGACGGACGTCCGGCTTCGCGGTGGCAGTGGCCATATGTATACCCTTCCAGGTAATTAGCCTCTCGTTGGGGAGAGGTGTCCCGCCGTCGGATGTATTCCTGCTCCCTGTCGCAGTCAAGCGGAAAATCGTCGGTACCGGACAACGGGTATTGGGACGCCGATTGGCGATCACGGAAACGTGACGAATGACAATCGCGCGCTTGACGCAGATCAAACCGACCACGGCAGAATTGAAGCATCACTGATCCGTAAGCAAACACAGGACATCAGAAAGAGTGATTGCCATGAATGCCCCGACCACTTTTTACAGCACCAAGAACAATTTGATCATTCCATTCATGTGCGGCTTCTACGATCGCGTCGCCGAGCCCTTCGCATGGGCGGCGTTGCGCATCGCCGTCGGCGGCATGCTTGTCATCGAGGGTTGGCAGAAGATCAGCCATCCCTTCGCCCAGGTGGGATTCGTCGAGAATATCGGCTTCTATCCCGGATGGCTGTGGTCGCCGCTCCTGGCCGGCCTGCAGTTCTTCGGCGGCTTTCTGATCGCGATCGGCCTGTTCACCCGTCCGCTGGCGCTGGCCAACACCGTGATGCTGGCCATCACGCTCTGGTTTCACTTCGCCAATCCCTACGGTTCGGAATTCCTGACACCGGCCGGGGTCGAGGCGTTGAAGAGCGGCGCCACCGAATACTTCACGCCCGCGGCCATGAAGCGCCTCAGCGACGGCGGCGGCGCCTTCCTCAGCGCCGTCCAGACCAAGGCCGAACTGGCCTCGCTCTTCTGGACCGGCGGCGCCGGCCTGTTCGCGGCCTTCGGCGGCGGCGCCTTCTCGGTGGACCGTACCTTGCTCAAGAAGGAATTCTGATCCGGCTTGAACGATCGCCCGAAACGAAAAAAGCCGCCCGGCGATTGTCGGGCGGCTTTCTTTTGATGCTGTCTGTTATTTGTAGACCGGCTGCTGCAGCGGAATTTCCGGAGGCGGCTCGTAGGACGCCGTCTGGCAACCGCCGAACATGTAGCGGGCGCCGACGCGTGCTTCGTGAATGTTGAAACCCTTGTCGCGGCCCGGGCCGCCGTTCAGGTTGTAGCCGAACATGTCGCCGCCATTGACGCGCAGGTAGCGGTAGCCGACGTCGGCCTTGACGTTGCAGGTCACGTCGATCGACGCACCGGCCATCAGGCCGTAGCTGAAGCGCCAGCTGCCCTTGCCGCCATGGGTGACGGTGGGATCGCAACCGATGCCGCTGCCGCTGGTGTCGCAAGACGTGTTGTTCAGGTCCTTCCACTTGACGTAGGTGCCGCCGATGCCGGCGCCGACGTAAGGCGTGACGTAGCCATAGGTGCCGAGATCGACATAGGCATTGGCCATCAGCGACCACGCGGTCATCGAGGAAATGTCCGTGGAGGAGCACGAGAAGGAGCATGCGCCGCCGCCGACACCGGCGCCGCCGCCGATAGTCGACCCCTTGAAGTCGGACTTGCCGAGGTAGTCGAGCGTCAGGTCGGTGCGCAGGTAGCTGTTGATCTGGTAACCGACACCGCCGCCGATGGTCCAGGCGTCATCGATATCGGCACTGTCGAAATCGACTTCGCTGGCATTGCTGCCCTGGAAATATTTCGCGCCACGCAGATCGTTGAAGCCGTAGCCGACGTCGCCGCGCAGATACCAGCCCGTCGCTTCGGTCACGGTGACTTCCGGCGGGGCGATCGGTTCGGCGGGCGCGAGGTCCGCGGCGTAAGAATTCGAGGCAATGAGCAATGCGGCGAAGACGCCGGACAAACTTCTCTTCATGGATCCCACTCCAAGGTTCGACGCCTGGCAGGATCGAACTCCGCCAGTTGAATACGTTTCGGTAAGGATAATGAAGTGGAAACGTTAAGCGCTGCTTAACTGTAATTGTGAAACATCGCCTTTTACTCAAAGGCACTATCAAACCGCTGATATAGTTCGCATTTTATTCATGCAACGGCCATCCGTGCCGAACGCGGCGATGGCCGCCGAAGCGCCGATAAAATCGCCCGGGTTAACAAAGTTAATAGCGGTTCCGGCCGCAAGGGCGTAGGGTGCATCGTCGGTCAGGACTTTAAGGCAATGACCGCTTGGGAGTTACTAAGCGCTTCCGCCCCCTTATGGAGGTGCGCCCATGTCGAAGCTCAATAGAGCTATTTCGTTCGAAGATGATCTGTCGCCCGTGTTCGAGGCCCTGTCGCTTTGGTGCAGGGAGCAGAAATTCGGGGCCGACAGCCTTCAGGCTGCGCAGCCGCATCCAGGCTGCTCGACTTCTTCGAAGACGGTGCCATCACGACACCAGCGCTTCTCGAGCTCATGCGTCGGGACGTGATCTGACGAAATCGCGATGAAAATGAAAATGCCCAGCTAAAGGCTGGGCATTGGAATGCTTGTTGACGGTGCCTGACGCGTGTCAGGCGGCCGTGCGCACGCTCGAGATCGTTCCGATCAGGTCGTTGACGATGCGCTCGATCTGGCTGCGATCGTCGCCCTCCGCCATGACGCGGATCAGAGGCTCTGTGCCGGACGGGCGGATGACCAGGCGCCCGCTCTTGGCGAGCTCGGCTTCGGCTTCGGCGATCGCCTGCTGTACATGCAGGTCTTCCAGCGGCTTGCCGCCGGAATAGCGCACGTTGCGCAGGAGCTGCGGCACGGGCTCGAAGCGGCGGCAGATCTCGCTGACCGTCTTGCCGGTACGCTTGACGGCGGCAAGGATCTGCAGCGCCGCCACCAGACCATCGCCCGTCGTGCCGTAATCCGACAGCACGATATGGCCGGACTGCTCGCCACCGACATTGTAATTGTTGTTGCGCATGTGCTCGACCACATAGCGGTCGCCGACGGCCGTGCGCACCAGGCCGAGGCCCTTGCCCTGCAGGAAGCGCTCGAGCCCGAGATTGGACATCACGGTGGCGACGATGCCGTTGCCGCGCAGCTGCTGGTTGTCGGCGTAGCTCTCGGCGATCACGGCCATCAGCTGGTCGCCATCGACGATCGCGCCGTTCTCATCGACGATGATGACGCGATCCGCGTCGCCATCGAGCGCGATGCCGATATCGGCGCGCACTTCGTCGACCTTCTTCTGCAAGGCCACCGGGCTGGTGGAGCCGCAGTTGAGATTGATGTTGGTGCCGTTCGGCTCGTTGCCGATGACGACGACTTCGGCGCCCAGCTCCCAGAGCACGGCCGGTGCCACCTTGTAGGCGGCGCCGTTGGCGCAATCGATGGCGATCCTCAGCCCCTGCAGCGTGACGTCGCGCGGCAGCGTGCGCTTGGCATGCTCGATATAGCGGTCATGCACGCCATCGACGCGCTTGGCGCGGCCGATATCGTCGGACTTGGCCAGCTGCGAGGTCATGTCCTTTTCGAGCAGGTCCTCGATCTGCATTTCCAGATCATCCGACAGCTTGTAGCCATCCGGGCCGAAGAGCTTGATGCCGTTATCCTCGTAGGGATTGTGCGAGGCGGAGATCATCACGCCGATATCGGCGCGCAGCGAGCGCGTCAGCATGGCGACGGCGGGGGTCGGGATCGGGCCCAGAACGAAGGCGTCGATGCCGGCTGCGGTGAAGCCCGCGACCATGGCGTTTTCAAGCATGTAGCCGGAAAGCCGCGTATCCTTGCCGATGACGACCCGGTGTCGATGGTTGCCGCGCCGGAAGATCGTGCCAGCCGCGATACCGACCCGCATGGCGAGATCCGGCGTCATCGGAAACACGTTGGACTGACCGCGAATACCATCAGTGCCGAAATAGCGTCTTTTCATGTGCACCCCTGTGCCTTGAGCGCGCGTCACGCGGCGCATCGTCTTAATCGCAATTTGCACGCCTGCGCGTGTTCCCTCGCCAGTGAGGCCTTCATTGAGGCCACCTTATGTCAGCGGAATGCCACAAATCGCGGCAGCCATCACGTCAATTACCGAGAAAATCGATTATATCCCGTTACCAACGAAAAAGGCCGGACACCACCTCGGGTGTCCGGCCTTCTCATGATTTCCAAAGAAAATCAGTGTGGTTGCGGCTCCATGCCGCCTTCGGCCTCGTCGCCCTTGGCCGGACGCGTGCCGGTCTTCGGCACGGCCGAGCCGCGGCTCGGAGGCGTGTCGTCACCGAGATCACGCGACGGCTTTTCACCGCGAATCAACGCCTTGATCTCCTCGCCGGTCAGCGTCTCGTATTCGAGCAGGCCTTCGGCGATCGCCACGAACGCATCGTGGTCGTCGGTCAGGATACGGCGCGCTTCGGTGTAGGCTTCGTCGATCAGCTTGCGAACTTCCGAATCGATGGTCATGGCCGTCGCTTCCGATACGTTCTTCGACTGCGAAACCGAGTGGCCGAGGAAGACTTCCTGCTGGTTCTCACCGTAGGAAACCTGGCCGAGCTTGTCGGAAAAGCCCCACTGGGTGACCATCGCACGGGCAAGCTTGGTGGCCTGCTCGATGTCGGACGATGCGCCCGATGTGATGTTCTCCTTGCCGAACGTCAGTTCTTCGGCGACGCGGCCACCCATCATGATGACGAGGCGCGACACCATCCACTTGTAGCTCATCGAGTAGCGGTCGCCCTCGGGAAGCTGCATGACCATGCCGAGTGCACGGCCGCGCGGAATGATCGTCGCCTTGTGCAGCGGATCGGCCACCGGAACCTTGAGCGCCGTGATGGCGTGGCCGGCTTCGTGGTAGGCGGTCAGCTTCTTTTCGGCTTCGGTCATGGCGGACGAGCGGCGCTCGGCGCCCATCATGATCTTGTCCTTGGCGTCTTCGAATTCCTGCATGGTGACGACGCGCTTGTTGCGGCGCGCGGCCATCAGGGCGGCTTCGTTGACGAGGTTCATCAGATCGGCACCGGAGAAGCCGGGCGTACCGCGAGCCAGAACCTTGAGATCGACGTTCGGCGCCAGCGGCACGTTGCGGGCGTGAACCTTGAGGATGCGCTCGCGGCCGACGATATCGGGGTTCGGAACGACGACCTGGCGGTCGAAACGGCCCGGACGCAGCAGTGCCGGATCGAGAACGTCGGGGCGGTTGGTCGCCGCGATCAGGATGATGCCCTCATTCGCTTCGAAGCCGTCCATCTCGACCAGCAGCTGGTTCAGCGTCTGTTCGCGTTCGTCGTTACCGCCGCCGAGACCGGCGCCACGATGACGGCCGACGGCGTCGATTTCGTCGATGAAGATGATGCAGGGCGCGTTCTTCTTGGCCTGCTCGAACATGTCGCGAACGCGGCTTGCGCCGACACCGACGAACATTTCGACGAAGTCGGAACCGGAGATCGTGAAGAACGGCACATTGGCTTCGCCTGCGACGGAGCGCGCGAGCAGCGTCTTACCGGTACCGGGAGGGCCGACCAAGAGCACGCCGCGCGGGATCTTGCCGCCGAGACGCTGGAACTTCTGCGGATCGCGCAGGAACTCCACGATTTCCTCGAGGTCCTGCTTGGCTTCGTCGACGCCGGCGACGTCATCGAACGTCACGCGGCCATGCGCTTCGGTGAGAAGCTTTGCCTTCGACTTGCCGAAGCCCATCGCGCCGCGCGAACCACCCTGCATCTGCCGCATGAAGAACAGCCAGACGCCGAGGATGAGAAGCATCGGCAGCAGGGTGCCGAGATAGCTCAGGAAACCGGACGAGCCGTCGGTTTCCGGACGAGCCGAAACGAGGACATTCTTCGTCTGCAGGCGATCGAGCAGATTGTCGTCGACGACAGGCGTATAGGTCTGGAAGGTGGTGCCATTTTCAACATAGCTGCCGGAGACGCGGTTACCCGTGACGACGACTTCCTTGACGCGGCCCGCATCCACTTCACGCAGGAACTGCGAATAAGGGATATCGCGGGAGCTGGTCTGCGCCGGCGACGTCTGGAACATACTGAAGAGGGCAATCAGCAAAAGCGCTATGATTGCCCACAAGGCGAAATTACGTAAGTTAGGGTTCATCGAACTCCCCAGCACTGGAACGACCGCCTCATGGCGACCGCTTTATTTGGCTTCTAACATAGGATTGCGTCAGGCGGTTGCCAAGGCAAACCCATCAGTTAGATGGTTTTTCCGTCAATAAGACCTAAAGGCGGTTTTGGATAGGGGCGTGTTCCAAAGGCTGCCGCGAGGCTGGCGGCGAACTTGACGTCCAATCGTGTCAAAAAACGGTCAAAGAGCGCGAAATAGGGCACGACCTCGATCTTGCCGGCGAGATCGGCCGACGGATCGGCCGCCAGGATGCGCGGTTGCGCCGCAGCGGCTCTGGCGAGCGTGCTTTTGGGGAGGTTTTCGGGTGCGGGCATGGCGGCAGGTCGCGCTCCGGCTCTCTCGGTGCCTCGCTCCTCTCTGACTGTTTCGGCGACGGCCTCCTCTCCACCCTCATTCCTGTGCTTGTCACAGGAATCCAGCAACGGCGCGTCCGCGCCGTGAGAGACTCTTTTGTGCCCAAGGACTTGGGCACGCTGGATTCCTGTGACAAGCACAGGAATGAGGGAGCGTGAGTTAGGCGCTTGGTGCCCTACTGCAGCATCAGCACTCGCGGCCGCTTCAGTCTCTGCAGAAGCTTTGGCGGCCAAAGCATCGCCAGCAGCCGCCACCGTCACCTCAATGTCAGACCTGTTCGCCACCACGAACCGCCCATCCCAAACGCCACGCTCTCCGGCCCCAACCGTCAGCGGCAACAGCCCCCGCGTCTCCCGCGCCAGATACAATCCATCGCGCCTGAGATCGAACACCACCCGCCCCGCCGTCATCCGGCCGAGCCGGCCTGCGGCAAGAAAGTCGAGCACCGCGCCGATCTGCTCCGCCCCTAGCGCAAACGCCTGCCCGCCAATCACGGCCGCCAGCCGCGCAAGTCCATGCCCGAGCACCGCGCGGTCGCCGGAGAGCCCGGCAACGCCGACCCGCGCCAGCATCCCCGCATGCACATCGACATGCGCATCGACCCACCCGGCAGCAGCCTCGTCGAGCGCCATCCGCGAAGCCGTCATCGCCTCGATCTCGGCGACCGAGATCCCCTCGCCCGCCAATGCCTGGCGCGTCCGCACCCGCTCGTACCTCGTGTCCTCGTTGCTTGGGTCATCGCTCCAGCCGATACCACGCAGCTCCAGCATCGCGCGAATATCCGCCCGCAGCGACGAAAGCAGTGGCCGCGCGATCCAGACGCGGCGGTCAAACAGCATCGCGTCGGCGATTCCGGTCATGTTGAGGGCCGAGCGCTGGCCGCGCATGGCAAATGTCTCGCGCTGATCGTCCAGCGTATGGCCGGTCACGATGATGTCGGCGCCGAACTCGGTCGCCGCCTCGGCGAGCAGCGCGTAGCGGGCGTCGCGTGCCGCGGCCATGATGCCGGCCTTCGGCTTGGCGCCGCGCCAGACCTTGATGACATGAGGAATATCGAGCGATCGGCAAAGAGCGGCGACATCGCGCGCTTCATCGGCCGATTGCGGGCGCAACGCGTGATCGACAGTCGCGGCACAAAGAGAAATTGCGGAAGCTGGTTCGGCCTTCAGCGCATCGAAGAGCGCGATCAGCAGGCCGGTGGAATCGCTGCCGCCCGAGATCGCGACGAGAATGCGCGAGGGCTGGTCAAGCGAGGAGAGAAAGCGGCGTGTCGCCGTCTCGAGAGGTAGGATACCGTCCGGGCGCAAGACCGGAAAACCTTAGCAGGAAAGACGCTTCTGTTCGCTGGCGACCTTGGATATGACGGCGCGCGATGCCTTCGGGTAACGCTTCGGCACTTCCCGGAGCGTCGCGCAGGCGGTTTCGGTATTGTCGAGAGCGGCCAGCGACATGCCGAGCTTGAGCAGCATTTCCGGCGCCTTCTCGGAGGTCCCGTACTTCTGGTGCGCGTTCAGGAAGGTCTTGGCCGATTCGTTGAACTTGCCCTGCGAATAGAGCGCCTCGCCGAGCCAGAAATTGGCGTCCGCCGAACGCGAGCTGTTCGGATACTGGCGGATATAGGCGTTGAATTCCTTCTCGGCGGTCGCGTAGTCGCCGGCAAGCACAAGGCCATAGGCGGCCTTGTACTGATCCGATCCGCTGCCGAGCGAGGCCGTCTGCGAGCCGGCGCCGCCGACCGGCGGCAACGGGCTGGAGCCGACCTCGGCGCCCGGATTGACCGAACCGCCGATCGGGTTGCCGTTCTGGTCGAACTGCATGGAACCGAGCTGCTGCGGCGGCTGGCCGAGGCCGGTATTCTCGGGAACGTCGGTCGAGGGCGCCGTTTCGGGTGCCCTCGAGGCCTGGATGGTGCGGGCGACATCGTCGCCACCACCCTGGCCCATTCCCTGGCCCTGCGCCGTCTGGTTGGAAGCCGGGATATCGGCTTCGCTTTTCTTCATCGGCTTGGCTCCGCCGCCGGCGCTGCTGGCGCCGCCCTTTTCGAGCTCCTGGAAGCGGAATTCATTGTCTTCCTGCGCCTTGCGGATCGTCTCCTGCATCTGCAGCAGCTGGAAGCTCATTTCCTCGATACGACCGTTGAGCTGGCGAAGCTGGTCTTCGAGCTGCTGGATGCGCACTTCCGGGCCGCCGGCCTGAACGTTGATAACAGGCGCCTGCGCGGGCGCCTGGCTTGCTGCCTTGCTTCCTAAATGCAAGCCGAATAGCGACGACGCGTTCGCCGACGGGCCAACCCCGGCCACCGTTGCGAGGCAGAGCATGCCCGCCACGACAAATTTCTTCATTTGGTTCGTCCTGTCCCAGTGATTCTTCGCGCCTCGATGGCACGAACAGGAGATTTTTCCAATTGCTTTCAAAAAGCAACGGAGTTCGGCCAAAGTGTGGTCAAAAAGAAAAGGCGGCCCGCGATGGAGCCGCCTTTCCGATTTGTAATGAAACCCGGCTTTTGCCGCCGGATCGGCAATTACATGCCGGCGCCGCCGAGAACGGTAACGGCGCGACGGTTCTGCGACCAGCAGGAAATGTCGTCGCAGACGGCGACCGGGCGTTCCTTGCCGTAGGAGATCGTCTTCATGCGCTGAGCCGGAACGCCGCGCGAAGCGAGATAGTCCTTGGCGGCGGCGGCACGACGAGCGCCGAGAGCAAGGTTGTATTCGCGCGTGCCGCGTTCGTCGGCATGGCCTTCGACCGTGACGGCGTACTTCGGATAACGGCCGAGCCACTGAGCCTGACGGTCGAGCGTCTGGGCGGCGTCGGCGCGGATCGAGGTCGAGTCGGTGTCGAAGAAGATGCGGTCGCCGACATTGACGGTGAAGTCCTGGGTCGAGCCCGGCGTCGCGGCGCCTGCGCCGAGGCCGAGGTCACCGGCGCTGTTGGCCATGTTCTTTTTGTTGGCGCAACCAGCCAGTGCCAGACCGGCGACGAGCGCGATCATGACCGGGTTGCGGGCGAAGTTCTGCATGCGGCTCACTGCCGGGGTATGAATTCGGCTCATGGCCGGTCTCCTTGCGACTTGATTAGGGTTGCCGGACTGTAACCGTTCTCGGTTAATCGGCTTTCAACAACTATGGTTAACGAGTGGTTGATTCGGCCCTCTGCCGCCCAATTCGTAGATTTTTGAGGCGACAAGAAGGCAGGCATCCAAACTTCCTACTCCAGAAGCGGCGACCAGGCCGGGTCCGAAGCGTATGCGGGGGTCTTGATCATCTGCTCGTTGTAGCCGGTCAGATCGATCGAATAGAGCTGTGGGCCACCTGCGCCCGCCGCCTGGCGGAAGAACATGATGACGCGTCCGTTCGGCGCCCAGGTCGGGCCCTCATTGTGGAAGCCCGTGGTCAGGATGCGCTCACCCGAACCATCCGGCTTCATCACGCCGATCGAGAACTTGCCACCCGACTGCTTGGTGAAGGCGATGAGATCGCCGCGCGGAGACCAGACCGGCGTGGAATAGGAGCCGTCGCCGAACGAGATACGCGTCTGGCCGGAGCCGTCGGAATTCATCTTGTAGAGCTGCTGGCGACCGCCGCGATCGCTTTCGAACACGATCTGGCCACCGTCGGGCGAATAGGATGGCGAGGTATCGATCGCCGCCGTCGAGGTCAGGCGGGTCGTGGTGCGCGAACGCAGGTCCATCGTGTAGATGTTCGCATTGCCCTCCTGCTGCAGGCTCATCACCACCTTCTGGCCGTCGGGCGAGAAGCGCGGCGAGAACGTCATGCCGGGGAAGTTGCCCACCACTTCGCGCTGTCCGGTCTCCAGCTGCAGCAGATAGACGCGCGGCTGCTGGTTGGCGAACGACATGTAGGTGACTTCCTGCCGGTTCGGCGAGAAGCGCGGGGTCAGAACCAGGTCGCTGCCATTGGTCAGCATGCGGACGTTGAAGCCGTCCTGGTCCATGATCGCCAGCTGGCGCTTGCGCTGCTGCTTGCTGCCGGATTCGGAGACGAAGACGACGCGGGTATCGAAATAGCCTTCTTCACCGGTGATCTGCTTGTAGATCGCGTCGGCGATGATGTGGGCCACGCGGCGCCAGTTTTCCGGCTGCGTGTAGAACTGCTGTCCGGTCATCTGGGTGCCGCCGAACGTGTCCCAGAGGCGGAACTCGGCGCGAAGGCGGCCGTCGGCCTCCTTCGTGACGCGGCCGGTGACCAGCGCCTGCGCGTTGATGACCTTCCAGTCCTCGAAGCGCGGCGCGCCGTCGGGATTGGAGATCTTCTCGATGAAGGCGTTCTTGTCGATCGGCTTGAACAGGCCCGAGCGCTGCAGATCCGCGGCGATAACCTGCGAAACCTGGGCGCCCATGTCGCCCTGGAAGTCGGTAATCGCGATCGGCAGGGGCTCGACATTGCCCTTGTTGATGTTGATTTCGACAAGCGCGTGCGCCGGCGTGGCGATAACCGCGGCGCTCATCATGCCGACGGCGACCATCAGGGCGCGGAAAAGGGAACACTTGGTCATTGAGCACAAGCCTTTCAGCATTTTAAAGGGCTAGATCGCTGGGGTCGAAATTGACGATGACTTCGCCCCAGGCGTCGTATTTGTCTTTTGGCAGATTGGAAAACGGCGAGGACTTCATGACGGCGCGCTTGGCGCCGCTGGCAAGCGCCATGCGGGTCGCCTCGTTCGTGCCGCCGATGGCCTCGACCTCGGGCGAACCGACGATGTTGCCGTCGGGATCGAGCTTCATGCGCACCCTGATGCGAACGTCGCCGGCGCCTTCCATGCCGGGAATGACCGACCAGTTGCCGGCGATCGCGCTGCGCAGCGCATCCATTTCGCTCATCGACAGCTTGGACCCGCCGGTCGCCTTCTTGGCGCCGAGCGATGCCTCTTCGGTCGAGCTCTTGGCGCCGCCGTTCGACGGATCCTGCTTGTTGAGAAGGGCCGAGATATCGTCGGCGTTGAAGTCGCTCTGCTGCGAGGACGAGGCCTTGGCCTTTTCCTGCTTCTTGTCGGACTTCTTCTTGTCGGACGGCTTCTCTTGGGTCTGCGCCTTGTCTTCCGTCTTCTTCTCCGGCGGCTTTTCGGCCGGCTTCTGTTCCGGCGGCTTCGGCTGCGGCTTGATCACCGGCGTCGGCACCTTGTCCGGCAATGCTTCCGCATCCGGCTTCGGCGGCTCGGGCATGTCCTGCGGCTTTTCCTCGGCCTTGGGCGGCGTCGGTGTCGGCGCGATCTCCGGCTTCGGCGGCGTGATCGACGCGACCTGGCTCGGCTCGACCGCCGTATCCTCCTTCATGATCTCCTTCACCTCGTTGGGCACGGGATCATTCTGGGGAAGCGGCTTTTCGGATGCCTTGGGAGCCGCTGCCGACTCGTTGTTGCTCGGCTTGGCGTTCGGAATCGGCGGCGTCTTCAGGTCGACCTTGTTCTCGCCCATGTTCTCGGCATTGGCCACATTGGTCGGCTTGGAGGTCGGCTTCGGCGCCGGCTTGTCGCTCGGCTTGGCCGTCTTGTCGCCCTGCTGCAGCTGCGTCAGGTCCTCGACAGGCACGAGGTTGACGGGCATGGCCTCGAAATCCTCGACCTTGAAGTCGGATGGCGAGCCGATCGAAACCAGCAGCCAGGCGACCACGGCGGAATGCAGGACAGCAGATGAGACGAGACTGGCCTTCATAGGTCTACTACGGGCCCTTCTTCTCTTGGGTGACCAGACCGATGTTCTTGAAGCCGGCACCCTGGATACGCGCCATGACATCGGCGATCACGCCGTAAGGCGCGGCCGAATCGCCACGAACGAAAATGCGCTCGTTGTAGCCGGTGGTGGCGATCGCCTCGAGCTTGGCGGCGATTTCCTCGACCGGGATCGGCGTTTCCTGCAGGAACGCGGTGCCGTCGTTCTTGACGGAGATCGTGATCGGCTGCGTTTCGGAATTCAGCGCCTTGGCCTGCGTTTCCGGCAGGTCGATCGGCACGCCGACGGTCATCATCGGCGCGGCGACCATGAAGATGATCAGAAGCACGAGCATGACGTCGACGAGCGGCGTCACGTTGATTTCGGAAATGGCGCCACCTCTGTGGCCACCGCGACGACGCCGGCGGTTGCCACCGCCTCCGCCACCGCTTGGAGCACCCATACCCATGTCGTTCTCCCCGTGTCCGTCGTTTACTGCGCGGCCTGGCGTGGCTGCAGCTTCTCGTCGATTTGGCGCGAAAGGATGGCGGAGAATTCATCCGCGAAACCTTCCATGCGCGCCGAGAGCTTGCCCGCGTCGGCGGAGAATTTGTTGTAGGCGATAACCGCCGGGATAGCGGCCACGAGACCGATCGCGGTTGCGAGTAGCGCCTCGGCGATACCCGGCGCGACGACGGCGAGGTTGGTCGACTTCGAACCGGCGATGGCCTGGAACGATGTCATGATGCCGACGACGGTGCCGAACAGACCGATGAACGGGCCGGCCGAACCGATCGTCGCCAGCGAGCCGAGACGCGCCGTCAGCCCTTCGGCTTCACGCGCCAGCGTCACGTCCATGGCGCGGTCGATACGCATCTGCAGGCCGATCGGCGAGCGCGCGCCGCGCTCGAACGACTTCTTCCACTCGCGCATGGCGGCGACGAAGATCGAGGCGAGGCCGGTATTGTTGCGTTCCGACAGCGAGCGGTAGAGTTCTTCGAGCGACTGGCCCGACCAGAAAACCTGCTCGAACTTGTCGAACTGCCGGCGTGCGCGGGCGAAGGCCAGATACTTGTCGATGACGATCGCCCAGGTCCACACGGACGCCGCGACCAGCCCGAGCATGACCAGCTTGACGACGAGACCTGCCTGCATGAACAGCGACCAGAGGCTGACGTCCGTCGTTGCTGCTGCCAATCCTACTTGTTCCATTGATCCAAAATCCCCGAATCCAAACGCCCGGCACTTGACCGGGCGGCACAAAATGATCTCGCAAGATATGTCTGGCTGCCGCCGCCTAAAGCCTTGGTCAAGCTTCCAAGCTCTTATCCGCCTTCCTTGCCGTCAAATTTGGTCAAAGGAAGGCGTGCACCGCACAAACTCTGACAATCCGAGTAAGACACTATTATCGTTAATAGTTCGTTAGCGCCGGATCATAAAAGGCTGACTATTGGCGAGAGGATGATCCCTTGGAATACTTGGCCAGATCTCTAATCGATGACCAAAACCGCACAAATCTTGCGCGCGGCAATTCCTTCACATGAAAGTCATGTTTTTGCAAGCAGCGTTTTCAGAAAACTGCCATGTCGTCAGGGCTGAGCAAGATCACGCCCAACGGCGCGAAATGACGGACATTCGACGTGACAACCGTCAGATTGCGCACCGAAGCCGTTGCCGCGATCAGCACGTCAGCCAAGCCCGGCCTTTGCCCAACTGCCTCTGCCTGCTCCTCGATCGTACCGGCCGCCATCGCGATATCCGCGTCGACAGCCAGAACGTGATCGCCGAACTGACCCGTCAACCCGGAAAGCCATTCCGCGAGCTTGGCGGCCCTCGCATCAGCGCCTTTGCGTTCCAGCTTTTTGATACCGCGCTGGATTTCGGCGATGGTTATGGCCGAGAGATAGAGCGCTCCTTCGGCACCCCGTTCAAATATCCAGTCTCGAAGGCCGGGTGAGATTGCCGGCCGACCGGGCGCGAACAGCGAGATGACGTTTGTATCGAGCAGGTAACCAGTCACAGCTCGATATCACGCATGCCGGACGTGTTCCGACGCAGATCGAGGTCATCGTCGAGACCGCCGGGAAATGACATCAGATATTCGCCAAGATTGAGCTTCGTCCTGGCAAGCGCCTTCTTCGCCTCCTCCGCCGCTTCAAGCGAAACGATAGCGGCGACCGGCTTTCCGTGCCGAGTAATCGTCACGAACTCGCCGCTCATCGCTTCATCGACGAGACTGGAGAAGGTTGCCTTTGCATCGCGAAGCGTAACTGTCGTCATCGAGACCTCAGTGTGACCACAAGTAACTACATAGCAGTCCGCTCGAGAAATTTCAATGAACCGCCGACGTCAGACCTCGATCATCATCTGCTTCGCCAGCCCCTCCGGCAACCGCCGAGGACGGCCGCTGGCGTTGATGACGGCGATGATCACCTTGGCCGCGATCAAGAGCGTGTCGTCGCGGCGGATCTCCTGCGCCAGCACCATCTTGGCGCCGCCGGCCTTTTCGGTGCGCGTCGTCACCGTCAGGATATCGTCCATGCGCGCCGGCGACTTGAAGTCGATCTCCATGCGGTGGACGACGAAGACGAGCCCCTCCTCGTCGGCGCTGATCAGCTCGCGCTGCTCGACGCCGAGGCAGCGCAGATAGTCGGTGCGGCCGCGTTCGAGGAAGTGCAGATAGCGGGCGTGGTAGACGAGACCGGAGAAGTCGGTGTCCTCGTAATAGACCCGCTGCAGCAGGCGATGGCCCGCTTCCGTCAGTTCGCCCGAGATCGAATGAGAGATCGAATGCACACCGTCCGCCATAATTTTCTCCAAAGTCGCGCGCCCTCTTTGGCTGAAGACATTCCGCCTTGCAAGCATTGAACAATTGTCACGCTTTCTAAGTAATCCTCGATACCGAAGGCCAACAAGGAGACGACACGATGAAGATTGCGGTGATGGGCGGAGATGGATTTATCGGCTGGCCAACATCATTGCATCTGTCGGACGCCGGCCACGATGTTCACATCCTCGACAACCTCTCCAGACGCTGGATCGACACAGAACTCGGCGTCCAGTCGCTCACCCCGATGGACTCGATCCAGGAGCGCACCCGCATCTGGCACGCCGAGACCGGCCGCCGCATCCACTTCAACCTGATCGATCTCGCCAGGGATTACGAGCTCCTGAAGAAGTGGCTTGCCGAAAACCGTCCCGACGCCATCATCCATTTCGCCGAGCAGCGCGCCGCGCCCTATTCGATGAAGAGCGACCGCCACAAGAACTACACGGTCAACAACAACATCAACGCCACCCACAATCTCCTGAACGCGCTGGTCGAACTGCAGCTCGACGCGCATCTGATCCACCTGGGCACCATGGGCGTCTACGGCTATTCGACGGTCGGCGCCGCCATCCCCGAGGGCTACCTCCCCGTCGGCATCGAGACGACCAGTGGCGAGACGGTCAGGCAGGAAATCCTTTACCCCGCCAATCCGGGCTCCATTTACCACATGACCAAGTGCCTGGATCAGACGCTCTTCCATTTCTACGCCAAAAACGACGGCCTCAGGATCACCGACCTGCACCAGGGCATCGTCTGGGGCACCCACACCGAACAGACCCGCCGGCACGAGCAGTTGGTCAACCGCTTCGATTATGACGGCGACTACGGCACCGTTCTGAACCGCTTCCTGATCCAGGCCGCGATCGGCTATCCGCTGACCGTCCACGGCACCGGCGGCCAGACCCGCGCCTTCATCCACATCCAGGATTCCGTGCGCTGCATCGAGCTGGCGCTGAAGAACCCGCCGGCCCGCGGCGCCCGCGTCGAGATCTTCAACCAGATGACCGAAACCCACCGCGTCCGCGACCTCGCCGAGATGATTTCGAAGCTCACCGGCGCCGAGATCGCCTGGTTGCCCAATCCGCGCAAGGAAGCGCCGGAGAACGAGCTGATCGTGAAAAACGACAAGTTCCGCAATCTCGGCCTCGATCCGATCACGCTGAAAACGGGACTGATGGGCGAGATCGTCGACGTCGCGAAGAAGTTCGCCTATCGCGTCGACCGCAGCCGCGTGCCGGCGGTGTCGGCCTGGACACGGGACATCGCGCCGACCATCAACCACGACCCCGAGGGCAAGCGATTGAAGTCGGTGTCGTGAAGGGGAATAGTTTTGACGTTGCTGCCCGGAGCCCCCTCATCCGCCTGCCGGCACCTTCTCCCCATTGGGAAGAAGAGACTCGTGGCGCGCGCTCGACGTCGTCTAACCTCACCGCTCCTGCAATAGCGCAGAACGCTCACCACCTGCCTCTTCTCCCCAACGGGGAGAAGTGCCGGAGCGCCAGCGAGGCGATGAGGGGGGCGAGGCATGCCGAGCGGCCTGAGCGGCAAGCGAAGGCCACCCTCACAGCCCTCCCCGAGACCCACGCACGATGACCTCCCCCAACGCCTACGTCACCCTCGTCACCAATGCCGACTACGCCATGGGTGCCACCGCGCTCGCCCGCTCGCTGCGCATGACCCATACCACCGCCGACATCGTCGTCCTCCACACCGGCGGCGTGACCGACGCTGACCTCGAACCCTTGAGCACCCTCGGCTGCCGCCTCATCCCCGTCGAACATCTGCCGCTGTCGGACGCCTTCAACGAGCGCCACGCGCGCGGCAAACTCCATGCCGCCGCCCCCTTCACCAAGGGCCGCAAGCCGCTGTTCCACTCGCCGCTCGACAATTTCTGCAAGCTCCGCCTCTGGGAACTGACCGAATACGCGACCTGTGTCTTCATCGACGCCGATGCCATCGTGCTGCGCAATATCGACCGGTTGTTCGCCTATCCCGAGTTCTCCGCCGCACCGAATGTCTACGAATCGCTGGCCGATTTTCACCGCATGAACTCCGGCGTCTTCGTCGCCAAGCCTTCGAGCGAAACATTCAGCGCCATGCTGGAGCGGCTCGACCAGCCGGAAATCCTGTGGAAACGCACCGACCAGACCTTCCTGCAGGCGTTTTTCCCGGAATGGCATGGTCTACCTGTTTATTTCAACATGCTACAATATGTCTGGTTTACCATGCCGGCGCTTTGGGACTGGAACAGCATTTCCATCCTGCACTACCAGTATGAAAAGCCATGGGAAACGGATCATCCGAAGGCCGAAAGCCTGCGGCCGCTGATCGACCTGTGGCAGGCATTCCATACGGGCAAGGACGTGCCGGACATATCGGCCATGGCCAATCCGAAAGGGGCAGCATGAAGGTACTGGTATCGGGTGGAACAGGACTTGTCGGTCGCTATATCGTCGAGGAACTGCTTGCAGCCGGATATTCGGTCATCATCGGTGGCCGCCATGCCCCGCTGCCGCGCGCCTTCTCCCGCCCCGTCGATTTCGCGCCCCTGTCGCTCGACCCCGAAAAGGACCACATCGAGGCCTTCGACGACGCCTATTTCTTCGTTCATGCCGCATTTCACCATGCGCCCGGCAAATATCGCGGCGGCGAAGGCGATGATCCCGAGACCTTCAGGCGCTTCAATCTCGATGGCACCGTGCGCCTGTTCGAGGCCGCCAAGCGCGCCGGCACGCGCCGCTGCATTTTCATCTCCAGTCGCGCGGCCTATGGCGAGCACCCGCCGGGAACCACGCTGACCGAGGCGACGCAGGAAAAGCCGGAAACGCTCTACGGCCAGACCAAGCTCGACGCCGAGCGCAGCCTGGCGCATCTGGCCGCCCCCGGCTTCGCGACAGCCAGCCTGCGGCTTACCGGCGTCTACGGCAATCTGCGTCCCAACAAATGGGACAAGCTGTTCGGCGACTATCTGAGCGGCCGGCCGATCCCCGCACGGGCAGGAACCGAAGTGCACGGCCAGGATGTCGGCAAGGCCGTGCGCGTCATGCTCGAGGCCGATGCCGGTCGCATCTCCGGCGAGACCTTCAACGTCTCCGATCTCGCGCTCGACACCTGGGATATCCTCGAGCCGATCCGCTGGGAGCACGATTGCGCCAACCGCCTGCCTGTAGCCGCCGACAAATCGCTGCTGACGCCGATGGACACGACCAAGCTGCAGGCGCTGGGCTGGCAGCCGGGCGGACTGCCGCTCTTCGAGGAAACCATCCACGCGCTCGCGACACAGCCGGCGGCCTGACGCACGAACGTCGCATACGCGCGTTGCATTTGCATTCGCGCGTTGCATTGCGCGCCGTCCGTTCTATTGTCCCGCCGAAAGAGCAAGGCGGACACCATGAACATGAAAGACATCAAGGCCGCGATACGCGCCGAAAGGCTGGCGCTGAGAGACGCCATTCCCGCGGAGACCAGGGCCGCGATGAGCCTTGCCATGGCCGAACACGCCGGCGAGGCCGTTGCCTTCGAACCAGGCACGATCATCTCCGGCTTCCTGCCGATCCGCTCGGAAGCCGATCTTCGCCCGCTGATGGCGCGGTTTCGCGCACGCGGCGCGCGACTGTGCGTGCCCGCCATTCTCGACCGACAGACGATAGCCTTCCGCGAACTCGTGGATGGCGCGCCGCTGGTCTCGACCGGCTTCGGCACATCCGGTCCCGGCCCCGACGCGCCGGTTCTCGATCCCGAGATCCTGCTGGTGCCGCTGTCGGCCTTCGACAGACGCGGCCACCGCATCGGCTACGGCGCCGGCCATTATGACCGCGCGATCGACCGTATCAGGCAAAAAGGCATGCATCCGAAACTCATCGGCATTGCATTCGACTGCCAGGAAGTGGCACATGTGCCCGACGAGCCGCACGATGTAAGCCTGGATGCCATCCTGACAGAAAGCGGCCTGCGCTTTTTTGCCTCTTGGATTGGATAGCAATGCGACTGCTTTTTTTGGGTGACATGGTCGGCAAGACGGGACGCACGGCGGTCTGGGATCGCCTCCCCGGCCTGATATCGGACCTGAAGCTCGACTTCGTCATCGTCAACGGCGAAAACGCCGCCGGCGGCTTCGGCATCACCGAGGACATCTTTCTCGAGACCATCAATGCCGGCGCCGACGTGGTGACGACGGGCAACCACGTCTGGGACCAGAAGGAGGCCGTCGCCTTCGCCGGCCGCAACGACCAGTTCCTGCGCCCCGCCAACTATCCGCAGGGCACGCCCGGTCGCGGCTCCGGCCTGTTCTACGCCCGCAACGGCGCCCGCGTGCTCGTCGCCAACGTCATGGGTCGTGTCTTCATGCATCCCGAGCTCGACGATCCCTTCAAGGCGGCCGAAACCATTCTCGACGCCTGCCCGCTGAAGGAACAGGCCGATGCGATCATCTTCGACTTCCACGCCGAAGCCACCAGCGAGAAGCAGTGCTTCGGCCATTTCGTCGATGGTCGCGCCTCCTTCGTCGTCGGCACCCACACCCATGTGCCCACCGCCGACCACCAGATCCTGAACGGCGGCACCGCCTATCTTTCCGATGCCGGCATGTGCGGCGACTATGACAGTTCGCTCGGCATGGACAAGGAAGAGCCGCTCAACCGCTTCATCTCGAAGATGCCGAAAGGCCGCATGGAGGCCGCCACCGGCCCCGCCACCATCTGCGGCGTCGGCGTGGAGATCTCGGATGCGACCGGGCTTGCCGAAAAGATCGCGCCGCTGCGCCTCGGCCCCAGACTGTCGGAGACCATTCCGGAGTTCTGGCGCTAAACCGGGCATGGCCTGCCAGTGACGGAAAAGTGAGCAGCGGTTTCGGGATTTGATCTGGACCGCCGCCGACCCTTGCCGCATCCTTTTGCCAGTGAAAGCGCTGGGGACGTGGCATGAAGCTGCATTTTCTTGTCTTCGCAATGACCATCCTGTCGGGCCTGCTGCCCGGCTGGTTGAGCCCCGGCACCGCGCAGGCGCAGGAAGCGCGCCGAAACGTCAGCCAATGCCAGGCGATCGCGCAATCCATTCCCAAGGCGACATTCGCAAGCTTCTCAGGCGCCGTGCCGATCGCGGCGGACAATGAGACCGTGACGCTGACCTATATCGGCCATTCGACCTTTCTGATCGAGACGCCCGGCGGCGTCAGCATCGCCACCGACTACAGCGGCTGGTACCCGACACCGCAGCCGCCGATGGTGGCGACGATGAACCGCGCTCATTCCTCGCACTACACGCTGACGCCCGATCCGGCGATCGAACAAGTGCTGCATGGCTGGAGCGACGTGCCGGGAGAAAAGGCCAAGATCGACCTCATGGTCGGCGACACCTACATCCGCAACGTCACCACCGACATCAGGGGCGGCTACGGCGCGCCGCAGCCGGATGGAAATTCGATCTTCATCTTCGAGGTCGCGGGGCTCTGTATCGGCCATCTCGGCCACCTGCACTATGAACTGACCGACGCCCAATACACCGCGATCGGCCGGCTCGACGTCGTCATGGTGCCCGTCGACGGCGGCCTCACCATGGGCGCCGACAGCATGAGCCGCGTCATCAAGCGCCTGCGGTCGTCGCTCATACTGCCAATGCACCAGCAACGACCGCTGGCCAACTTCCTCTCGATGTTCGGCCCCGACTTCGACGTCGTCTACGCACCTTCAAACAGCATCGACATCTCGATCCGCACGCTGCCGAAGAAGCCGCAGATCTATGTGGCCAAGGGGATGCAGTAGAGGGGGTGCCTCGGCCACTCAGAGCGACGGGAATATCGGGCGGTTCTTTTCGTCATAGGCTTCGACAAGATCGCCGATCCGCGACGCCAGCAAGGCGAGCGGATGATCCTCGTCATCACCGATCTCGGCAAAGATTTCGTCAAGCTGCCCGACGAGGCGATCATACTCCGCCTCGTTCGTCGGCATGGAGAGAAGCGGCGCCACCTTCACGCGACTGGACCTTTCACGATGGCATCAACCTCATCGATCACGTCGTCCAGGTCATGTCCAAGGCCTGCGTCGATATCCTTGCGTGCCTGATCCAACTCAATGATTTGCCGGCCTTCCGACGCGAGATAGGATTTCAGAGCGCGCACGAACACCCAGCTGCTCTTCCGATCACAAATACCAGCGATCTGCTCGATCCCCGCGAGCACATCGGCAGGCAGACGCATGGTGATCGGGTCTGAAAGCTCATAACTGCTCATCACCTTACCTCCGGTTGCAACGCAAGCTACGTCATACCAGCAGACGCGTCAAACCCGCCGACCAAGGCCATGCCAGCAACAAAAAAGCCCAGGAGCCAAAGCTCCCGGGCCTCGATCGACCTCGCAGCAAAGCCTGCCTCAAGCAAACTGCAAATGCTGACGCACGCCGACGTCGGGCATCTTGTCCTCGTCGAGATTGGCCTTGGCGATTTCCCAGCCGAATTTCAACTTGCTGCCGGTCGACACCCAGATTTCCGCATCGTCGACATGCATGGCGAGCATCGTCAGTTTCGGGTCCTTCTTGCCGTCCTCGTACCAGGCGGCCACCACCGAGTTCCAGTATTCCTCGATCTTCGAAGCATCCTGGCGAACCTCGATCTTGCCGGCGAGGCAGGCATGATAGTCGTGATCCTTGCCGACAACGCAGAAACGCGCGCGCGTTCCGGGCTTGATCGCCCGCACGATCTCCGCGTCCGACTTGGTGTAGAACCAGATCGTATTGGTCTTGGGGTCGGCGTTCGGCGCCATGGGCTGCATGTGCATGTCGGTGCCATCGACACCAAGCATGCCGGCATGAATGTTGTTGACCTGATCCCAGAGCTGGCGTGCCGGGTGCTCCCGCGCCTCGTTGAAACTAGCCATAGCGCTTCCTTCCGTTTCGAATGGTCCGTGTTTGAAACGTCATCTCGCGGGCTTTGTTCCCCAAGGCGCGAACTGATGCTACGCTCCTGGTATCGTGGGGATAGGGGGGATCGTCATGCGCGTCGCGGCATTGGTCACGCTGGGTTTGGCTGCTGCGGCACTGTCTCTCGCGCCGGCCATGCCGACCGCCGCCGCCGACCGCAGCTTCATGCCCGACGCGTACGGCCAGATCATCTTCGTCACGCCATCCAGAAACATCGGCTGCACCTACATCCCCAAGGGCGGCACCGAAATGTACAGGCCCGATGACGGCGGCCCCGAGCTCGGCTGCGACCGCATCGAGCCGAAATACATCCGGCTGATCCTGTCGGCCTCGGGCAAGGCCTTCATCTTCGAGATGGAGGGCGACACCGCCTGTTGCGACGATGTCAACGTCCTGAACTACGGCGAGCGCTGGAAGGCCGGACCATTCACCTGCACCTCCGCCGAGACCGGCCTCACCTGCCGCCGCAAGGGCGGACACGGCTTCTTCGCGAACCGCGACGGATACAGCGTCGATTGATAGCGCACGGCGGCGGCGCGGCCGTCCGATACGCCTGTTTTCCCTTGAACGCGCCCCGTTTCGCTCTTATAAGGCGGCCCATTCCCAACAATAAGACGTGAACAGGGGTGCCATGGCTGGCCATTCACAGTTTAAAAACATCATGCATCGCAAGGGCCGTCAGGATGCCGTGCGGTCGAAAATGTTCTCCAAGCTCGCGCGCGAAATCACCGTTGCCGCCAAGGCCGGTCTGCCCGACCCGACGATGAACGCCCGCCTGCGCCTGGCGATCCAGAACGCCAAGGCCCAGTCGATGCCGAAGGACAACATCGACCGCGCCATCAAGAAGGCTGCCGGCGCCGATGGCGAGAACTACGATGAAGTGCGCTACGAAGGCTACGGCCCCGGCGGCACCGCGATCATCGTCGAAGCGCTGACCGACAACCGCAACCGCACCGCCTCCAACGTCCGCTCGATCTTCACCAAGGCCGGCGGCGCATTGGGCGAAACCGGCTCGGTATCCTTCTCCTTCGACCATGTCGGCGAAATCACCTACAAGCTTGCGGCCGGCGATGCCGACAAGATGATGGAAGCGGCGATCGAAGCCGGCGCCGACGACGTCGAGACCGACGAGGACGGCCACTACATCACCTGCGGTTTCGAAGCTCTCGGCGAAGTCGCCAAGGCGCTGGAAGCCTCGCTCGGCGAAGCCGAAACCGTCAAAGCCGTCTGGCGCGCCCAGAACAACGTGCCGGTCGACGAGGAGCGTGCCCAATCGCTGCTGAAGCTGATCGACAGCCTCGAGGACGACGACGACGTGCAGAACGTCTATTCGAACTTCGAAGTCTCGGAAGAAGTGCTGGCCAAGCTCTCGGCCTGACCTGTCCTCCGAACAATGGTCGAAAGGCGGGCTCCGGTCCGCCTTTTTCTTGCCTTACGTTCCGGACGCTGCGCGCATGAAGCTTGAGCGGAAGGCGGAAAGGTCGCCGACGCTGGCATCCGACACCGCCCAGAAGACCAGCCCGTTCGCCGACCATTCGACCATGTTGTAGCCGTCGTGTTCGCCGTCCGTCTGCCTGCCCGCCGTCTGCGGCCAGACGAAGAGATTGATGACGTGGCCGTTGCGCCGGTAGACGAGCACCGCCACGACCCTGCCGCCGACATAATCGACGCGGCCGCCGACCAGCGGAAAGCCGTCCTTGGCGAGATCATTGACCGGCGGCGAGAAATCGATGCGGCCGTTGAACCAGGGCTTCACGGTATGCTGGTCGGAGGTCTGCACGTCGACGAGGTGATCGGCAAGCATCGACTGCACATGGCTGGCGAGCAACTGATCCCGGATGCCGAGCTCGGGCGCCGGCGCGTTGACGAACAGCATGGCGCTCGCGGCAAGCGCCGCCAGCGACGGCACGAAACTCCAGTCACGCACGAAGCGGAAGAAGCGGCTCCATGACGATGCCGCCGCGCCGGACCTTTGCGCCGGTACGCCCACGCCCTGCTCGCGCGCCAGCGCATCAAGCACCTGCAAGCGTGCCTCTTCCGGCATCGTGAAGCGCACGCCCTCCCGTCCGATCCGTTGCCGCGCCCCACGCACCCTTTCCACCTCCTCCCGGCAATCCGTGCACAAGGCAAGATGAGCCTCCAGCTCCGCCGCCCGCACCAGATCGAGTTCGCCATCGATGAAGGCGTGCAGCACCGGTCCCCACTGGTCGCAGCCCTGCTTCGGCGCGTCGCTCATGTCCCCGCCCCGCCATTCTCGGCCCCGCGATTTTCGGCCCCGCGACTTTCGAATGCATCCCAGGCTTCGCCGAATTCGCGCCGCGCGCGGGCGATGCGTGACATCACGGTGCCGATCGGCACGTCGATCACGTCGGCGATCTGCTTGTAGGACAGCTCCTCCAGCTCGCGCAGCACCAGGATCTCGCGCATCGCCTCCGGCAGCATGCCGATGACATGACGCACGCGCGAGGATTCGCTCTCGCGGATCATCGCCGTCTCCGCCGTATCGTCATCGGAAGCGATCTCATGTGCCGCGCCTTCGCTTCCGGCATCGCTGTCGAGCGGCGTTTCGAAGCGCGCCTTGCGCCGCCCCTGCTGCTGCCAGGCGAGGTGGCAGTTGCGGACGATGGAGAACACCCAGGCCCGGGGATCTCCACCCCTGTATGTCTCGAAACTGCGATAGGCGCGCAGGAAGGCATCCTGCACGATATCCTGCGCCGCATCCCGGTCGCGGCTGAGGAAGCGTGCGAAATTATAGGCGGCATCCATGTGAGGCAGGATGTTCTGCTGGAAGCGCAGCGTCTGGTCGGCCTGCAGCGGCTGGGCGGCGCGAGCCCGCCTTTGGTCCCGGGCCATCTCCATATAGCCGATGAGGATGGAAGCAGCCTCGCCGAGCAATCGGCCGGCACGCCCGGCCAGCGCGCGCGACCGCCGCCGCCACCGCAGAACGGATTCGGCCAGCTGATCGTCCGATGGCATGGGGTAGGCAATACTGACTTGGGTCATCACGTCCCCGCGGCTGCAGCCCAGCCGATTCTAATCCCTGGACCGCCTCGCAGGCAACGCGGCCCTTTATCGGATAGATCGACGATGGCCGTGTTTTATTCCCTCCCGCCGGGATTTTTTCGCGCAGCGTCCACGTCGATAAAAATAGGCGAACACTTTCAATATCTTGATGAGAAACCCGGCGGCATCGGGGAATAAGCCCATGGCCACTCCGGTCTAGTTCCGCAGCGGGAACGTCGAACCCATCCCGATCCCGCTGAAACAATGGACAAGCCAGAGGAGGCATCCCCATGTTCGCAATGTCACGCCGTACGCTGCTCGGTTCGGCCGCCGCGGCAGCTGCATTCGGCCTCGCATCGAAGCTCGAAATCGCCGCACCCGCCTTGGCCGCATCGCCGGATGAGCCGTCGACCGGTTTCTACCGCTACAAGGTCGGCGATATCGAAGTGACCGCCATCTATGACGGAATCTGGCGCAAGCCGCACGATCCCGCCTTCATCAGGGGCGTGTCCGTCGACGAGACCAGGCAGGCGCTCGCCAACGCCCACCTGCCGACCGATTTCATGCCGATCCCGCTCACGGTGATCGTGCTGAACGTCGGCGGACGGCTGATCATGATGGACGCCGGCTCGGGCGTCGGCCAGTGGCAGGCAAACGCCACCCACCTGCCCGGCAACATGGCCGCCGCCGGTATCGACTACAGGAAGATCGACACGGTCATGATCTCGCATTTCCATCCCGACCACGTCTGGGGCCTGATGGAGAAGGGGTCGAACGCGCCGGTCTTCCCGAACGCCGAACTCGTCGTCCATTCCGCCGAATACAACTGGTGGACCGATCCGGGCCGGGTCGACAAGCTTGCCGAGGGACGCAAGCCCGCCGGAAAGCGCATCGCCGAGGTCTTCCCGAAATGGAAGAATTGGAAGCTGGTCGAAGACGGCGCGGACGTGGCGCCCGGCATCCAACTGGTCTCGGCGCCGGGACATACGCCCGGACATTCGACCTATCTGGTGAATTCCGGAAGCAGCCAGCTGCTGGTCTCGGCAGACATCATGTACGTGCCCGCGCTGCTCGCCCCGCATCCGCAATGGCAAGGCAGCTACGATCAGGACGGGCCGCTTGCCATCACCAGCCGCCGCAAGCTGATCGATCGCGTCATCGCGGACAAGATCGCCGTCTGCGGCTCGCACTTCCCCTTCCCCGGCTCCGGCAGCTTCGTCAAGGACGGAAACGCCTATGCCTTCACCCCCACAAGCCAGGCCTGACGCCTGAGGAGACAACAGTCATGAAACGCTCGTTCACCAGCTATGCCGTTCTCGGCGTCATGGGTTTCTACGCGCTGTGCGCGGCCGGCTCCGCCGTGTCGGCACTGACCGCGATGCCCGCCTACGCGGTCGACAACATGGAGACCGGCGATGGCCCGGACCTCACCTCCGTCCGCGCCAAGATCGCCGCCAAGGACTATCAGGCGGCTCTCACCGAACTGCGCGGCCTCGCCGAGGATAACCAGCAGGCCGACGTCTACAATCTGCTCGGCTACACGCTGCGCATGACCGGCGACTACGAGACGTCGCTGACCTACTACACCAAGGCGCTCGATTTGCAGCCGGATCACAAGGCCGCCCGCGAGTATCTCGGCGAGCTCTACCTGCAAACCGGCAAGCCGGACAAGGCGAACGAACAGCTCGCTTCGCTGAAGCAGCTTTGCCCGGCGGGCTGCGAGGAGCTCGAGGACCTGCAGCAAGCGATCGCCGCACGGGGAGGCAACTGAGGGCCCCTGCCCCGGGGCGGGTGGCCCAGCCGCTCGCCCCGCTTCAACAAGGAGATGATCATGGAACGCTCACTCATCCGATCCGCGGGCGCAAACACGATGCTGCTCGCCGGGCGCCTGCTGCTCTCGGCGATCTTCCTGCATGAAGGCGCAACGCTGGCGCTCGATTTCAGCGCCACCGTCGAAACCTTCGCCAGGCTCGGTCTCGACCTGCCCGTCGCCATCGGTGTCATCCTGCTGCAGCTCGCCGCCGGTCTTTCGGTCGCCGCCGGATTGGCAACGCGGCTGGGTGCAACGGCCCTCGGCGTCTTCTGCCTGCTGACCGCCGTGCTCTTTCACACGGACTTCGCCAGCCGCAACGAACTCCTGCATTTCGAGAAGGACTTCGCCATCGCCGGCGGCATGTTCGTGCTGGCGATATCGGGCGCCGGATCGCTGTCGATCGACGCATGGCTGAAGCGAAGCGGCCCGGCGCCGATCGCCGCTTTCCTGTGAGGTCCGTCCAGATCCGGATCAAAGCGGTTCACAACTCTGTGAACCGCGGGCCGTTTTTAAGGAAGCGGTAACGCTACCGCCCGTCAATGCCCTCGCTAACCCAGCCGGTCTGCCTCAAGGCCAGCCTAACTCACACTCTCGGCGGGAAAACGACCCATGAAAAGACAAGCCCTTTCGCTCTCCATCGCACTCGCAGGCACGCTCGCGGGCGCGATCACGGCTCATGCGCAGCCATCCATGGTCAAGCAGTTCGACGATTGGGGCGTCTATTCCTACGACCGCTCGGGCAAGACGGTCTGCTATATTCTGACGGTGCCGAAGACCATGCAGCCCGCGGCCGTCGAACACGGCCGCAACTACTTCGTGGTCGGTCGCGCGCCCGGCCGCGGCACCAACTACGAACCGCAGGCGATCATGGGCTACGAGCTGAAGTCCGGCTCGCGCGCCAAGGTCCAGATCGGCGACAAGGAATTCGCCATGTTCACCAAGGACAATTCCGCCTGGGTGCTGGAGGAAAGCAAGGAGCCGGAGCTGATCCAGTCCATGCGCGGCGGCAGCGACATGACCGTCGACGCCATCTCGCGCCGCGGCACCGCCACCAGCTACACCTACTCCCTGAACGGCGTTACCGCCGCGCTGAAGCGCATGGCCCAGTGCAACTGAGCATGCCCCGCGCAAGACTGGAACGGGCGGGACCGGCCTCCGGTCCCCTTGCCCGACACCTCGGCCAAGCTTGGGGCACGGGCTGGAAGAAAACGCTGGCGCTCTGCTTCCTCGGCATCGCGCTGACGGGCCCGTCCATGGCGGCCAGCCAGCAATCGCCGGCGAGCGTAGAGCCCCCGGCGCGGACCGATCAGGAACCAAAGGGGCGTGAGAGCGGCTTGACGGTTCCTCGCTTCGTATCCCTTCGGTCCCGCGAGGCCCGCATGCGCGTCGGTCCCTCGCTCGACTACGGCATCGCCTGGATCTACCGCGTTCCCGGCCTGCCGCTGGAGATCATCGAGGAATATGGCAACTGGCGCCAGGTACGCGACAGCGACGGCGTATCGGGCTGGATGCACCGCGCCCTGCTATCGGGCAAGCGCACCGCCACGATCGGCCCCTGGGCCGCGTCCAACGTCAGCCTTCGAGCCGAACCGCGATCCTCCGCTCGCACGCTGGCTTCGCTCGCCGCGCGCGTGCGTCTTTCGATCAACACCTGCGACGGCAGCTGGTGCGACGTCGAGGTGCCAGGTCACGATCTGAGCGGCTTCGTCAGGCAGACCGCGCTCTGGGGCGTCTACCCGAACGAAACGATAAAGTGACGGTCGAGGCCCGCGACACGCGGCGCGGCGGGACCCGCATGTTGGCCGAGCCGCGCTCGGTCAGGCGGCCGCCTGCATCAGCGTATCGAGCCCCGCGAACAGTTCGACGGATCTCAGCCGCGCCTCAATATCGTGGATCGGCATCGAGATGATCAGCTCGTCGGCCTGCGTGTCGCGCAGAAACTGACCGAGCTTGGCCTCCGCCGTTCTCGGCGACCCCACCACGGCGTAGCGCAGCGTATGCTCGACCGTCATCTTTTCCATCGGCGACCAGAAGCTCTCCATGTCCTCAAGCGGTCTCGGGAACTGGCCACGCACGTTGCGGCGCAGGTTGACGAACTGCTGCTGCGCCGAGGTAAAGTGATATTCGGCTTCCGCGTCGGTCTCCGCCACCGATCCCATGACGCCCACCATCGCATAGGGCTTGTCGAGCACGGCGGACGGCTGGAACCGGTCGCGATAGATATCGAGCGCCTCCATCAGGGAGTCGGGCGCGAAATGCGAGGCAAAGGCGTAGGGAAGCCCGAGCATGCCGGCGAGCTGCGCGCTGTAGAGGCTGGAACCGAGCAGCCAGATCGGCACGTTGCTGTTCATGCCGGGCACGGAGAGGATCGCCTGGTTTTCGACCGGCGCGCCGAGCAGCTGCTGCAATTCGACGACATCGTTGGGAAAGCTGCCGGCATCGAGATTGCGCCGAAGCGCCTGCGCGGTGCGCATGTCGGTGCCGGGCGCCCGCCCGAGCCCGAGATCGACACGCCCCGGAAACAGTGCCTCCAGCGTGCCGAACTGCTCGGCGATGACGAGCGGCGAGTGGTTCGGCAGCATGATGCCGCCCGAGCCGATCCTGATCTTCTTCGTGGCGGCCCCGACATGGCCGATGACCACGGCGGTGGCGGCACTGGCGATCCCCGGCATGCCGTGGTGCTCGGCCAGCCAGAACCGGTTGTAACCGAACGCCTCGGCCTTCTGCGCCATTCGCGCCGAGCTCTCAAGCGACTGCCTGATTGTGCTGCCTTCGGCAACGGGCGAGAGATCGAGGATCGAGAAGGGAACCATGGCGCGGCCTGTCGGTGATTGGACTGGACATCCTATGTAGGTGCCCGACCGGCGCGACCAAAGGTTTCACCGCCAAAAAGCCGAGCATGAGAAAAGCCCGCGCCGGTCGCTCACGGCTGCCGGCGCGGGCCTGTCATCGAGTTTAAGGGATCAACCCGCCTTTGCCGATGCGATGCCATCGAGCTTGGCCACGGCATCGGGCGGCAGCACGAGATCGGCGACCGCGAGGTTCTCCCGCAGATGCCCGCGCGACGAAGTGCCCGGGATGAGCAGGATGTTCGGCGCACGCTGCAGCAGCCAGGCCAGCGCCACCTGCAGCGGCGATGCGCCGAGATCGGCCGCGACATCGGACAGCGTCGAGGACTGCAGCGGCGAGAAACCGCCGAGCGGGAAGAAGGGCACATAGGCCGTCCCCTCGCCCGCAAGCTGTTCGATCAGCGCATCGTCCTCCCGGTGCGCGAGATTGTACTGGTTCTGCACGCAGACGATCTCGGTGATCTTGCGCCCATCGGCGATCTGCCTGGCGGTGACGTTGGAGAGGCCGACATGCTTGACGAGCCCCTGGCGCTGCAGATCCGCAAGCGCGCTCAGTGGCTCTTCCAGCGAGCCCTCGGCCGGGCCGTGCACGTCGAACATGGCGCGCAGGTTGACCACCTCGATCACGTCCAGGCCGAGGTTCCTGAGGTTGTCGTGCACCGCTTGTGTCAGCGCCTCCTTCGAGAAAGCAGGGTTCCAGGACGCATCCGCCCCGCGCGTGGCGCCGATCTTGGTGACGATCACAAGGTCGTCCTTATAGGGATGCAGCGCTTCCTTGATGATCTGGTTGGTGACGTGGGGGCCGTAGAAATCGCTGGTGTCGATATGATCGACCCCGCTCTCGACCGCCTCGCGCAGCACCGTCACCGCCTCGGCGCGATCCCTCGGCGGCCCGAAGACCCCCTTGCCGGCAAGCTGCATGGCGCCATAGCCGAGCCGTTTCACCGAACGCGTGCCGAGTTTGAATGTTCCGGACTTTTCAAGATTGGGCTTTTCGAGGTTGGACATGGTCTTTCTCCGTTTCGACTAAGACGAGAAATAGGCCAGTCTGGTTCCATCGATAAGCCGATACAATCCGCACGGGCTGTTCGGAATTTCGGACAGTCAATCCCTGCTCACGAACGGCATTCACGATGGCGCCGCCTTCGTCGGAAAGCGGCGCCATCGAGGAACACCCTATCTCCGCCGCCGCAGCACATGCACTTCGGCGCTGTGCTGGTGTTCGCCCTGCGCCAGCGTGAAATTGGCGAGCTGGCGGTCCATCTCGACCGCTTCGGTGGCGAGCAGATGAATGGCGGCCGTGCTCTCTTCGACCATCGCCGCGTTCTGCTGCGTCATCTGATCGAGTTCCGCGACCGCCGTGTTGATCTGGCGCAGCGTCTCGGCCTCCTCGCGGGTCGCATCCATGATCTCGCTGATCTGGCCGTTGATCGCCTCGACATGGCCGCCGATGCCCGTCAGCGCGACGCCCGCGCGCTCGACCAGCGACACGCCGGCCTCTACTTCGTGCGTGGATTTCTGCAGCAGATGCGAGATCTCCTTGGCGGCGCCCGACGAGCGCTGGGCAAGCTCACGCACTTCCTGCGCCACGACCGCGAAGCCCTTGCCAGCCTCGCCGGCGCGTGCGGCCTCGACGCCAGCATTGAGCGCCAGGAGGTTGGTCTGGAAGGCGATGGAATCGATGACCGAGATGATCGAGTTGATCTGCCGCGACGATGCCTGGATCGCCTCCATCGCCGCGATCGTGTCGCGCATGATCTGGCCGGAGCCCGACGTCTCGTTCTTGGCGTCGCGGGCGATCCGCTCGGCCTCTTCGGCACGCGCGAGCTGCGCGCGGACAGACTGGGTGATCGCGTCGATGGCGCTTGCCGTCTCGGTGATCGACGCGGCCTGCCGCTCGGTGCGGCCGGCAAGATCGTCCGAGCCGGCGCGCATCTCTTCCGACCCCGCGCGTACCGCCGCCGAATTGCCGCCGATCGCCGTCATCGTGTCGCTGAGCGTCGCCAGCGCCTGGTTGAAATTGAGGCGCAATCCCTCGAGCTCGTTCGGGAAGCGGCGGTCGATCTGGTAGGCGAGATCGCCGTTCGCCAGATGCAGCAGCCCCTCGTCGATCGCCTCGACCACGTCCTGCAGCGTCTTCGCTTCCGCCTCGCGCTCGACCATGTGCTGCTGGCGGTCGCGGTCGGCGCGTTCGCGCGTCTCGGCGCTGGCAGCTTCCAGCGCGCGGCTGTCGATCAGCGACTGCTTGAAGCGGGCGAGCGCCTTGGCCATCGTGCCGATCTCGTCGTGGCGGTTCTGGCTGCCGATCTCGACGTCGAGATCGCCATCGGCCACCGCGCGGGTGACGCCGGCAAGCCTGGCGAGCGGCGAGAACAGCATTTTCGTGATGATCCCGGTGGCGACCGCCATGACCACGAGCACGCCGAAGCCGATCATCGTCAGGAGCATCGCGATCTCCAGCGAGCCGGCATTGATCTCGCTGAGACGCATGCTCTCGACCACCAGATAGCGCGCGCCCTCATAGTCAACGGGCTTCATATAGGCACGCGCGGCGCCATCGGCGCGGCTGAAATCGTCGACCGACATCGCGGAATTGGCAAACGCATTCTTCAGGAAGGTGAAGGGCGCGGTATCGAGCGTCGCCAGCCGACCTGCCTCGTTGACCGTGACCGCCGAGCCGTCTTCCGAGACGATCGCGGCCTGCGCCGTGCTTCCGGCAACGATGCCCTTGGAGAGGATACTGGCAACGACATCGTCGCGCACCTTGAAGAGCATCACGCCCTTCGGCTGGCCGAGCTTGACGACAGGCACAGCGTAGAAGATGGCCGCCGCGCCATTCGCATCCACCCGCAGGCCCGAGAAGCCGGCGGGCGCGCCATCGTCGGTCGCCTTGGCGGTGTTTTCGATCGCCTTGGCAAACGCCAGACCGGCGCCGGTCGATTTCCAGGCATCCGATTTCAGGTTTTCGGCGAAGTCGTCGTTCTTCTTGTAGGAGTAAAGCACGAAACCATCGAGATCGGCGATCAGCAGATCGCTGAACGGGGTGTTCTGCAGATCGCGCGCCACCTCGCCCTGCGTCTTCTCATGGTTCGAATAATAGAAGCCGCTCGGCGCATCCGGCTTCAGCAGCTTCTCGCGCTCGCCGGCCGGGTTGGGATTGTCGGTGATGAACACCTTCTTCAGCTCGGCGCGCGCATCCCCCGAGGTCTTCTCGATCGTCTTCCAGCCGCTCTTCAGGCTGGTGATGGACATCTGCAGCGCCTCGATGCGCGCAATCGAATTGGCCTGATTGTCCAGCTGCGCCAGCTGATCGCGCAGCATGTCGCCGCGAAAGATCAGCACGCTCTCCTTCGCCTTCAGCGCCTGCTCGCCGGAAATCCGGCTGCTGGCGAAATAGGCGAGACAATTGATGGCGGCGATCGACAGCGCCGTAAGCAGAATGAAAGTAGCGATGACCTTGAAGGACAGCGACTGGAATCTCTGAACCATGGAAAAACTCGAACCCCTTCCGGAACGGCTGATACCGGCAAGGCGGACGCCCCACAGGCAGGCCTGAAAACAGAACACGGGGAGCCTTCGCTCGAAAAAGCTGGCTCCTCTCATCTCTTGTGGATCATAAGTTACCGAGGGAATTTAAATTCACGTAAATATGGCCCATCAAAAACGATGGCATGTTTTTGTTTTGTTCACATATCGATGGCAGTTATCGCTGATCTGCAATAGGATTACGCCATGCAAAGCGCGATTCGTATCATCGGCATCGATCCCGGCCTGCGCCGCACCGGCTGGGGCGTCATCGAGACGCTCGGCAATTCGCTGCGCTTCGTCGCCTCCGGCACGGTCACGTCGGATGGCGACATGGACCTCGCCTCGCGCCTCTGCCAGCTGCATGACGGCCTCGCCGACGTCGTCCACAGTCACCAGCCCGACGAAGCCGCCGTTGAGCAGACCTTCGTCAACAAGGACGCCGTGGCGACGCTGAAGCTCGGTCAGGCCCGTGGCATCGCCATGCTGGTCCCCGCCCGCGCCGGCCTGCAGGTCTCGGAATACGCCCCGAACGCGGTGAAGAAGGCCGTCATCGGCGTCGGCCACGCCGAGAAGAAGCAGATCCACATGATGCTGAAGATCCTGATGCCGAAAGCCGAGTTCAAGGGCGACGACGCCGCCGACGCACTCGCCATCGCCATCTGCCACGCCCATAACCGTGGCGGCGCCCGCATGCGCATGGCAGCGCTCGCCGGCTAGCTTGTTCTTGACTTGTTCTCGTTTCGTGGTAAGTAATACCTGAGAGGTATTACCATGCGTGTAACCGAAAAAGGCCAGGTGACGATCCCCAAGGAGATCCGCGACCGATTGAATATCGGCCCGGGGTCGGAGGTGGATTTTGTCGCGGACGAGAAAGGCGCTCGGCTCGTCGTTGTTGCCGAAGGCAAATCCACATCGGACGAAGAATTCGCGACGTGGCTGAAAAGTGTGTCGGGTACGTTCGACACGCTCGGCATGACCACGGATGAATATATGGAATGGCTGAGGGGGCCGCGCGATGACCTCGGTCCTCGTTGATACCAACGTCTTCATCGACGTTTTTGGGCCGGAAACGCAATTCAAGGAGTGGTCATCGGAGATGATCTTGAGGCTGCGCCCGCAAGCGCAGCTCATTCTCACGCCGATCGTCTGGGCCGAGTTGGCGAGCATGGCGCCGAGTGAGGATCAGCTCATGTTCATGCTGGCGCGTCTTAATCTGGCGCGCGAAGCGCTACCCTTTCCTGCGGCCTATCAGGCTGGGATGGCACACATCGCCTACCGCCGCGCCGGCGGCGCGCGCGAGCGCACCCTACCCGATTTCCTGATCGGCGCGCATGCATCCGTTCGCTCCCACCGTCTGCTCACCCGCGATCCCGGGCGCTACCGGGCCTACTTCCCGACTCTCCACCTCATCACGCCCGAAACCCATCCCATCTGAATTCTTAACCGGCGGACCACCAAACATGATCGGCAAGCTCAAAGGCACCATCGACGAAATCGGCGACGACTATGTGCTCGTCGACGTGCACGGCGTCTGCTACGTCGCCCATTGCTCGGCGCGCACCCTGTCGCGCATCGGCTCGGTGGGCGAAGCCTGCATTCTCTTCATCGAGACCTATGTGCGCGAAGACCAACTGAAGCTCTTCGGCTTCATGACCGCGCTTGAGCGTGAATGGTTCAACCTGCTGCAGAGCGTCCAGGGCGTCGGCGCCAAGGTGGCCCTGGCGGTGCTTTCGACGCTGACGCCGGGCGAACTCGCCAACGCCATCGCCCTGCAGGACAAGACATCGATTTCCCGCGCCAACGGCGTCGGCCCCAAGGTCGCGGTCCGCATCGTCACCGAACTCAAGAACAAGGCCCCCGCCTTCGCCGGCGAGGCATCCGCCAATATCGGCCTTAAGCAGGAACTCGGCGAAGGTGTCGCCTCCGCGCCGGTCGCCGACGCCGTCTCGGCGCTGACCAACCTCGGCTACAGCAGAGACCAGGCCGCCAACGCCGTTGCCGCCGCCATGAAGACGGCGGGAGAAGGCGCCGACAGCGCCAAGCTGATCCGGCTTGGGCTGAAGGAGCTGTCACGGTGATTGGCTGGAAGCAGGTTTGCAATTACTATTGATGCACTCGACCGAAAGAGGCTTCAACGATGAGCGCTTTGACCAAACTAAGTTCGAAAGGACAGCTTACGATCCCGAAGGGAATTCGGGAGAAGCTGGATATCGCGCCAGGCACCGAATTCTACCTGACGGTCGAAGGCGGAAGACTGTTGGCAACGCCAAAGCGCGCCTCATTACCGGAAACGAAAAGACTGATGGATTTCGCAGGCATTCTCGGCAAGCCCCGCAATGGCAGAAGCTTGAACATGGACGAAATCGATGAGGCCATCATGGACGCGGTGACCGAAGACGAGGAGCGTATCCAGCGGCAATGGCGCGAAGGCCGTAAATGATCGGGATAGACACGAACATCCTGCTGCGGTTTCTTCTCGATGATGAGCCGACGCAAGGCGCGATGGCTCGGCAACTCATGTCAGAGCGAACCGCCGACGATCCAGCATATGTGAGCGCGGTCGTGCTCGCCGAAACTATCTGGCTGCTCAGCCGGCGTCTCGGTTACGCCAAGTCCGAGATCGCCACGGTGTTGGGACTGCTTGCTCAAACGGATGAAATCATTGTCGAACATGCGGACGAGCTGAAGCTTTTGATCGCCGATGCGTCCCGTCCGATCGCCGATATCGCGGACTATCTTGTTGTCTGGGCCGCCGCCAATGCCGGCTGCGCCAAAACCTTTACCTTCGACCGCAAGGCCGCCCGCAAAATTCCCGGAATGGAACTTCTCGCATGACCGACACCGCCCGCCTCATCACCCCGGAAAAACGCGGCGAGGATTTCGACGCGACGTTGCGGCCGCAGTCGCTCGACGAGTTCACCGGCCAAGCCGAGGCCCGCGCCAATCTGAAGATCTTCATCGAGGCGGCGAAGAACCGTGGCGAGGCGCTCGATCACGTCCTCTTTGTCGGCCCGCCCGGCCTCGGCAAGACGACGCTGGCGCAGATCATGGCCAAGGAACTCGGCGTCAATTTCCGCTCGACGTCGGGCCCCGTCATCGCCAAGGCCGGAGATCTCGCGGCGTTGCTCACCAATCTCGAGGAGCGCGACGTGCTCTTCATCGACGAGATCCATCGTTTGAGCCCCGCCGTCGAGGAAATTCTCTATCCTGCCATGGAAGACTTCCAGCTCGATTTGATCATCGGCGAAGGCCCGGCCGCCCGCTCGGTGAAGATCGACCTGTCGAAATTCACGCTTGTCGCCGCCACCACCCGCCTCGGCCTTTTGACGACACCGCTGCGAGACCGCTTCGGCATCCCCGTGCGCCTCTCCTTCTACACCGTCGACGAATTGGAGCTGATCGTGCGTCGCGGCGCCCGGCTGATGAACCTGCCGATGACCGACGAGGGTGCGCGCGAAATTGCCCGCCGCGCCCGCGGCACGCCCCGCATCGCCGGCCGCCTGCTGCGCCGCGTGCGCGATTTCGCCGAGGTCGCGAAGGCCGAAGCCGTCACCCGCGAGATCGCCGACGAGGCGCTGACCCGTCTGCTGGTCGACAATCTCGGCCTCGACCAGCTCGACAAGCGCTATCTCAACATGATCGCGGTGAATTTCGGCGGCGGCCCCGTCGGCATCGAGACGATCGCCGCCGGGCTATCCGAGCCGCGCGACGCGATCGAGGATATCATCGAGCCCTATATGATCCAGCAGGGGTTCATCCAGCGCACTCCGCGCGGGCGCGTGCTGACGGCCACCGCCTGGAAGCATCTCGGCATGCAGCCGCCGAAGGATCTCGAAGCCGCCCAGTTCCGCCTGTTCCAGCAGGACGATTGAGGGAACTGTGCCCCGCTTCGCGCATTGGCATCTCGAAAGGAGATCGTCATGCGCAAGTACCGCATCGGCACTGATGTCGAATGGAAATGGGGCACGGGGACCGGAACCGGCAAGATCAAGAAGAGCTTCACCGATGACGTCGAGCGCACGATCGAAGGTGCGGTCATCAAGCGGAAGGCGAGCACCGAGGAACCGGCCTATCTGATCGAGCAGGAAGACGGCGGCAAGGTGCTGAAGAGCCATTCAGAGCTGAAGAAATCCGGCTGACGGCGGCGTAAAGCGCCTGCATGCTCCAGCCGCTGCAACGACGAGGACATGCCATGACGGCTTTCGATCCCATCCGATCCTTCCGCAAGCTCGCCTATAACAACGCCCTCGCCAATCATCGCCTGCACATGGCCTGCGCGCTGTTGCAGCCGGGCGAGTTCGATGCGCCGCGCGTCAGCTTCTTCCCGTCGATCAGCTCGACGCTGAACCACATGCTGACGGTGGACTGGTTCTATGTCGATGCGCTGGAGGGTGGAACGCTCGGCCCGAGCGCATGGGCGGTCGAGGAGCCCTGCCCCGATATCGCGAGCCTTGCCGCCGAACAGAAAGCCGTCGATCAAAGACTGGTGACACTCGTCGAGGCGCTCTCGCCGCAAGGACTGGTCTCAGGCGTCGCGATCCATCGCGGCGAGCGCATCCAGCGGGAGCGGATGGAGGATGTGCTCAGCCATCTCTTCCAGCACCAGACGCATCATCGCGGCCAGGTGCATGCCATGCTGGCGGGCACCAGCGTGAAGCCGCCGCAGCTGGACGAGTTCATCGTCGCCGACGACGCCAGGTTCCGGGGCGACGAGCTCGCCGCCCTCGGCTGGAGCGAAGCACGGATCATGGACTAATCCTGCAGCCGCCCCTTCAACCCGTCGATGATCGTCTTGCTGAGCTCCGCGTAGTTCTCGTCGAAGTGATGATCGCCATCGAGCGCGATGACATCGGCGCCGCTGTCCTTCACATCCGGGCAGGCGGCTCCGTCGTCATCCTTGCCGTAGACGCACTGGACGATCTTGGGATCGACGGCCTTGAGATCCTTTACCGGGTCACCGCCGGCGCCGTCGGTCTTGGCGCCGAGCCAGCCCATGACCGAGATCTGGTAATCCACCTGGCGCGACAGCGACAGCAGGGACATCTGCGCCACCGCGCTCTTGGCCGCCGGCTTCAGCCGCGAATAGGCGGCGGGCACGACATCGGCGCCGAAGGAATAGCCGACCAGGAGCACATGCTTGACCTTCCACTGCTTGCGGTAGAGCTCGATGATCCGGCCGAGATCGTCGGCGGTTTCCTGCGGTTGGCGCTCGGACCAGAAGTAGCGCAGCGAATCCACGCCGACGACGGGAATGCCCTGCTTCTGCAGCGCGGCACCCACCTCCTTGTCGATATCGCGCCATCCGCCGTCGCCGGAATAGATGATCGCCATCGTGTCGAAGGCCGGCTTGGCGTCGAGGATCGTCAGCGGCAGGCCGAGCGGGTTGTCGGCATTGCCCGATGCGGCGATCACCTCGTCGAGCGTATTGCTGAGCGTCGTCCGTGCATCGTCCTCTGAATCGCGAATGTCGATATCCGGCTGCGCCTTCTTCAACTCCTCCACATGGGCGCGGCCATCCTTGTCTGCGCCAGCCGTGAAGGCCGCGATGATGGGATCGGGCAGCGCCGTGTCGCTGAGGCCATAGATCATCCGGTCACCGACGGTCTTCTTCTTGGCCGGCGTGCAGAGCTGCTGCGTCAGCGGGATGCCGGCAAGCGGGTCGATCGCCAGCGTCTGGCCGATCGTGGCATCGGGTGTCTGCGAGGCGATCGCCAGGGCGAGCGCTCCACCCTCGCCGATACCCGCGATGATCGGCAGACGGTACGGGCTGTTGCCGGCGGCGCGCTGCACCTGCTGGCTGAGCGATTCGATATCCGAAACGAGATAGATGCAGCCATCGTTCTCGCTGGCGTCGTATTTGCGCAGCGAATCCATGTAGGACGGGAAATCCACGCCGATGACGACGCTCCCCTGCCCGACCAGCCTGTCGGCCTCGGCCTTCTCGTTGTCGCCCCAGCCCGCCGCATCGGAGATCAGCATCACGGTGCCCTTCACCTCTCCCTGGGGAAGGAAGACGCGCGGCGAAGGAATGAGCCCGCTTTCGAATGTCTGCGTGGTCTCGTCGGCTGCCATTGCGGCGGGAACACAGAGCGCCAGCGCGCAGACGGCGGCCAGAATGTATCTTTTCATCATTTCCTTACGACCCCTTTCAATCCACCGCCGATCAGGAGCGTCGCGTCCATCAGGGCGATCATCGGATTGCCTCCTCCGGACACCGCGAGATATCGCGGGTGCCATTGAGGGTGAAACTTGGACTTGAAGGCCCTGAGGCCCTTGAAGTTGTAGAAGCGTTCGCCGTGCTCGAACACGGTGCTGCCGATCCGGTCCCATACCGGCGCCGTCTCGCGCTTCGACATGCCCGAAAGCGGCGCCATGCCGAGGTTGAAATGCGCGAAGCCCTCGGCCCGCAGATACTCCATGATCTGCACGAACAGGAAGTCCATCGAGCCCTTGGGCGCGTCCGGCGAAAAGCGCATCAGGTCGATCGTTCCCTCGTCCTTGGCCCCGGTGATCAGGATATTGGCGAAGGCGACGATCTTGCCTTCGAGCCTCAGGATCCCGACGGGTTGGGCGAGAATGTAATCCGGCGTGAACGCGCCGAGCGAGAAGCCCTTTTCCTTGGCGTTGTGGTCGGAAAGCCAGGCGTTGGAAACCGCCGCCAGTTCGTCCATCACGCCGGGCACGTCTTCCGGCGCGACCACCTCGAAGGTCAGTCCGTCGCGCTGGGCGCGGCTCGCGGTCTGCCGCAGGTTCGCCCATTTCCCGCCCTTCATCTCGAAGGTCGAGAGGTCCGAGACGGCGAGTTCGCCGAGCTTGAAGGCCCGGAGCCCGGCATCGGCGCAATGCGAAAGCAGCGCCGGCGAGATCTGGTAGAACACGGCGCGGCAGCCGGAGGCGCGAGCCGTTTCGACGAAACGCCACACGAGTTCGGGCATGGCGCTGCGGTCGCCGATCGGATCGAACAGCGCGATCCAGGAGCGCCCCTGGCGTCCGTACATGATGAAGGCGTCGCCTCTCTCGGAGAACATCACGCTCTTGTCGCCCATGCGCACCAGATTGGCGTCGGCGTAGCGCTGCTTCTCGACGATATCGACGGCGCGCTCCAGCGCCTCGTCCGATGCCGGCTCGAGCCGGGTCGTGGCCGGCCGCAGCAGGCTGAAGACGGCGATGGCGGTGGAGATGATGGTGATCCCCAGCACGGCGCGCAGGCCGCGCGGCGCCTCTTCGGCGAACTCGAACTGCCACCATAGCTCGTTGCTGTAGTCGACGTCGCGGTAGACGAAGAGCAGGATCACCACGGCGCCGACGCAGACCACGGCGATCGCCGTCAGCCATGACGCGGTCAGCGTCTGGTTGAGTAGCGAGGCGCGACGCCGGAACAGCCGGCGACTGACCAGCAGGCCGAATATCAGGAAGCCCAGGAACGACGCCTCGACGAGGGCGACGGCCTTCAGCAGCGACAGCATGAGCGCGGCGGCGGCCGAGAAGATCGAGATCCACCATGCGCCGTCGAGCTTCTGGCCAAGGCCGCGCGCGGCGACGACCAGCGCCAGGCCGGCGAGGCTAGAGAGGAAATGCGCGCCCTCGACGATCGGCAGCGGCAGGTAATTGGCGAGAAACTCCAGGTTGGAATCCGGCGTCGGCGTGACGCTCGAGAAGATCAGCATGACGCCGAGCAGCAGCGACAGCGCCGACAGGAGCTGCGGCATCAGCCGGATGCCGATCCGGCGGAACCCGGATGCGACGGGATGGTCCGCGAAGCGGCGAAGCTCGGTCGCCGAGACCGCCAGAACCGCGAGCAACAGCGGCACGACATGATAGATCAGGCGGTAGAGAACCAGCGAGCCGAGTACGGCGTCGATATTCACGGCGCTGCCGAGCGCCGCGATGATGACGGTCTCGAACACGCCAAGGCCGGCCGGCACATGGCTGAGCACGCCGAGACCGACGGCGATCGCGTAGACGGCGAGAAACACCGGCCAGCCGATCGCCGTTTGCGGCAGGAGAACGTAGAGAACGGTGGCCGACGCCGCGATATCGAAGGCGGCGACCAGGAACTGCCGCGACCAGGTGGCGGAATCCGGCAGCCTCAGCGAAAAGCGCCCGACGCTGACCGCCCGGCCGCCACGGCCGAGCACGACGCCCGCCGCCAGCACCAGCACGATCGCCCCGCCGATGACGCGCAGAACCCAGCTGCTGACATCGATGAGCGGCGCGATCTCGTCGGCGATCGCCAGAAGCGCGATGGAGCCGACGCCCGCCAGCCCCAGCCCGAAGGCGATGGTGACGAAAGCGATGACGCGGCCGATCTCCTCGGGCGTCAGCCCAAGCCTGGAATAGGCGCGGTAGCGGATCGCGCCGCCGCTGAGCGCGCCGAAGCCCGCCGTGTTGCCGACGGCATAGGCGGAAAACGCGGTCAGGGCGACCTGCGGGAACGGCAGTTTCCTGCCGACATACTCGATGGCGTTGACGTCGTAGAACACCAGGGCCAGGAAGCTGAGCGCCGTGAAGAACAGCGCCAGCACGATCGAGCTGATCCTGGTATCGGCCAGCGCCTGCACCACGTCCTCGTAACGCACCTCGGTCGTCAGCCGCTCGATCGCGAAACCGACCATGCAGAACACGGCGAGCGTCGCCAGCGCCGTCAGATGTGTCCGATATCGGCTGAAAAATCGCGCGATCGCGGATTCTTCTATAACTTCAATCTCTTCCAAGTTGGCGTGCTTCGACATCACGGACCGTCGTAAACCTACATATGAGCGGAAATCATGTCTTGGACATCTAACATAAGCTACATGTAAGTTCTTGGACGCAAGTCCTCGAATACATGGCAACACTACCCCAATGCCGTCTAACGACGCCTGCTTTATCCCCAATTGGGGCATTTTTGGCGCGCGGACAGAGGTTTCAATATTGTATTTTCGTAAGGTTAAATTCTTCGACGGGCCACTGCCGGCATCCGAAGATGCCGGCCCGCCATTTATGCCGCCGGCTCGGTCCCCGCACCCGCGGCCGCGGCCTGGTTGGTCTTCTGCGCGGCATAGCGCGCCGCCGCCGCGTTGGCGTCGGCATCGTGCCCCTCGCTCGAAACCTGCAGGGTGGGAACGGCGAATTCGATGCCGTTTTCCTTGAAGGCCGTGCGGATCATCGCCAGCGCGTTGCGGCGGATGACGAACTGCTCGCCGGGCTTCGTCATCATCGCCAGGCGGATGACGATCGCGAATTCACCGAATTGCTCGACGCCCTTCATCTTCAGCGTCTCGATGATGTGAGGCGCGTAATCGGGATTGTCGAGCAGCTTCTGGCCGATCTGCTTGATCACCTTCTTGGCCAGCACGAGATCGGTGTCATAGGTGACGTTGAGGGTGATCTTGTCGATCGTCCAGTCGCGGTTGAGGTTGCGGACCGCGCCGAGCGTCCCGAACGGCACCGTCGTCAGCGGCCCGCGATGGTGGCGCAGCTTGACCGATCGCAGGCTGAAGGCCTCGACCACGCCCTTGTGGCTGCCGCTCTCGATATATTCGCCGACGCGGAAGGCATCGTCCCAGAGATAGAACATGCCGCTGATCACATCCTTGACGATGGTCTGCGCCCCGAAACCGACCGCCACGCCGACGACGCCGGCGCCGGCGATCAGCGGCCCGATCTCGACGCCGAGGCCGGACAGCACCATCAGCACGGCGATGACCGCGATGACGACGGCGAGGATATTGCGGAAGATCGGCAACAGCGTCTGCAGCCGCGCGCGCCTCGCCTTCTCGTCATCGCTGATCGTCCCTTCGAGAGACGAGTCGGCCAGCCTGCCGTTGATATAGGCGCGCGCCAGATGCCAGACCAGGTCGGCCGCGAGCAGGATGACGATGCCACCGACGGAACCGCGCACGATCCGGTCGACCATCGTCTCGCCGGCCGCCATCCGGTCGGCCGCGAAGCCGAGAATGCGGCCGAGCCAGATGGCCGCGATGGTGATGATGATGGCCCGCACGCCGCGATCAAACAGCACCGCCGCGATCCGCTTCCTGGCGACGAACCCGGCCTCGGCCTTGTCGAGCGACCGCACCGCGAGCGTCGAGATGCGCAGCACACGCGGCAAGAGGACGAGATAGATACCGATCCACAGCAGGAGATTGAAGCCCGCCACCCAGAGCAGCCAGAGCGCCACGAAATAGATCGTCAGCATCCAGGATGCCGTGGCGCTCTTATGTCCGCCCTCGGCCGGACGCGACCAGACCGCTTCCGTGGCGATGGCGAGCAGCCCCAGCCCGAGCACATAGGCCACGAGATAGCGCGACCCGTTGGAAAAGCCCAATGGTGCCAGGAGCTGGATCAGCGCCCAGCCGAACACGAAATAGATGATGAACGTGCAGCTGCGCTTGAACCAGAACATCGCCGTCTCGCGCGAGACGTCGCGCGCGCCGTCGGCATGCGGCAGCGTCACCAGCGACACCAGGATGCGGCCGACCGAGATGGTGACGCGGGAGACGATCAGCGCGATGGCAACCGCGATCGCCAGCGATTGCGTGATCGGCGGCCAGTTGAAGAGCACGAGCGGAACGAGCGTCGCGATGCAGAACACCAGCGCCGGCACCACCCGGTAACTGAGATTGGTCGCCGCATGATGCGCGACCGTGGCCACCGCGCCATCCTCCTGTTTGATGCGCGGGCGCGGCACGATCATCCGGAACAGCACTTCGGCGACCGCCCCGGCCAGGAAGAGAGCCAGAAGCTCGAACGACACGGCGGCCCAGCCGCTCGGCTGGACCTCGCGCTCGACGATCTCGGAAGCATTCTCCACCTCGTCAGGCAGCGTCATCGCCGCGCCGGACACCAGGTTGAAATGCGTGCGGGTATGACCGAGGAATTCCGACAGCACCGACATCTGTTCGCCGGACATCTCGCCAGCGGGTGCAGCCGGTTGAGCCGCCGCCGTCGGTGCCGGGGTCGATGGCTGCGCGGCTGGTTGGACAAGTGGTTGGGTGGGCGCCTGCGTTGCCATCCATTGCTTGACGGCGGGCTTTTCCATCAGCTCGAATATCTGCCGCACCTCGGCGGGCGGCGGCACCGTTGCTGTCGAAGCGGCCGGCGGCGTCTGCGCCACGGCCCCCCAGCTGGTCATCATGAATGCAACTAGCGGCAGAAGCCGCTTCATAACGCGTGCGCCAAACCCCAGACCCATCGCCAGCCCTCCAACATATATAGCATAGCTTATATTGAAGCGCGGGAAAGAAAAGCCCGCGCGGCTTGCGGCGGCGCGGGCTTGGATAAGCATTATTGCTGAATGGTTTATGCCTTGGGCTTTTCGACGTGGCCGCCGAAGCCGGCGCGCATGGCCGACAGTACCTTGTTGGCGAATTCGTCGTTGTCGCGCGAGGAGAAGCGGCTGTAGAGCGCGGCACTCAGCACCGGTGTCGGCACGCTTTCGTCGATGGCGGCCATGATCGTCCAGCGGCCTTCGCCCGAATCCGACACGCGGCCTGCATAGGCGCCGAGCACCGGATCGGCATGCAATGCGTCCGAGGTGAGATCAAGCAGCCAGGAGGTGATGACGCTGCCGCGACGCCAGACTTCGGCGACGTCCTGCAGGTTGAAGTCGTACTGGTAGTGCTCCGGATTGGCGATCGGCGCCGTCTCGGCATCGACTTCATGCGTGGCAGCACCGATATTGGCGCGCTTCAGGATGTTGAAGCCTTCGGCATAGGCGGCCATCAGGCCGTATTCGATGCCGTTATGCACCATCTTGACGAAGTGGCCCGCGCCGTGCGGACCGCAATGCAGATAGCCCTGCTCGGCCGTGCTGCCGGCCTGGTCGGGGCGATGGGCCGACGGCGCGACGTTGCCGACGCCCGGCGCCAGCGACTTGAAGATCGGCGACAGCGAGTCGACCACCGGCTTTTCGCCGCCGATCATCAGGCAATAGCCGCGCTCGAGACCGAAGACGCCGCCGCTGGTGCCGACGTCGACATAGTGCAGGCCCTTGGCCGTCAGTTCGCCGCCACGGCGGATGTCGTCGTGGTAATAGGAGTTGCCGCCGTCGATGATGATGTCGTCGCTGTCGAGCAGCGGCGTGATCTGCGCGATGACCTTGTCGGTGATGGCCGCCGGCAGCATCAGCCACACGGCGCGCGGACGCGACAGCTTCGAAACGAACTCTTCCAGCGAAGCGCTGCCGACGGCGCCCTTGCCGACCAGATCGTTCACGCTTTCCGTCTTCGCGTCGTAGACCACGCATTCATGGCCATCGCGCATCAAGCGCTGGACCATGAAGCTGCCCATGCGGCCCAAGCCAACCATACCAAGCTGCATCTCATAATCTCCTGAGAATTAAGAATCTAATCGATATTATGCGCGAATACCTATCACTCGCGCTGCAGCAAGCAAGCGAAGTCTCCGTCACAATGACGGGAACGTCAACGCATCGCATGCCGATCATCGCTGAAACCGCGAGCGCGCAGGGCATTCCGTCGAATCTTGAACTTGAAAAAATATCGCGAATGTCAACCGCGGACCGCCGCTCACCCCACGGCTCATTGCTGCACTGCAAGAATAACGCGGCCGCTGGTGGCGTCGCTGAGCATCCGCGCGGTCTCGGGCGCCACGGCTTCCGGGATGGACAGTGTCAGCAGCGCTCCCGCGTCCACGAACACCTCGGCCACGACGCGCACGCCGGCCGAGGCCGCTATCCGCGCCTTGACCAAGGCGAGATCCGAGAAATTCACCGCGATCTCGGCCTCGACGGTCGCGACCAGCTCGACCAGCGTCGCCGCTCTCAGGCAGGCCGCCGCCGTGCCACCATAGGCGCGGATCAGCCCGCCGGTTCCAAGAAGCACGCCGCCGAACCAGCGGGTGACGACGACGGCCACCCGGTCGAGCGATTGTCCGTCGATCGCCTGCAGGATCGGTTTGCCGGCGGTGCCGCTCGGTTCGCCATCGTCGTTGAACCGATAGCTCTGGCCGATCCGCCATGCCCAGCAATTGTGATTGGCGGCGGGATCCGCATGCGCCGCCAGAAACGTCCGAGCATCCTCCTCGGAGCCGATCGGCGCCGCGACAGCCAGAAACCGGCTCTTCTTGACGATCTGCTCGAGTGTCTCGGTGCGGATAAGTGAAAACATGGCCATTGCCATATCGCCAGCAACGCTCGCTTCGCAAGCAAAACCGGCTCCCGCCGGAAGCTCCCGACCGCAAATCGGAAGCCGGAAAAGCAAAACGCCCGCAGCTCAAGGCAACGGGCGTTTGAAATGTCTCCGCTCGCCAGGAGCGGCGGTCGCGTGTTAGCGCGTGGCGTCGCGGGCAACGCGCTCGATGTCGGCGCGGTTGATGCCGAGATCGCTGAGCGCACGGTTGGACATGCGGCCGAGTTCGTTGATGGTCTGACGATACTTGCGCCAGTTATTGAAGGAGCGTGCTACGTTCATGGTAAATCCCCTTTCCTAGGGCTTTCAGCGCCTGGCAGCGCCTTTGCTGCCCGTGTCTCTCTGTTGATGTGAATATAGGCGTCCTCCCCGTCGGCGAACAGCGCTAAAGCATCAGAACACCAATGCGTGCAGCGCATAACTAAACCGGTGCTGCTTAATATTTTTGCCCCTGAAAAAGCCGTAAACGTTTCAGAAAGCCGCTCTTTTCGGGAACTTTCGCCCCGATCTCCGCGGAGCGAGGCCGCCCCGGCCACATTCGTTAAAGTGTTTTAACCGTTTTAATCGACGGATATCCGCTTGAAATTACAGATACCCGGCAATTCACGGCTGCAAAAACACGAATTTCCTCCAATGCGCTCAGCGCATACATTCTCCACACCCCTGCGACAGCGCGCCAGAACCATCCCCGAATGCGCGCCGACACACCGCTTTTCGCCGCGAACAGCCGACGGCCCCATTGCCAGCAAACCCGGCATACGGCAGTAGAGACGCGCCGATGCGGTCGAGTGCGCGACCTTCGGCGGCCGTGCCAGTACCCGCGCAACAAGGAAGTCACATGAAGCATATCCTCGCCGCGGCCACGCTTGTTGCGGCCACCCTGCTCTCCATGGCCACGGCCCGCGCCGCCGATTTCGGCGTCACCCCGATGATGGATGGCGACAGCTTCATCGGCTGCCTCGCCCAGAACAACCGCACCGGCATCGGCTACCTCGCGGTCGGCGACAAGCTGGCCCTGTTTGCCAATGCGGACGCCTTCGCGATCACCAAGGGCGAGCGCGTTAAGGGTACATGGTCCGTGGATGGCGCCGCCGCCGCGGAATTCTCCTCGACCGCAGACAGCGACAAGACCGTGACGATCGACGTCCCGAACGATGCGCCGACCGTCACCGCCTTGACCTCCGGCAAGGAGCTGACCGTCACCGCCAACGGCATCGACGTCATCCTGCCGCTGACCGGCACGGAGCAGGCGTTCACCGAGCTGCTGACCTGCATGAAGGAAAACGGCGGCGAATAAGGCCGGACGCCAGGGCGCTCTAAGCGCGACGCGATCACGGGCGATGGGAAGGAAGAGTGCGATCCGCGGCAACCGATGGAGGTTTACGATCCTGGGTGCCTACAAACGTAGGTGGGCGCCATATGTCCAAGCCCACGGGCCTGGCCAGGGACAGCTCCCTTTGGATCGAGTATGGCCCCAGGGATTGTGGTTCCTGTCGAGAGGCGCAGATCGCAACTGCTATATAAGACCGATCCATGACGCGCGCCAGAGGCTGACGCGGACGTCCCGGATTTAATTCAAGGCGCTAGTTCAGCGCTGCGGGCGCCCGGCCGTTCAGCTTGTCGGTGATCCCGCGCAGCTGGCTGCTGACCTCGACGATGGCGGCGGCGATGCTTTCTTCTGTGCGGCTCGTCGCGGCCAGCACCGTGTCGCGGTTGCTGCGCAGGCTGTTGAGTTCATCTTCAAGGCTGGCGACGCGCCGCGTCAGCTCTGAGATCTCGTCCATGATCATGATGCCGGCCATGACGGTGATACGGAGATCGCCGATTTCGCCGAACTGACCCTTGAGATGGCCGACATAACGGTCGAAACGGGTGGCGAGATCGGTCAGGTGCTCTTCCTGTCCCTCCTCGCAGGCCATGCGATAGGCCTTGCCGTCGATCATTACCGTTACCTGCGCCATGTCCTAAGCCCTTTATTAGCGGTCGAGAACCGCGCGGATGGTCTCCATCGCCGTCACCAGGCGACGCGACACCTCGCGATTGACCTCTTCCAGCCGGTTCGCGCGGAATTCCGCCTGGTCGAGCTCCTGCGCCAGCTTGGAGCGATCGGCATGCACGCGGCGAACCTCGCCCTCGATCTCGCCGGTCTCGCGCTGCCGCTCGATCCGGGCGTCGACGGCGCTGTCGAGCGCCGAAATCGCCTGCCTGAGCTCCAAGAGCGCTGCATCGATGCTGTTGCCAGTGGATGTCATGTCTTTCCGGTTCCCCGCGCAAGACCCGCGAATCGGTATCGAGGCCCGACGCGATGTTTTCAAAAGGATATGCAGCTCGCCAACTGCCCGTCAATAAAGGCCTGAGGGCGGCAGGCGAGCTAGTTGTGGATGACTGAAATCGGCGGCTCCGTCAGCGGGCCTGTCACACGCCTGTCAACTTTTGTTAAAATCGTTGGTCAAATGTCAAAAATCGTCATTCCGACCCCTCTAATAGGGCTTCGATTTATTGACTTGCCTGCTCCAACTGCTATTTGTGCACCCGCTCTCATTGATGGTCTCCGCAGGCTTGAGGCCATCCCCCGACACCCCGGAACAAGCGGAATAGCGATGATTTCTCCTGAACAACACGACCGGATGGCAAACGCGATCCGTTTCCTCTCAATGGATGCAGTCGAGAAGGCGAATTCCGGCCATCCGGGCATGCCGATGGGTATGGCCGATGTCGCGACCGTCCTGTTCTCGAAGTATCTGAAGTTCGACCCGTTGAAGCCGCACTGGCCAGACCGCGACCGCTTCGTGCTGTCGGCCGGCCACGGCTCGATGCTGCTCTACTCGCTGCTTTATCTAACCGGCTACCCTGACATGTCGGTCGATGACCTCCAGCAGTTCCGCCAGCTCGGCTCCAAGACCGCCGGCCACCCCGAATACGGCCACGCCACGGGCATCGAAACCACCACCGGTCCGCTCGGCCAGGGCATTGCCAATGCCGTCGGCATGGCGATCGCCGAACGCAAGCTGCGCGAGGAATTCGGCGCCGACCTGCAGGATCACTACACCTACGTGATCAACGGCGACGGCTGCCTGATGGAAGGCATCAGCCATGAAGCCATAGCGCTCGCCGGCCACCTGAAGCTCAACAAGCTCATCCTCTTCTGGGACAACAACTCGATCACCATCGACGGCGCCGTCTCCCTGTCGGATTCGACCGACCAGATCATGCGCTTCAAGGCCGTTCACTGGCACACGATCGAAGTCGACGGCCACGACCAGGCGGCGATCGCGGCAGCCATCGAGGAAGCCCACAAGTCCGACAAGCCGACCTTCATCGCCTGCAAGACCGTCATCGGCTTCGGCGCTCCGAACAAGCAGGGCAGCCACAAGGTTCACGGTTCGCCGCTCGGCGCCGAGGAAATCGCCGCTACCCGCAAGGCGCTGAACTGGGAATACGAACCCTTCGTCATCCCCAACGACGTTCTCTCCGATTGGCGCGCCGCCGGCACCCGTTCGGCCGACGCCGTCAAGGCATGGGAAGGCCGCCTCGAGAAGGCAGCGACCAAGGCCGAGTTCAACCGCCGCTTCGCCGGCGACCTGCCCCAGGGCTTCGACGCCGCCATCAGCGACTACAAGAAGAAGCTCGCTGAGACCAAGCCGACGGTTGCGACCCGCAAGGCTTCCGAGGACGCGCTTGAAGTCATCAACGGCTTCCTGCCGGAAACGATCGGCGGCTCCGCCGACCTGACGCCGTCGAACAACACCAAGACCAGCCAGATGCATTCGATCACGCCGACGGATTTCGCCGGTCGTTACATGCACTGGGGTATCCGCGAGCACGGCATGGCATCCGCCATGAACGGCATCGCGCTGCACGGCGGCCTCATCCCCTACGGCGGCGGCTTCATGATCTTCTCGGATTATTGCCGCCCTCCGATCCGCCTCGCGGCGCTGATGGGCATCCGCGTCGTCCACGTTCTCACGCACGATTCTATCGGCGTCGGCGAAGACGGCCCGACCCACCAGCCGGTCGAGCAGATGGCCTCGCTGCGCGCCATCCCGAACCTGATGATGTTCCGCCCGGCCGACGCCGTCGAAACCGCCGAGTGCTGGCAGATCGCGCTGAACACCAAGGACCGTCCGTCGGGCCTGGCGCTCACCCGCCAGAACCTCACCACCGTCCGGACCGAATACAGCGAGAAGAACCTCTGCGAACTCGGCGCCTACACGCTGGCTGGTAATGCCGACGCCAAGGTGACGATCTTCGCTTCGGGCTCCGAAGTCGAGCTGGCGGTCGCCGCCCGCAAGACGCTCGAGGAAAAGGGCGTTACCGTCCGCGTCGTCTCGGTCCCCTCGACCGAACTGTTCTTCGAGCAGCCGGATGCCTACCGCGCCGAGATCCTCGGCAAGTCGCCGATCAAGATCGCCGTCGAAGCCGCCGTCCGCGAAGGCTGGGATGCCTTCATCGGACCGGAAGGCACCTTCGTCGGCATGAAGAGCTTCGGCGCTTCCGGCCCGGCCAAGGATGTCTTCAAGAAATTCGGCATCACGACGGAAGCTGTCGTCGCTGCTGTTGAAGCCAAGCTTTGATGTGATAAAGGAGCGCCTGAGGGCGCTCCTCATTCCATAACGCAAGCCCTACTCTCGGGAGAGACACACATGACTGTAAAGGTTGCCATCAACGGCTTCGGTCGTATCGGCCGCAATGTTCTCCGCGCCATCGTCGAATCCGGTCGCACGGACATCGAAGTCGTTGCCATCAACGACCTCGGCCCGGTCGAGACCAACGCGCACCTGCTGCGTTACGACTCGATCCACGGCAAGTTCCCGGCCGAAGTGAAGGTCGAAGGCGACACGATCACCGTTGGCGGCGGCAAGCCGATCAAGGTCACCGCCGTGCGTGATCCGGCGCAGCTGCCGCACAAGGAACTCGGCGTCGACATCGCCATGGAATGCACCGGCATCTTCACCTCGCGCGACAAGGCTGCCGCTCACCTGACGGCTGGCGCCAAGCGCGTCATCATCTCGGCGCCTGCCGATGGTGCCGACCTGACCGTCGTCTTCGGCGTCAACCACGACCAGCTGACCAAGGACCACCTGGTCATCTCCAACGCCTCCTGCACCACGAACTGCCTGGTTCCGGTCGTCAAGGTTCTCGACGACGCCGTCGGCATCGATCATGGCTTCATGACCACGATCCACTCCTACACGGGTGACCAGCCGACGCTCGACACCATGCACAAGGACCTGTACCGCGCCCGCGCCGCAGCCCTGTCCATGATCCCGACCTCGACCGGCGCCGCCAAGGCCGTCGGCCTGGTTCTGCCGCACCTGAAGGGCAAGCTGGACGGCACGTCCATCCGCGTTCCGACCCCGAACGTCTCGGTCGTCGACTTCAAGTTCGTCTCCAAGAAGGCCACCACGGTTGGCGAGATCAACGAAGCCATCAAGGCCGCGTCGAACGGCAAGCTGAAGGGCATCCTCGGCTACACCGACGAGCCGCTGGTTTCCCGCGACTTCAACCACGACAGCCACTCGTCGATTTTCGCCACCGACCAGACCAAGGTCATGGAAGGCAACTTCGTTCGTATCCTCACCTGGTACGACAACGAGTGGGGCTTCTCCAGCCGCATGTCGGACACGGCCGTCGCCTACGCCAAGACCATCTAAGGTCGGCGATATGGGTTTCGGAAAGCGGCTCGGGAAACCGGGCCGCTTTTCATTTGTCGAGACGAGCCGCGACGGTCAAACGCGCTTGCCCGCATCCTGCCGGATGCGGTAAATTCAAGCCACAGGCTGCAACGCGGCGCCCAACGAGAAGCCGGACCTGCAACAGGCGGATCACCCATGAGAATGCTGATGTTGGCAATCCTACTCGTCATGATCGCCGGCGTGCTCAGCCTCACCGTCGTCGGCGGCGGCTCCAGGCAGATCGCCAAGGGACAGCCGCTGCTCGCCTCCTCCTCGCGCTTGATGGGACCGCGATAATTATACTGGCGGCGGGCTGGCATGGCATCACCGAACACCATAGTGTCGGACAAACGAAAAGCGAAAGAGAATTCAATGGACTACTTCACCATCGAGATATCAGGCAAACCCATCGCGAGCTTCCGTTCCGAAAACGCCGAGGACGCCCGGCACTTCTTCGAGGCCGAGGATTTCCGCGAGGACCTGACCGTGCTTCAGACCGAAGGCAAGCCCGTATGGGATGGCGCGGCGGCAATCACATTGCGCAAGGCGACCCCGGATGAGGCGAGCGAAGTCGAGCATGCCTACGAGTTCGACGACGATCCCTCCCGCACAATCGAAGACGAATTCGTCGTCTTCCTGATCCCGATTTCCGACGCGGACGAAGACGACGGCAACGACGACGCGTGAGCCGTCACAAATATCCCGGAATACGAATGTGCAAGAAAAGAACAGGGCAGCGATTTTTGCCCTGCTCTCGCCTGATTTGACCCTACACTTTACGCAGGATCACTTTCCAACCGTTCATTCGATTTGCCCCGGGCGGACCACTCAGCAGCATGATGCATGCAAGGCGCAAGGATAGCCCTTCAGGTCTACCCTTCGCCTGAATTTTGCCCTTTACTGGCAGGCATCGGACAGGAACCGGAGAAGCGATACGATCTTTTGAGACAGCCGCATTCGACGCGAAGCGAAACTGCGGCGATTGATTTTGCGTGAAGGGGCTTGGGCATGGAAGCATTCTACATCGTCGTGCTGGTATCGACGGCGCTTGTGCTTCTTGCCGCTTTCTCCAGCCTGCTCGCCTTCCGCTTCGGCGCCCCGCTGCTGCTCCTGTTCCTCGGTATCGGCCTGCTTGCCGGCAGTGATGGCCTCGGCATCGAATTCACCAACAATTACCTCGCCTACATCCTCGGCTCGATCGCGCTTGCGATCATCCTCTTCGATTCCGGCTTCGGCACGCCGGTACAGGCCTTCAAGCTCGCCGCCGTTCCCTCCATAACCCTGGCATCGGTCGGCGTGCTGATGACGGCGGCGCTCTTTGCCGTCGCCGCCATGTGGCTTTTGAACTTCACCTGGCTCGAGGGCATGCTGCTTGGCTCCATCGTCGCCTCCACCGACGCCGCGGCGGTCTTCTTCCTGCTGCGCATCGGCGGCATCAACATTCGCGACAAGGTACGCTCGACGCTCGAGGTCGAATCCGGCACCAACGACCCGATGGCGATCTTCCTCACCATCGCGCTGGTCGAGGTTCTGGCGTCGGGCGAGCGCTACAGCGGCATCAATATCGGCATGCTCGCCATGTTCGTGCAGCAGATGGGCCTCGGCGTCATTCTCGGCCTGCTCGGCGGCATGATGATCGTGCTCATCGTCGGCCGGCTCGAGACCGATCGCGGCCTGACGCCGATCTTCGTGCTGGCGCTGGCGCTTCTGGTCTTCTCGTTCACCGGCGCCGTCGGCGGCAGCGGCTTCCTCGCCGTCTACGTCGCCGGCATCTATGCGGGAAACCGCAAGCTGCCCGGCTACGCCTCGATCAAGCGCTTCCAGGACGGCATGACCTGGCTGGCGCAGATCATCATGTTCCTGGTGCTCGGCCTTCTGGCGACGCCATCGCAGTTCGGAACGATCGCCATTCCCGCCGTGCTGCTTGCGCTCTTCCTGATCTTCATCGCCCGCCCCCTTGCGATCTGGCTGTCGCTGCTGCCCTTCGACTACACGCAGCAGGAAATCGGCTTCGTTGCCTGGGTCGGCCTGCGCGGCGCCGTCTCCATCCTGCTCGCCATCATGCCGATCCTGGGCGGGCTGGAAAATGGTCAGGTCTACTTCAACACCGCCTTCATCATCGTGCTCGTCTCGCTTCTCGTGCAGGGCTGGACCATCAAGCCGGTCGCCAAGAAGCTCGGCCTGATCATTCCGCCGCGCATCGGCGCCGTCGACAAGGTGGAGGTCGACCTGCCGGGCGCCGCCAACCACGAACTCCTCTCCTACCGCGTCGTCAAGGACAGCCCGGTGCTGCGCGGCGAGCGCATTCCGCGCTGGGCCACCCCCTCGCTCGTCATCCGCGACGGCAAGTCGATGCGCTATCAATATGCCGGCCGCCTGCGCGAGAACGATCTCGTCTACCTCTTCATCGTTCCTTCCTACTCGCGCCTGCTCGACAAGCTCTTCGCAAGCCGCGTCCCCGTCGAGGAAGACGACACCGATTTCTTCGGCGCCTTCGCGCTTTCCCCAAGCCGCCCGGCCACCGATCTCGACGCCGCCTACGGCCCCGGCCTTCTGAACGAAAACGAGAAGGGCCTGACCATCGCCGAGCTGATGAAGCAGCGTCTCGGCGGCAAGGCGGAATATGCCGACCGCGTGCGCCTCGGCTCCATCATCCTGATCGTCCGCGACCTCGACGACCACGATCATATCAGCGCCATCGGCATGTCGCTGGAGGCCGTCGAGCCGGCCGTGACGCTGCCGATCTTCATCAATCTGCGCGATATCATCGACCGCGTGCACGACCGCTTCAAGAGCCGCAAGAACAAGGAGGCGGCGGCCGCCGCCGCGGCTGGAAAAGCCGACGAAAACCCGCGCTGAACGCCTTGCGTCCGCGATGATCCTTGCTATGGTCCCCGCATCTTTTCAGGCAATAAACGAACGGATTTCCCAATGCCCTCCTTCAAGACACTCGACGATCTTAACGACATTGCCGGAAAGCGCGTTCTCGTCCGCGTCGACCTCAACGTTCCCGTCAAGGACGGCAAGGTGACGGACGTAACCCGCATCGAGCGCGTCGCCCCGACCATCAAGGAACTCTCCAAGAAGGGCGCCAAGGTTATCCTGCTCGCGCACTTCGGCCGCCCGAAGGATGGCCCCTCGGCCGACCTGTCGCTGACCCTCATCGCCCCATCCGTCGAAGCCGTGCTCGACCATCCCGTGCAGACGGCGACCGATGTCATCGGCGAAGTCGCCGCCGGCGCCGTCGCCGCCATGAAGGATGGCGATATCCTGCTTCTCGAAAACACCCGCTTCCATAAGGGTGAGGAAAAGAACGACCCCGATTTCGTCAAGGCGCTGGTCGCCAATGGCGATATCTACGTCAACGACGCGTTCTCGGCGGCGCACCGCGCCCACGCCTCCACCGAAGGCCTCGCACGTCACCTTCCCGCTTACGCCGGCCGCACCATGCAGGCTGAACTGGAAGCACTGGAAAAGGGCCTCGGCCAGCCGGTCCGTCCTGTTGTCGCCATCGTCGGCGGCGCCAAGGTCTCCACCAAGATCGATCTCCTCATGAACCTCGTGAAGAAGGTCGACGCGCTCGTCATCGGCGGCGGCATGGCCAACACTTTTATCGCCGCCCGCGGCACCAGCGTCGGCAAGTCGCTCTGCGAGCATGACCTCGCCGACACCGCCCGCCAGATCATGATCGAAGCCGCGACCGCCGGCTGCGCGATCGTTCTGCCCGAGGACGGCGTCGTCGCCCGCGAATTCAAGGCGGGTGCCGCCAACGAGATCGTCGCCATCGACGCCATCCCCGATGACGCCATGATGCTCGACGTCGGCCCGAAGTCGGTCGAAGCCGTGAAGGCCTGGATCGAGCGCGCCAACACGCTGGTCTGGAACGGCCCGCTCGGCGCCTTCGAGATCGAACCCTTCGACAAGGCGACCGTTGCCGCCGCCCAATATGCGGCAGAGCGCACCAAGGCCGGCAAGCTCACCTCCGTCGCCGGCGGCGGCGATACCGTCTCGGCGTTGAACCATGCCGGCGTTGCCGACGACTTCACCTACGTCTCCACGGCGGGCGGCGCGTTCCTGGAATGGATGGAGGGCAAGGTCCTTCCTGGCGTCGAAGTCCTGACCAAGGCCAAGTAAGCCAAACCGGGCTTCTGGCCGGTTTGAACCGTTTAATCGAGACCGCGAAAGCCAGCGCTTTCGCGGTCTTTTAGTTGATGCTAGAATAAGCCTTAAGTTTCAAACGTTTGAAATGATTTCAATCGTTTCAATAGCTTAACCCAGGATTTTCCTTTTAAAATTCTTCTGATATCGCAGATCCAGTGCTTCGAGAGCGTGAAAGGACCCGACATCTTGCCGATGTCGATCCGTTGATTGATCGATCAGGCGTTGCCGATCGGTTTTGAGATAGAAAATAACCCGCGCGCGAGGCGCCGGTTCGAATAAGGAGTGACCTATGGTGGACGCGAAGATGTTGAACAAGATCAGCTCGGCGCCAGGATTCATTGCAGCGCTGGACCAGAGCGGTGGTTCGACACCCGCAGCGTTGCGCCTCTACGGCATTGCCGACACCGATTACCATGGTGACGAGGAAATGTTCCGCCTGATGCACGCCATGCGCGTCCGCATCATGAGCGCGCCGGCCTTTACCAGCGACAAGATCGTTGCCGCCATCCTGTTCGAACGCACCATGGATGGCGACGTCGACGGCCAGCCGGTTCCCTCCTACCTCTGGGAAAAGCGCGGCGTCGTGCCGCTTCTCAAGGTCGACAAGGGCTTGGCCGCCGAAGAAAACGGCGTCCAGATCATGAAGCCGATGCCCGATCTCGATGCCCTCCTGGCGCGCGGCCGCGACAAGGGAATTTTCGGCACCAAGATGCGCTCGGTCATCGCAAACGCCGACAAGGCCGGCATCGCGGCCGTCGTCAAGCAGCAGTTCGAGGTGGCGCGCCAGATTATCGGCAACGGCCTCGTGCCGATCGTCGAGCCTGAAGTCTCCATCAAGAGCCCGACGAAGCAGGAGGCGGAAGCCATTCTTCGCGACGAGATCGCAAAGCAGCTCGACCTGCTTCCGGCGGGCGAAGAGGTGGTGCTGAAACTGACCATCCCGACCGTCGCCGATTTCTACGCACCGCTGATCGCCCACAAGTCGGTCGTGCGCGTCGTCGCCCTTTCCGGCGGCTACAGCCGTGTCGATGCCTGCGAGAAGCTCAGCCGCAACCACGGCATGATTGCAAGCTTCTCGCGCGCCCTGACGGAAAACCTGCGCGTTTCGATGAGCGACGCCGAGTTCAACGCCAGCCTCGCCGAAACCATCGACGAGATCTACGCCGCCAGCGTCAACAAGGCCTGACGCGCGAGCCGACCTTTCACTGGAACCGACGGAAACCCGGCCGCCTCTGACGGCCGGTTTTTTATTGCCGGTCGATTGTCACGGCGACAAGAATTGCCCTTCTGCCGGGCGGTGGCGATGGCTACTGAGTGAGGCTCCTGAAACCATCGGAGCACGCGATGACAGCCGTTTCCTTCACCACCGTCGATGTCTTCACCTCCACCCGCTTCGAAGGCAACCCTCTGGCCGTCATGACGGATGCACGCGGCCTCTCCGACGACCGGATGCAGAAGATCGCCGCCGAGTTCGGCTATTCGGAGGTGACCTTCGTGCTGCCGCCCGAAAACCCCGAAAATACCGCCCGCGTGCGCATCTTCACGCCCACGACGGAAGTCCCCTTCGCCGGCCACCCCAATGTCGGCACGGCCTATGTGCTCGGCAACCTCGACGACATTTTCGGCAAGCCGGTCGGCGACATCATGCGCTTCGAGGAAAAGGCCGGCGTGGTCACCGTCGACGTGCGCCGCGAACAGGGCCGCGTGGTCTCGACCGCGATCCGCGCCCCGAAGCCGCTATCCACTGGCTCTACCGTCGCCGAAGACACCATCGCCCGCTGTATCGCCATCGACAGCTCGAAGGTCAGCGCGCGCATCCACCGGCCGCTGTCAGTGTCCGTCGGCCTGAGCTTCGCCGTCGCCGAACTCGCCGATCTCCAGACACTCGGCAACGCCCGACCCAACCTCGCCTGTTTTCAGGATGCCGCCGGCCCCACGCTGGAGGGAAACCACGACTTCTCGCTCTTCGTCTACGTCCGATCGGCGGACAAGCCCTGGCACATCCGCGCCCGCATGTTCGCCCCGCTCGACAATGTCCCCGAGGACCCCGCGACCGGTAGCGCCTCGGCGGCGCTTGGAGCCTACCTTGTCTCGCTCGAACCCGATCCCGACATGAGGGTGTCGCTGACCATCGAGCAGGGCGTCGAAATGGGCCGTCGCAGCCTCATCGGCATCGAGGTGACGAAGACGAATGGCGTCGTGACCGACGTGGTGATCTCTGGCGCCTGCGTCGAGCTCATGCGCGGCGTCATCGACTGCTGAGCGCAGCACGCTTGAAGACGACGGATCGACGCTCCCCCGCGCTTGACAGCGATCCGTCGCGAGCGATATCACGCCTCGTATCGGCAATGGATTCTGCCGAGGCCAAAAAGGCTGAACCGCTTCCCCGACGAAGCCGATGACTCCTACTTCATTTGCCATCGCGCGAAAGGGTAGAGTCATGTTCGAAGTCTCATTGTCATCACAAATAGCCGGCGATGCCGCCCCTCATCAGGGGGTTGGGCTATGATCGCCTTCTCCGACATTTTCGGCATCCGTCTCCGCCAGCTTCGCGACATCGGCAAGTGGATCGCCATCATCGTTCCGATGGCGATCGTCGTGGGCTCGTTCTGCGCCTTCTTTCTCTGGGCGCTCGAGATCGCGACTCGGGCCCGCTTCGATCATCCCTGGCTGCTCTACGGCCTGCCCGTCGCCGGCTTTCTCATGGTCTTGGTCTACCAGAGATTCGGAAAGTCGGCCGAGGGCGGCAACAACCTCATCGTCGATCAGATCCACGAGCCCGGCGCCGGCGTTCCCCTGCGCATGGCCCCGCTCATTCTGGTCTCAACCATCGCCACCCATCTCTTCGGCGGTTCCGCCGGCCGCGAAGGCACGGCGGTGCAGCTCGGCGGCAGCGTCGCCAGCGCCGTGGCGAAGCTCTTCCGCCTCTCACCCGCCGATGTCCGAATTCTCCTCATGGGCGGGGTCGCGGCCGGGTTCGGCGCGGTGTTCGGCACGCCGATCGCCGGCGCCATATTCGCGCTCGAAGTGCTGACCATCGGCCGCATGCAATACGAGGCGCTGATCCCCTGCCTGATGGCATCGATCACCGGCGACTGGACCACCCAGGCCTGGGGCATCGAGCACACGCATTACCACATCGCCTATCTCGCCGACGCCTCCGCCGATGTCTTCCGTCTCGACGCGATCCTGCTGCTGAAGGTCGCGGTCGCAGGCGTCATCTTCGGGCTTGCCGCGAAATCCTTCGCCGAGCTCTCCCACGCCGCCTCCGCGCTGTTGAGGAAGCGCCTGCCCTACGCGCCGCTGCGTCCCGTTCTCGCCGGGCTGATCGTCATCGGCCTCGTCCATCTGCTGGGTACCCGCGCCTATCTCGGCCTCGGCGTCTGGTCGCCAAATGCCGCCGACCCGACGATACCGGGCTTCTTCGCGCCCGGCGCCGTCGATGACTGGAGCTGGTTGTGGAAGGCGCTCTTTACCATCGTCACGCTGAGCGCCGGCTTCAAGGGCGGCGAGGTGACGCCGCTGTTCTTCATCGGCGCGGCGCTCGGCAACGCGCTGGCGGCCCTCCTGGGCGCGCCGTCCGATCTCTTCGCCGGGCTCGGCTTCGTCGCGATCTTCGCGGGCGCCACCAACACGCCGCTCGCCTGCATGATCATGGGCATCGAGCTCTTCGGCGCCACCCACGCCGTCTACCTCGCCGTCGCCTGCTTCCTCGCCTATCTCTGCAGCGGCCATTCGAGCATCTATCTGGCCCAGCGCCTCGGCGTGCCGAAGCGCCGCGCCATCGGCACCATCCCATCAGGCGTTTCGCTTCGCCATATCAGGGATCGGAAGGGGCCGGCTATCGATGGGGTCGAGAAGTAGGAAAATAAGAGCGCCCGCCACGCGATGCGTGACGGGCGGCTAATTTTGCATCGGCTACGCCGCGTTTGAAAACAGGTAGGGCCGGCGTTCGGTCTCGCTCGTCTTGAAGGAATGCCGAAGGTGCAGCAGGTCCTTGCGTGCGATCAGTCCGACCAGCCGCTTCGTCTGCGGGTCGATGACGGGGATGCGCCCTTCCCCCGAATTCAGCATGATATCGGTGACGTGCCCGACGGTGTCATCGGCAAGCGCATAGGCGATGTCAGCGTCCGAGGTCGCGTCGGCAATGCTCATGTCCGGCGCCACGCTCTCCTGTTGCCACCGCAGCACGTCAGCGCGTGAGACCATGCCGAGCAGCACACGCTGGTCGTTGACGACGGGATAGACGCGATGCGTCTTCTCGGCCGTCTCGAAGAAGGTCTTCACCTCCCCCACCGTCTGCCGCGAGGAAAGCACGTCGACATCCGCGATCATGATGTCGCGGGCGCGCGTCAGCTCGAACGGGTCGATGCCGTATTCGCGCGTGATGTGCTGGCCGCGCCGGGCGATCTTTTCCGTCAAGATCGACCGCCGAAGCACAAGCACCGTCACCGCATAGGCGGACACCGTGGCGGCAAGCAGGGGCAGGAGCGCCGACAGGTCTCCCGTCAGCTCGACCGCGAAGAAGGTTCCGGTCAGCGGCGCGCGCATCGTGCCGCCCATCATCGCCGCCATGCCGATCAGCGCCCAGAAACCCTGGTCGCCCGGCAGAAACAGCCCCGCCAGCCAGCCGATCGCGCCGCCGAAAATGAGCAGCGGCGCCAGCACGCCACCCGACGTGCCGGAGGAGAGCGCGATCAGCCAGATCGCCACCTTTACGGCGAGGATGGTGAGGACGGCGGCCGGAAGGACGTTGCTGTGCAGCAGATCCTCGATGATGTCGTAGCCGACGCCGAGCGCGCGCGGCTCGATCAGCCCGCCGAGCCCGATGAACAACCCGCCGATCGCCGGGCACCACATCCAGTGGATGGGCAAGGCCTCGAACAGGTCCTCGACCTTGTAGAGGAGCACGGTCAGGAGACCCGAGCCGAACCCGGTGAGAATGCCGAGCCCGGCGCACAAGGCGATCCCCCACTAGGGCAAGTTCATGGCGAACTGCACGGGAAACAGCGGACCGGCGCCGAACAGAGCCGGCCGCCAGCAGGCCGATACGCACACGGCCACGGCGACCGGAATGAAGCTTCTCGGTTTCCATTCGAACAAAAGCAGTTCCACCGCGAGCAGAAGTGCCGCGATCGGCGTGCCGAAGATCGCGGTCATGCCGGCGGCCGCACCCGCCACCAGCAGCGACTTGCGCTCCGCAGAACTCATCTCGAAGCACTGCGCGAACAGCGAGCCGATCGCTCCGCCGGTCATGATGATCGGACCTTCGGCTCCGAACGGACCGCCGGTACCAATCGAAATCGCCGACGACAGCGGCTTCAGCACCGCCACCTTCGGCGACATCCGGCTTCCGCCGATCAGGATGGCCTCGATGGCTTCGGGGATGCCGTGCCCCCTGATCTTCTCCGAACCGAAGCGCGCCATCAACCCGATGACCAGGCCGCCGATAACGGGAACGACAAGCATCCACAACGACGGACGCGCATTCGCCAGGCTTTCGGCAACGAGGCTGAACTTTCCGAACCAGACGATATTGGAGACCAGCGAGATCAGGCTGACCAGCAGCCATGCCGCGAACGCGCCGCCCGTGCCGACGACGACAGCCATCAAGGTCAGCGCCAGAACGCGCTTGTCGGTGGTGAAATCACCGGCCGCGCGGCGCGGCACAAGCGAGGCAACGTTGGGTGAGGTATCGGGCGGAAGAGACTTGGGGGGCATCGTCGATCCTGTCTGGTGTTTGTCTGCGCGCTCAAATATATCGTAATACGATATAAATCAAGGCGCCCGCGTTCATGCCCGATACGGTGGTCCGCCCGCGCGCTGCGGGGCTTTGCGGATGACAGCGATAACGGGTAGAGATCGCCCTGATTTTCACGGGTATCGACGGAAGGATGTGGCGATGCGGGACGACCTGACGGACGAGGATTACGAAGCGCTCGCGAACCTTCGCCACACGCTGCGCCGCTTCATGGATTTCAGCGCCTCGGCCGCGCTCGAAGCCGGCCTGCCCGCGCAGCAGCATCAGGCGCTGCTCGCCATCAAGGGACACCGCTCCCCCGATCCGATGACCGTCGGCCTGCTCGCCGAACGGCTGATCATCGCGCCGCATACCGCGACCGAACTCGTCGGGCGGCTGGAAACCGCCGGCTACGTCAGCCGCCGCGCCGACCCCAACGACCGCCGCCGCCAGACGCTCATCCTGACGGACCAGGCCGAAGCAGTCCTCAAACAGCTGACGACCATCCACCTCAGGGAAATCCGCGAAATGGCGCCACGCCTGATCGGCATCCTCCAGAGCATCCAGCAGGAAACCCCGCTGCCGGACGATCCGTGGTCGGCATAATGCTTCGGTAAGGTCGCGGGACGAAGCCAAGCAGATCCTGCCAACGGGACCGCTCCCGGACCGTTAAACGAACAGATCCCGCCCCAAAAGCGCGACCGCCCAGATCGCGAAGGCGAAGAGCGCGATCTTCCAGAAATCGGCGCGCTTCCTCAGACCCGGCAGACCGAGCGGCTTGATCAGGTGCACGACCATCGCAAGCATCAGCAGAAGCGCGATGAGCTTCGTCATGTCTTTATTTTTCCATACGTTCTTGATGTCACAGGACGGACATTATTTCGCGCGACGAGTGTATCTAAATACGCCGTAAAGGCATTCGGGGAGACAATCAACATGTCAGAGACTGGGCGGCATCGCGGGCTGCCATATGTCTTCGCGTAGCTAAGTCGAGTTGCATGGGGGGCCAATGAAACGAAATCTTCTATCCGTCGCATCACTTCTGTTCGGCACGCTTTTTCTGTTCATGGGCAATGGCCTCCAGGGCATCCTCCTCCCCGTCCGCGGCAATCTCGAAGGCTATGCGACCACCACGCTCGGCCTGCTCGGCACCTCATGGGCCGCCGGCTTCGTCATCGGCTGCCTCGTCGCGCCCCGCATGGTCAGCCGTGTCGGCCATGTGCGCGCCTTCTCCGGCTTCATATCGATCATCGCCATCATCGCGCTGGTAAGCGGCATCGCCGTTCATCCGGTCTGGTGGGTGCTGCTGCGCGCCGTCACCGGCTTTGCCACGGCCGGCACCTCTATGATCATCGAGAGCTGGTTGAACGAGCGGGCGACCAATGAAAGCCGCGGCGCGATCTTCTCGCTCTATATCGCCATCACCCTTATCGGCGTCGTCGCCGGCCAGATGATGATCCCGCTCGAGGACGTCCGCACGCCCGTTCTCTTCATGATCTGCGGCATCTTCTATTGCATCGCCATGCTGCCGACGCTTCTGTCGACCGCCGCCTCGCCGCAGCCGCTGAAGGCCGTGAAGCTCGATCTCAAGGCGCTCTATCGCAATTCGCCGGTCTCCTGCCTCGGCATTCTCCTTGTTGGCATCGCCAACGGCGCCTATGGCACGCTGGGAGCCGTGTTCGGCGCCGGCGCCGGCCTCTCGGACACCTCGATCGCCGTGATGATGAGCGCCACCATCTTCGCCGGCGCGGTCATGCAGCTTCCCGCCGGCCGCCTGTCGGATCGCATCGACCGTCGCTACGTGCTCGCCGCCATGTCGGCGATCGCGGCACTCGCCGGCCTGATGCTCGTCGTATTCCAGCCCGCCTCGCCGGTCTTCATCATCACGCTCGTGGTGCTTTATGGCGCGGTCGCCAACACGCTCTATCCGATCGCCGTCGCCCACGCCAACGACTATGCCTCGTCGGAGGACTTCGTGAAGGTCTCCGGCGGCCTGCTGCTGCTTTACGGCATCGGCACCATCATCGGCCCGACGATCGGCGGCCCCGTGATGTCGTTGATCAACCCGCACGCACTGTTCCTGGTCACAGCGCTCGCCCATGTGTTGATCACCGCCTACGCGATCGTTCGCAGCCGCATGCGCGCCGCCATTCCGGCCAGCGACCGCGACGCCTATACGACCATCCCGACGGCCACCTCGCAGATGATGACGCCCGAGGGCATGTCGCTGGCCGATCGCGGACAGAACAAGACGCCCGAACCGCCGATGGAGCCGGCGGCGCGATAAGGTGAAGCGAGAAAGGCCGGGCGCGGCCCGGCCGGCACGAGGACGGAGGACCGAAGATGAGCTTCATGGATGACGACCGGCCACAAAAGAAGGCGAATCACGAGATCGGCATGGACCTGTCGATGATGTCGGTGGACGAGCTGAACGCGCGCATAGACATGCTGAAAGCCGAGATTTCGCGCATCGAACAGGAAGCGGCGCGCAAGGCATCGGGAAGACTGGCTGCAGAAAACCTCTTCAAATCGTGATCCGCCGAGAGGCCGGATTTGATTTATAGCCACCGCGCAAGTGTTAATTCGGCACACACTTAATGAGGCGTTAAGCTTTCTAATGTATTGATGTGCTCATCCGGACTTGCTCTGGATCTCAGACAGTTTCCCATGCGGTGAATTGGTCTGATTTTTCTCCCTGTTTTACCTTGAGAGCCGCTTTTGCGGCTCTCCTTTTTCGCATTGGCTGGGGACGAAAACCACGAAACTGTGGAAGTTAACCCTTTATTAAGAAACGCCTTGCGCTATTGGGCTAAAGCTACCATCTTTAAAGTCATTGAAGCGGGCCCGTGAAACCTTTTAGCATCGGCCGGCGTTACCTGATCAATAAGTAGATGCGTGCAACAGGGACCCCTTAGATGTCAGAGCTTGGATTGAACACGATCAGTTTTGCCGGACGCGCCGCCGCATCGTCGCAGTTTAAGACATTGTATGCCGAGGGCATGTCGCTGGTCGAAGAGACCGCCGCCTATCTGGATGGCAATGGCCGCACCGCATCCAAGGTTCTGCCGCGCATGGCATCGGTTCTCTACGCCGCGGAATCCATGCGCCTCACCACCCGCCTGATGCAGATGGCCTCCTGGCTCCTGCTGCAGCGCGCCGTCAACAATGGCGAGATGTCGCGCGATCAGGTTCTGGCCGAGAAGAACAAGGTTCGCCTCGACGGCTTCAACGTCGATCGCAACGCGCCGGGCTGGGGCGACCTGCCGGAAGCCTTCCGCGACCTGATCGAACGTTCGCTGCGCCTGCAGAACCGCGTCGCCCTGCTCGACCGCGAAATCTACCGCCCGAACGAAGCACCGATCGTGCCCGACAACCAGAACAGCGTGCAGGCTCAGCTCAGCCTGCTGCAGACGGCCTTCGGCAACAACTGATCCATTCGAAGTGGACGACATGAACCGGCTGCGTTCCCTGCGCGGCCGGTTTTTTATTGTCCGTTCGGGAGCCGGCGATAGACGTTCGGATCGAGCATATCCCAAACGCAAAAAAGCCCCGCTTTCGCAGGGCTCCTTCGAAATCAGTGCAACAGCAGCGATTAGAGGCCGAGGCCGCCGAAACGCTTGTTGAACTTGGAAACGCGGCCGCCGCGGTCCATGAGCTGCTGGTTGCCGCCCGTCCAGGCCGGGTGCGACTTGGAATCGATTTCGAGGTTCATCACGGCGCCTTCCGAACCCCAGGTCGAGCGGGTTTCGTATTCGGTGCCGTCGGTCATGACCACCTTGATGGTGTGGTAGTCGGGATGGATATCAGCCTTCATAACAATCTTCCTGCGATGTCACGTCCATTTGACGCACCACGTTGCGACAAGAGGACCGATTGAATAAATGAAGCCGCAGTCGCTTCTGGCTACGGCTTCCCATTAGGATGCGGTGCCTATACATGAAGGCCACTAGGATAACAAGAGCCCCGCGCCGTGTTGCACGGCGTTGATGGCGCTGGAGATTGAATTGGCAGACGCAATGCAGACCGAGAAGAAAAAGTCGCGTTCTCTGAAGCCTCTTGGCAGATTGACGCCTTACGTCATGCGCTATCGCGGCCTCGTCACCGGCGCCCTCTTCTCGCTGGCGCTTGCCGCCCTCACGTCGCTGGCGCTTCCGCTCGCCGTACGCCGCATGATCGACCACGGTTTCAGCTACTCCGATGGTCGCTTCATCAACAGCTACTTCATCATGCTCATGGCCATGGCCGTCGTTCTCGCCATAGCGAGCGCGCTGCGCTATTTCTTCGTGATCACGCTTGGCGAGCGCATCGTCTCCGACCTTCGCCGCGATGTCTTCGCGCATGTGACGCGGCTGTCGGCCTCCTTCTTCGACGTCAACCAGTCCGGCGAGATCGTGTCGCGGCTGACGGCCGATACCACGCAGATCAAGTCCGCCGTCGGCGCCACCGCCTCGGTGGCCCTGCGCAATATCATTCTGTGTCTCGGCGCCATCGTCATGATGGTCGTCACGTCGCCGAAGCTCGCCAGCCTGGTGCTGTCGGCCATACCCCTTATCGTCTTCCCGCTTGTCGCCTTCGGCCGCTCGGTGCGCAAGCGCTCGCGCGCGGCGCAGGACACGCTGGCCGAGGCCTCGGCCTTCGCCAACGAAACCATCGCCGCCACCCGCACGGTCCAGGCCTTCGGCGGCGAGACGGCCGCGGCAAGCCGCTACGGCAACGCGGTCGAAGCCGCCTACACGGCTGCCCGCGCCGCCATCCGCTCGCGCTCGCTTCTGACGGGCATCGCCATCACGCTGATCTTCGGCAGCGTCGTCGCCGTTCTGTGGGTCGGCGCGCGCAATGTGCTGGAAGGCACGCTGTCGGCCGGCACGCTCGGCCAGTTCCTGCTCTATTCCGTCATCGCCGCCGGCTCGCTCGGCGCGCTCTCCGAGGTCTGGGGCGAGCTGTCGCAGGCAGCGGGTGCCGCCGACCGGCTGACCGAACTGCTCGACGAAGTATCGCCGATCGTGACGCCGGCCTCGCCCGTCGTCCTGCCCGAGCCGAGCCTCGGCCGCGTCGAGTTCGCGGATGTCCACTTCGCCTACCCCTCGCGCCCCGACACATCGGCGCTGCATGGCTTGAGTTTCGCGGTGAAACCAGGCGAGACCGTCGCCATTGTCGGGCCGTCGGGCGCCGGCAAGACCACGATCTTCTCGCTGCTGCTGCGCTTCTACGATCCGCAGCAGGGCGCCGTGACGATCGATGGCGTCGATGCCCGCGCGACCGACACCGGCGGCCTGCGAACGCGCATCGCCATCGTGCCCCAGGACGTGACCATCTTCGCCGCCTCCATCCACGACAACATCGCCTTTGGCCGCCCGAGCGCCACGCGCGAGGAGGTGCGCGCCGCAGCCACCGCCGCCCAGGCCGACGAGTTCATCGCAAGGCTGGCGGAGGGCTACGACACCAAGGTCGGCGAACGAGGCATCATGCTGTCGGGCGGTCAGCGCCAGCGCATCGCCATTGCCCGCGCGATCCTGAAGAACGCGCCGATCCTGCTGCTCGACGAAGCCACCTCGGCGCTCGATGCCGAAAGCGAAACGCTGGTACAGCGCGCCCTCGACGGCCTCATGGACGGCCGCACCACGCTGATCATCGCCCACCGTCTCGCAACCGTGCTCAAGGCCGACCGCATCCTGGTCCTCGACCAGGGCCGCGTCGTCGAGGAAGGCACGCACCAGAGCCTCGTCCGCCAGGGCGGCATCTACGCCAAACTGGCCCGGCTGCAGTTCGATGCCGGTTCCGAGGAGCTTCTCGCCGCGGTGAAGTAGGGATCGGATCGCCGGGGTGGACATGCGCCGGCTCGTTCCACAACCGATACAACCACACCAACTACCTTTGCGAGCATATTGACAATATACACCAATAGATTACATTCGGACATCGTTGAAACCGTCCGTTCTCATGGTGGGATATCGTCAGATGAGTTCGATCCGCTTTTCCGAAATACTGGTGATCGTCGTCGCCTTCGGCGTCATCATATCGATGATGCTGTGCTATCGCTCGTTGCGTGATGCCAAGAGCTGGTCGCTCACCGACGCGCTCTCGGAAGAGGTGCCGCTGACCAAGACCGATGCGGATGGAAACCCTGTCGATGCCGTCGGCAAGCCATTGCCTCCCGGTCAGGCGCCGATCACCGTGACTTTGATGAAAGCAAGCTCCAGCCGCTTCATCGCCATGATCGGAACGGTGGCGATCCTCATGCTCTATGTCGGCTTCGGGCTTGCCTGCCTTCGCCGCTTCGCCGATGGCGAGAATATTCCCGACATGTCCAAGGGCTCGAGCTTCTTCTATTCCGGCATCGTGCTTTTCGCCCCCTATATCGTCAACAAATTCTCGTCGGCATTTTCATTTTTCAAGCCGTGACCCAACGGGCCGGCGACCGGCAAGCGGCGCGGCGAGATCGAAAGCCCGCCCAAACATCTCGATGGAATAATTGGATTTTTTGTTTTAGGCTGCGCTTGCAGATGTAAACAACATCCTGATTCCGGGAGACAATCGATGTATAAGTTCGAAGTTTATAAGGACAAGGCAGGCGAATTTCGTTTCCGTTTCAAGGCATCGAACGGCGAGTCGATGTTCGGCTCCGAAGGCTACAAGGCCAAGGCGTCGGCGCTGAACGCCATCGAATCCATCAAGAAGAACGCTCCCGGCGCCGTCATCGACGACACCACCAAGGCGGCAGACGCCTGACACATCAAAGGCGGCACCCCAGGGCGCCGCCGTTTTTGCGATGCTGGCCATGAATGGTGCGGGATGCCGCGGTGGATGCGCCAGCGCAAACTCCAACTCCCCTCATCCCTGTGCTCGTCACAGGAATGAGGGAGGGTAAGCCACCCCGTCACTTCTCCGTCAGCTTCAGCTCGATCCGTCGGTTGGTCGCGCGCGCTTCCGGCGTATCGCCAGGCGTGATCGGCTGATATTCGCCGAAGCCGGCCGCCACCAGCCTGTCCGCCGGCACGCCCTGCGCGATCAGGAACTTGACCACCGAGATGGCGCGTGCCGAAGACAGCTGCCAGTTGTCGGCGAAGCGGCCGGTGCCGGCGAGCGGCACGTTGTCGGTATGGCCGTCGACGCGCAGCACCCAGTTGATCTCGGGCGGAATTTCCTTGGCGACGTCGAGCAGCGCGGTCGCAAGCTTGGCCATCTCCGTCTGCCCTTCGGGATTGAGATCGGTGCCGCCGGAGGGGAACAGCACTTCCGACTGGAACACGAAACGGTCGCCGACGATGCGGATGTTCTCGCGGTCCGACAGGATCTCGCGCAGCCGGCCGAAGAAGTCCGAGCGGTAGCGGTTGAGTTCCTGCACGCGCGCGGCAAGCGCCACGTTGAGACGGCGGCCGAGATCGGCAATCTTGGTCTGCGACTGCTGGTCCTTCTGCTCGGAAGCCTGCAGCGCCGATTCGACCGCCGCGATCTGGTTGCGCAGTGCCGCGATCTGCTGGTTCAGCAGCTCGACCTGGCTCATCGCACGGTCGCTCATCTCCTTCTGCTCGTCGAGTTCCTTGGTCAGCGAGCCGATCCGCTGCTGCGCGGCGTCCTGGCCGCCGGAGCCAGCCGAAAGCAGCGCCTGCAGCCGCGAGCGCTCGCCCTCGGCGTTGGCCAGCGACGCCTGCAGGTTGGCGACGCTGTCCTCCAGATCCTGCTTGCTGCCCTTTTCGAGCGCGAGCAGCTGCGTCAGCTCGTTGATCTGGCTGTTCAACCGGCTCATCACTTCGTCGCGGCCGGATATCTCGCGGCTGAGAATGAACTGTCCGACGACGAACACCGTCAGCAGGAACATCACCGCGATCAAAAGCGTCGATAGCGCGTCGACGAAGCCGGGCCAGTAGTCGACCGTGCGTTCGCGGCGACGGTTGCGGGCAAGAGCCATGGCTTACTTGCCCTCGCTCTTTTCGGTCTGCGGCATGCGCGGGCGCTCGGCGTGCTTTTCCTGCGCGCCGATCCGCTCGGCCAGCCGGTCGAGCGTGCGGCGCATGGCCTTCGCCTCGTCCTGCTGCGCCTCGATCCAGTCGCGCAGCATCTGCTGCTCGTTGCGCATGTTCTTGACCAGCCCCTGGATGCCCTCGGCGAGATTGGCCATGGCCGCGACCGAGCGCTGGCTGCCGCCGCCCTCTTCCGAGACCTTCTGCATGTATTCCGACAGCGCGCGGATCTCTTCGGGCGAAACGCCGCCCTTGGTGTCGATCACGGGTGCCGCGAGATCGGAGCCGACATCGGTCACCGACGACAGCCAGTTTTCCAGCTCCGTATAGAAACGGTTCTGCGCGCGACCGGCCTGCAGGTCGAGAAAGCCGAGGATGAGCGAGCCCGAGAGACCGAGCAGCGACGACGAGAACGCCTGCCCCATGCCCGAAAGCGGCTGCGACAGCCCCTCCTTCAGCGCGGTCAGAACATCGGAAGACCCGCTGGTGCCGGCATCGAGAGACTGGATGACTGAGCTGATCGAGCCGATCGTGCCGATGAGGCCCCAGAAAGTGCCGAGCAGGCCGAGGAAGACCAGCAGGCCGATGAGATAGCGCGAAACGTCGCGGGATTCGTCGAGGCGGTTGGCGATCGAATCGAGGATGGAGCGGAAAGCCGTGGTCGAGATGCCGCTCGCCGACGCATTTCGGCTGCCGATCAGCGTGCGCATCGGCGCCAGCAGCTTCGGGTTGCGGTTCACCTTGTCGGCGCTACCCGCGGCGCGGAACGAATTGAACCAGCGCACCTCGGGCCTGAGCGACAGCACATGGCTGAACACAAGAATGACGCCTATGCCGAGAACGCCGAGAATGAGGCCATTCAGCCCCGGATTGTGCATGAAGGCCGTCTGCGCCTGCCTGAACAGGATGGACACGATGAACCCGACGATGACGAGGAACAGCACCATCGTCCACAGAAAGGGCATCGGGCTGGATAGCTTATAGGTATAATTTCCCGTGGTTTTTTCGGTCGAGCCGAACTCCGCCACACTCACATTTTCCATAGATTCCGCAGCCTCCGGCTTCATCACAGCCGGAGACTAGATCATCATTGTGCCGAATTGAAGTATGCCGAACGAAAAAGCCTGTCTTTATAACAAAGACTTACCGGCTGGGCACCGGGCGTTTGGCAACCTCCATCAGCGCCTTCTGGATGTACTCGTTGCCAGCCACGACGCTACCGGTCTCGAGAATCGAGTTGCCGCCATCCCAATCGCTGACATAGCCGCCGGCTTCGCGGATGAGCAGGATGCCGGCCGCGATATCCCAGGCCGAAAGGCCGGTTTCCCAGAAGCCGTCGAAACGGCCGGCCGCGACGTAAGCGAGGTCGAGCGAGGCCGAGCCCATGCGGCGCACACCGGCGACTTCGCCCATGACGTGCCTGAGTTCGACGAGGAACTTGCCGTGGTTGCCACGGCCGAGATGCGGAACGCCGCAGGCGACAACCGAATCCGACAGCACGCGGCGCGCGCCGACGCGAAGGCGGCGATCGTTGAGGAAGGCGCCGCCGCCACGCTCGGTGGTGTAGAGTTCGTCCGTCGCCGGATTGAAGATGACGCCGGCGACGATCTCGTTGTTGCGCTCGAGGGCGATCGAGACCGCGAACATCGGAATGCCGTGCAGGAAGTTGGTGGTGCCGTCGAGCGGATCGACGATCCAGCGATGCGCGCCGTCGGTACCCTTGATCTCTTCGCCTTCCTCGCCGAGGAAGCCATAGGTCGGGCGTGCCTTCAGCAGCTCTTCGCGCACGATCTTCTCGGCCTTGCGGTCGGCCGACGAGACGAAATCGCCCGGTCCCTTGACCGAAACCTGCAGGTTCTGCACTTCGCCGAAATCACGCCCCAGCGATTTTCCTGCCTTGAGGGCAGCCTGAACCATGACATTGAGAAGAGCTGAACGGGCCATGTGGGCGGTTTTCCTTGGGCTAAATAGATGCGCGTTGTCAGGGCGGGGATGGTCCCTGATCGCCGGTAGAAGCTGCGCTTTATAAGATTGGCGGCTTCAAGACCACAAAATCGGGGAAATTTCAAGAGCGCCGCCAAACGTCGGCCTGATCGTTCGCCGGGCAACGGTCGACACCGCGGTCGCGGATATCAGGCGAACGCCCTCGCCTCAGAACTTCTGCTGCGTGATCAGGACCTCGCGGGCGATCTGCTCGAGCGGCAGGATGCGGTCCACGCCGCCCTTGGCGATCGCCTCCTTCGGCATGCCGAACACGACGGAGGTCGCTTCGTCCTGCGCCACCGTGTAGGCGCCGGCCTGGTGCATCTCCAGCATGCCTCTTGCGCCATCGTCGCCCATGCCGGTCATGATGATGCCCATGGCGTTGGACCCTGCCGAGCGCGCCGCCGAGCGGAACAGCACATCGACCGAAGGCCGGTGGCGCGAGACCAGCGGTCCGCTCTTGACAGCCACGTGATAGCGCGCGCCGCGCCGCTCGAGCAGCATGTGGCTGTCGCCGGGCGCGATCAGCACATGGCCGCGCAGCACGGGGTCGCCATCGACGGCCTCCTTGACCTCGACCTCGCACAGGCTGTTCAGCCGTTTGGCGAAAGCGGCGGTGAATTTCTCCGGCATGTGCTGGACGATGACGATGCCAGGCGCATTGGCCGGCAGCGCCTCCAGAAACTCGCGCAGCGCCTCCGTTCCACCGGTCGACGCGCCGACGCAGACCACCATCTCGGTCGTCTTCGCCATCGCCTTGCCCGTCGGCGGCGGCAGCATTGCATCCGCCGTCAGCTTCTGCGCCGGCATCGGCGCGCCGGGCCGCAGGCTGTTGACGTTACGCCGGACGTTACCGAGACGCGCATGCGAAGCGCTCTTCACCGCCTCGCGAATGCGGACCGCATCGTCGGCCAACCCGTCGGCGGCGCCGATCTTCGATTTCAGGATCACGTCGACGGCGCCGGCCTCCAGCGCCTGCATCAGCGTTTCCGACCCCGCCTCCGTCAGCGACGAGCACATGACGACGGGGATCGGCCGCTGCGACATCAGCTTGCGCAGGAAGGTGATGCCATCCATGCGCGGCATCTCGACATCGAGCGTGATGACATCGGGAATCTCTTCCTGGATCTTCTTCGCCGCCATGAAGGGATCGGTCGCCACCCCCATGATCTCGATATCCGGATCTTCCTGCAGCACGCGAACGAGCGTCTGGCGAACGCTTGCGGAATCGTCGATGACGAGAACGCGGATCTTCTTGCCCATATGCTCTTTGACCTAGATGCGCTGGAACACGGTGTTGGAAACCTGCTTCAGGGGCAGGTCGATACCGGTGATGGATTCGGAGTGGCCGATGAACATGTAGCCGCCAGGCGAAAGCCGCGCGCACAGACGCTTCAACACGCCCGATTGCGTCGGCTTATCGAAGTAGATCAGCACGTTGCGGCAGAAGATCATGTGCATCCCCTCGCCCACGGGATAGTTCTCGTCCATCAGGTTCATGCGGGCGAAACCGACGCGGCTGCGCAGCTCGGCCGAGATCCTGACCTCGCGGCGGTTCTGCTGCTTGGCGACCATCACGTATTTTCGCTGCAGTTCGCGCGGCACGGGATGCACCATGTCCTCGGCATAGATGCCGCGCCGCGCCGTGGCCAGCACGTCGGTGCTGAGATCGGTCGCGAGGATGCTGTAGTTGAGGTCGCGCCGGTCGGCGACGAACTCTTCGAGCACCATGGCCATCGTATAGGGCTCGGCCCCTGTGGAGCAGGCCGAGCTCCAGGTGCGGATCGTGCGGACGCCGCTCGACACGAGCGCCGGAAGCGCCACCTGCTGCATGTACTCGAAGTGGCGCGCCTCGCGGAAGAAGTCGGTCTTGTTGGTCGTCACCGCGTCGATCAGATAGACCGTCTCCTGCTCCAGCCCGTCGTCGTGAAACAGGAAGTCGCAATAGTCGTCGAAGGTCGCGTGCTGCGTCGCCCGCAGCCGGCGGCGGAGCCGGCCCTCGAGCATCGTCAGCTTCGTCGGCGGCATCTTGATGCCACTGTAATCATAGATGAATCGCGCAAGCTTCTCGAAATTCCGCTTGCTGATCCTGTCGCCCACCATCGGGGCCTCAACGGCAGCCATTCTCATAAATCAAAATACTCCAGCGTGTCCGCTCAGGCGGCCGATTGCAGGACGGAGGCGTCCTCGCGCGACAGAAGCCGCGCGAGATCGACGATGACGACGAAGCCGGTTTCCCGGCGCACGACGCCGGAAATGTAGTCCGAGCGCCAGCGCACGCCGATGTCAGGCGCCGCCTCGATCTGGTCCTGGCGGAACGGCGTGACCTCGAAGACCCGATCGGCGACGAGGCCGAGCGTGAGCACACGGCTCTCCATCGGGATATCGAGGACCAGAACCCGCGTGTGCGACGTTGGAACCGTCTTCGACATGCCGAGCTTCAGCCTGAGATCGATGGTCGGGACGCCCTGGCCGCGCACGTCGCGCAGGCCAAGGAGATAGTCGGGACCATTGGGGATCTTGAAGGCCTCGGCATAGTCGAGGATCTCGCGGACCACCTCCACAGGCACGGCGAAGATTTCCTCGCCGAGGCTGAAGGTGACGAACTGCGCTTCCTGGGAGGTGGTTGCCATATTATGCGCTTTCCTTGAAATCGGCGTCGCCGTCATCGGGTCCGCCCATGGCCATGTCGAGTGCGAAGCCCTTGGCGCGCGCCTGCTGCGCCGAGACCGAATTGGCCGCCGGCTTGGATGCGGGCTTGCGTGCGGCAACGGGTGCCGGGCTGCGAACGCTGATGCGCGCGGCGGGCTTGCGGGCCTCGCGGCTGCCGGCCATGTCGACCTTGAAGAAGGCGATCGAGGTCTGCAGTTCTTCCGCCTGGCTAGCCAGTTCTTCGGATGTCGCCGACATCTCTTCCGATGCGCCGGCGTTCTGCTGCGTCACCTTGTCGAGCTGCTGGATCGCTTCGTTGATCTGCGAGGCGCCGATGTCCTGCTCGCGGCATGCCGCGCTGATTTCGGAGACCAGTTCCGCCGTCTTGCGGATATCGGGAACCAGGCGGCCGAGCATGTCGCCGGCCTCGCTGGCGGCCTTGACGGTATCACCAGACATGGCGCTGATTTCAGCCGCTGCCGACTGGCTGCGTTCGGCAAGCTTGCGGACTTCCGAAGCCACGACCGCGAAGCCCTTGCCATGCTCGCCGGCACGCGCTGCCTCAACGGCGGCGTTCAGCGCGAGAAGGTCGGTCTGGCGAGCGATTTCCTGAACGATGCTGATCTTCTCGGCGATCGTGCGCATGGCGTCGACGGCGCGCGTCACGGCATCGCCGCTGGCTTCCGCATCCTTCGCGGACTGGCGAGCGATCTTCTCGGTCTGCGCTGCGTTATCGGCGTTCTGCTTGATGTTGGCGGCCATCTCTTCCATCGAGGCCGAGGCTTCTTCGGCCGATGCCGCCTGTTCGGTGGCGCCCTGCGACACCTGCTCGGAGCTCGCCGACAGCTCCTGGCTGCCAGCCGAGACGTTCTCGGCGGCCGCGATCGCATCGGCGACGACGCCGCGCAGACGCTCGACCATCTGCTCCAGCGCCATGCCGAGCGTGTCCTTGTCCGACAGCGGCTTCGGCGCGACGGTCAGGTCGCCGTTCGAAATCTGCGTGGCGATGTTCGCCGTGTTGCGCAGGTTCGCGGTCATGACGTTCAGCGTATCGACCAGATCCTTGATTTCGTCATTGGTCTTGACGAGAACGTCCTGGTCGAGATCGCCGATGGCGACCGCGTTGACGGCGGCCTTCGCCTTGTTGAGACCGGCGCTGATCCCCAGAGCGATCCACAGAGCCGCCGCAACGGCGATCAGCAGGGCGATGGCGGCAACCGCGAAGATGAAGTTGCGGGTTGTCGCGTACTGCGTGTTGGTATCCTCGTCCGCCTGCTGCATCGCGGTGCGGCTTGCATCGATGCGGACCTGTACCTGCGCTTCGATCTCGTCGACGATCGCACGGCCCTCGCCGGTCGCCAGACGAACGGCCTCGCTGCCATTGCCGTCGCGGGCAAGCTGGCGGACACGGTCGTCGAGCGAATAGAGCTTCTGCTCCAGATCACCCACGTCCTGCCAGGATTTCTTGCCGGCCTCGGTGGTGATGTTGGCCAGCAACCACTGGCGGGTCTCGGAGAACTGCTTGCGGTTGCTGTCGCTGGCCTCGATGTACTTGGCGACGTCCTCGGGCGTCGTCGCGGTCGCCATGTTCATCTGCGCGCGAACGATGCGAAGCTGGAAGTTGCCGAGATTCTGCGCCTGCTCGAGACGCTTGGCCGGTCCGGCGATGACATCGCTGATCGCGGTATTGAGGTTGGAGAGGCTGTAGATGCCGTAGCCGGCCGTAGCCAGAAGCAAGACGATCATCAGGCCAAAGGCGATGGCCAGTTTCGATTTGATGGTGAACCGCATTTCTTCATGTCCTTGAAATCGCAGTATTAAAGACGCCGCCATTAGGGGAAATGGTGGCATGACAGGCGCAGGAAGACTGTACATCCACCCTTCTGCGATCTCCGGAGTCCGGATATTTCAACCGACGTATTCACACGTCGGGTTGTCGCTCCGGGCTGAACGCCCGAGGCGACGAAACGTAAATCAGGCGCTTTCGAGGAAATCGTCGTCACCGGCGTCCGGGCCACCCATCGACAGGTCGAGAGCGAAACCCTTGGCGCGTGCCTGCTGGGCCGAGACCGAGCGGGCACTGAAATTCTTGTTAAAAGTGGGAGCTTTCATCCGCTCATGGCCGGCTGCTGTCGCGCGCCGCGCCTCCAACGATCCATTCGTTGGCATGCGATTATCGTGGCCGGCCAACCGGCCACGACATGGTCATCGATCACGCGCTTTCGCGGAAATCGTCGTCGCTGGCATCCGGGCCGCCCATCGACATGTCGAGGGCAAAGCCCTTGGCGCGCGCCTGCTGGGCGGCGACGGAACGGGTGGCGACATTCTTGTTGCTGACGACGGCGGGCCGTGCGGCCGGAGCCTTGGCGGCTGGCTTGGTCGCGGGCTTCTTGAAGCCGGCCTTGCTGCCGGTGGTATCGACCTTGAAGAAGGCGATCGAGGCCTGCAGTTCCTCCGCCTGGGCGGCGAGCTCTTCCGATGTCGCCGACATCTGCTCGGAGGCGCCGGCGTTCTGCTGCGTCACCTTGTCGAGCTGCTGGATCGCTTCGTTGATCTGGGCGGCGCCGATATCCTGCTCGCGGCAGGCCGCACTGATCTCGGAAACCAGTTCGGCGGTCTTGCGGATATCGGGAACCAGGCGGCCAAGCATGTCGCCGGCGTTGCTGGCGGCCTTGACGGTATCACCAGACATGGCGCTGATCTCGGCGGCTGCCGACTGGCTGCGTTCGGCGAGCTTGCGGACTTCCGAAGCAACGACCGCGAAGCCCTTGCCATGCTCGCCGGCACGCGCTGCCTCGACGGCGGCGTTGAGGGCGAGAAGGTCCGTCTGGCGCGCGATCTCCTGCACGATGACGATCTTGTCGGCGATGGTGCGCATGGCCTCAACCGCACGGCTGACGGCGGCGCCGCTCTCTTCCGCGTCCTTGGCGGACTGACGCGCGATCTTCTCGGTCTGCGCCGCGTTGTCGGCGTTCTGCTTGATGTTGGCGGCCATCTCTTCCATCGAAGCCGAGGCTTCCTCGGCCGATGCCGCCTGTTCGCTCGCACCCTGCGACACCTGCTCGGAGCTGGCGGACAGCTCCTGGCTGCCGGCGGAGACGTTTTCCGAAGCCGAAAGCGCATCGCCGACGACGCCACGCAAGCGCTCGATCATCAGGTTGACGTTACCGAGCATTTCACCGATCTCGTCACGATTGGTGATCTCGGCCATCTTCGTGAGATCGCCTTCGGCGACTTCGCGCACCACCATGTTGGCGCGGCTCAGACCCTTGGAGATGGTGCTGGCGATCCAGAAGGCGGTGATGGCGGCGAAAACAAGCGCTGCGGCGACCGCGACGATCATCGTCGTGCGCGTTGCGACATAGCTTGCCTCGGCTTCGTCGTCGGCGGTGCTCATGCGCTGCTTTTCGAGCGTCAGGATTTCCGCGAGCGCGGCATCGATCTCGTTGGCGGCGGTACGCGCCGTGGTCACGGAAATGTTGTTGGCCGCCTCCATGTTGCCCGCTTTCACGAATGTGCGGATCTGGTCGTCGGCCTGGAAGAAGGCCTTCGAGAGCTCGGAGACCTGTTCCCAGCGCGGACGGCCCTGTTCCGTGGCGATCTGCAGCACGGATGCCAGCGACTGCGCGAATTCCTTGCGTCCGGCATCACCCTTGGCGATGGAGCCGTCCACTTCGGCGGCATTCGTCGCCATCAGCAGGTTCTTCTGCTGGCGGATGGCTTCCAGCTGGCCGATATTGATGCTCTGCGCCAGTTCCAGCCGCGCCGCCGGCCCGGTCAACACGGCGGAGATGGTGTTGTTCAGGCCGCTGAGGCTGATGATCGAATAGGTCGATGTGCCCAGTAGCATGAGGATGATGAAGGCAAACGCCGACACCAGTTTCGTCTTGATCGTCAATCGCATCTTGTAACCCCTTACCCTCGATGACGCTGCCTAAACGGCGGTCGGTGTCTCGTGTCGTGAAGAAAACAGTGCCTGCAGATTTGGCAGGATGATGAACTCGCCCCCGCGCTTCACCAGGCAGTCGATGTAGTCGGCGCGCCAGCGCATGCCGACGCTCGGTGGCGGTTCGCTGGCTGCCCGCGCCAGCGTCGTCACCTCGTTGACCTTGTCGGTGCGCAGGCCGACCAGCGTCGCCTCGCCATCGAGATCGATCTCGATGACGATGATGCGGCTGTCGATCGTCGCTTCCGTGCCGTCCATGCCGAAGGCCAGGCGAAGGTCGGCCAGCGGAATGACCTTGCCGCGGAAATTGATGACGCTGGCGACGAAGGGCTGCGCCCCCGGCACCGCCGTCTCCGGCAAGAGGTCCAGGATTTCCTGGACGATCACCGCCTCCAGCGCGAAGGTCTCGCCGTTCATGTCGAAGGTCAGGACCTCGACCTCGTCGGCATAGTTCCAATGATGGTCTATCTTCTCGGCTGCCGCGCTCATCCTGCCACCCGCATCTGTGTTTCCTGTTGCTGACCGGCGGCCACGAGATGGCCGACGTCGAGAATGAGGGCGACGCTGCCGTCGCCGAGAATGGTGGCGCCCGAGAAGGTGGACACGTCGTTGTGCAGCTTCGACATCGACTTGATGACCGTCTGGTGATCGCCGATGATCTGGTCGACCACCAGGCCGACACGCTCCGTGCCGGTGGAGATGACCACGACCTTCTGGTGCACGTCGGGCTTGGTGCCGGTGCGGAAGAGATCGCGCAGTCTCAGGAACGGCACGAGGCTGTCACGCAGCGAGATGAAGCTGCGGCCACGCGAACGCAGGTCCTCTTCCAGCGACAGCTCCAGGCATTCCTCGACGGCCGAGAGCGGAATGACGTAGCTGCCATTGCCGACGCGCACGAGCAGGCCGTCGATGATCGCAAGCGTCAGCGGAATACGCAGCGACACTTCCGAGCCCTGGCCATTGAGGCTGGTGATGTCGATCGCGCCACGCAGCGCCTCGACCGTCTTCTTGACCACATCCATCCCGACGCCACGGCCGGAGAGATTGGTGATTGCCGCGGCCGTCGAAAAACCCGGCGCGAAGATCAGCTGCAGTAGTTCGGAATCGGTCAGCGGCTGGCCCGGCGCGATGAGGCCAGAGGATTCCGCCTTGGCGCGCACCCGCTCGCGGTTGATGCCGCGGCCGTCGTCCTTGATCGAGATGATCACCTCGCCGCCCGCCTGCCGCGCCGACAGCGTCACCGTGCCGGCTTCGCTCTTGCCCGCCGCCAGACGCTCGGCCGGCGTTTCCAGCCCGTGGTCGATCGAATTGCGCACCAGATGCACCAGCGGATCGGCGAGACGCTCGATCACGGTCTTGTCGACCTCGGTGCTTTCGCCCTCGGTTACTAGCTCGATCACCTTGCCCGTTTCGCGGGCGAGATCGTGGACGAGACGGCGGAAGCGCGAAAACAGCGTCGCCACCGGCACCATGCGGAGCACCATCATCGTGTCGCGCAGTTCGCCCGACAGGCGCTCGATTTCTTCCGACACCGACCGCAGCGCGATATCGGCGCTGGCGCTGGCCAGCTGGCTGAGGCGCGACTGGGCGATGACGAGCTCGCCGACGCGGTCCATCAGTTCGTCGAGGCGCTCGGCCGGAACGCGAACGTTTTCGGCGGCCTTCGCCTGCCGCTGGTCGGCCTGGGCCGCACTCTCGCGCTTCGCGGGCACGGCGTCGACCGGCTTGAATTCCGGCGCCGCGGCGACGGGAGCAGGCGCGGCGACGACAGGCTCGGCCTTCACCTCTACTACGGCAGCGACCGGTTCAGCCTTGGTTTCCTGGGCCACCGGACCGGCGATCTCCTCGACCTCGAGCTCCATGTCGTCCATGACGAAGATGAACACGTCGTCGATCGCCGAGCGTTCCTGCGTGCTGGTCAGGGTGACGTCCCAGGTGACGTAGAGATCCGTCGGAACGAGCTCTTCGAGCGGCGGAATGGCAGAAAGATTGGCCTTGACGCTGCATTCGCCGAGATCGCGCAACTCGTCGAGCAGGCCGAGCGGATTGGTGCCGTTCGCCATCGAATTCGCCGGAAGGCTGAAGCGGATGCGCCATGTGGTGGTCTTGGCGGCAGCGGCGGCGGGAACGGCCACCGGAGCCGGCTGAGCGGCGGACACCGCGGCGCCACCCGAGGTCTCGCCGACCGCGGCCTGCAACTGGGCAAGCAACAGTTGGCCCGTATCGCCGTGATCGGCGTCCGGCCGATCGACCAGCGCGCGCATGTGATCCTGAGCGGCAAGCACGGCGGCGACGAGTTCGGCCGTCGCCGGCACCTCGCCCTTGCGAACCCGGTCGAACGCCGTTTCGCAATGATGCGTGAAGGCGGCCAGCGCATCGAAGCCGAACATCGAGCCCGAGCCCTTCAGCGTGTGAAGGCCACGGAAGACGGCATCGACGACGTCCTTGTCGTCGAGCTTGTGCGTCAGGTCGAGAAGACCCGCCTCGATGGCTTCGAGGCATTCGGCCGCCTCGGTGCGAAAGACCGCTACAGGATCGAGAGAGCTCATCTGCCGAGCACCTTCCTGGCGATCTTGACCAGGTTTTCCGGGTCGAACGGCTTGGTCAGCCAGCCGGTGGCGCCGGCGGCCTTGGCGCGGGCCTTGAGGTCGGCGTCGGATTCGGTGGTGAGGAAGATGATCGGCACGCCGGTATGCTCAGGCAGCTTGCGCAGCTCCTCGATCATCGTCAGGCCGTCCATGACGGGCATGTTGAGATCGGTGATGATCAGGTCGTAATTGCCGGCCTTGGCAGCCGCCAGGCCCTGAGCGCCATCGGCCGCCTCGCTGACGGTGTAGCCGGCATTGGTGAGCGTGACCTTGGTCGTCAGCCGGATGCTCGCGGAATCGTCGACGGTAAGAATGTTGGCGCTCATGGCTTTACCTCTTCATGCAACCAGAATTTTGTATCTTCGCCGTTGAAGGCTTCCACGAAGCCGGCACGCTCCAGCACTTTCAGGACCTGGCCGCGGGCCGGAGCCGCGAGTGCGAGCGCTTTGTCGTTGCTATCGGCATGCCGACGAACAGCTTCGATCAGCTGCACAAAACTCAAATCGGCTTCAGCTTTTTCGGGAATATCGAGAACAACGGAGCTGTTGTTCTTAAATAAAGACACAATTCTTGAGAATATATCCGATATATTCCTGATGTTCAGGGATTCAGGCAGGGACATAGACTCGGGGTACTGTTCACGCACACTCACTTCGGCCTCCTAGGGCGGAGAAATACTTTTTCAACCCGCTGAGGAATCTCACGACACACTTAACAACGCGTAAAGTTAGGTTGCAATGAAATACAATTGGGACGAGTCTCGACTCCCCGAATTATCACCCGGGAGAAATAATAATTAGCACGGCATAATATTTGGAAACAAAAAAGAAATCATGATGTTATCTGAAGTATGAGCTTTCGTCGGGAACGTCGGTCGCGCAATTCACGCTATGTTAAGCACAACGTTGACGAGTCTCGTTTGTTTACCCGTCATTTCCACGATGCCCGTAAAAATAGTCCCGAACCTTGCCAGGGTTTTAAGTAAAGGACAAGAAAATGACGAACGGGGCGACATCGGCACTGACTGCATTCCAGGGATCGGGATCAGCCATCAGCCAAACATTGGAAGCGGCGCGCAGCAAGGTCGAGGAGCGCTTTCTCGAAGGCGGCACCGTGTTGCTCTCCGTCATGGACGTCCTCAACCGATTGTTGAGCTCGCTCGACAACATCACCAAGGCGCTCGACGCCGGTGAGAATGGCGATGCCGGCGCCGAACTGCGCGCGACGGTCAAGAGCCTCAGCGATCTCCCGACCGCGGAAAAGTCCCGCCGCGAAGCACTTTCGTCGCTCGCCGAGACCGGATATTCGCTGCGCCGGCACGTTTCCGACATGCAGGAAACCATGCGCTACCTGCGCACTTTCGCGGTCACCGTGAAGATCACCGGTGCCGGTCTTGCCGAGTTCGCGGGCTTCGCCCAGGAGATCCTCGAGCGCATCTATTCCGGCACCGACGAGGTCAACCGCTTCGCCGAGCGGATCGCGGAACTGGAAAAGGAAGTCAAGCTGGCGCTGACCTTCGGCGCCGATGTCTCCAGAAGCTATGCCGACACCGTTCCCGCCGTGGCGAGCGCCCTTGACGGCGACGCCCGCAAGATCGCCGAACACCGCCAGAACTTGAGCGCCATCGCCCGCGACGTCGGCGCCGTCGCCAGAGGCGTGCAGAGCAAGGTCGCCTCGACCCTGTCGGCGCTGCAGATCGGCGACATCACCCGCCAGCGCATCGAGCATGTGCAGAGCACCTTCACGCTGCTCGACGAATTCCTGGACGGCGAGGAAGGCCGCGGCCTGACCGCCGACGCCCGCGCGCGCCTGCAAAACGTCATCCAGCACCTGACGGCAGCGCAGATGAACGAAATGTGCCGCGATTTTCACCGCGATTCCCAGAACGTCGTCAAGACGATCGCCAGCTTCGGCCACGACACGCAGGAGATCATGCGGCTGCGCGACCAGATGAGCGGCGGCGGTCAGGGCAACTTCATCCGCGCGCTGGAATCCAGCGTCTCGGCCGCCCACGAGATCGTCAAGCAGGTCGACGCCGTCACCCTCAAGGCCGACCAGGTCAGCCAGTCGACGCGCGACACCACCGCCAAGCTTCTGGAGGCGATCGGCAACATCAAGGCGGTGAAGACCGATATTCACTACATGGCGCTGAACACCAATCTGCGCTGCAGCCGGCTCGGCGAAGCCGGCAAGTCGATCAACGTCGTCACGGCGGAGCTGCGCATTTTCGCCGGCAAGCTGGATGACAGCGCCGACGCCATCGTCAACGGCCTGCCGGCACTGGAGGAAGCCGCCGGTCGCGTGGCGCCCTCGAGCGAGACGACGTCAGGTGGCCTGGCCGAGAACCTCACCACCGCCGTCGCCGATATCCGCACCGCCGCCGATACGATGGAGGCGGAGCTGAAAATCCTCTCCGAACACGGCCGCGAGGTCGCCGGCAAGATCAATCTCCTGATCGGCACGCTGGATTTCCAGAAGGACCTCGGTGACGTGCTGGCGGGCTGCGCCGACGCGCTGGAGGACGCGGCCGGCGCCGAGATCGCCGACATCTCGGACCTGGCCGAGACCATCGCGCCGCTCGATCGCAGGATCTTCAAGCTCTATACGATGGTGCAGGAGCGAAACGTCCACCGCGACATCATCGCCGCGGTCGAGGAAACGGCCGCTGCCGAACCCGAGCCGGCAAGTGCGGCCTCCAGCGACGAGGACCTGTTCGAGGACGCGTTGTTCTAAACCGATCGGGCGCGATCAGCGCAGGCGGCGGAACTTGTTGGCGGCTTCGATCCCCGCCTTCTGCTGCTCTTCCTCGATACCGAGGTAGAAATCCTCGAGCGCCGGGTCGGGCAGACCGGCACGGCGCGAGAGCACGTACCATTTGGTGGCCTCGACCGGGTCCGGCTTCGTGCCGAGCGCGTTGATATAGAGATGCGCCAGCTTGTTCTGCGCCACCACGTTGCCGTCATTGGCGGCGAGCCTGAGCCACTGGAAACCCTTGTCGAAATCGCGGGGGCCGTTGGTTCCGTTGACGAACCAGATGCCGAGATCGAGTTGCGCGGTGTCGAATCCGGCACGGGCGGCGCGCGCCATCCATTCACGGGCAAGCTGCTTCTTCTCGGGCGGCAGATCGGCCAGCGACGAATAGATCTGCGCCACCGCGTACTGCGCGTCGGCGACGCCCTGCTCGGCCGATCTTTCATAGAAGGGCAGCGCCAGTTTCAGCCCCTTTTCGCCGGGATTGTCGGCAACGACGATCTGTCCCCAGTTGAACTGAGCCGATGCATTGCCGGCTTCAGCGGCCTTGCGCATGTATTCGTCGGCGAGCGCCTTGTCGCGCGTAACGAGCCGGCCCTCCATCAGGATGAGCGCGTATTTGAACATCGCCGACGGGTCGCCGCCCTCGGCCGCCTTTCCGTACCAGAAGGCGGAGTTCTTGGCGTCGCGCTTGACACCGAGGCCCTCGGCCAGGAGTTCGCCCATCAGCGTCTGCGCCGCCGGGTCGCCAAGCTGCGCGCGCGGCAGGGCAAGGCCCATCGCGGTCAGAAAATAGCCGCGCTGGTAGGCGCCATAGGCATCGTCGGTCTTGCCCGTGTAGTCCTTTTCCGGCGGCAGGTCGGGAAGCTTCGCGCCCATGCGATCGAACACACCGACACCCGTGGACGGCGTTACCCCGTCCGGCTGCGGCCGTCCGGATTTCAGCGTTTCCGGCGCGCCGGTAAGCGGCCGCGTGACCAGATTGTCGACCTGCTGGGCCGATGCGCCATGCGCGAAAGCCGCCACACATGTGGCGGCGGCAAGGAAGGAAAGGCGCAAATGGCGTGTCAGCATGGGCATGAGGGCGATATCAACCCTCAAACCGTGGCGCTTTTTCGTCAAGAAGTGCGTTGATTTCCGCGACGACAAGGGCCGCCCGCGCCGGCTCGCCGAAAACCGCGAGACGCATGGCAACGAACTCCGCGCCGCTCTCGGCGACCGCGAGAGCCGACGCCGGATCGGTGCCGCCCATGACGATGCACGGGATCTCGATCATCGACGCCCACCATTCGGCGAGCGCCAGGTTCTTCGGATGCGCCTCCGGCTTGATGTCGCCCTCGAGCTTGCCGAAGAAGACATACTCGGGGCGCTCCTCGCCGATTTCGAGCGCATGGTGCCGGTCGGCCGCGTTGCCGCCGCCGACGATCAGCTTGTCGGCATACTTCTCGACCGCCTCGGAAATTTCCGCAGCACCGCCGGTGATGTGCAGGCCATCCGCCTTGGTGCGGCCCACGATACGGCTGTCGCCGGCCAGCAGCGCCGCGGCACCCGCGTTTTGCGCGAGCGGCACGATCTTCTCGGCATGCTTCTGAAACTCGCCGTCCCCAAGCCCGTATTGCGGCAGGATGATCGAGGCGACATCGCCGCCCTTCAAGGCATCGCCGACGATTTTCGCCTGCTCGTCGGCATCGGCGATATCGGGCACGATCAGCACCAGGCGGCAGCGGTTTTCAGGTTCGCTCATGAACTCTTTCCATTTCCAGCGGATTTCGCCGTCTGCCGGCCGATCCGCACTCGTTTTGTGTGAGTAATTCCGTTAGACCGGGCTGGCAAGGGGAGGACTTCAAAAGCATGCCGATGGACGTGTCATTTTACTACGCCGCCATTCCCGCCGTCATTCTCGTCGGCCTCGCGAAGGGCGGCATGGGCGACGCCTTGTCGCTGATCGGACTGCCCTTTCTGGCGCTCGTCGTCTCCCCCGTGCAGGCCGCCGCCATCCTGCTGCCGATCCTGATCTTCATGGACATGATCTCGCTGGTCATCTGGCGCAAGCACGGCGACTGGACGACGCTGAAGATCATGCTCCCCGGCGCGCTCGCCGGTATCGCGCTCGGTTGGGCCACATCGGCGCTCGTCCCCGGCAGCGTCCTGCGCGTCGTCATCGGCGTCGTCACCATCCTCTTCTGCCTGCGCTATTTCTGGAACAACTTCGGCCCCGGCAGAGGAAAAATCGTGCCACCGCATGGACAGCGGCCGGTCCGCGCCACGCTCTGGGGCACCTTCTCCGGCTATGGCAGCTTCGTGGCGCACGCCGGCGGCGCGCCGTTCCAGATCTATGTGCTGCCGCTGCAAATGCCGCCGCGCGAATATACCGGCACCAGCGTCCGCTTCTTCGCCATCCTCAATGCCGTCAAGCTGATCCCCTATTTCGCGCTTGGCCAGCTCGACACCCAGAACCTCGCGACCTCGGCGACGCTGCTCCCCTTCGCGCCGCTTGCCACCATCGCCGGCGCGTGGTGCGTGAAGCGCATGCAACCGAGAATATTCTATCCGTTCATGTATGCGATGGCGCTGATCGCCGCCGTGCTGATCGCCCGCGAAGGCCTTGGATATTAGGGCTTGCCGGGTTTCGCTGCGGCGCACAATCCGCTTGCCCAAATTCTCCATTTGACGTAGCTTTTCGCCATGTCGAACGTGGACCCCTTCACTGCGATTGCCGACCCTCACCGGCGCTTCCTGCTGGAGGAATTGCGACGCTCGCCGCGCACCGTCAACGAGCTCGCCGAGGGGCTTCCGATCAGCCGTCCGGCCGTTTCCCAGCACCTCAAGGCCCTGCTCGATTGCGACCTCGTCTCGGTCACCGCGGATGGCACGAAACGCATCTACGCGGTCAACAATCGTGGCTTCGACAGGCTCAATCTCTGGCTGGATCAGTTCTGGGCATAGCATTGCCCGGACATGAAAACGCGCCGGCTGCGACCTTTTCGGCAACCGACGCGCAGGAACATTCCAACGGACGCGATCAACGACTAAACAACTGGTTATATTGCGATATTTACCCTTTGCATCGCGTCGACCACGCCCTGTAACGTTCTATTCTGCTTAATGTACGGATGATTTAAGACGCTCAATCTCGTCTTTGATGCGCAGTTTTCTGCGCTTGCACTCGGCAACCTCACGGTCGTCTCTGGAGGGGGATGCCATCAGTGAATGGAGCTCCTCCTCGAGAGCGCCATGCTTCTTCTGGAGTGATTCAAGATGAGCTTGAACAGTCATATGACCCTTCCTTCCTCTAGCCTTTCTCCAGCCAACACCGCCGGAGATCCAAGGCGTCAACCCTCAAACTGTGACACATTTTTGAAGGGTTGTCGAAGGCGAAAACAAGGAGAGAGCGTGGCAAATTCATGATCGAGACTAACTAGCCGTTACCGCTATTTGGTGATAGGAGCTTGCAAAAATTACCGACAGGCCGGAGAAGGTCTGAAGACGATCATGGGGATTGCGTATGCCGGATCAGGAACAGGCGGAAGTCAGGCTCATCGTGGCGCGCCTGCGCCAGGAGCATGAGGATTACGATGTCGCCATCAACGCCATGATCGCGACTGGCTGCGATGCGCTGCGCGTTCAGCGCATGAAGAAAAAGAAGCTTGTTATCAAGGACAAGCTGTCGAAGCTCGAAGACCAGATCATCCCGGATATCATCGCCTGAAGGAAGTGTCGTGACGATGACAGACAGACCGACCGTTGCCATCATCATGGGAAGCCAGTCCGATTGGGAGACCATGAAGAACGCCGCCGATACGCTGGAAGCGCTCGAGATCCCCTATGACGCCAGGATCATATCGGCACATCGCACGCCCGATCGCATGGTCGAGTTCGCCAAGGGCGCCAAGGCGGAAGGCTTCAAGGTCATCATCGCCGGTGCCGGCGGCGCCGCCCATCTTCCCGGCATGACCGCCGCTATGACCCCGCTTCCTGTTTTCGGCGTTCCCGTGCAGTCGAAGACGATGTCCGGCCAGGACAGCCTGCTGTCGATCGTGCAGATGCCTGGTGGCATCCCGGTCGGAACGCTGGCGATCGGCAAGGCCGGCGCCATCAACGCGGCGCTTCTCGCCGCGGCGGTTCTGGCGCTGTCGGACGAAGACCTCGCCGACCGGCTTGACGAATGGCGCGAGAGCCAAAGTGCGGCGATCGCCGAATATCCGATGGACGACCTATGAGCATGACAACGATCGGCATCATCGGCGGCGGCCAGCTTGGCCGCATGCTGGCCATGGCTGCCGCCCGCCTGAACTTCCGCACCATCATTCTCGAGCCGCAGGCCGATTGCCCGGCAGCGCAGGTCGCCAACCGGCAGATCGTCGCCGCCTATGACGATCCCGCGGCACTCGAGGAACTGGCGACCGTCTGCGACGTCGTCACCTACGAATTCGAGAACGTCCCCGTCTCCGCAGCCGAAGCGCTGGCCCAGACCGTGCCGGTCTATCCGCCGCCGAAGGCGCTGGAAGCGGCCCAGGACCGTCTCGTCGAAAAGCGCTTCATCAATGATTGCGCCATTCCCACCGCGAAATTCCACGCCGTCGACAGCCAGGCCGATCTCGAGGCAGCCCTTGCCGATTTCGGCGGCCAGGGTGTCTTGAAGACGCGCCGGCTCGGCTATGACGGCAAGGGCCAGAAAGTCTTCCGCTCGACATCGGACAGCGCCGACGGCGCCTTCGCCGAACTCGGCGGCGTGCCGCTGATCCTCGAGAGCTTCGTCGCCTTCGAGCGCGAGATCTCGGTCATCGCCGCCCGCGGCACCGACGGCAGCGTCGTCAGCTACGACCCGGCCGAAAACGTGCACCGCAACGGCATCCTGCACACGTCGACGGTTCCAGCGTCAATCACCGACGCCACGGCCAGCGCCGCGCGCGAGGCCGCCGAGAAGATCCTGACGACGCTCGGCTATGTCGGCGTCATCGGCATCGAGTTCTTCGCGCTCTCCGACGGCAGCCTGATCGCCAACGAGATGGCGCCGCGCGTGCACAATTCCGGCCACTGGACGGAAGCGGCCTGCGTGATCTCGCAGTTCGAGCAGCATATTCGCGCCGTATCCGGCCTGCCGCTCGGCAACGCCGATCGCCACTCCGACTGCGTCATGCGGAACCTGATCGGCGACGATATCCTTGATCTTCCGGACTGGCTGAAGCGGCGCGACACGCTCGTTCACCTCTATGGAAAGACGGAATCGAGACCCGGCCGCAAGATGGGCCATGTCACCACGCTTGCCACCACACTTGCGGGGAAATAAGGGGTTTTTCCCTGACAAAACCGGCCACCGCCACGGGAAAAACACCTTCACGTGGTTGACACAGACAAGAGGCCGGGTTATCTGCACGCCCAACCTGAAGAGCGCGCCCTGAGCGCGCTTTTTGAATGTAATAGATACGGGCGAATGTGAATTCCCCCAAACATCGCGGATCAAAACAATGAAGATCAAGAATTCGCTCAAGTCGCTCAAGGCTCGTCACCGTGACAACCGCCTGGTTCGCCGCAAGGGCCGCATCTACATCATCAACAAGCTGAACCCACGCTTCAAGGCTCGTCAGGGCTGATTTTGCTGGCCGGATGGCTCGGCAGCGTTTCAGCGCCTGAGCCTGTCCGGAAGGGTCCCGGGTTTCATCTTCTCGATGAATGATCCCGTTAAAGTGTTTTGATCTTTCGCGTTGGCGGGCTATGATGCCCGCCATGCGTTTTTTGGCTATGACCTGCGCGGCCCTGCCGCTCTCCCTCGCACTGCTTTCCACGTCCCTGCCTGCCCACGCGCAGGAGCCCGCACCCGTGCGGGAAAAGGAAAAGCTCGTCGAGCAGCAGGCCGCGAACCTTTCGCCCAGGGAACATCTCGACCAGCTTTTCGCGCAATTGAAGCGCGAGCGCGATGCCGACAAGGCGGACGATATCGCCAACCAGATCCGCGCCGAGTGGAACGATTCGGGCAGCGCCACCGTCAATCTCCTGATGCAGTGGGCCGACAAGGCGGTCGAGGAGAAGCGCAACAGCGCCGCACTCGATTTCCTCGACCAGGCCATCGCGCTGAAGCCCGGCTATTCCGAGAGCTGGAACCGCCGCGCCACGCTGAACTACACCAACGGCGCCATGCGCAAGTCGATGTCCGATATCGAACGTGTGCTCGATATCGAGCCGCGCCATTTCGGCGCGCTCGCCGGCATGGCCGCGATCCTCGGCGACAGCGGCAACGACCAGCTGGCGCTGAAGGCATGGGAGCGCTTTCTCGAAATATTCCCCGCCAACCGCAATGCGCAGGAGCAGCTGAACACGCTCTCCGAAAAGCTTGCCGGCAGCCGCACCTGACGCGCAATATCTAGCAGCCTCGCCCTCTTGAAGGTGAACCGGGCGAGCCAATCTAACGTATGGTCCGTTAGTCCATGCCGCAGGTTACGCCATGCTTACCCTCGTCTCCGCCATCCTCGCCCCCATAGCCGCCGCGATCGGCTACTCCTCCTATAAGGCCCGCCAGTTCGAGCAGGCCTATCCCAACATCGGCGAACTGACGGATATCGGCGGCTACCGCATGAACGCCGTCCATATCGAGCGCCCCGAAACCGCCGACCTGCCGCCGCTCGTCTTCATCCACGGCGCCAGCGGCAACCTGCTCGACCAGATCGGCGCCTTTCTGGAGCCTCTGCGCGGCCGCGCCGAAATGCTCTTCGTCGATCGCCCCGGCCACGGCTATTCCGAACGCGGCGGACCGGACAATGCCCTGCCCTCAGGCCAGGCGGACGCCATCGCCGCGCTGATGGAAAAACGCGGCATCGACAAGGCGATCATCGTCGGGCACTCCTTCGGCGGCGCCATCGCCGCCGCCTTCGGCGTCCGTCACCCGGAAAAGACGGCGGGCCTGCTCTTTCTGGCGCCCGCCACCCACCCTTGGCCAGGCGGCGTCGACTGGTACTATCACGTCTCCACCGCGCCGGTGATCGGTTGGCTCTTCAACCACGCGCTCGTCATACCGCTGGGTTTGAGGCGCCTGGAGCGCGGCACGCACAACGTCTTCCGCCCCAACCCGAGGCCGGACGACTACATCATGAAAACAGGCCCGTCGCTGGTGCTGCGCCCCGCCACCTTCCACAACAACGCCGCCGACTTCGTGCGTCTTCTCGATTACTTCAAGACGCAGTCGCATCTCTATATCAGGATATCGGCGCCCACCGTCATCATCACGGGCGACAGCGACGACATCGTCTGGGAGCACCTGCACTCGCAGGGCCTCGCCCGCGATATCGCCGGCTCCGAACTGGTCATGATCAAGGGCGTCGGCCACAAGCCGGATTACCTCGCCACCGACGTCGCCATCGCCGCGCTCGAGAAGATCGCAGGCCACGACCGCGATCTCCAGGCAGCCGCGCGCGTCGCCGAGGCAAGGCTGGCAACCGCTGTTGCACCTGACGCCAATCTACCGAAAGCCCCCGCGCCGCGACCCATCGCCACCCCGGACCTGCAAGGCAGCGTTTGACGCGCGCAGCGCATTGCCCGCCGCGCCTGCAGCCCCATATCTTCCCTACCGCCGTCCACCGAGGGGAATATCATGGACCGCCTTCGCACGAAATTCGCGGCACTGCTAGCCGCCCTGTCGCTGACACTCGCGCCAATCTCGCCGGCGCTCGCCGCCTCGCCCGCGCCGGTCGAGGCCGACAACGGCATGGTCGTCACGGCCCAGCACCTGGCGACCGATGTCGGCGTCGACGTGCTGAAGAACGGCGGCAACGCCGTGGATGCCGCGGTCGCCGTCGGTTATGCGCTGGCCGTGGTCTATCCGACCGCCGGCAATATCGGCGGCGGCGGCTTCATGACCATCCGCATGAAGGACGGCAAGACCAGCTTCCTCGATTTCCGCGAACGCGCGCCGCTGGCCGCCACCAAGACCATGTATCTCGACGCCAAGGGCGACATCGTGCCCCGCGCCAGCCTCGACGGCTATCTGGCCGTCGGCGTACCGGGCTCGGTCATGGGCTTCGAGACCGCTCGCGAAAAATACGGCACCAAGTCGCGCCAGGATCTCCTTGCTCCCGCCATCCGCTACGCCAGGGACGGCTTCACCCTCGAGCAGGGCGACGTCGCCTCGATCGAGGGCAGCGCCAAGCGGCTGGCCAAGGACGAAGCCGCCGCCAAGATCTTCCTCAAGCCCGACGGCAAGCTCTTCACCTCGGGCGAAAAGCTGGTCCAGCCGGAACTGGCTTCCGTGCTGTCGAGCATTTCCGACAAGGGCACGGACGCCTTCTACAAGGGCATGCCGGCCGACGCCATCGTCAAGGCCAGCCAGGCCAAGGGCGGCATTCTCGCCAGGGAGGACTTCGAGCAATATCAGGTGCGCGAACTGAAACCGGTGGAATGCAGCTATCGCGGCTATGACATCATCTCCTCGCCCCCACCCTCATCGGGCGGCGTCATCATCTGCGAAATCCTGAACATCCTGGAAGGCTATCCGCTCTCCTTCCTCGGCTACGGCTCGGCCGAGACCGTGCACCTGATGACCGAGGCGATGCGCTACGCCTATGTCGACCGCAACGCCGCCCTCGGCGACCCGGATTTCGTCGACAACCCTGTCACGACCCTTCTCGACAAGAGCTATGCCAAGAATATCCGCGCCAGGATCGACATCAACAAGTCGGGTACATCCGCCAACCTGAAACCGCTCGGCGCCAGGGAAAGCACCGAAACCACGCACTATTCCATCATCGACAAGGAGGGAACGCGGTCGCGGTCACCTATACACTGAACGGCAACTTCGGCGCCGGCGTCGTGGCGCCGGGCACCGGCATATTGCTGAACAACGAGATGGACGACTTCACCTCCAAGCCGGGCGTCCCCAATCTCTACGGCCTCGTCCAGGGCGAAGCCAACGCCATCGCGCCCAGGAAGACCCCGCTCTCGTCGATGAGCCCGACCATCGTGACGAAGGACGGCAAGCCCTTCATGGTGATCGGCAGCCCCGGCGGCTCGCGCATCATCACCATCACGCTGGAAGCCATCCTGAATGTCGTCGATTTCGGCATGGACATCAGCCAGGCCGTCAACGCCCCGCGCATCCACCACCAGTGGCAGCCCGACAAGATCTACTTCGAGCCCTATGCATTGTCGCCCGACACGATCCGGGCCCTGATCGCGATGGGCCACACCATGGACGACGGCAGCGGCCCGCCCGTCTGGGGCCAGGCCGCCGGCATCCTCGTCGGCGGCAAGAGCCTGAAGGATATCGAGAAGGGCGGCGGCGCCCGCTACTACGGCGCCATGGACAGCCGCGCGACCGAAGGCTCGGCCCGCGGTTACTGATCGGCCTAGATGTTTAGTCCCGGCATCTAGCGGATCGTCGTGCGGGCGTATTGCGCCCTGATGGTGACGGCGGGCTTGGCGCCGGTCACGCTCGGCCGCGCGCTGTCGATCAGCGAAGCGGCCGCGGTGACGGTGTAATCGACAGGCGCGTCCTTGCCGAAGTCGAGATAGCTGTCCACCGAACGCGCCCTGACGTCGATCGTCTCGTCGGCATCGAGCTTGTCGTAGACGAGACGGGCCCGCAGAGCGTCGCTATTGATCTCAACGCTCGAGGCGTGACCCTGCAGCGTCACGTCGGCCGCATTGCTCGACAGGCGGAGCTTTTCAAACTCGCCCTCGAACCGCGCCATGACCGCCTGCTGGTTGACCTGGATCGACCCGCCCGGCGGAATGTTGGCGACGACCTCGGACGAGCAATCGGAGAGATCGGACCATTGCCCGGAAGCGACCGCGATAGACAGCGTCGGGCCGTTTACCGTCATCCGGCTCTGGTCCTCGCAACCGCTGAAGAACCAGCTCGAATACCAGCGGCTGAACCAGCCGTCGCGCCGGCCCCGCGTCTCGGCCCGATAGGGATTATCGGTATTGGTGCTGATGCGGATGGAACTGGCGTCACCCGTTATCACGATCGAGCGGATCGCCGAGACGTCGATCGTCTCACCCATCCGCCAGCCGTCGGCATAGCTCGAAACCAGCGTGAACAGGAGCAGTGGTATGGTTATGATGATCATCATGGCAATCTCCTTGCGTGACGCCGCTCCCATCGAGCGGCAAACCCAAGGTCGCCGACGCTACGCAAAATCGAGACCTTGATCGCGATCCGGGTCGCGCGCGATTGCGATCAAGGTCATTGTCGTGCTCATATCGCTACGGCATGTCTCCCGAAAGTGGTCACCGGTTTCGGGGTGAAGACATGCTGAAAGACAAAGTCCTGAAGCGCGGTGCGCGAACCTGAACGATCGCGACGCGCTTTAGTCTGTTGCTGGATCCGCGCCCATGATCTTCGTGCCGCTGCCCTTTATCGTCACATTGCTGCTCGTCATCCTGGCGATCAGAATGGTCAGGCAACACGACGGCCTCGCACCGGAGCGTTGGCCCTTCCTCACCCTGATCGCGCTGTATGCGCTGCAATCGGTGCTGCTCGGCCTGCGTTGGGGCTATGACATCATCGCCCTGATGCCCGTCCAGGCGGTGCTTGCCGCCCTCATCGCAGCCTTCGCCTGGATCAGCTTCAGCAATCTCGCGCGCGACACCAATCCCTCATGGCTGCGTCTTGCGCCGCATCTGCTTCCAGCCGCGATCGTCCTCGTGCTGATGATCTTCTGGCGCGGCCCTGTCGGCATTTTCATCACCGCCACCTTCGCGGCCTATGGCGTGGCCCTCTTCTGGCTTGCCCGCCACGGGCCAGACGGCCTCGTTTCCTCGCGGCTTGATGGCGCGCTCCTCTCCTACCGCTCGCTGCTGATCACCGCCACGGCCCTGCTCGCCTCCGCCACCGCTGACATCGTCATCAGCTTCGATTTCTACAGGACCGGTGGCGCCCATGCCGGTGCCGTGGTGGCGATCGGCAATGTCATCTCGCTGCTGGCGCTTGGCACCGCCGCCGCCATCGCCAGCAGCACCCAGTCCACCGAGCCCGCGCCATCGCCGCAGCCACAGCCACCGGCGCCCGCGCCGGCATCTGGCCCGACTGAGGAAGACGGAGCCATCGCCCGGTCGCTCAACGAGCTCATGCAAGCACGCCAGCTCTACCGCGACCCGGAGCTCAACCTCGGCCGCATCGCCCGCAGGATGAACCTGCCCGCCCGCCGCGTATCGATCGCGGTCAACCGCGTGCACGGGGCGAGCGTCTCGCAATATGTCAACGACTTCCGAATTCGCGCCGCCCGCGAAATGCTGGAAAAGAGCGACGAGCCCGTGACCCGGCTGATGTTCGACTGCGGCTTCATCAGCAAGTCGAATTTCAACCGCGAATTCCTGCGCTTGACCGGCACGAACCCTACCGACTACCGCAGGCGCCACCAGACCCGCCCGACCGGCAAGGCCCCCGCGCCGGAACCCGAACTCTTGCCGGCGCCGCGAAAGACGCTTTTCATGTCACCGTGACAAAGCAGCCGTTCACAACATCGGGTTGGCGTCCTATTCATGATGACATTATCATCCGAAAGAGCTTTCCATGGTCAGCATTGAAATGATCGTCGCCGCCCGCGCCCGCCTGCGTGGACATGCCCGCCGCACCCCGCTTCTTTCCTCTCCGTTTCTCGACGAGATCGCCGGGCGCCGGCTGTTCATCAAGGCGGAATGCCTGCAGCACACTGGCTCCTTCAAGTTCCGCGGCGGCTGGTCGGCCGTCTCGGCGCTGGAGCCCGAGGTGCGCGCCCGCGGCGTCATCGCGTTTTCCTCCGGCAACCACGCGCAGGGCGTCGCCCTTGCCGCCAGGCTGCACGGCGTTCCCTCGGTCATCATCATGCCCGACGACGCACCGAAGCTGAAGATATCAAACACCCGCGCGCTCGGCGCCGAGGTCGTGCTCTACGACCGCGCCAAGGAAGACCGCGACGCCATCGGCGCGCGCCTCTCCGAGGAGCGCCGGCTGACGCTCATCAAGCCCTTCGACGAACCGCAGGTCATCGCCGGCCAGGGCACGACCGGGCTTGAGATCGCCGAACAGGCGGAAGAGGAAGGCGTAAGCTCGGCCGAGGTGCTGGCTCCCTGCGGCGGCGGCGGCCTGACCTCGGGCATCGCGCTGGCGCTCGAGGCGCGCACGCCGGGCTTCCGCGTTCGCCCCTGCGAGCCCGAAGGCTTCGACGACACCACCCGCTCGCTGGCCTCGGGCAGGATCGAGCGCAACGCCACGCTATCAGGCTCGATCTGCGACGCCATCATCACCCCGCAGCCCGGCAACATCACCTTCCCGATTCTCAAGCGCCTCGCCGGCCCGGGCATCGTCGTTACCGACGAGGAGGCGCTGCGCGCCATGGCGCTGGCCTTCACCCGCCTGAAGATCGTCGTCGAACCCGGCGGCGCCGTGGCACTCGCCGCCGCGCTGTTTCATGGAGAGCAGTTGCAGGAGGATGCCGCCATCGTGGTGACCTCGGGCGGCAATGTCGATGACGAGATGTTCGCCCGGGCGTTGGCATTACAGGGGTAGGATAGCGGATCGCGAGGTTGGCGCGAACATTCCCCCATCCGCCAAGCCAGCACCACACACACCAGCCACGAAAAAACCCGCCACCTCCTGGAGGCAGCGGGTTCTCAATTCAATTCAATCAAACCAAATCCGGATCAAAACCCGCTCTGGCCGTCCGAGCCAATATAGGCGATGCGCAGCATGTTGGTGGCGCCGGGGGTGCCGAGCGGCACGCCGGCCGAGATGATGATGCGGTCGCCCGGCTTGCCGAAGCCTTCGTCGGCGACGATGCGGCAGGCGCGGTTGACCATGTCGTCGAGGTCGGTCGCGTCATGCGTGACCACACAGTGCAGGCCCCAGACGATAGCGAGGCGGCGCGCGGTCTGGATAACCGGCGACAACGCCAGGATCGGCACCTGCGGACGCTCGCGCGATGCGCGCAGGCCCGTCGTGCCCGACGAGGTGTAGCAGACGATGGCCGACAGGCGCAGCGTTTCGGCGATCTGGCGGGCAGCCAGCGAAATCGCGTCGGCGCCGGTGGCTTCCGCCTGAGCGCGCTGCGCGTAGATGATGCCGGGATAGTGCGGCTCGCGCTCGATCGTGCTGGCGATCGACGCCATCGTCGAGACGGCCTCGATCGGATAGTCGCCGGACGCGGATTCGGCAGACAGCATGACGGCGTCGGCGCCTTCGAAGACGGCGGTCGCGACGTCGGAGACTTCGGCGCGGGTCGGAACCGGCGCCGAGATCATCGATTCCAGCATCTGCGTGGCGACGACGACGGGCTTGCCCGAACGGCGGCAGGCTCGGATCAGCTGCTTCTGGATACCGGGAACGGATTCGAGCGGCATTTCGACGCCGAGGTCGCCACGGGCGACCATCAGCGCGTCCGAGAGCTCGATGATCTCCTCGATCCGCTCGATCGCCTGCGGCTTTTCGATCTTGGCCATCAGGCCGACGCGGCCGCGCGCGATCTTGCGCACTTCGACGAGATCCTCGGGACGCTGCACGAAGGACAGCGCCACCCAATCGACGTCGTCGGTCGCCAGAACCGCATCGAGGTCGGCGCGGTCCTTGTCGGTCAGCACGCCGGCGGTGAGGATGGTGTCGGGAAGGCTGACGCCCTTGCGGTCGGAAATCCGGGTGCCGGAGATGACGGTCGTGACGATGCTCTTGCCGTCGCACTTTTCGGCGCGCAACGCCAGCTTGCCGTCGTCGATCAGCAGACGGTCGCCCGGCTTCACGGCTTCGAGAATCTCGGGATGCGGCAGGAACACGCGGTTCTTGTCGCCGGGGATGTCGTTGTTGTCGAGCGTGAACGTGTCGCCCGGCTTCAGGTCGACCTTGACGTCGGCGAACTTTCCGACGCGCAGCTTCGGACCCTGAAGGTCGGCGAGAATGCCGATCGGCCGGCCGCTACGCGATTCGACGGCGCGGATGCGCTGGATCAGCGTACGCATCGTGTCATGGCTGGCATGGCTCATGTTGATGCGGAAAACGTCGGCACCGGCCTGGTGCAGCTTCTCGATCATCGCTTCCTCGGACGAGGCGGGTCCGAGAGTTGCGAGGATTTTTACTTTGCGGTTACGCTTCATCAGTTCGGACTTTCTTGGGTGCCTGGGGTATCGGAAAGTTGGACCATCCAGCTGCCCTGGCGACCCGTGTCATATTCCTTGAACCCCATCTTCTGGTAGCCACGGGCGTAGCAATCATTGACACCCGTGATCTTGAATTCGTTTTCCGCCACGCACATCTGCACGTCGCCCGTCCATCGTCCTCCCCGGGCGGCGTCCTCTGCGTAGAGATAATAGTAGCGGGACTGCAGCTCTCCCTCGATCAGCGTCGCGCAGGTCGTTGCCGGCACCTGCCACCAGCCTTCCGTCATCCAGCCGTCGGTGGCGCGGTATCCGATCGCCACACCCACCAGATTCTGCGTCCCGTTGCAGACGCGAAAATCCGCGCGCGCCACGTCGGCGATGAAGAACGGCGAGAACGCCGCGAGAACAAAAAGAGCAAAACGGGCAAGCGGCCCGGAACGCGTAAGGAAACATGGCGCGGTCTGGATCAACACGACTTCCAATTGGCTCCCGGTTATTCGTTGTCGTGCCTTCTTGCGCTGCCTCCCGGCGAAAGTCAACGCAATGCTAATCGATTATATTTCTGACATGGACCAACGGCGGCACTCGCTGCCGCAATGATCGTGCCGAGATTGCCGCGCTATTGCCAGGCGAATGATCGCGGCTCGCGCTTGAACGCTTCCCCTGCCCGTGCGATCAGTGACACGCTTCAAAACAGTCAACGGCATTGTCCTCGATGAACGACTTCCAATCCTTCGAAATTCTAGGCGGGCATCATGACAGCGGTATGGTGCTGCTCGCCGACCATGCGATGAATCGCCTGCCGGAGCGCCATGGCAGCCTGGGTCTTCCCGAAAGCGCCTTCGCCCGCCACATCGCCTATGACATCGGCATCGAGGGGCTGACGCGGGCTCTGTCTGAAAAGCTCGGCGCTCCCGCCGTGCTCGGCGGTTTCTCCCGTCTCTTGATCGATCCGAACCGCGGCGAGGACGACCCGACGCTGATCATGAAGATCTCCGATGGCGCCATCATTCCGGGCAATCATCCGATATCGGACGAAGAGTGGAACGGCCGCATCGCCAATTTTCACCGCCCCTATCACAATGCCGTCAGCGAGACGATTTCGGCGGTCGCCTCGGCCACCGGCAAGGCGCCACTGGTGCTCTCGCTTCACTCCTTCACGCCCGCCTGGAAAAACGTGCCGCGCCCGTGGCACGCCGCCGTGTTGTGGGACAGCGACCACCGCGCCGTCGGCCCGCTTCTTGACTTGCTGCGCGCCGATCCCGATCTGGTGATCGGCGACAACGAGCCCTATGATGGCGCGCTGAAGGGTGACACCATGTACCGGCATTGCATGGTCACCGGCATTCCGCATGCGCTGCTCGAGGTGCGCCAGGACCTGATCGGCGACGCCGCCGGGATCGCCGCCTGGGCCGAGCGACTGGCGCCGATCTTCAAGACCATGAACGCCGATCCGGCCCTGCATCAATACGAGGTGCATGCCTCGCGCACTGGCCCATACTGAGAAGAGGAGAGCGACATGACCACGCTCAGCAAGGAACAACAGACCGAATTCGAAGCCGCCGCCTTCCGCCGCCTCGTCGCGCACCTGCGCGAACGCACCGACGTGCAGAACATCGACATGATGAATCTGGCCGGCTTCTGCCGCAACTGCCTGTCCAACTGGTACAAGGACGCGGCCGATGCCGACGGCGTCGAACTGACGAAGGACGAGGCACGCGTGATCGTCTACGGCATGCCGTTCGACGAGTGGAAAAGCCGCTACCAGACCGAAGCCTCGGCCCAACAAAAAGCCGCATTCGAAAGCAACAACCCGCACAAATGAGCCCCCGCTCTGTCGAATAGGCTTGACCCCGGCGACACTTCGCGGCAGTCAACGCCATCCGAATTTTTATCCCCCTAGCAGGAGAACACGATGTCTGATGCCCACGGCGTTGCCCGCGACCAGCTTCGCGCTTTCATCGAGCGCATTGAACGGTTGGAAGAAGAAAAGAAGACCATCGCGGACGATATCAAGGACGTCTACGGCGAAGCCAAGGGTACCGGCTTCGACACCAAGATCCTGAAAAAGGTCATCGCGCTGCGCAAGAAGGACGAGCAGGAGCGTCTCGAGGAAGAAGCCATCCTCGACACATACCTGGCAGCCCTCGGCATGATCGAAGGTCCGGCGGAAGCCTGATTTTCGATTACTATCGAACCAAACAAGAAAGCCGCCGGGTCGCCCCGGCGGCTTTCTTTTGTCTCTCTGTCCCAGCCGATCAGCCGAGTTGCGTGACTCAGCCGAGCTGCGTGACGTAGCGCACGTCGAGATAGGCGTTGATCGCTTCCGAGCCGCCTTCCGTGCCGTAGCCGGAATCCTTGATGCCGCCGAACGGCACTTCAGGCAAGGCCAGGCCGTTGTGGTTGATCGACAGCATGCCGGCTTCCACGCGGCGGCCAAGCGCCTGCGCGGTGGCGCTCGAGCTGGTGAAGGCGAAGGAGGCTAGGCCAAACGGCAGGCGGTTCGCCTCGTTGATCGCGTCGTCGAGCGTCGAGAAGCGGTTGATGATGGCGAGCGGGCCGAAGGGCTCCTCGTTCATCACGCGCGCCGAAAGCGGCACGTTGGCGAGAACCGTCGGCTCGAAGAAGTTGCCGGTGTTGCCGATACGGCGGCCACCGGTCTTGAGCTCGGCACCCTTCGACACGGCATCGTTGATCAGCTCTTCGAGCGCCGGAATGCGGCGCTCGTTGGCGAGCGGGCCCATCTCGACGCCGTCTTCCAGGCCGTTGCCGACCTTGACCGCCTGCGCGGCCTTCACGAAGCCATCCGTGAACCGGTCCATCACGCCGTCCTGAACCAGGAAACGCGTCGGCGCGACGCAGACCTGGCCGGCATTGCGGAACTTCGAGCCGGCCATGATCGACACGGCCTGATCGACATTGGCGTCGTCGAACACCATGACCGGCGCGTGGCCGCCGAGTTCCATCGTCGCCCGCTTCATGTGCAGGCCGGCCAGCGCCGCCAGCTGCTTGCCGACGGGGGTCGAGCCGGTAAACGAGATCTTGCGGATGACGGGATGCGAGATCAGGTATTCGGAGATCTCGGCAGGCACGCCGTAGACGAGGTTGACGACGCCAGCGGGAATGCCGGCATCGGCGAAGACGCGGATCAGCTCGGCCGGCGATGCCGGCGTTTCCTCGGGCGCCTTGACGATGATCGAGCAGCCGGCGGCAACCGCGGCCGAAAGCTTGCGCACCACCTGGTTGATCGGGAAGTTCCAAGGCGTGAACGCCGCCACCGGGCCGACCGGCGACTTGATCGCCAGCTGCGTGACATTGGGCGCGCGCGACGGAATGACCTGGCCGTAGGTGCGGCGCGCCTCTTCGGCGAACCAGTCGATCACGTCGGCGGCACCGGCGATTTCAACCAGCGACTGCGCCAGCGGCTTGCCCTGCTCGCGCGTCATCATCCAGGCGATGGTTTCCTTGCGCTCGCGCAACAGGTCCGCGGCGCGGCGCATCATCTTGGAGCGGTCGAAGGGCGAGGTGTCGCGCCAGACGCGGAAGCCCTTGTCGGCGGCGGCGAGCGCCGCGTCGAGATCCTCGCGGGAGGCATGCGGAATGGTGCCGATGGTTTCACCCGTGGCCGGGTCGGTGACGGGCAGCGTCCGGCCGGAGGCCGCATTCTTCCATTCGCCGTCGATGAACAGCTTCACATCGGGATAGGTCTGCATGATTATTCCTTGTCGTCTTCATCAATCAAATTGTCGGACAGCGGAGCCGGCGAAAAACACATCGCTCCACACCCATTCCATATAGGCCAGGCATCCGCCCGTTCTTAGGGGCTGCGACCTTATAGACCGAAAATCGTGGCCTGCGAGCCCCATAATTTGGTAGCCGGCCACACCCTTCAACCCCACGATTGCGGTACTTTGACCATGCCCCGGATTGATGTACTGAACATGACGTCGTGGGAGAGAAGCACATGGACGAAGTCGGTTGCATCGTCGCCGGTGCCGGCGTGATCGGGCTGGCGATCGCGCGCGAAGCGGCGAGGCGCGGACTGGACACGCTCGTCATCGAGGCCAATCCGATGATCGGCATGGAGACCAGCTCCCGCAATTCCGAAGTCATCCACGCCGGCATCTACTATCCACCGGGATCGCTGAAGGCGCGGCTCTGCATCGAGGGCCGCGGAAAGCTCTATCGCTATGCCGAGGACAGGCGCATCCCCCATGCCCGCTGCGGCAAGTTCATCGTCGCGACCAGCCCGTCGCAGGTCGGGAAACTCGAAGCCATCCGCTTGAAGGCGGCCGAATGCGGCGTCGATGATCTTATCCTGATCTCCGGCGAGGAAGCGATGGCGCGCGAACCGGCGCTCCGCTGCGTCGCCGCCCTCGTCTCGCCCTCGACTGGCATCATCGACAGCCACGCACTGATGCTCGCTTTGCGGGGCGATGCCGAGGACAACGGCGCCTTCATCGCCCTCAACACCGAGATCGTGTCAGGTGACGCGAGTAACAACCGCTTCCGCCTGCGCACCCGCGACCGGGCGAGCGGCGAGGAATACGACGTGGCCTCGCGCCATTTCATCAATGCCGCCGGCCTGCGCGCCAACGATCTGGCCCGGCTCGTCTCGGGCTTCGACCACGCCACGGTGCCCAGGCTCCAGCTTGCCAAGGGCAACTACTTTTCCGCCCCGACACGCAACGTCTTCTCGCGGCTGATCTACCCGGTACCCGAGGATGGCGGTCTCGGCGTTCACCTGACGATGGATCTCGGCGGCTCCATCCGCTTCGGGCCCGATGTCGAATGGATCGACGCGATCGACTACGAGGTCGATCCGACCCGCTGCGAGCGATTCTACGACGAGATCCGGCGCTACTGGCCCGGCCTGCCCGACAATTGCCTGCAGCCGGCCTATAGCGGCATCCGCCCAAAACTCTCCGGCCCTGGCCAGCCCGCCGCCGACTTCGCCATCCATGGTCCCGCCGTGCACGGCATAAATGGCATGGTGCATCTCTATGGAATCGAGAGCCCGGGCCTGACTTCGTCGCTGGCGATCGCCGAACACGTCATGTCCGGGATCGCCGCCTGAAAGGCTACGCGCAACACCTGTCTCCAACCTTCGGATAGTGGCTTCATCCCGCAATTCGGGGTAGATTGCGCTGTCAGAAGAGCAACTTGCGGAGCGCATGCCGTGAAAACGATTACCGACAGGGAGCTGGCCGAGCGCCTGCGTCAGGCGCTTGATATGCTCGACAATGGCATGCCCTCAAGCAAACGCGCGCTCAACATCTACGAGATGGTGATCCGCGTTCTCGACACCGGCGCGCGCGTGCTCGAGGATGAGCAGTTTCGCTCGACCGCCAACGACAACCCCGGCAAGCCCTGAACGGCGCGCCACGCCTACCCCCTGATCCGCGCCAGAACGCGATCGAGCGCTGCGATCAGCGCGTCGCTGCCGCCCTTGCGGTCGAAGTCATCGAACACCTGTTCGTTGAGGCCGCCCTTGGTGGAGAACTCCTCTTTCAGCGTCTCAAGCGGTGTGTCGCCATGTTTGACCGCCGTCTGCGCCAGGCTGAGGAACAGCGGCGCCAGGTAGGCCCGCGCCTTCTCCTTCGCCATCCCCTGATCGGCGAGCCAGCCGGTGGCGCGATCGAGAATGCCGAAATAGCTGGCCATCAGCGCGCTCGCCGCCGCCAGCAGGTCGTATTCCGCCCGCGTCTCGCATGCCACCGTGCTGCCGAGTGCCGAAAAGATCGCCGCTACCGTGTCGTTGTCGGGAAAGATCGCCGTCACCCCGGCGCGCTCGGCGACGAATGGCAGCGGAATGGCCTGGGTGATCGTCACCGGCGCATCGATCCAGCTCTCGAGCGTCGCCCGGTCCGTGGCGGCAATGACGCTGACCACGCTCTGTCCGGCGCGAAAGCGCAAGGGCTTGATCACCGCCTCGGCGATCTGCGGCCGGATGGCCAGGAACAGGACATCGGCGGCATCGACCACGGCCTGGTTGTCGGCGCCGATTTCGACCAGCGGCGACGATTTGGCAAGCCGCGCGGCGATCTCGCCATTGCGCGGCGAGACAATGATGCGCGTCAGGTCGAGCGAGGAGCCGAGCATCCCCTTGACCATGGCCTCGGTGATCGCCCCCGTGCCCAAGAACCCGATCTTCATCGCAACGCTCCCTCTGCCATTTTCTCCCGTGCATCCTCCGCCCATAGTCCTGTGCCGACCATGGGGCCCACAACAAAAAACCGCCGGATTGCTCCGGCGGTTCTGGTGTCTGGTCTGGAAGCGGCCTCAGTTCGCGTCGAACTTGCGCACTTCCATGAAATTGACCGCCGTACCGCTGAAGCGGCCCGTGTCGATCGACGCCGTCTTGGTGAAGCCCTCGGCATAGACCGCCTTCGGCTGCGCACGCAACGTCTGGCTGACGAAACGCGGTGCCTTGACCGGCTTGGTGACCATTTCCATGCGCGCGTTGCTCAGCGCCCATTGCGAGATGATCTTCTGCGTCAGCTTCGGCTCGGTGGTAACGGTCGCACGGCTGGCATCGGCCTCGGCGGCCTGGTTCTTGGTCGGGCGACCACCCTTGGTGGAAAGGCCCTGAGTGGCGCCGGGCTCGATCGCCGGCTTCGGCGTATCGAAGACATCGCCGAAGCTTGCCGACTTGGTCGGCGGAGCAAGGGCGGCCAGTTGGACCGGCGGCTTTTCAGCCGGAACCTTTTGCGGCATGGCCGCGTTTATAGCCTGTTCGACACTCGACACCGGCGGCTGGTTGGCCGCAAGCTGGCCACTATTGGCATTGTGCTGCTGGTTGAGAGCATCGGCGACAGCAGGTGAAAGCGTATCCTGCTGATCCGCCTCGTCATCGCCAGCTTCCGGACCGGCATTCGCCGCGCCAGAAGCTTCTCTGCGAGCGCCGGACGCTCGGCCGGTGTCGGCACGCCCGCGAGATTCCCCGTCATCGCGGCAGCCGGATCGGCTGAAGCGACTTCCGCGTCTCCAGGAGAACGACGCGCGCCGAGGAGCGAAGGCACGGGAATGCTATAGCCGCTTAGATCGGCGAAGCTCTGCTGACCCTGAACGGTCACAGCGGCAAGTGCATCCTGCGCGGCGTTGCCGGATTGCGGAGCGACGAGGGCGTTGGCCACTTCGCTGCCGCCAGGCTGATTTGCGAACGCCGGCCGCACCTGCGGGATCGGCGCGTTCACGCTTGCGACCTCGGTCTGCTGCTGAGCAGCCGCCTCGGCGGGAGCACCCTGGCTCGGGTCAGCCGCGTTCGGCATGTCGGCGGCCTTCGGCGGCGTTGCCTTGGCAACGGCGACGGGCGCGCTGTCTTCCGCGCTATCTTCCGCCTCATCCTCGCCACCGCCAAACAGGGCAGCAAACAGTGTCTTCGGCCTCTTTCGCTCTTCGCTGGACGAACCTGCATAGGCGCCGGAGCTTGCCATCTGCACGGAACTGTCGCTCACGCGGCGCTTGTAATCGGCGACGGCCTGCTCATACCCCGGCAGCGGCTTGCCGTCGGCCGGGATGTGCATGGTATTGCCGTTCGGGAACAGGCGCACAAGCTCGTCGCGGGTCATGCGCGGCCAGGCGCGAACACCACCGACATCCATGTGCACGAAAGGCGAACCAGATTTCGGATAGAAACCAACGCCGCCGACCTGCATCTTCATGCCGATGCCGCGCAAGGTCGCGAGCTTGACGTCGGGAATGAAGAAGTCCATGGCCTTGCCGAGCATATGCTGGCTCTTTTCCGCAACGCCGGAATTGCGCGAACGGCCCTTGAGCATCGCGTTGGTTGCCGGCGAGCGGAAGCCGCAGACGACGCTGATATATTCCCGGGAACCGCTCTGGCGGTAGACTTCCCAGATCAGATCGAAAAGGCGCGGGTCCATCTTCGTCGGCTGGTTCTTGCGCCAGTCGCGAAGGAAGCGGTTCAACTGCTCGAGACCCTTGGGGTCGAAGCGGCCGTTGCGCTTGTAGGTGATGACAGCCTTTTCACCCGTATTGATGAAATAAAGCTTGAGACTACGCGTCTCGCCGGCCGCCTGCGAGGGAGAACTCACAATGACGGGCGACGAAACTGCAACTGCGAGAAGGGCGGCCATAGCCGTCCTTGTCACCTTTCCGCAAAGGTCTGCGCACCTAGTGCGCCATGTCAGGCGCGAAGGCTTCGTATTCCAATTCAGATCCGGCAAACTCAATCCCCGTCAGACAGCCGATGGTCCCTCAATCTGACCCTTGACTGTTAAATGCGGTCACACGATGGCAAAAATGCCACACATGATCAACCTTTTCTTTACATAGTGAACAGGCCACTAACAAGTGGTTTATGATTGGTAACAAAAGATGATTGCCGGAATCTTAACTGATACACCCTATGCAGCGTCCTTTTGCGGGTTGTCCGGGTCAATTCCGTAGTCCTTCAACTTTCTGTAAAGCGTCGAGCGACCGATGCCCAGTTTGCGCGCAACCTGGCTCATCTGACCGCGATAGAACTTCAGCGCGAATCGGATCAGCTCTTCCTCGACGTCGGCAAGCTTGCGCACGTCGCCGGCCGGATTGGTGCTCGAGATCGCGTTGTCGGGTGCGTCGTTGATCCGCGCCGCGACATTGTCGGCCACCGTCTGCGAGACGCCGAATTCGGCGGCGGCGATCTCGCCGAGGCGAACATTGCTGCTGTTGTCGGCGACCAGCGCCAGATGATCGACCACGTCGTATTCCGGCAGCTGCGCCGCGATCTGCGGGAAATCGGCCTCCGTCAGCTCCGGACCGTCGGCAAGAACCACGGCGCGGAAGATCGCGTTCTCCAGCTGTCGGATGTTGCCCGGCCAGTCGTAGGCGGTGAGCAGCGCCAGCGCGCCGGCATTGACCGTCATGCGGTTGCCGTTCTTCTGCTCGCTCGAGAAGCGTTCCGTGAACACCCGCACCAGATGCGGAATGTCCTCCTTGCGCTTGCGCAGCGCCGGGATGGTGATGGGGAACACGTTGAGGCGGTAGTAGAGATCCTCGCGGAAATGGCCGTTCTTGACCTCTTCGATCAGATCCTTGTTGGTCGCCGAGATCAGCCGGACATTGACCTTGTGCGCGGTGCGCGCGCCGACGGTCTCGATCTCGCCCTGCTGCACGGCGCGCAACAGCTTCACCTGCACGTCGAGCGGCAGGTCGCCGATCTCGTCGAGGAAGATGGTGCCGCCATCGGCTTCCATGAACTTGCCGACATGCCGCTCTGTGGCGCCCGTAAACGCACCCTTCTCATGGCCGAACAGGATGCTCTCGACCAGATTGTGCGGAATGGCGCCGCAGTTGACGGTGACGAATGGCTTGCCGGAGCGGTCGCTGCCGGACTGGATGGCGCGGGCCACCAGTTCCTTGCCGACGCCGGATTCACCTTCGAGCACGACCGGAATGTTGGACTGCGCGGCGCGCTGGGCAAGATCCAGCACCCGGATCATCGCCGGGCTTGCAGACACGATATCGTCGAAGCCGACGGCACCCGAGCGCGAACGCCGCCCGGCACGCGCCTTGACCTCGCGCTGATCGAGCTTCAGCGCATTGGCGATCGAATTGGAAATCCGCTCCGGCGACACCGGCTTGACGACGAAATCGAAGGCGCCGGCGCGCATCGCCTGCACCACCGTCTCGATTCCCCCCTGCCCGGTCTGCACGATCACGGGAATTTGCGTGCCGAACGCATGGATCGCCTCGAGAAACTCGAGACCTGTCATCTCGGGCATCATCAGGTCGAGAACGATGACGTTGTAGAGGCCACTGCCCCTCTTCACCATCTCAAGACCGATCCGGCCATTCTCTGCCTGGTGGACGACGTGTCCGTGACGCTCGATGGCGTTCTTAAGCAGTCTGCGCTGTACAGGATCGTCCTCGACGACAAGTATCTGCGCTGCACCCTTGTGCTCGTTGTAACCGGTCATTGCTGCCTCACTTCATGCGAAACCTTGGATGGCAATGTCGCAGAAAGGCTTGAACATCCAGTTTTGAGAAATAATCGCATTTTAACGTTTGTGACGAAGGTGGATTCGCCTCGAAACGACGCTCCCGCGCGACGAAAAGCCCCTTGATGCCAAGGCTTTGGGCGCTTAGACAGTCAGACCTGTCGTAAAATAGGAAGAGGATCCCGCTCATGAAAAACCCGCTCTTCGGCGCCGAATGCAACTTTTCGGTAAGCAATGCCGGTTCCGCGAAGGCGATCGAACTTGGCGACCTCCCGACCTGGAAGCTTGAGGACCTCTATCCCTCCGCCACCTCCGACGCCTTCAAGGCCGACATGGCGAAAGCCGAAAAGGATTCTCTTGCCTTCGAAGCCAAATGGAAGGGCAAGCTCTCGGACGCCGCGACGAAAAAGGGTGCCGACGGCATCGGCCAGGCGCTGAAGGAATATGAAGCGCTCGACGACATCGTCGGCCGCCTCGGCTCATTCGCCGGCCTCACCTATTTCTCCGACACGTCGAGCCCCGCAAACGGCAAGCTCTACGGCGACGTGCAGGCGAAGATCACCGATTTCTCCGGCCACCTGCTGTTCTTCGCGCTCGAATTGAACCGCATCGACGACGCCGTGATCGACGCCTGCATGAAGAACGACCCCGATGCCGGCCACTACCGCCCCTGGCTGGTCGACCTGCGCAAGGACAAGCCCTATCAGCTCGACGACAGACTGGAACAGCTCTTTCTCGAGAAGTCGATGACCTCGGCCGCCGCCTTCAACCGCCTGTTCGACGAGACCATGGCCGAACTGCGCTTCGAGGTGGATGGCGAGATGCTGTCGATCGAGGTGACGCTGAACATGCTGCAGGACCGCGACCCCGAGGTGCGCCGCAAGGGTGCCATGGCGCTCGCCAAGACCTTCAAGGACAATCTGCGCATCTTCACGCTGATCACCAACACGCTCGCCAAGGACAAGGACATTTCCGACCGCTGGCGCGGCTTTGACGACATCGCCGATTCGAGACACCTCGCCAACCGCGTCGAGCGCGATGTGGTCGATGCGCTGGCCGCCGCCGTCCGCGACGCCTATCCGCGCCTCTCGCACCGCTACTACGCGATGAAGGCCAAATGGCTCGGAATGGATCAGATGGAGTTCTGGGACCGCAACGCGCCGCTGCCGGAAACCTCCAACGCCGTCATTTCCTGGACGGAGGCCAAGGACACGGTGCTATCCGCCTACGGCAACTTCGCCCCCGAGATGGCCGCGATCGCCAAGCGTTTCTTCGACGAGGAGTGGATCGATGCCCCCGTTCGCCCCGGCAAGGCGCCGGGCGCCTTCGCGCACCCGACCGTTCCCTCCGCCCACCCCTACGTGCTCGTCAACTATCTCGGCAAGCCGCGCGACGTGATGACGCTCGCCCACGAGCTCGGCCACGGCGTGCACCAGGTGCTTGCCGGCAGCCAGGGCGCGCTGATGTGCCAGACGCCGCTGACGCTTGCCGAGACCGCCTCCGTCTTCGGCGAAATGCTGACCTTCCGCGCCCTTCTCGACAAGACCAAGGACAAGCGCGAACGCAAGGCGATGCTTGCCCAGAAGGTCGAGGACATGATCAACACGGTCGTGCGCCAGATCGCCTTCTACGAATTCGAGCGCAAGGTTCACACCGCCCGCAAGGAAGGCGAGCTCACGGCCGAGCAGATCGGCGAGCTATGGCTGTCGGTGCAGGCCGAAAGCCTCGGCCCGGCGATCAGGATCTCCGAGGGCTACGAGACCTACTGGACCTACATCCCCCACTTCATCCACTCGCCCTTCTATGTCTATGCCTACGCCTTCGGCGACTGCCTGGTAAACTCGCTCTACGCCGTCTACCAGAAGGCGGATCAGGGCTTCCAGGACAAGTATTTCGAGCTCCTGAAGGCGGGCGGCACCAAGCACCACTCCGAACTCCTCAAGCCCTTCGGCCTCGACGCCACCGATCCGTCGTTCTGGAGCAAGGGTTTGTCGATGATCGAGGGGCTGATCGACGAGCTGGAAGCGCTAGATAAGGGCTGAGGTGGGAGGAAGCGCCAGTAGCGCGCTTCTCACGCCACACGGAAACAAGAGATGGGGCGTTACGCCGCCACAGGTCTCTTCTCCCCGGCGGGGAGAAGTGCCGGAGCGTAGCGAGGCGATGAGGGGGCGGAGCGCGAGCGACGCGTTGAGCGAATGCGATAGGCAATTGCGCCCGTGGCCCCCTCATCCGCCTGCCGGCACCTTCTCCCCGTCGGGGAGAAGGGAGGTCGTCGCACCGCCCCGCTTCAGAAACAGGACCCAGCATGAACGGGCGCGCCCCCCACATCCTCTTCCGCGACGACACATCCGGCCAGGTCATGCTCTTCGCAGACCCGACCGAGATCATCGTCGCCCACACCCGCGCCGAGGTCTTTGCCGGCCTCGCCCGCATGGAGAAGGCCAAGGCATCCGGCAAGTGGCTCGCCGGCTACATCTCTTATGAGGCCGGCCACCTCTTCGAGGACAAGCTCGCCGGTTTCGCGAGCGAGAACGGTGAAACCCCACTTCTCTGCTTCGGCGTCTTCGACCACCCGCAGCCGGACGGCCACCCCCTCGCCCAGCCCGCACAACGCCTCGAAAACGAAGAGTTCCTGACGGCGCCGAAAGCCGCATGGGATTTTTCCACCTACAAGAACCGCTTCGACCGCCTCCACCACCACCTCATGCGCGGCGATTGCTACCAGGCCAATCTCACCATGCCGATTGAGGCCCGCTGGTCCGGCGACCCGCGCGCGGCCTTCTGGTCGCTGATATCGCGCCAGCCGGTGAAATACGGCGCGCTGGTCGATCTCGGCGGCCCGGTCATCCTGTCGCGCTCGCCCGAGCTCTTCTTCCGCACCGACGAGCAAGGCTGGATCGAGACGCATCCGATGAAGGGCACGGCAAGGCGCGGCAGCACACCCGCCGAGGACGAGGCGATCAAGCAAGCCATGCTCGCCGATATCAAGACGCAAGCCGAAAACCGCATGATCGTCGACCTCCTGCGCAACGATATCTCGCGCATCACGCAAGTCGGCACGCTCGACGTCCCAAAACTCTTCGACATCGAGACTTATCCGACGGTGCACCAGATGGTGAGCCATGTGCAGGCAAAGCTCCTGCCCAACCTCGAAATCCGCGACATCCTCGCCGCCCTCTTCCCCTGCGGATCGATAACAGGCGCGCCGAAGATCAGCGCCATGACGATCCTGCACGAGCTGGAAGACGGCCCGCGCGACGTCTATTGCGGTGCCATCGGCATGATCGCGCCATCGAGCGCCATGCGCTTTTCCGTCGCCATCCGCACGCTCACGCTTTTCGACGACGGCCGCGCCGTCTTCAATGTCGGAGGCGGCATCGTCATCGATTCCACCGCGGACGCCGAATACGAGGAGTGCCTCCTGAAGGCCCGCTTCGCCATCGGCGACCAGCCGATCGCAGGAACGGGGAGCGTCTGACCGTGGCCGATTTCTCGCTGATCGAAACCCTGCGCTACGAGCCGGACACAGGCTTCATCCGCCTGCGTCTTCATCTCGCCCGCCTCACCCGCTCCGCCCGCCGCATCGGCTTCCCGCAGCCGGTGGGCGCGCTCGAACGATTGCAGCAAGCCGTCGCCGGCGCCACCTCGACCCAGCGCGTCCGGCTGACCTTCGACGAAAACGCGAATATCTCGGTCACCGCGGCACCGTTCACGCCGCTTGCGCCCGACACCACCTGGACCATCCGCATCGCCGACCAGCGGCTCGCCTCCGCCGACAAGCTGCTCCGCATCAAGACCACGCGCCGCGCAGTCTACGAGGCCGCGCGCGCCGAATACGCCACCGATGAAGCCGACGAGGTGCTGATGCTGAACGAGCGCGGCGAGGCCTGCGAGGGCACCATCACCTCGATCTTCCTCGACGACGGCTCCGGCGTCCTGCGCACGCCGCCGATCTCCTGCGGCCTGCTGGCGGGCGTATTGCGCACCGAGCTCATCTGCCAGCGCAAGGCCCGCGTCGGCCGCATCACGCGCGATGATCTGAAAACGGGAAAACTCTATGTCGGCAATTCGCTGCGCGGGTTGATACCGGCAAAGATCGTGCTTTAAGCCACGATCCGCAATCGATCCCGCCCGCCCTGCTTGGCATGATAGAGCGCCTCGTCGGCGCGCGCGTAAAGCTCGCGCGCCGTGTCGCCGGGGTGCAGTTCCGCGAGTCCCGCCGAGCAGGTGTAGGAAAAACCCGGCGCGTTCAGGATCGGCCTGGCGCCACGCACCGTGGTCAGGATCCGCTCGATGATCAGCTCACCCTGCGCCAAGGTCGTATCGGGCAGGATCAGCATGAACTCCTCGCCGCCGATCCGCCCGAAACTGTCGCGCCGGCGCACGAGGGGATGCACCCGGCGCGCGAAATCGATGAGCACGTCGTCGCCCGTCTGGTGCCCGTAGACATCGTTGATGCGCTTGAAGAAATCGAGGTCGATGATGCAGATGCAACCGCCCGCGGAGCGCGAGACGGCCTTGCCGTTGGCGAGATTGTCGAGCGCCGCCATCATGAACCGGCGGTTGGAGACGCTGGTGAGTTCGTCGGTCTGCGAGGCCTTGAGCGCGAAGTCGCGATCCTGCCTGACGTCGCGTTCGCTGGCCTTCAGATGGGTGATGTCGCTGGCGATGCACAGCATCCAGCCATCCTTCTGCACGGTCTCCGTCATCCACAGCCAGCGGCCGTCGACCACATCCGTCTCGAAGGCCCGAAACGGCAGCTTGCCGCGCCGCGATTGCGCCGAGACCAGCCAGGTCTCGAAGTCGGCGGCGCGGATGATCGTGCCCTTGCCGTTGCGCGCGTTGCGGCGCATCAGGTCGGCCCACAGGGGGTATTCCTCCGGCTCCAGTGCGAAGGTCGTGCGAAAGGCCGGGTTTGCGTAGCGCAGGCGGTCATCCTGATCGTAAAGGGCGATCAGGACAAAACTGTCCTCATGCAATTCCGCAAGCCGCTCCGATATCTGGTTCATCCGATGGTTCCGGGGCGTAGAGATAACGATGATTCGCAGTTTGACGCAAAAATCTGAAAAGATGATGGATGGTTTCGGCGCAATTGCCCTATTCAGGTGTCTCGGAATGCGACGCCTTGGTTCACGGTGACCGTCGCCGGGCTAAAGATTTTGAAGAGGTAAGGCGATGAACAGCGAACTGCGCGACCATGTCCGTCTGCTCGAGGAGAGGTTGTTCGACCAGACGGTCCGCAACACGCGCAGCCTGCTCGAGACCCTGCTTTCGCCGGATTTCCGCGAGATCGGCAACTCCGGTCGCCTCTATACCCATGAGGAGATCATCGCCGCCCTGTTGGAAGAGCCCAGCGATGGCACGACGCGTCAGCTGACCGACTTCGAAATTCAAACACTGGCACCGGACGTGGTTCTCGCCACCTATCGCTCGGAGCGCATCGTGCAGGGCGAGCCACCCGTCCGGGCACTCCGCAGCTCCATCTGGCGCCGCGGCGCCAACGGCGCGTGGCGCATGGTCTTCCATCAGGGTACGCCGGAGCGTTAGAGTTTATCCATGACGCCACCGACCTACACACCCTATGACGGCTCGGCCAGGCCCTTCACAATCGGCCTGATGCCGCTCGACCTCGACCGCTGGATCGAGCCCGACGCCGATTGGGCCCGCTATGTCGGCGAAAAGCGTGCGCTGATCGAGAGCAGTCGCGACGAGGTCTTCGTGGCCGAAGCCGGCACCGAGGACGCACAGCAGGAAGCACTCGACCTGCTGCGTCAGCATCTGAGCGAACACCATCCGCAGCTCCTTCCCAGCGTCCCGGACACCGACGCCGACCGCCCGCCGCTGCTCCGCGCCGGCCTGATGATCCAGGACGATCTCGTCATCATGCGCCGCAAAGAGGACGGCTGGCATCTCGTTGCCGGTTTCGTCGCCTTCCCGTCCTCATGGTCGCTCAGGGAGAAATTCGGCCGGCCGATGCATGCGATCCATGCGGATGTGCCGGGCTTCGACGAGGGTACGCGCAACGCCACCCTGATCCACCGCATCTTCGACAATCTGCAGGTTTCTCAACCGGTCGAGCGGCTGAACTGGTCGGTCAACACCTCGAGCGCCCTCTTCCTGCCGCTCTCCAAGCACCGCCGCCCGCCGCAGGCCGAGCCGTTCACGCTGGCCGAGCGCTTCGCCCGCGTCGAGCGCCAGACGCTGCGCAAGCTCCCACGCTCGGGCGATATCCTCTTTACGATCCGCGTCTACGTCGACCCGATCTCCGCTATTGCTCACCACCCGCAGGCACAAAGCCTGGCGCTAAGCTTCGCAGCCCAGCTCGAAAGCCTCGACGAGTACCAGGCCGCCTACAAGGGACTGAGCCTGCAGAAGCGCGAACTGGCGGCGAAATTGCACGCGTTTGCAAGCAATGACCGCTTCACCTGATATTTACATTCCCGGCCGGAACGCTCTTTATTGTGACGTGATTTTGTGATTAGAGCCGGTCACCTATCGGTATTTGAACGATTTCAAGCGAATTCTTAGAGGCGTCTCGCCTTCGTCGCCTTCCACAGGAGAAAAGAATGACGGAACAGAACCACCCGGTATATGCCGAAATTACCGGCCCGATCGTCATGATCGGCTTTGGCTCCATTGGCCGCGGCACGCTGCCCCTGATCGAGCGCCACTTCAAGTTCGACAAGAGCCGGATGGTCGTCATCGACCCGCGTGAAGAGCCCTCCGACATGGAGATCCTCAAGCAGCACGGCGTCCGTCACATCAAGGAATATGTGACGAAGGACAACTACAAGGAACTCCTGAAGCCGCTTCTGACAGAAGGCGAAGGCCAGGGCTTCTGCGTCAACCTCTCGGTCGACACCGGCTCGCTCGACCTGATGAAGCTCTGCCGCAAGCTCGACGTTCTCTACATCGACACCGTCGTCGAGCCGTGGCTCGGCTTCTACTTCGACAAGTCCATGAAGAACGCCGACCGCACCAACTATGCGCTGCGCGAAACCGTTCGCAAGGAAAAGGCCAAGAACCCGGGCGGCGCCACCGCCGTTTCCACCTGCGGCGCAAACCCGGGCATGGTTTCCTGGTTCGTGAAGCAGGCGCTGGTCAACCTCGCAAACGACACCGGCCTGAAGTTCGAAGAGCCGGATCAGCATGACCGCGAAGGCTGGGCCAAGCTGATGAAGAAGCTCGGCGTCAAGGGCGTCCACATCGCTGAGCGCGACACGCAGCTCACCAAGAACCCGAAGCCGCTCAACGTCTTCTGGAACACCTGGTCCGTGGAAGGCTTCATTTCAGAAGGTCTGCAGCCGGCCGAACTCGGCTGGGGCACCCACGAAAACTGGATGCCGAAAAACGCCAAGAAGCACAAGAAGGGCTGCCAGGCCGCCATCTACCTCGAGCAGCCGGGCGCCAACACCCGCGTTCGCACCTGGTGCCCGACGCCTGGCCCGCAGTACGGCTTCCTCGTCACCCACAACGAGTCCATCTCGATCGCCGATTACTTCACGGTGCGCGACAAGGACGGCGAAGTGACCTTCCGCCCGACCTGCCACTACGCCTACCATCCGGCCAACGACGCCGTTCTGTCGCTGCACGAGATGTTCGGCAACGGCGGCACCGCGCAGCCGGTTCACCACGTTCTCGACGAGCATGAACTCGTTGATGGCGTCGACGAACTCGGCGTGCTGCTCTACGGCCACGAGAAGAACGCCTACTGGTTCGGCTCGCGCCTGTCGCTCGAAGAAACCCGCCGCATCGCGCCTTACCAGAACGCCACCGGCCTGCAGGTCACCTCGGCGGTTCTGGCCGGCATGGTCTATGCGCTTGAAAACCCGAAGGCCGGAATCGTCGAAGCCGACGAGATCGACTACAAGCGCTGCCTCGAAGTGCAGCTGCCCTACCTCGGCCCGGTCGAAGGTCACTACACTGACTGGACCCCGCTCGATGGCCGCCCGGGCCTCTTCCCCGAGGACATCGACACCAAGGATCCTTGGCAGTTCAAGAACATCCTCGTTCGCTGATAGAAACGAGACCGAGATCACCAGATGCCCGCCGCAAGGCGGGCATTTTTGTAACGCCTGCTGTATAAATGCCCTGACGCGCGCAAGAAGCCTTGCCTTCCCGGAACGCTCGCGCCATGTGTTCGTTAACCAAGCGTTATATTTTTCGGTCTGAACTTCCGGGAGCATCTTATGAGACTCAAAACCCTCGTCGTGATCGCGAGTGCTTCGGCGGCCCTTTCGGCCTGCGTTCCGCAGTCCCCGCGTCCGATGCCCGTTGCCGCCGCCCCGGCGCAGACAGGCGTGGAAGGCTCCTGGTCGGATCCGAACGGCATCATCTCCACCTTCCAGGCCGGCACGTTCACGACGCGCACGACCGACACCAACCAGATGCTGGCCTCCGGCACCTACATCAACACGTCGCCGACGCTGGTCGAGATCAACATGACCTCGCTGGTGCGCAAGACGCAGTCCAAGGTCAACTGCGCGCTGGTCACCCAGAGCCAGCTCAACTGCACCTCCGACAGCGGCTCGCAGTTCAGCCTGTCGCGCCGCATGTAGGCCGCTTCATACGAACATCAGGAAAGCTCCCCTCGCGGGAGCTTTTTTTGTTTACCGCTCTTGGAATGCACCTTCGCTGTCACAGGTTTTTCTCTTGCGGCCACTAATGGTTGATGGAACCATCGACCGCGTAGGGACGGCGGGGCTTGGGGGACTGTCATCCGGCAAACCGGATCAGGTTCGAGCGCCGCCGATAAAATCAGGAGAACAGGATGACGAAATCGTTTCAATTCGGTCTGCTGACCGCGTCCGTATTGGCGCTGTCGAGCAGCGCCGCCTTTGCCGATTACCAGCTTAATATTCTGCACATCAACGATTTCCATTCGCGCATCGAGGCGATCAACAAGTTCGATTCCACCTGCTCGGCCGAGGAAGAGAGCAAGAAGGAATGCTTCGGCGGCGCCGCCCGCCTGAAGACCGCCATCGACCAGCGCCGCGCGGCACTGTCGGGCCAGAATGTTCTCCTGCTCAGCGCCGGCGATAATTTTCAGGGCTCGCTCTTCTACACCACCTACAAGGGGGCCGTGGAAGCCGAAGTCCTGAACGACATGAAGTTCGACGTCATGGCCGTCGGCAACCACGAGTTCGACGACGGTGAGGATGGCCTGGCCGCATTCCTCGACAAGGCGAAATTCCCCGTCGTTTCCGCCAACGTGCTGGCGGCCGACGGCGCCAAGATCGGCGACCGCGTCAAGCCCTCCGTCGTCCTTGAGATCGGCGGCCAGAAGATCGGCATCGTTGGCGCCGTGACCAACGACACAGAGGACCTGGCCTCGCCCGGCCCCAAGATCATGATCGCCGACGACGTGCAGACGATCACCGCCGCCGTGGCGGATCTGAAGAAGCAGGGCGTCAACAAGGTCATCGCGCTCACGCATATCGGCTACGGCAGGGAGGTCTCGGAGATCGCCAAGATCCCCGATGTCGACGTCGTGGTCGGCGGCCACTCCCACAGCCTGCTGTCCAACACCGACGCGAAGGCCGAAGGCCCCTATCCGACGATGGTCGACAACCCCGGCGGCTACAAGGTGCCGGTCGTTCAGGCCGCCTCCTACAGCAAGTATCTCGGCGACCTCGTCGTCGATTTCGACGACAACGGCGTCGTCAAGGGCGCCAAGGGCGATCCGATCCTGATCGACAGCTCGTTCACGCCCGATCCGACGCTCACGACCCGAATCGCCGAGCTCGCCAAGCCGATCGAGGAGCTGCGCAAGAAGGTCATCGGCTCCTCCGAAGGCCCGATCGAGGGTGACCGCACGGTCTGCCGCGTCAAGGAATGCTCGATGGGCAACCTCGTCGCCGACGCCATGCTCGAACGCGGCAAGAGCCAGGGCATGCAGATCGCCATCCAGAACGGCGGCGGCCTGCGCGCCTCGATCGATGCCGGCGAGGTCACCCAGGGCGAGGTCATCACCGTCCTGCCCTTCCAGAACACGCTCGCGACCTTCCAGCTTTCAGGCGCAGATATCCGCAAGGCGCTGGAAAACGGCCTCGGCAAGATCGAGGAGGGCGCCGGCCGCTTCCCGCAGGTGTCGGGCATGAAATACAGCTTCGACAAGTCGAGGCCGTCGGGCAGCCGCGTCGTCTCGGTCGACGTCAAGGACGGCGACGCCTTCGTTCCCCTCGACGACGCCAAGACCTATGGCGTGGTCACCAACAATTACATGCGCTCTGGCGGCGACGGCTACTCGATCTTCGCCACAGCGGGCAAGAACGCCTATGACTTCGGCCCCGATCTTGCCGACGTCACCGCCGAGTTCCTCGCCGCCCGCTCGCCCTACAAGCCCTATACGGATGGCCGCGTGACCGAAGTCGCCTCCTCTGCGCCAGCGCCCGCGCCGACCGCATCGGGTATGGCCGCACCGGCCCCCGCGGCGCCGGCCACCTCGGAGGCAACGCCCGCTCCCGCCGCTCCGGCGGCAACGGCACCTTCGACGGAAGCCCCGGCGGCCCTCGCCCCCAACACACCGACCACCCACGTCATCGCAGCGGGCGACACGCTGTGGGATCTCGCCAAGCAGTTCTATGGCGACGGCACGCTCTGGAAGAAGATTTCAGACGCCAACGACAAGCCGACGCCGCGCCGCCTGACGGTTGGCAGGGAGCTGCAGATCCCGTCCAAGTAAGCCTTGCGCGAGAACGCGACATGCTACGACGATTTGTCCCAATGATGTGAGCCGGTCCGGGGTTTCCCGGGCCGGCTTTTGTTCCTATAGGGTGAACCATTCGATCTCGTCCGCGTATGAGCGGTCGAGCAGCTGGATTGGGGTATGAATGACGACCGTTGAGACCACGCACGTTCCGGCGGAACACCCGCCGGTGAAACATGGCAAGGTGGGCGTCCTGCTCGTCAATCTCGGCACGCCCGATGCTACCGACTACACCTCGATGCGCCGCTATCTCAGGGAATTCCTGACCGACAGGCGCGTCATCGAGTGGTCGCGCTGGAAGTGGTATCCGATCCTCTTCGGCATCGTCTTGAACACCCGCCCCGGCAAGGTCGGCAAGGCCTATGAGCTGATCTGGAACCGGGACAAGGACGAAAGCTATCTGCGCACCTATACCCGCAGCCAGTCCGAATTGATGGCCGAGCGCCTCAAGGACCTGGAAAACGTCAAGGTCGACTGGGCCATGCGCTACGGCACGCCCTCGATCGCCTCGCGCATCCAGGCGCTGAAGGACGACGGCTGCGACAGGATCGTGCTCTTCCCGCTCTATCCGCAATATGCGGCCGCCACCACCGCGACCGTCAACGACAAGGCGTTCCAGCATCTGCTGAAGATGCGCTGGCAGCCGGCGCTGCGCACCGTGCCAGACTATCACGACGACGACACCTATATCGAAGCGCTGGCCAACTCGATCACCAGGCATCTGTCGACGCTCGACTGGCAACCGGAAAAGATCATCGCCTCCTTCCACGGCATCCCCATGTCCTACTTCCAGAAGGGCGACCCCTATTACTGCCAGTGCCAGAAGACCGCCCGCCTGCTGCGCGAAAAGCTCGGCCTGTCGAAGGACCAGTTCATGATCACCTTCCAGTCCCGCTTCGGACCGGAGGAATGGCTGCAGCCCTACACCGACAAGACGATCGAGCAGCTCGCCAGGGACGGCGTGAAAAAGATCGCCGTGCTCAACCCCGGCTTCGTCTCCGACTGTCTCGAGACGCTCGAGGAAATCGCCGAACAGGCGGCGCATTCGTTCCACAAGAACGGCGGCGAGAAATTCGCCCATATCCCGTGTCTGAACGACAGTGATGATGGCATGGCGGTGCTGGAGAAGGTGGTGCGGCGCGAATTGCTGGGTTGGGTTTGAGGGTAGTGGCCAGGAGACTATAGGCGTTTACCGTGAGCGTCTACTAGCCGCTGCGGCCAGTGTTACCCCCCTCTGCCCTGCCGGGCATCTCCCCCACAAGGGGGGAGATCGACTCGTGGTGAGGTTTACGCCAAACAATTAGGGTGGAGCGAGCGGCTGCCCCCAGCCAATCTCCCCACCTGTGGGGGAGATGCCCGGCAGGGCAGGGGGGTAACCCACGGCAAAACCGAGCCTAAATGCACTCCCCACACCCCACTCACACCCCCCGCCGATTCCCCCACAACAGCACATGCAGCTGCGGCAACACCCGCGCCTCGAACCACCGGTCCTTGGTCACCTTCCCGACCAACCACAACATCCGCTCCATGATCCCATCGACATCGATCCTGGCATCATCGTCATCGGCAGGCGGCGGCGTGTGGTTGCCGGGCTGCAGATAGACCGGCAAATCCGGATACCGCCCCGCAACCTCCCGCGCGTAGCGATAATCCCGCTCGTCGAACACCACGATCTTCAGCGCGACATCCGGCCCGCCGGCGGCTCTTGCCAGACAATCCTCGAACAGCGCCCAGTCCGTCTCCATGCCGCTCGACGGCGGCTTCGGGCTCAGCACCAGCGTATCGAGATCGGCAAACCAGTCTTTCGCGACGCTGCCCTGCGTTTCCAGCGCGAAGCGATAGCCTTCGGCGTGTCCGCGTTCGATCAGCGGGCCGAGCGGCTGGATGGCCGGATTGCCGCCGGAAAGCGACACGGTGAGCGGCCGCCCACCCGAGAGTGACACGACCTCCGCCCAGATCTCCTCCACCGTCATCGGCGTCCATTGATCGCGATATTCGCTGTCGACGGCATGCAGCGTATCGCACCACGAACAGCGGTAATCGCAGCCGCCGGTGCGCACGAACACCGTGGGCAACCCGATCAGCACGCCCTCCCCCTGGATCGTCGGCCCGAAGATCTCGCTGACGCGGATCCGACGGTCGGCGCTCATGGCCGATACTCCGCCCAGGTCTTCGGCGTCTCGCTGACCCGCACGGCCGAGGTCTCCGGCAGGATCGCCTTGCACCAGTCAAAGAAGTGCCTGGCGAGATATTCGGACGTCACCCTGTTATGACCGAGCACGTCGTTCAGATGCCGGTGGTCGAAACGCTCGTCGATATAGCGCTTCAGCGGGGCAAGCTCGTGATAATCGCGCACGAAGCCATCCTCGTTGAGCTCTGAAGCCGCCAGTTCGACGACGACGATATAGTTATGCCCATGCAGCCGCGCGCACTGGTGATCGGCGGGCAGATGCGAGAGCTGATGCGAGGCGGAAAAGTGGAATTCCTTGGTGATGCGGAACACGGGGCTACACCTCCGTGGCCGCGAAGCCCGATGTCGCCGACTTCCAGAAATCGGCGTCCTCGTACTCCGTCGGGTCCGCGACGCCGGCCAGATGAAACGCCTCGCGCCGCTCGACGCAGGTGCCGCAGCGCCCGCAATGGCGCGCCCCGCCCTTGTAGCAGGACCACGTCTCTTTGAACGGCGTACCGTGCTTCGCGCCATCGGTCACGATATCGGCCTTGGTGGCGTTGACGTAGGGCGCCTGCAGCCTGACGCTGGCATAGCCGTCGAGCGCCGCATCCTGCATGGTCTGAAACGCGTCGATGAAGCCGGGGCGGCAATCGGGATAGATAAAGTGGTCGCCGCCATGCACGGCAACAGCCACGGCATCCGCCTTCTGCGCGGCGGCAAGCCCGAAGGCGATGGCGAGCATGATGGCATTGCGGTTCGGAACCACGGTCGCCTTCATCGTTTCCTCGGCATAGTGGCCATCAGGCACGTCGATATCGTCGGTCAGCGCCGAGCCGGTGAGATGGCTGCCGATCGGCCTGATATCGATGATCTGATGCGGCACCCCGAGCCTGACGGCACAGGCGGCGGCATAATCGAGTTCCTTGCGGTGACGCTGGCCGTAGTCGAAGGAGAGCAGGCCGATGAGGGTTTGTTCCGCGGCGATCCTGTGCGCAAGCGAAACGGAGTCCAATCCGCCGGAGCAGATGACGATGGTCTTCATGATGTTTGATCCCTTGTTTTGACCGGGTGGGCTGCGACCGGATGGGCGGGTTCTAGGCCAAAGAGACCGCATTGTGAAGAACCAATCGAACCCCCATATTTAATGGGTAGAGCAGCACGACTACCTGAGAGCGTGGCTTTTGAAATCGTCTCGGTTAAGGTGCGGCTATTCGATTCGGGTTTTGGGGAGATATTTCATGGTTTTGGGCGGCTTCGACATCGTGGTCATCGCACTGGTGGTCTTCGTCATCCTGGTGCTCTTCGCCGGCATCAAGACGGTTCCGCAGGGTTATCAGTACACGGTCGAGCGCTTCGGTCGCTACACCCGCACGCTGGGGCCGGGTCTCAACATCATCACCCCCTTCATCGAGCGCGTCGGCGCGCGCATGAACGTCATGGAACAGGTGCTCGACGTCCCCACGCAGGAAGTCATCACCCGCGACAACGCCTCCGTCTCGGCCGATGCCGTCGCCTTCTACCAGATCCTCAATGCCGCCCAGGCGGCCTATCAGGTCGCAAACCTGGAAAACGCCATCCTCAACCTGACCATGACCAACATCCGCTCGGTCATGGGCTCGATGGACCTCGACGAGCTGCTCTCCAACCGCGACGCCATCAACGACCGCCTGCTGCGCGTCGTCGACGACGCCGTCCAGCCGTGGGGCATCAAGGTCACCCGCGTCGAGATCAAGGACATCCAGCCGCCGCGCGACCTCGTCGACGCCATGGCCCGCCAGATGAAGGCCGAGCGCGAGAAGCGCGCCCAGGTGCTGGAGGCCGAAGGATCGAGGAACGCGCAGATCCTGCGCGCCGAGGGCTCCAAGCAGTCCGCCATCCTGCAGGCCGAAGGGCAGCGCGAAGCCGCCTTCCGCAACGCCGAGGCGCGCGAGCGCCTGGCCGAGGCCGAAGCCAAGGCCACCAAGATGGTCTCCGAAGCGATCGCCGCCGGCGACGTGCAGGCGATCAACTACTTCGTGGCGCAGAAATACACCGAGGCGCTGACCGCGATCGGCTCCGGCAACAATTCCAAGGTCGTGCTGATGCCGATCGAGGCGTCGGCCATCCTGGGATCGCTGAGCGGCATCGGCGCCATCGCCAAGGAGGTCTTCGGCGGCGGCGACAACCCGCCGGCAGCCCCCGCGCCGCGCCAGGTCCAAGCCCCGCGCACCACGCCGCAGGTCAACCCCTTCAACCAGAATCCGGAGCGCTGATCGATGCTGTCGGCCATCACATCGGAACTTGGGCCCTGGAGCTGGTGGGTCGTCGGCCTCGTGCTGCTCGCCGCCGAGATGCTGGTGCCCGGCTTCTTCCTCGTCTGGATCGGTCTGGCGGCGGTCGCCGTCGGCGCGCTCTCGCTGCTCTTCTGGGATAGCGCCGTCTGGGTCTGGCAGTTGCAGGCGATCCTGTTCGCCGCCTTCGCCGTCGCCGCCACCTTCATCGGCCGCAAGCTGACGCGCGATCACGGCAACACGGACGAACCCTTCCTCAACCAGCGCGGCGCCAGCCTTGTCGGCCGCACCGCGACGCTGGCCGAGCCGATCACCGAGGGTCGTGGCCGCATCAAGCTCGACGACACGCAATGGAAGGTGAGCGGCCCGGACCTGCCGGTCGGCGCACGCGTCAAGGTCATATCAAGCAACGGCCGCGACCTGACGGTCGAGGAAGCCTGAGAACTCAGCTCTCAAGGCCGCATCGAGCGGGATGGATCAGGCGAGGCTCAGGCCACGCCGATCCGCAAAAGATCGTGGAAATGAATGAGCCCGACCGGCCTGTTGTCGTCGTCGACGACGATGAGAGCGCCGATGCTGTGCTTGTTGAGCAATGCCAGCGCCGCGGTCGCCAGCACGTTGGGCTTCACCGTCTTCGGCGCCCGCGTCATGATGTCGTCGACCACGAGCTCCGACAGGTTGCGCGACAGGTTGCGCGCCATGTCGCCCTCGGTGACGATACCGCAGAGCCGGCCGTCCTCGTCGAGAATGCCGACGCAGCCGAAATGCTTGCGCGATAGCGTCGAGATCGCCTCCGGCAGCGGCGTGCCCTTTGCAACCAGCGGCACGCGCTCGCCGGTATGCATGACGTCGGCGACGTGGCTCAAGGCAGCGCCCAGCTTGCCGCCGGGATGGAACACATGGAAATCGCGCGCCGTGAAGCCGCGCGCCTCGAGCAGAGCGATCGCCAGCGCATCACCGAGCGCCAGCTGCATCATCGTCGACGTGGTCGGCGCTAGTCCGTGCGGGCAGGCTTCCTCGACATTCGGCATCAACAGCACGACATCGGACGCCTTGCCGAGCGACGAGTCGGGCGAGCAGGTCATGGAGATCAAGGGTATGGAGAAGCGACGTGTATAGGCGATGATGTTGCGCAGCTCGACGCTCTCGCCGCCCTTCGACAGCGCCAGCACCGCATCTCCGCGTCCAACCATGCCGAGATCGCCATGATTGGCCTCGGCGGCGTGCATGAAGAAGGCGGGCGTTCCCGTCGATGCCAGCGTCGCGGCGATCTTGACGCCGATATGGCCGCTCTTGCCGACGCCGGTGACGATCACTCGTCCCGATATCGCGCCGATCGTCTCGACGGCCTGCAGGAATGGCGCGGCGAGATCGCCGTCGAAAGCCTGTTCGAGGGTGGCCAGCGCCTGTCTTTCCGTCCCAAGCGTGCGCCTGGCCGAATCGATCACGCCGTTGTCGATGAGATTTACCGCTCGCTTGATCATCGCCCTCCGTTAGCCGCTTTCGCGCATCCTGTCCACCATGGCGGCGGATTGCGCACAGGCGGCGGCCGATTGGCAACGAATGGTTAACCACGAGGCTTTACGTTCGGGTAACCACTTCGAAGCATGCCGAGCGCTAGTACATGGGCCATTGGAGATATACGAGCAGTCTGACGCCGCTCCGCGCGGCGGGCGTTGCCGTGTCGGTGGTTCTGGCCGGTCTTGCGCTCACCGCCCCGGCTTCGGCGCTCGCCCAGTCGGCCCGCGCTTCCGCATCGCCCTATCCGCTCGGCCAGTCGGCCTATATCGCGACGCCCGATGCAACGGGCGACCAGCCGGATGACGGCACGGCCATACCGGGTGCTGCGACATCCCCCGACGACCCCGCCAATGCCGGCGCGGCAACAGCCAGCGGCGCCAGCACCGCCGCGCGGCAAACCCTGTCGGGCGACCAGACGAGCGACGAGACCACCGGCTCGATCCTTGACGAAGACATGATGCGGCTGAACACCCGCGAGGCCCCGTTCGACGAACGACGGCAGCGCAAGCCCGATGTCGATCTCTCGACCGAGGAAACGCCGGGCATCCGCATCGGCACCTTCGTGCTGCGCCCGACCGTCACCCAGAGCATCAATACCGAGACGCAGAAGGACGGCGACACCAAGGAAACCCGCGCCTTCCTCGAAACCGACATGAAGACCACGCTGACATCGGACTGGGCGCTGCACCAGCTGCTGATATCAAGCGAGGGCGCGTGGCAGAAGAACGTCAGCGGCGAGGGCGCGGAGCAGCCGGACTTCCGGATCAACGGCGAACTGAGGCTAGATCTGCCGCAGGAAACCACCGCCCGACTGACGGGCGGCTACCGCTTCTATCGCGAGGACACCAACGACCCGAACGCCATTCAGGATGCCGACCAGCAGTCGGATGTGCAGGAACTCAGTCTCGGCGCGTCGATACAGCGCGACTTCGGCATCCTGCGCGGCACCACCGGCATCGACCTGACGCGGACGATCTATTCCGACGCAACGCTTTCGGACGGCACGCTCGTGTCGCTCAGCGACCGCGACCAGACCGCGGGCACCCTGCGCGGCCGCATCGGCTACGAGCTGTCCCCCGCCCTCATCCCCTTCATCGAAGGCAATGTCGGCAAGACGGTCTACGACCAGACGACCGATGCATCGGGCTATCAGCGGTCCGGCGATTCCTATGGGGCAAAGGCCGGCGTCGAGGTCGACCTCGGCGAAAAGCTGCGCGGTGAAGTTGGCATCGGCTACGAGATCGCCACGTTCGACGACGACAGGCTGTCCGATATCGACGCAACCGTGCTCGATGCCAGTGTCCGCTGGTCGCCGCTGCGCGGCACGGATGTCGATTTCGGCCTGCAGACGAGCCTGCAGCCATCCACCACGCCGGGCGTGTCGGGCTATGTCTCCCGCGCCATGACGACGGCGGTCACGCATCAGCTGCGCGACAATCTCGTCGGAACCTTCCTGGGCGGCATAACCTTGCGTGACTATCCGTCGGACAGCACGATCAGCGACGAAACGGTCTATACGACCAGCGCCGGCCTGACCTGGAACATCAACCGGTATCTCGATCTGACGAGCACCATCGGCTACGAACTGACCTCCAGAAAGACGGGCGCCGACTCGCAGCAATGGCGAGCCGGCGTCGGTCTGAAGCTTAAACGCTGATAGCGATCGGGAAGACCGCGCCGCGGCCTCCCCTTTTTTCGCCTGGTATCAGAGACCCTTGAGCAGGTCCTTGAAGCCGTCGATCACGGTCGGGCGGATATCCGCGCGCTCGAGCGCGAAGGCGACGTTGGCGAGGATGAAGCCATCCTTGGCGCCGCAGTCATAGGTCGTGCCCTTGAAGTGGTAGCCGGCGAAATCCTGGTCCTTGAGCAGCTTCAGCATGCCGTCGGTGAGCTGGATCTCGTTGCCCGCGCCGCGTTCCTGGGTTTCCAGGATCTTGAACACCTCGGGCTGCAGGATATAGCGGCCGTTGATGAAGAAGTTCGACGGCGCCGTGCCCTTGGCGGGCTTTTCGACCATGCCGGTGATGCGGAAGCCGTCACCGATCGCGTCGCCGACGCCGACGATGCCATACTTGTGGGCCTGGTCCGGCGCGCATTCCTCGACGGCGATGATGTTGCCGCCGCTCTGGCCGTAAAGGTCGATCATGCCCTTCATGCAGCCCTTGCCTTCGCTCTTCATGATCATGTCGGGAAGAAGCAGCGCGAAGGGTTCGTTGCCGATGATCTCGCGGGCGCACCATACGGCGTGACCGAGACCGAGCGGCTCCTGCTGGCGGGTGAAGCTGACGGTACCGGCCTTGGGAAGCTGGCCCGCGAGCAGCGTGATCTCGGCGTTCTTGCTACGCTCGCGCAGCGTCTGCTCAAGTTCGAAATGGATGTCGAAATAGTCTTCGATGATGTGCTTGTTACGGCCCGTCACGAACACGAAATGTTCGATCCCGGCTTCCAGCGCTTCGTCCACCACATACTGAATGATCGGCTTGTCGACCACGGTCAGCATTTCCTTCGGAACGGCCTTGGTGGCCGGAAGGAAGCGCGTGCCGAGACCGGCGACCGGGAATACAGCTTTGCGAACTTTTTTATGCTCTGCCACACAGGCCTCCTGCGATGATTCTAACGCTTGAAATATAACGCGATTTTGATCGGATTAGATGAGATTTGCTACGGTTTTGCAAATAGTGACTGGGTTCGTGCGTCATGGTAAAGAATTTGTTGACTCCGTTCGGGTAGTCTCAGGTCCGAGCGGAAACTTCGCGCTCTGCTGTGCCTGAAACGAAAGGACGGATGACCGCCGATGACTCAAAATCACAAAATCTCCCTTCGTGGTCTTGCATTCGCATTCATGATGACCGCATCCGCTAGTCTGGCGCCTGTAAACGCCATGGCCGACCAGCGGTTCCAGAAGTGGATCGCGGACTTTTATCAAACTGCCGCTCAAAATGGCATCAGCAAGGCAACTTATCGTAAAGCTTTCGCCGGCGTCACCGCACCCGACCCGTCGGTGCTGGAAAAGGCTGCCTATCAGCCTGAATTCACGACGAAAATCTGGGATTACGTGGATTCTCGCGTAAATCCCTATACCGTCCAGATCGGCCGCAAGATGATGGCCAAGCACGCCTCTACGTTGAATTGGATCGAGCGCAACTTCGGCGTCGACAAGACGATTCTGCTGGCGATCTGGTCGATGGAATCGAATTACGGCGCCGTTCTCGAGAAGGACGACAGGCTGCATTACGTGCCCCGCGCGCTGGCCACCCTCGGCTATGCCGACCAGAAGCGCTCCAGGTTCGCGGAGAAGCAGCTGATCGCCGCGCTGAAGATCCTGCAGAACGGCGACATCTCGCCCGACGGCATGACCGGCTCCTGGGCCGGCGCCATGGGCCACACGCAGTTCATCCCCACCAGCTACCTGCTTTACGCCATCGACGCCGACGGCAACGGCCACCGCGATATCTGGAACTCGATTCCAGACGCGCTGGCGACCTCCGCCAATCTCCTGAAGAAGAACGGCTGGGACACCGGCAAGACCTGGGGCTACGAGGTCCAGGTGCCGGCGAGCGCGGCAAAGTACGTCGGCAAGACCATGACGCTGTCGCAATGGGCGGCACTCGGCCTGAAGCGCCCGAGTGGCATGGGCTTCAGGGACGGCGGCGGCAAGGCGGTCTTGAAGATGCCCGCCGGCAACGACGGCCCGGGCTTCCTGATGACCAGCAACTTCTTCACCATCAAGAAGTACAATTCCTCCGACAGCTATGCCATCGCCGTCGGCCTGCTCGCCGACGAGATCGCCGGCTATGGCGGCATGAAGCAGCGCTGGCCGCGTCCCGATGGCACGCTCGACGTCAAGGAGAAGTTCGAGCTGCAGACCCGGCTGAAGGCGCTCGGCTATTACGACGGCGAGGTCGACGGCAATTTCGGCAGCGGCTCCAAGGCCGCGATATCGGCCGTACAGGGCCGGATGGGCATGCAGGCGGATGGCGAACCCTCGCTGCCGCTTCTGAACGCGCTGCGCAAGTAGCACCTCGCGTCGCGATCAAAAACACGCGCACCGCGCTTTGGGGTGTGGACGCCCGTCCCGCTCCATGAGAAAATAAGCGTCGATGCGAGGCGGCCGACATGTGTAAACGAGTAGACAGGACAATGACCGCCGGCGGCGTTAGCGGAATGCTGCGCTGGGGTGCGCTCAGCGCTGCGGTGCTGGTCTTTTCGACCGCCGTTCTGCCGGCCGTTTCGGCCGAGGCGCAGGAACAGCGCTATTATCAGCGCCGCTCACTTCTCGATCTATTCCTGGGCCGCCGCTATATCGACGAGGCCCCGCAGGCGCCCGGCCAGTATGCGCCGCAGCGCGCCGTCCCGCCACGCAAGAAGAAGGCGCCGCCGAAGGCCGCCGTCTCCGCTCCGCGCCCCGCGCCGGTGATCGCGCCGGAAGAGAAGGTCGTCCAGAAGCTCGACAACGCCCAGAAGATCATGGTCGTCGGCGACTTTCTGGCCGGCGGCCTCGGCTCCGGCATGGACGCCGCTTTCAAGGATCCGCCCGGCATCCTCATCGAGACGCACAGCAATGTCGCCTCCGGCCTGGTGCGCGACGACTACTACGACTGGCCGACGCAGCTGACGAAATTCCTGGACGAGGCCAAGCCCGCCATGGTCGTCGTCATGCTCGGCGCCAACGACCGCCAGCAGATGGTGACCGATGCCGGCAAGGAGAAGTTCCGCACCGATGCCTGGTACGAGGAATACCAGCGCCGCGTGCTGGCCTTCGGCAAGGCGGTGACGTCGAGAAAGATCCCGCTGCTCTGGGTCGGCCTGCCCGCCTTCGATTCGCCCGCGATGATGGCGGACGCGGTGCAGATGAACCAGGTCTACCGCAAGCAGGTGGAATCGATCGGCGGCGAATTCGTCGATATCTGGGATGGTTTCGTCAGCGAGAGCGGTGACTTCATCGTCACCGGCTCCGATATCAACGGCCAGCAGGTGCGCCTGCGCGCCGCCGACGGCATCAACATGACCGAAGCCGGCCGCCGCAAGATCGCCTTCTATGTCGAAAAGCCGGCCCGCCGCATCCTCGGCACCCAGGCAAGCCCCGATCTCGTGCGCCTCGACAACAGCAGCGCGCCGGCGCTCGACCTGTCGGCGAACCCGGCCGATCACACCGACCCGATCGCCCTCTCCGACCCCAACCTCGACGGCGGCACGGCACTGCTCGGCGGCGCCGCACTCCCCGTGAGCACCACGAAGTCGCCGCGCGACAAGCTTGTGCAGGACGGCGAGATGGCCAAGCCGCCGGTCGGCCGCGTCGACGACTACAGCCGCCCCGTAGCCAAATCGGCCGCCGAGGTCTCGGTCAAGTAGAAGCGGGCCTGCGCACGCACGGCCTCTGTCTCAACTCGAAACATCCGCGCCCAGCGGCGGGCTCCCACGGGCATAGCGGGCAGGCGGCACGCCCGCATATCGCGAGAAGGCGACGCTGAACGCGCTTGCCGAGCCATACCCTACGCGCTCCGCCACCTCTTCCATCCCGAGATCCCGGCCGCGCAACAGCTGCTTTGCCAGCGCCATGCGCCAGGCCAGCAGATATTCCATCGGCGGCAGGCCGACGACACGACTGAAACGGGCGAAGAACGCCGATCGGGAGAGTGACGCTTCGGCCGCGAGATCCGCCACGGTCCATGCACGCGCCGGCTTTTCATGCAACGCGTGAAGCGCCGTCGCCAGCCGTTCATCCGCCAGACCCCGGCTGAGCCCCGCCGCGCCTGTCGGCTGTGTGCCGGATCTGAGCGCCTCGATCAGCAACACCTCCAGCAGCCGTTCGATGACCAGCTCGCGCCCCGGCCGCCGCTCGCGCGTCTCCTCGTCGACCAATTGTATCAGCGTGGCAAGACGTGGCTGGTTGCGAACGATGACCACGTCGGGCAGAAGCGAAACCAGGAGCGCCGCATCCGGCGAACCGAAACTGCAATGCCCGATCCGCATGCGCAAATCCGGCGGCCCGTCGACACGACCGGCGCGGAAGCGTCCATCGCCCATCTGGATTGGAACGGCTGATGACAATTCGCCTGGTGCGTCGATGCTCTCGTTGACCAGATCGCGCATGGCCGGCACCAGCACGAAGTCGCCGGCCTCGAGTATGAACGGCGGCTGCTCCCCGAATGCCACGCGACAGCGCCCCTCGAGAATGGCGCAATAGAAAGGCTCACCGGTGGCCTCTCGATGGATCTCGCCAGGCGCCGGCGCATTCCACCAGCTTCGAGAAGCGTGCGGCGGGCTGTAGCAGGGTGACGATTTCGGCAAGAGGATCAACGGCCACGATCAGGACTATCTCTAAAGAAATAAAGACTTCAGCCTATATCAAGTCTTGAACGCGGTCACTACCCTGCGATCATTCCTTTTCAATTGGAGACGCAGATGCCCACGATACTGATCACCGGTTGCTCGTCCGGTTTTGGCCTGGAGACCGCGAAACTCTTTCTTGAACGCGGCTGGGACGTGATCGCCACGATGCGCAAGCCCGATCCGGACCTGCTGCCCCTGTCCGAACGCCTGCGCGTTCTGGCGCTCGACGTCACCAACCCCGCAAGCATAGCGCAGGCCGTGGCCGCGGCGGGTCGGATAGACGTCCTGGTCAACAATGCCGGCTTCGGAGCACCCTCACCCATCGAGCTGACGGCACCGGAGACCGTGCGCTCTCTTTTCGAAACGAACACGATCGGCACCTTGGCGATGGTCCAGGCTGTCGTGCCGCAGATGCGCCGGCGCCGGGCAGGCGTCGTGATCAACGTCACGTCCACGGTGACGGTCAAGACGCTGCCTGTGATCGGCGTCTATCGAGCGAGCAAGGCCGCGGTGAACGCGCTGACGGAATCGCTCGCGGTCGAGATGGAACCCTTTGGCGTGCGGGTGCATATCGTCCTGCCGGGCCGCTCGCCAGCCACGCGCTTCGGTCAGAACGCGCGTCCGCATTTCCGTGGCCTTGACGATGCGGACTATGCGCCGATGCTCCAGCAGTTCATCAACAGCGTGCAGGACGACACCGGGCCCGTGACCCATGCCTCCGACGTCGCCGAGGCCATCTGGCACGCCGCAACCGATCCCTCCGCGCCGCTGCGCATTCCAGCCGGCGCCGATGCCGAACTCTGGATGTCCGAGGCGGGCTTCTAGAATAGTTGCGCAAGAAACGCGGGGCCGCGTCAGGCGGCCCCGAGCCAACATCGATCGCGTCGGCTAGCTCCGCTGCAGCGCCAGATGCGCGCCGAGACCGATCAGTATTCCGCCGCCCGCACGCTGCACCAGCCGCTGCGCCGATCCGGAGCGCTTCAGCCTGGAGACGACGGCGCCCGCCAGCATGACGCAGACGATATCGGCCGACGAGAAGATGAGATTGACGATCGTCCCGAGCAGCACGAATTGCAGCCAAACCGGAAAGCTCGCGGCAGGATCGATAAATTGCGGCAGGAAGGCCAGGAAGAAGATCGCCGTCTTCGGGTTCAGCACCTCGATCGAGATGCTCTCGACAAAGGCGCGCCGACCGGACCTGGGATCGAGGGCGGCAAGCGTCGGCTCGCCCTGAGGCTTCGCGCGAAACAGCGATATGCCGAGATAAACCAGATAGGCCGCGCCGGCGAGCTTGACCGCCATGTAGAGCACGGGCACGGCGTGAAAGATGATCGACAGGCCCGCCGCCGCCGCGATCACATGCACATAGCAGCCGATATGGATCCCGAGCGTCGCCATGAACCCCGCGCGCCGTCCGCGCGCCAGCGTCTGGGCAGCGGCGTAGAGCATGGCCGGCCCCGGAATATAGGCAAACAAGGCGGTTGTGACGAAGAAGGTGATCAGCAGTTCGGTGGATGGCATATGGCGTTGTCCCTTGCCGGCGTGGCCCCCGCGACGCGATGGCGCCCACAGCATCGATCGCCGTAGCGCGCTTGACCATGCCGCAAGCATTTCATGCCATCGCCCGCGCAACCCGATAAAAAAGCTCGGGGCCGCGCAAGCGCAGCCCCGAGCCGAAATCAATCCAAACGTCCCGTCCGCTCAGCGCGGCAGAACCGTCGAGCCCATCAGCGCCTCGTCGATGGCGCGCGCCGCCTGGCGTCCCTCGCGGATCGCCCAGACGACCAGCGACTGGCCGCGGCGCACGTCGCCCGCCGTCCAGAACTTGTCGATCGAGGTCTTGTAGTCGCGATCGTTGGCGACGACGTTGGTCGAGCCGCGGCGGTCGGTGTTCAGCGTCAACTTGCCCTCGAGTTCCTTGAGCACGCTCGTGGTGAACGGGCCGCTGAAGCCGATGGCGATGAAGGCGAGATCGGCCTTGATGATGAACTCCGTGCCGGCGATCGGCTTGCGGCGCTCGTCGACTTCGCAGCACTTGACGCCGGTCAGGACGCCGTCTTCACCGATGAATTCGAGCGTCGCCACCTGGAATTCGCGCACGGCGCCTTCAGCCTGGCTGGAGGAGGTGCGCATCTTGGTCGCCCAGAACGGCCACACCGCGAGCTTGTCTTCCTTCTCCGGCGGCTGCGGGCGGATGTCGAGCTGGGTGACCTTCACGGCCCCCTGGCGGAACGCCGTGCCGACGCAGTCCGATGCGGTATCACCACCGCCGACGACGACGACATGCTTGGCGCCTGCCAGGATCGGGTCCGATGCCCAGCCGACGCTGTCGATGTTTTCGCGGCCGACGCGCTTGTTCTGCTGCACGAGATACGGCATCGCATCGTGAACGCCGGCGAGGTCGAAGCCCGGAATGCCCGCCTCACGCGGCGTTTCCGAACCGCCGCAGTAGAGCACCGCGTCGTGATCGGCGATCAGCTGCTCGACCTTCAGATCGACGCCGACATTGACGCCGCAATGGAAGGTCACGCCTTCGCCCGAAATCTGCTCGACGCGGCGATCGATGAAGTTCTTCTCCATCTTGAAGTCGGGAATGCCGTAGCGCAGCAGGCCGCCGGGCTTGGATTCACGCTCAAAGACATGCACCTCGTGACCAGCGCGGCCGAGCTGCTGCGCCGCCGCCATGCCGGCGGGGCCGGAACCGATGATCGCCACCTTCTTGCCGGTGCGGACGGCGGCCGGCTGCGGCCGGATGAAGCCGAGCTCATAGGCCTTGTCGGCGATCGCCTGCTCGACGGTCTTGATGGCGACCGGCGCATCCTCGAGGTTCAGCGTGCAGGCTTCCTCGCAAGGCGCGGGGCAGACGCGGCCGGTGAATTCAGGGAAGTTGTTGGTCGAATGCAGGTTCTGGATCGCCGCTTCCCAGTTGTTGTTGTAGACCAGATCGTTCCAGTCGGGGATCTGGTTGTGCACGGGACAACCGGTCGGGCCATGGCAATAGGGAATGCCACAGTCCATGCAGCGCGCGGCCTGTTTCTGCACTTCCGGGTCCGACATCGGGATCGTGAATTCGCGGAAATGCCGGATACGATCCGACGCCGGCTGATACTTCGCCACCTGCCGGTCGATTTCCAGAAACCCTGTTACCTTACCCATGCTGCTGTCTTCCCTTACACTCATGACCGCCTCTTTCGTTCAGCGCAGCCAGTTTTCAACCTTTAATCCCGGCACGCGGGAGAATTCGCTTTCGTTGTTCGTGACCAGCACAGCATCAAGAGCCAGTGCATGGGCGGCAATCCAGAGGTCGTTCGGACCGATATTTTTCCCCTGCCTCAGCGCCAGCCGAATGTCGGCATAACGTTGATCCGTCGGCAAAGTCAGCGAAGCCACATAAAGACGGCGCGTGACGTTGGAAACCTTCTTAGCCAGTTCCTCGGACCCGTTCTTCCTGACCCCGTACCAGATCTCACCGTGGGTGATGATGCTGATGCAGACGTTCTCTTCACCAACCTCGATCAACCGCTCCAATGCCTTGCCTCGGGGATCACGCACGATCGCCGAGACAATGTTGGTATCGAGCATGAACCTCGTCACAGATCGACTTCCGGCAATTCGGCAAGATCGTCGTTATCGGCAGCGAAATCGGCGCCTTCCCATGGCTCCGCTCGTTGCAGGTAATCGATCAATCCTGCCGTGACGGCGGTTCGCATCATGATCGAGCCATCAGGCTGCTTCACCAAAAATGGCTTTCGCACCATCGAATTCGATCTCTTTAGGTATGCGCACCGCACGGCTTCGGCCGTTTTTGAAAATGGCGACTTCAATCTCGCCATTCTCTGGGATGTCCTTCACATGCTCGTTCATGCTGACCTCCATCGCCGCATATGCCAACAGCATATCACACCGTTGAGATATATGAAATCACTCCGCGGCGATCCCCATCCGGCTGCGCTCCATTTCCTCGAGCGCGCGGCGGTATTCGACCGGCATGACCTTGCGGAACTTCGGACGGTACTCCGCCCAGTTGTCCAGGATCTGCTTGGCGCGGGTCGACTCCGTGTAGTGCAGGTGGTTGGAGATCAGCTGGTAGAGGCGTTCCTCGTCGTGGCGGGTCATGTCGCCGGAAACGTCGACGCGGCCCTTGTGCGCGAGATCGCCGCCATGGTGATGCAGCTTCTCCATCAGGTCGTCCTCTTCCGGAACCGGCTCGAGCTCGACCATCGCCATGTTGCAGCGCTTGGCGAAATCGCCGCTCTCGTCGAGAACATAGGCGACGCCACCCGACATACCGGCCGCGAAGTTGCGGCCCGTCTCGCCGAGCACGACCACCACGCCACCCGTCATGTACTCGCAGCCGTGGTCACCCACGCCTTCGACGATGGCGATGGCGCCGGAGTTGCGCACCGCGAAACGCTCGCCCGCCACACCTCGGAAGTAGCACTCGCCCTCGGTCGCGCCGTAGAGCACGGTGTTGCCGACGATGATCGAGTCCTCGGCGACGATCTTCGAGTTCTCCGGCGGACGCACGATGATCTTGCCGCCCGAGAGGCCCTTGCCGACATAGTCGTTGCCGTCGCCGATCAGCTTGAAGGTCACGCCGCGCGCCAGGAACGCGCCGAACGACTGTCCGGCCGTGCCGCGAAGCGTCACGTTGATCGTGTCTTCCTTCAGGCCGCGATGGTTGTAGCGCTTGGCGACTTCGCCCGACAGCATCGCGCCCGCCGAACGGTCGACGTTCTTGATGCCGACTTCGAACGACACAGGCGTCTTCGACGCGAGCGCCGGCTCGGCTTCCGCGATCAGCTTGCGGTCGAGAATGTCGTCGATCGGGTGCATCTGGCGCGTCGTCCAGTAGGTAGCTTCCTTCGGCGCCTCGACCTTGTGGAAGATGCGGCTGAAGTCGAGACCCTTGGACTTCCAGTGCGCCAGCATCTCGTCCTTCTCCAGCAGCTCCGAAGCGCCGATGATCTCATCGAGCTTGGTGAAGCCGAGCGAGGCCAGGATTTCGCGCACTTCGTTGGCGACGAAGAAGAAGTAGTTGACGACGTGCTCCGGCGTGCCCTTGAAGCGCTTGCGCAGAACCGGGTCCTGCGTGGCGACGCCGACAGGGCAGGTGTTCAGATGGCACTTGCGCATCATGATGCAGCCGGCGGCGATCAGCGGCGCGGTCGCGAAGCCGAACTCGTCGGCGCCGAGAAGCGCACCGATGATGACGTCGCGGCCGGTCTTCAGGCCACCATCCACCTGCAGCGCGATGCGCGAACGAAGGCCGTTCAGCACCAGCGTCTGCTGTGTCTCGGCAAGGCCGATTTCCCACGGAGAACCCGCATGCTTCAGCGAGGTGAGCGGCGATGCGCCGGTGCCGCCGTCGAAGCCGGAGACCGTGATATGGTCGGCGCGCGCCTTGGCGACGCCGGCGGCAACCGTGCCGACGCCGACTTCCGAGACAAGCTTGACCGAGACATCGGACGTCGGGTTGACGTTCTTCAGGTCGTAGATCAGCTGCGCCAGATCCTCGATCGAATAGATGTCGTGGTGCGGCGGCGGCGAGATCAGGCCGACACCCGGCGTCGAGTGGCGGGTCTTTGCAACCGTCGCGTCGACCTTGTGGCCGGGTAGCTGGCCGCCTTCGCCGGGCTTTGCGCCCTGCGCCACCTTGATCTGCAGCATGTCGGCGTTGACGAGATATTCGGTGGTCACACCGAAGCGTCCCGATGCGATCTGCTTGATCGCCGAGCGTTCCGGGTTGGACGAACCGTCGGGCAACGGCATGTAGCGGTCGCTCTCTTCCCCGCCTTCGCCGGTGTTGGACTTGCCGCCGATCTTGTTCATCGCGATCGCCAGCGTCGTATGCGCCTCGCGGCTGATGGAGCCGAACGACATGGCGCCCGTCGAGAAACGCTTGACGATCTCGGCGGCCGGCTCGACCTCGTCGACGGAAACCGGCTTGCGGCCGAGCTGCTCGGCGCTCTTGATGTTGAACAGGCCACGGATCGTGTTCATGCGCAGCGCCGATGTGTTCACCATCTCGGCAAACTCGCGGTAGCGGTCCTCGGCATTGCCGCGAACGGCATGCTGCAGCGTGGCCACCGCATCCGGTGTCCAGGCATGGCTTTCGCCGCGCATGCGGTAGGCATATTCGCCGCCGATATCGAGCGTGGTCGCCAGCAGCGGGTCCTTGCCAAAGGCCGACGTGTGGCGGGCAACGGTCTCTTCCGAGATCGCCTTCAGATCGACGCCTTCGATCATCGTCGCGGTGCCGAAGAAATACTTGTCGACCAGCTCCTGCTGCAGGCCGATCGCATCGAAGATCTGGCCGCCGCAATAGGACTGATAGGTCGAGATGCCCATCTTCGACATGACCTTGAGGATGCCCTTGCCGACCGCCTTGATGTAGCGGTAGACGACTTCGGACGCGTCCACTTCCTTCGGGAACTCGCCCTTGGCATGCATGTCGAGCAGCGTATCGAAGGCGAGATAGGGGTTGATCGCTTCGGCGCCATAGCCCGCGAGCAGGCAGAAGTGGTGCACTTCGCGCGGCTCGCCGGTTTCGACGACGAGGCCGACCGAGGTTCTGAGACCCTTGCGGATCAGGTGGTGGTGCACAGCGGCGGTCGCCAGCAGCGCCGGGATGGCGATGCGATCCGGCCCGATCTGGCGGTCGGAAAGCACGATGATGTTGTAGCCGCCCTTGACGGCTGCTTCCGCGCGCTCGCAGAGACGGTCCAGCATGTCGGGCATGCCTTCGGCGCCGCGCTCCACGTCATAGGTGAAGTCGAGCGTCTTGGTGTCGAAACGGTCTTCCGTGTGGCCGATCGAGCGGATCTTTTCGAGATCGCCATTGGTAAGGATCGGCTGACGCACTTCCAGCCGCTTGGCGTTGGCCGCGCCCTCGTGGTCGAGGATGTTGGGACGCGGGCCGATGAAGGACACCAGGCTCATGACCAGCTCTTCGCGGATCGGGTCAATCGGCGGGTTGGTGACCTGCGCAAAGTTCTGCTTGAAATAGGTGTAAAGCAGCTTGGACTTTTCCGACATGGCCGAGATCGGCGTATCGGTGCCCATCGAGCCCACGGCTTCCTGGCCCGTCGTCGCCATCGGCGACATCAGGATCTCGGGTGTCTTCGGTGGTGTAGCCGAAGGCCTGCTGACGGTTGAGCAGCGACACGTCGCGACGCAGCGCGCGCGGCTCCACCGGCTTCAGTTCCTCGAGGATCAGCTGCGTGCGATCGAGCCACTTGCCGTAGGGATGCTTGGTCGCAAGCTCGGTCTTCAGCTCCTCGTCGGAGACGATCTTGCCCTTCTCCATGTCGATCAGGAGCATCTTGCCCGGCTGCAGGCGCCACTTCTTGACGATGTCTTCTTCAGCGACCGGCAGCGTCCCGGCTTCGGACGCGAGGATGACGCGGTCGTCCGACGTGACGAGATAGCGGGCCGGGCGCAGGCCGTTGCGGTCGAGCGTCGCGCCGATCTGCTTGCCATCGGTGAAGGCAACGGCGGCCGGGCCGTCCCACGGCTCCATCAGCGCTGCGTGGTACTCGTAGAACGCCTTGCGTTCCTTCGACATCGACTGGTTGCCGGCCCAGGCTTCCGGGATCAGCATCATCACGGCATGCGCCATGGAGTAGCCGCCGCGCACGAGGAACTCGAGCGCGTTGTCGAAGCAGGCCGTGTCCGACTGCCCCTCGTAGGAGATCGGCCAGAGCTTGGAGATATCCTCGCCGAAGAGCGGAGACGACACCGAAGCCTGGCGCGCCGCCATCCAGTTGACGTTGGAGCGCAGCGTGTTGATTTCGCCGTTGTGGGCGACCATGCGGTAGGGGTGCGCCAGCTTCCAGGACGGGAAGGTGTTGGTGGAGAAGCGCTGGTGCACGAGCGCCACCGCGGACTCAAAACGCGGGTCCGACAGATCCTTGTAATAGGCGCCGACCTGATAGGCCAGGAACATGCCCTTGTAGACGATCGTCGAGGACGACAGCGACACCGGATAGAAATGGCTCTCCTCGCCTTCGAACTCGTCGTAGATGCGGTTGGAGATGACCTTGCGCAGCGTGAACAGCCGGCGCTCGAATTCATCGGTGGTCGCGGCACCGGCGCCGGCGCCGATGAAGATCTGACAGTGATGCGGTTCGGTGGCGGCGATATCGGGCGCCTTCGACAGCGACGAGTTGTCGACGGGCACGTCGCGGAAGCCGATGAGAACCTGCCCCTCCTCGGAGATGACGTCCTGCATCACCTTCTTGAAGTGCGCGATCTGCTGTTCGTCGCGCGGCATGAAGATGTGGCCGACGCCATATTCGCCAGCCTTCGGCAGGGTGATGCCCTGCTTGGCCATTTCCTCGCGGAAGAAGCGATCGGGAATCTGCACGAGAATACCCGCGCCGTCGCCCATCAGCGGGTCGGCGCCGACAGCGCCGCGGTGCGTCAGGTTCTCGAGAATGAAGAGACCGTCCTTGACGATCTGGTGCGACTTCTGACCCTTCATATGCGCGACGAAACCGACGCCGCAGGCATCATGTTCGTTGCGCGGGTCGTACAGGCCCTGCTTACCCGGGAGACCGGCGGCGAACTTACGCGTATCGGCCACCGCGCGCATGTCTGCGGCCGCGAACTGGTCGATGTCAGTGGATGGCGTGTTCTTCGTCATCGTTTTGCCTCCTGTCAGAGCCCGCGACTGTGCGGGCGGCTCTTCGTCGCGCACCGCCCCTGATCTTAGGTTCGGCGCATGACAGCGCTGTTGCATTATCGAAGATCCGGTCGCCGGCGGCCGGATTATCCGGGAAGGCAGAGCCTTTCCCGACAAAGCGGCCGTTGCGCTCCGCGCCTGCCATAGGTCCGTGCGGGAAACATCGTCCGCGCTCGGTGAACTATAGCGTGAAACCCCACCAGTGTAAGGTCTCTTGGCGCCTCTTCGGCCTTGACGGCCAAAATAGGACAGCAACCCTGTCCTAATTCATCGGTTCTATGCCAGAAACAGGACGGCTTCGCAAGGGCCATAAATTAAAAAAACGTCAATTGGCGCAGGAAGATTACCAAATCGATCAAGGTTGCGACATAAAATTACGCGATCCCCTATTATATTGTTTCTTGATTGCGGAATTCAATTTTTGTGATGGGTTGCGCCCCAATCGCTTGATCCCGTGAAGCTTTGGATTAAGCTCCCACCCGAACCCGCCCCCACCTCCATTTTTTCCCAGGCATTTTCCATGATTTTTGCTTCCGACAACTGGGCTGGTGCCCACCGTTCCATTGCCGAGCGCCTGCTGCGGGAATCCGCCGGTTTCGCCGCCGCTTACGGCACCAGCGATCTCGACCGCCGCGTCGAGGCGCGCTTCTCAGAGATCTTCGAGCGCGAAGTCTCCGTCTTCTTCGTGGCGACCGGCACGGCGGCGAATTCGCTGTCGCTCGCCAGCGTCCAGCGCCCCGGCGGCATCACCTTCTGCCATTCCGAAGCCCATGTGATCGCCGATGAATGCGGCGCGCCCGATTTCTTCAGCCAGGCGCGCCTGTCGCCTGTCGATGGCGAATTGGGCAAGATCGATCCCGCGAAGCTTTCGAAGGCGATCGCCGGCTACCCCGAGAACGCCGTGCATCACGGCCGCGCGACGGCGGTCACGATCACCCAGGCAACCGAGATCGGCACCGTCTACGCGCTCGACGAGATCGACGCCATTTCCGCCATCTGCAAAGAGCGCAAGCTGCCGCTCCACATGGATGGCGCTCGCTTCGCCAATGCGCTGGTGGCGCTCGATGCGAGCCCGGCCGAGATGACCTGGAAGCGCGGCGTCGACATCCTCTCCTTCGGCGGCACCAAGAACGGCTGCTGGTGCGCCGAGGCGATCGTCGTCTTCAATCCCGACAAGGCGAAGGAAATGCCCTTCATCCGCAAGCGCGCCGCCCAGCTCTTCTCGAAGTCGCGCTTCATCGCCGCCCAGTTCGACGCTTATCTCGATAACGGCCTGTGGATGGAGCTTGCCCGCCACGCCAACGGCATGGCCGACCGGCTGCGCGCAGGCATCGGCGCCAGCAACTCGGCCCGCCTTGCGTGGTCGACGACTTCAAACGAAGTTTTCGCCATTATAAGGAAGAGCGCCGGAAAGACCGCCGAGGACAAGGGCGCGAAATTCTACGAATGGCCGATCCCGTCGGCCACGCCTGATCTCGTCGGCCCTGACGAGATCCTGATCCGCCTCGTCACCAGCTTCGCGACAGAGGAAAAGGACGTAGACGGCTTCCTGAGCTGCCTCGCATCCTAGACGGACATGGGAACGGCGACGAAGATCGTCACCGTGGCTGCGGTGGCGCGTTCCAATGGTGATCCGCGGCCATAAGCGGCGGATCACCATTGTCGACATTGTCGTATTGTTTCTCCGAAGCGGCTAGTTCTGACGCAGCATCACGGCGGAGGGCGGCGCCCCGGTATCCGCCGTCTTGGAGTCGTGACCAGCCACGACGATGAGCATCACGCAGGCAACCAGCCCGGAGACGAAGAGCGCTCCATATACCATCGTCCGTTCTCCCTGTAGCCCCGAACGTCGACCTTGAGCGACGACCAGACTAAGGGGTCCAAGGTAACCAGAAACCTAAGCGACAGGGTTGAAGGATACTTAAAATTCGAGACAACGGATTAACCACGACGCGCGCCCGCAAGACCGGGCATCCGGGCCAGAGCAACGTCACCCCGACCGCAGGCTCCTGACCTTGGCGAGAATATCGTCCGACAGCGCCGAAACCAGCGCCTGGTCCGCACCCTTGCGCGGCACCAGCACGAACTCTACATCCTCGAGCACGGGAAGCTTGCCCTTCGCGATCACCTTCAGCCCCGACGGCGCCATGCTGCGCGGCTGCACGAGTACGCCCATGCCGGCGCGCGCCGCCGCCGTCAGCCCGCTGAGGCTGCCGCAGGTGCAGACGATCCGCCAGGGAATCCGGTGCCGCCCCAGCGCCTCCAGCGAAATCGCCCGCGTCACGCTCGGCGGCGGAAAGGCGATCAGCGGCAGTGGCGCGGCGCTCATGATATGATCGGGATCGCGCGCCAGCCAGACCAGCGGCTCGCGATAGACCAGCCGCCCGCGCGCGTCGCCGAGCCGCCGCTTGGCCAGCACCAGATCGATCTCGCCATTGTCCTGCATCTCGTAAAGCGTGCCCGACAGCGCCACCGTCAGCTCCAGATCGACCGAGGGGTGCGAGCGCACGAAATCCTCGAGCACGCCGGGCAGCTGGCTGGTGACGAAATCCTCCGACACTCCGAGCCGCAGCTTGCCGCGCAGGCTTGGCCCGCCGAACAGCGATTGCACCTGCCCCTCGATCGAGAGCATGGCGCGCGCATGCGACAGCAAGGCCTCCCCATCCGTCGTCAGCACCACCTTATGCGTGTCACGGGCCAGCAGCCGCCGCCCGATCGACGTCTCCAGCCGCTGGATGTGCTGGCTGACCGTGGATTGCCCGAGCCCAAGCCGCTCGGCCGCCAGCGTGAAGCTCCCCATCTGCTCGACGGCGACGAAGCTGCGCAATTGCGTAAGATCAAGCATGCTTATCTCATTTCGCGATAACTGTTATTTCTTGCATCGCATATCATAATGGAAGAAACAGGATTGATCCATCCCAAGCCGGTCGACCCGCCGGATAAGCCGAGTTCAGCCCATGCGCCGTTTCCTGCCCGATACCTTCACCATCCTTCTGGTCTGCACCGTCATCCTGGCCTCGATCCTTCCGGCCAGCGGCGCCTTCGCGGGCTATTTCGGCACGGCGACGACGCTTGCCATCGCGCTCCTCTTCTTCCTGCATGGCGCGCGCCTGGCGCGCGATGTCGTCATCGCCGGCCTGCTGCACTGGCGGCTGCATCTGGTGATCCTGCTCACCACCTTCGCCATCTTCCCGCTGCTCGGCATGACGCTCGGCCTCGTGCCGGATTCGATCCTGCCGCGCCCGCTCTATCTTGGCATTCTCTTTCTCTGCGTTCTGCCGTCGACGGTGCAGTCGTCGATCGCCTTCACCTCGATGGCCGGCGGCAATGTGCCCGCCGCGATCTGCTCGGCCTCGGCCTCCAATATCTTCGGCATGTTCCTGACGCCGCTTCTCGTCGGCCTGCTTTTCTCGGTTGGCGGCCACGGCGGCTTCTCCTGGAACGCCCTGTTGCAGATCTTCACGCAGCTGCTGCTCCCCTTCATCCTCGGCCAGGCGCTGCAGCCCTGGATCGGCGACTGGATCCGCGCCAAGAAGAAGCTCCTGATGCCCGTCGACCGCGGCTCGATCCTGATGGTCGTCTACCTCGCCTTCTCGACCGCCGTGGTCGAGGGCCTGTGGCGGACCTTCTCGCTGACGGACATCGCCGTCGTCATCGTCGCCGACATCGTTCTGCTGGCCATCGTTCTCTGCGCCACCACCTTCGGCAGCCGCCTGCTCGGCTTCAACGAGGCCGACCAGATCACCATCACCTTCTGCGGCTCGAAGAAGAGCCTGGCGAGCGGCGTTCCCATGGCCAACGTCATCTTCGCCGGCCAGCCGATCGGCGCCATCGTCCTGCCGCTGATGCTCTTCCACCAGATCCAGCTGATGGTCTGCGCCGTCATCGCCCAGAAATACGCCGCCGCCCACCACCGCCGCGCCACCGCCGCCGAGATCGAGCAAGCCGCCAACCCGGCGTGACCGGTCGGCGTGATCGAACGCCGGACAACGAAAAAGCGGCGCCCCGTCCGGAGCGCCGCCTCTTTGCCATATCCTGGGAGGGATTGGTTAGTTGGTGACCTGAGCCTCGATCGCCTTCGGCGCGCTCACCGGCTCGGCGGCGATCGCGATCTTGCGCGGCTTCATCGCTTCGGGAATGCTGCGCAGAAGGTCGATGTGAAGCAGGCCGTTCTTCAGAGAAGCGGCTGTCACCTCGACATGGTCGGCAAGCTGGAAGCGACGCTCGAAAGTGCGCTTGGCGATGCCGCGATAGAGGAATTCGGAGCCTTCCGCATTGTCCTCGCTCTTCTCGCCCTTGACGGTGAGAGCATGGGCCTGCGCTTCGATCGAAATTTCGGTTTCGTCGAAACCGGCGACGGCCATGGTGATGCGGTAGGTGTTTTCACCGGTGCGCTCGATATTGTAGGGCGGATAAGTCTGGCCCTGGTCGGGCTGGCCCAGGCTGTCGAGCATGGTGAAGAGACGGTCGAAACCGACGGTGGAACGATAGAGGGGAGAGAAGTCTACGTGACGCATGATGTCCTCCTGAGGAAGCGACTGGTTGCGATAAGTTGCCCCTGAAACCCCTTGATCGGCAGCTTCGGGACGGTTCCGCGGACCCGTTCTGGCGTCCGCTACCATGAGATGGGGATGGCTTTTTCGGACTTCAAGACCCTTTCGAAGAGCCGCCCACAACCACCGGAAATCCGCGGCCAGCCACCGTGAACCGCGCATGAACACCCGGTTCGGCATCCGTTCAGACGTGTGGGCCTACAGATTGCGTCATCGGGTTACACTGGCTCGATGGCTGGAGTGTATCGTCCCTTCGTCTCCAGCCCGATCTCCGGCCGGCATTGCGCTCCCCTCAGGTCCCGCATGCCGGCCACTTTTTTTGCATGATGGCGGCACAGTCTCGGGGCGACGCTTTTTTCTTTGATTTGACAGGCCGATCGCCTATCCGCTTTACTTCAATCCCGAATCCTTTCGAAGGACGCGCGCGCACGGCCATGGACCAGGTTCTCTATTCGACACCCGGCAATCCGGTTCCGGAAAACCGTACCGAAGGCTTCTTCGAGACGCATGACGGCCTGAAGCTGCGCTACGCCGTCTTCCGCTCCTCGGCCTCCGTCGCCAAGGGCACCGTCGTGCTGCTCCACGGGCGCAACGAATTCATCGAGAAATATTACGAGACGATCCGCGACCTCACCGACAAGGGCCTCTGGGTCGCCACCTTCGATCTGCGTGGCCAGGGCAATTCCGACCGCATGCTGAAGAAGCGGCATTACGGCCATGTCCGCCGCTTCATCGATTACGAGCACGACCTCGACACCTTCCTCGAGAAGGTCGTGCTGCCCGATACCCGCCTGCCCTTCTATATACTGGCGCATTCGACCGGCGCGCTGATCGCGCTGTCGGCTGCCCCCTATCTCACGACCCGCATCGAGCGCATGGTGCTGACGGCGCCCTTTATCGGCCTCGCCGGCCAGCCCGCCTCGGCCGGCACCATCCGGCGGCTCGCCACCATGGCCTGCGTGCTCGGCCTCGGCTCGTACCCGCTGGCGCGCAGGCTCAAGGAAAAGCCGTTCCGCGACAATCCGCTGACATCGGACGAGGTGCGCTTCGAACGCAATGTCGCGATCGGCGAGGCCCAGCCCGACCTGACGCTCGGACCGCCCACGGCCCGCTGGCTTTTGGAATCCTTCAAGACCATAGAACGCGTCACCGCGCCGAACCATCTGTTTTCGATCACCATTCCCACGGTGGTCATCGCGCCGACGCGCGATACGATCGTGCCCTACATCGCCCAGGAGCGCCTTTCGCGCTATTTCCGGGCCGGCCAGCTGGTGCCGATCAACGGCGCCCGTCACGAAGTGTTGCAGGAACGCGATGTCTACCGGCAGGCGGCGCTCGCCGCCTTCCACGCCTTCATTCCGGGCGCCGATGCCGAGGTTTCCGAGGAGTTCGAGGGCTTCGGCACCTGAACGCGATGCGTCCCCGGTCGGGCCGTTCCCTCGCCTCGCGCGCCCAATATCGCATGGCTCGACCCGAGCCCGATCACATTTTGAGACAAAAATGTAACGCGGTGTTTGAATTTTTACGATTGTAAGATAATAGTTACTCACTTTTTCGATAAGGGCTGAACTAATCACATAGGGGGCACCTGGCGTTGAGGGCGCATTACGTATTGGGACGATCTCTTTTCGGGATCATGATTGTGGGCTTGGCGACCACGGGGTGCACGAGCACGCCGAAGACGACCGGCAGCATCCAGACCACAAAGCCGCTGCAGACCAGCACACCCGGCAAGGTCACCTACAATTACACGACGGAAGACCGCACCTGTCTCAAGCGGGCAATGTATTTCGAATCGCGGCAGTCGGATCGCGACGGCTATATGGCGGTCGGCAGCGTCGTGCTGAACCGGCTGACATCGCCGGCCTACCCCAAGTCCATTTGCGGCGTCGTTTCGCAGGCCAGACAGTTCGCTCCCGGCGTCATGACCCGCGAGGTCAAGCCCCAGGCGGAGCCCGATCTGAACGAGGCCGCCGACGCGCTTTTGAAGGGTGAACGCAACCCCGCCGTCAAGAAGGCCATGTTCTTCCACACAAGCGGCCTGAAGTTCCCCTACGACAACATGTATTACGTGACGGTTGCCGGCGGCAATTCGTTCTACGAGAAGCGCGGCGCCGACGGCGAGCTGCAGACCCCTGCACCGCTGCCCGCCTATGAAGTCGCGATGAATTTCGTGCCGGAACACAATCAGATGGCGGCGCAGTTCGAACTGCTCACGCCCGCCGCCTCGCCGGCCCGCGCGCCGATCCCGATGGCGGACGGCGTTGTCGATACCGCCTACGAAGCGCCTGATAACGTGCCCGTGCCGCAGGCAGCGCCGATGCAGACGACCGCCGATCAGGTGCGGATGCAGCAGCCCCAGCTGCAACAGACCCAGTCTAAGCAGCCTCAGATCCAGCAGAAGCAGGTGCTGCAGGTTCCGGTTCAGCAGGCTTACGTGCCGTCGGTGCCCGAGCCGGCCGCCTTCGAGGCCGTTGCCTACACCATCCCGACGGCGGTCGCCGTCCCCACGCCGCGCCCGGCGGCCTTTGATATGGCCCGCATGCGTGGCGGCATCGGCGGCTGATCGCCGCCGCCGCAAGCAGTGCCATCGAACGAAAAAGGGTTCCAGCCTGTCGGCGGAACCCTTTTTTCATGTCTTCATCTTGTCAGGCTGTTCGCCCTGCCAGTCCTCGGAGCGATGGCGTGTCATCACCGACACGCGATCTCGCAACTGTCCGGCGCCCGCCGGACAGTTGTCGGACGATTGTCAGGCCACTCTCGACAACGGCGCCGTCACGCGTTCGCGTCGCTCGTCGCCAACCTTGAACTGGCCGATGAGGTCGAACAGCGCGCTCGCCTCCGTCGCCAGCTTGCGGCTCGCCGTCGCGGTCTGCTCGACCATCGCCGCGTTGCGCTGCGTGTCCTGATCCATCGACATCACCGCCTCGTTGATCTGGCCAAGCGCCTGCGATTGCTCGCGCGCCGCCACCACGATGCCGGAGACGTTGTCGTGCACCTGCAGCACCCGCGCCGCGATCGCCTCGAGCGCGGAACCCGTCTTGTCGACGAGCGTGACCCCGTCGCGAACCGACGCTTCCGAATCGCGGATCAGCGCCTTGATCTCCTTTGCCGCATCGGCGGAGCGCTGCGCCAGCTGGCGCACCTCCTGTGCCACGACCGCGAAACCCTTGCCGGCTTCACCGGCGCGCGCGGCCTCGACGCCGGCGTTCAGCGCCAAGAGGTTGGTCTGGAAGGCGATATCGTCGATGACGCTGACGATGCCGGCGATCTGTGTCGACGAGCGCTCGATCCGCGCCATCGCCTCGACGGTCTGCCGCACGACATCGGCGGAATCCTGCGCGCTCTTCGTCGTGTCGTCGACCAGCCGTCCGGCATCGGCCGCGCGGCGCGCCGAATCCGACACGGTCGTGGAAATCTCGGTGACGGCCGCGGCGGTCTCCTCGACGGAAGAGGCCTGCGATTCGGAGCGGCGGGCAAGGTCGTCGGACGCGGCACTGATCTCGCGCGTTCCCGATGCGATCTGCGTCGCGTTCCTGGCGATCGCCTGCATCGCCGCCCGCAGCCGGCCGATCGAGGAGTTGTAGTCGGTGCGCAGCGTTTCCAGCGAGGCGATGAACGGCTTTTCGATCGTCTGGTCCAGATCGCCCTCGGCCATCGCCTGCAGGCCGACGGCGAGCTCGTTGACGGCCCTGACCCGCTCGCTGACGTCGCTTGCGAACTTGACGACCTTGAACACCTTGCCGTTCATGTCAAAAATCGGATTATAGGAGGCCTGGATGAACACCTTCCGGCCGCCATTGCCGATGCGCGCGAACTCGTCGGCGGCGAACTGCCCGGCCGCGAGTTTGCGCCAGAATTCCTTGTACTCGCCGCTGTCTGCATAGGCGGGGTCGCAGAACATCGAGTGATGCCGTCCGCGAATTTCCTCCAGCGTATAACCGAGCGTCGTCAGGAAATTCTCGTTGGCCGTCAGGATATGACCGTCGGGCGTGAACTCAATCGTCGCCTGCGCGCGTGACAGCGCGTCGAGCTTGCCCGCGTCTTCGGCGCTCTTCAGCTTCGTGTCGGTGATCACGGTCGCGAACTTCACGACCTTGTAGGGCGCGCCGCCCTTGAAGACGGGATTGTAGGAGGCTTCGATCCACACTTCACGCCCGCCCTTGCCAATCCGCTTGTATTGCCGGCGGTCGAATTCGCCCTTGTTCAGCTGCTTCCAGAAAGCGGCATAGTCCGCGCTCTTCGCTTCTTCCGGTTCCACGAACATGCTGTGCGGCCGTCCGACGATCTCGTCGAGACGATATCCCATCGCCTGACAGAAGTTCTCGTTGGCGGACAGGATATTGCCAGCCATGTCGAACTCGATCACCGCCTGCGAGCGGCTGACCGCATCAAGAACGGCCTTGGCGCCGGCGGCGGACCCGAAAGAAAAAAGCTGCATTATATTTGCCTCAAAACTGAAATACGGATCACCGGAAGGCAAAATTCCGTAGAAATATTCACTTCATCAGCAAGATTTGCAGCGAACTCTTTCTGTTTGATTAATGTTCGCCCAGTGCGCGCATCTTATCGCGCAAGTAGAGGCACGTTTTCGTGAAGAAAACAACCAAGGAGAGATACGGATATGTGAAAGCAACTTTTGATGCTGAACACTGTGCGAATCTGACAAAACTGGGCTTCATTTTGCCGGAATGAAAGCAACCACCGGTTTAACGCCGCAGGATCGCCACCGCCGCGTCATAGACCGCCTGGCTACCTGCGGCGATGATCGAGCCGCCATTCTCCGGCCGCCCGCCGTCCCAGGTGGTGATGATGCCGCCAGCCTTCTCGATGACTGGAATGATGCCGCCGACGTCGTAGGGCTTGAGGCTGTTCTCGATGACGAGATCGATGTGCCCGGCGGCCAGAAGCGCATAGGCGTAGCAGTCGGTGCCGTAGCGGAAGAGCCGCACCTGGCCTTCGATCTCGCGATACCGGTCCATCTCGGTACCGGCAAACAGATGCGGCGAGGTCGTGAACAGGATCGCATCGGAAAGCCCGGCGCAATCGCGCACCTTGAGCCGCCGCTCGCCCTCTGGACCGGTATAGTAGGAGCCGCTCTCGTCGGCGAAATAGCGCTCGCCGGTAAACGGCTGCTCGATCATCCCCATGACCGCCTGGCCATTCCTGTAGAGGCCGATCAGCGTCCCCCAGACGGGAACTCCCGAGATGAACGCCCGCGTGCCGTCGATCGGATCGATCACCCAGACATGCTCGCGCTCGAGCCCGACATTGCCAAACTCCTCGCCGAGAATGCCGTGCTCGGGAAAATGCGCCTCGATCAACGCCCGGATCGCCGCTTCGGCCGCCCGGTCGCCCTCGGTGACGGGATCGAACCCCGAGGCCAGCTTGTTGGTCACGTCGATCCCGGAGCGAAACCGCGGCAGCGTCTCGGCCTTGGCGGCTTCCGCGAGACGATTGAAGAAGGTGCGATCAGGAAACATGAGGGACATCCGTGTGAGACCGTCGATGCCGCTTTCCATAGCCGAAACCGGTCATTTTGCAAACGCAGGCAGCAATTTTTAGCCGGCTGCCCATATTTTGCGCACCGCAATAAACTGATTGACAATTGTGCACTGCAATAGTAGCGTCTCCCTACAGTCTTCTGACTGTAAATACCCTCCTTGGGTGTTTCCTCCCTAGACTTGGACCGCCGCAAGGCGGTCTTTTTTTGTCGGGTGGAAACAGGACGGAACCGTTGCGGCCCAGGAGCTACAAGAAACGACCGCCGCATCAGGCAATCTATCGCAACTTCACGACAGCAATAATGCGTTGAAATACGGCGATCGAGAGCGCGCTCGAAGCCGCCCTATTCCGCCGCCAGCGCCGTGTCGCCGGCGAACTTGGCGACGTAGTCGGCCATCTGTCGCATGAACGAGGTGATCGCCGCCACGACGAGCGGGAAATCGGCGCGCCGCTCAAGCGTCACCTCGTCGACATAGAGCGACCGGTTGATCTCGATCTGCAGCGCGTGCAGGCCGCGCGACGGGCGGCCGTAATGCTCGGTGATGAAGCCGCCGGCATAGGGCTTGTTGCGGATCGCCGCGAAGCCCATCTCCTCGAAGATGCTGACGGCCATGCGCGACAGCTCGGCCGAGGCGCTGGTGCCGTAGCGGTCGCCGATGATGAAATCCGGCCGCGAGGTCGCACCGGCGACGCGGATATTGCCCGGCATCGAGTGGCAGTCGATCAAGACGCCGAAGCCGAACTGCACATGCGTGCGCGCGATCAGCCGCCGCAGCGCCGCGTGATAGGGCTTGTAGACCGCCTCGACGCGATCGAGCGCCTCCTGCACCGGCAGGCGGCGGGCGTAGATCTCCATGTTCTCGGCGACGATGCGCGGAATGGTGCCGAGCCCGCCGGCCACGCGCAGCGAGTTGATATTGGCGTAAGAAGGCAAGAGCCCGTCGAACATGCGCGGGTCGAGCTCGTAGGGCTCGCGATTGACGTCGAGATAGGCGCGCGGAAAATTGGCGAGCAGCAGCGGCGCCCCGAGCGCGCCCGCCGCCGAAAACAGCTCGTCGACATAGTGGTCTTCCGAGCGGCGGATCGAAATCCCCTGCAATCTCGATTGCGCGATGAACTCGGGCGGATAGATGCGGCCGCTATGAGGGGAATTGTAGACGAATGGAATGGTGTGCGACGCGGGTTCCCGTATCTCAAAAAGCTCGTACGCGGGAATCTCGTCCACCTGTTTCCCTCTTAACCATGCTCGCAGGCACCTGCTTTGCCCATGTTGCCAGTTGAAGGCCGCCAAGTCCATACTATCTCATGGGGATGACGCTTTGCACAGGCGCTTCACCGGTTGTTTACCGGCCGAAATCTAGTGTAAATGACCAATACTCACGCATAAATTCCACTGATCAGCGGTCTGGATAATGACTCAGAAGATACTTCTTGCAGAAGACGACAACGACATGCGCCGCTTCCTTGTGAAGGCGCTCGAAAAGGCAGGCTACAAGGTCCTGTCCTACGACAACGGCGCCAGCGCATACGACCGCCTTCGCGAGGAACCCTTTTCGCTTCTTCTCACCGACATCGTCATGCCCGAAATGGACGGCATCGAGCTGGCGCGCCGCGCCACCGAACTCGATCCCGACCTCAAGGTGATGTTCATCACCGGCTTCGCGGCCGTCGCGCTCAATCCTGATTCGAAGGCACCGAAGGACGCCAAGGTCCTTTCCAAGCCTTTCCATCTCCGCGACCTCGTCGACGAAGTCAACAAAATGCTTGCCGCCTAAGGCTTCTGTGGGCGCATGTCACAAATCTGAAAAAGGCCTATTGACGGCCAAATAGGTTTGTGGTCTATGCGCCGACATCGGATGGGCGTGTAGCTCAGCGGGAGAGCACTACGTTGACATCGTAGGGGTCACAGGTTCAATCCCTGTCACGCCCACCATCCAGATTAGACTGAATAGTCAGGGGCTTAGCGAGAAATCGCTGAGCCCTTTTTCATTTCGGCGGTCGGCTGCCTCGCGCGCGAGACCGCCCAGCATCCTCCGTTTCGAACTCATCCACCCCGCTGCCTCGTTCAGAATCCGTTAAGCTCACCAATGCCATCTTCTGGGCATGTTGAGTGGCTATCAGGCCCCTCGATCTTAACGGAGACGCATGCGAATGAAGAAGATGGTTCTGTACGCTGTGGTTGCCACAACCACGTTGAGCAGCGTCCTGGCGACCACCGCGCCGGCCATGGCGCAGTATTACGACCGTCGCCCGCCGGGCTACGGCTATCGCGACCAGCGGCCGCCCCCGCCGCCGCCGCGCCGCCGCCACAACAACGACGGCGCCGTGATCGCCGGCGGTCTTGCGGCGGGCGTTCTGGGCGGCCTGATCGGCGGCGCCATCGCCAACGGCAATTCCGGCCCGCGCTACATCGATCCGCCACCGCCGCCCCCGCCGCGCTGCTGGTTCGAGGACCGCCAGGTGCCGAACGCCTATGACGGCGGCTACCACATGGAAAGCCTGCGCGTCTGCCGCTAGGCATGTCGGGCATTGCGCCGACACCACCGAAACAGCCATCGCCCCGGTCTCCGGGGCGTTTTGCCGTCGGGCCCCGCGCAAACGAAAAGAGGCCCGGCGGATCGGCCTAGCCTCGTCACCAAAAGCAATTCGCGCGGCGCCTATTCGTTGATCGTATAGGAGCCCATTTCGCAAAGGTTCTGCGTATCGGTGGTCGTGTCGAGGCTGGAGCCCTCCTCGAATTCGAACCTCATGTCGTATTTGCAGACGTCGCGGCCGTCGGCGATGGTGATGTCCATGCTCTCGCCCGGGTTCAGCACCTGCCTGCCGAAGACATCGTCCTCCCACTCGTTGACGCCGACGGGCGAGGTATAGAAATTGGTGAGCACGGAGTTGGTGCCGTTCTTCAGCGTGAAGACCAGGTCTTCCGCGTAAGAGACGCCCGAAAATGCCAGGAATGCGATGGCGGAGACCGCCGACAGCGTGATGTTTCTCATGTTTCCCCTCATTGCGCCCCACACGGGGCGGCGACGGTCTTATTATCGGATCGATATATGTAAAAGTGGTGTTGGAAGCCATTTCTGGTGGCTTTTCCCGTTGCCGCGAAGCTGTACGCACCCGCCTTGAAAGTCCGGTCCGTCGACCAATTTCGAACACAGAAGAATGCCATGGCCTCGGTGCCCTGGAGAATGACGAGGTATTGAAATGAAACTGGTAATCCTGACCGCCGGCGTGCTTCTGTCGGCAACGATCGCGCAGGCCGCGGGCACGCCGCAGCAGAATTTTCCGGGCGCGCCGGGCGCGCTGACGCTGGCGGGACGATGCAGCAAGCTTGTCGTCGGCAAGGTCGACGCGTCCAAGCCCTGCCGGAACGAGATCGCCAGCGTCACGCTGATCAACGGTCAGGTCACCTTGATCTTCAGCGCCGAGGGCAAGATGCTCGGCTTCCAGGGCGACGGCACCAAGATCAAGCCGGCATCGTCAGGCAATGTCACCCTGCCGCTCGACATGGTGGTGACGGGGGTCGGCCAGAAGATGACCGGTCAGGTCAAGGTGTCGGGAAGCTGCACGCTCGGCAACCCCTACGACGGCAAGCCGGTCTCGATCGAATGCACCGCCAAGAGCACCGATACCGCCTTCTCCGCCCTCTTCAAGACCAACGGCAAGGCGCCGAAGCAGAAGTAGCTTCAAGCGCCCTCAGGCGCACCAGGCGCCTTGGCCGGGCTTGCGCGCCAGGCCCTCGTCGACCAGTTGCGCGCCGAGCGAGCGGCCGTCGCGCGAGATGACCCGGGGTGCGGCGCCCTTGTCGGGCTGGCCGGCGGCGTTCATCGAAAACGAGCCGGCGTTCAGTAGATTGAGCAGCCTGAGCTTGGCGGCGAAGCCGGCGCGGCGCTCGCCGTCGCAGCGCGCATTGTCGATGCCGGGGCTGACGATATCGGCGATCACGATCTTCTCGCCCTTGTACCAGAAGGTGCTGCCGTCGGCGACGCAGTTGACATGCTCGCCCTGCCCGCAATAGCCGAACGCGGCCTTGGCGGCCTGCGTCTGCGCCGGAGAAACGGAAACCGGGGAAACGGAAACCGGCACCGCCTTTTCGGCCGCGGGATTATTGGATGATGGGCCCCTGGACGGCAATGGCACGGCGGCCGGCGGCACCATCCTCGAGATCGACGAAATCGACGCGGTCTGCCTCGGCCCGGTATCGCGGCTGTTGTCGCTCTCGCGCTGTGGCGCGCTCTTGGCCACGCTGACCGGCCTCGCGATCGATGCCGCGGGCGCCGTCGACGCCAGCATCGGCTTCACGCTCTTCCAGTTGTCGTAGACGGCGATGCCGCCAAAGGCGAGCACACCGGCGACCACCCAGGGAACCGCGCTGCCGCCTCCGCTTTTTCTCGCTCCCGCCCGCGAGCGTGTCGATGTCTTGCGGCGTGTCGCTGTCTTGGCCATGATGTCCCAAATCCCGTGATGGCCGATTATCGCCGCTCAATCCTTTCCGAAAGGTTGGCAAGCGCCGTTTGCCACCAGCAAGTTTTCGCCCATGCGACCGCCACGTCCACGCGGCATTTCTCGGCCGGAGCCATCCGCTCACGTTTCGTTGAAGAGGCTGGCATGGCCTTGCCAAGCACCCCATGTCATGCCCGATCACCGCAATCGCAGTGATGCGACAGCCATGAAGGCTGCCTGGAAGTGAAGGCATGGCGCGAAGATATCTTGCAGTTCTGAAATGGTCCGTCGGCCTTGCGCTGGGCGCGGTCCTGCTGGTCGTCGGCCATGCGGGCATCCGCCAGCTCACCGGAAATTTTCACGAAGTCATACCCGGCGAACTCTACCGCTCGGCCCAGCCGACCGGCTCGGACATCGCCACCTATGCCGATACCTACGGTATCAAGACGATCGTCAATCTGCGCGACGAGGAGCGCACCGGCTGGTACCGCCAGGAGGCCGCGGCCGCCGCCAAGGCCGGCATCACGCTGATTGATTTCCCCATGTCCTCGTCGCAAGTCCTGCCGGTTCCGGAGGCCCAGCGCCTTGCCAGGCTGATGGCCGATGCGCCCAAGCCGCTGCTCATCCATTGCGAACACGGCGCCAACCGCACCGGCCTTGCCGCGGCGATCTATGTCGGCGCCGTCGGCAAGTTCAGCGAGGCCTTCGCCGAATTCCAGCTCAGCCCCTATTTCGGCCACTTCGCCATCCCCGGCATCGGCCGCTACGAACTTACCCGCTCCTGGGACGCCTTCGAAGAAACGATCGGGTTCTGACGGGAGCCGGCTGTCATGATGTCGCCGCCGCGCGTGGCGACTGCCCTGATCGCCCGCCACTCGCTCTCGTGCTTCATGGAGAGGTCGACGGGTACGGTGTTTACGGTCATGTGTCCTCGCTATCGGCTTGAATTCAGTTCTTCTTGGCGCTCTTGTCTGCACCCTTTTCACCGTCGCTGGTGATCGGCCCCTCGCGCGACAGGTCTCCGCCCGTCACATGCGCGGGCACATGGATGTCGTGATGAACCCCCGGCGTCAGCGTCAGGTCCACCTGGTGCGGCGGCATAACCTGGGCCGTCTTCATCCGGTTCGGCTTAGCCCGCTTCATGCGGTCCGGCGCTTCCGTGCGCTTGTCGGGAATATGGGTTTCCGGAACGTGGCTGAAGTTCTGCATGGTCGTCCTCTCCCTTCTTTCAACCGGCACATGTTCGGCTGACACTGTTTCGATGGCACTTTTTCGATAGGCACTGGTTCGGTTCCCGACCGCGTATCGAGCGTGCCGCGACCAAGGTCGACAGCCCATCAGCGACACATTTGTCGGGTAATCGGTAAGCTAACGATCGAGCGATCGGATGGTTCCCGGGAAAAGCGACACGAACCCGCAAGGTGATCTTGACTGACGCCTGAAGTTGATTATCTCTGTGAGCATCCCGCGGCCTCAGACATCGGCCGACGGGCAACCTGGTGCCGGGCCCCTCTGGCGAGAGTTTTTACGGCGCTCTCGTGATGTCGGTACCGCCTGCAAATGAGCCGGCGGATTTTCATTCTATGAAAAAGCACACCATGCCTTACGCGCATGCCCGTTGTGGCATGTCGCGTTTCCCGAGCATATCCATGCTCACGAGCATTTCGATGCTCAAGAGCGTATTTGCGCTCCCGAACACCGTTTCCGGCGTGGAGGTTCGCTCATGAGCGCCCCCACCACGTCGAGATCGACCCTCAGCTACTTCACCTGGTCCTTCATCGTCACGGCCGCCGGCCTGGCGCTTGGCGCGGCCCTCGGCTGGCAGACCACCGGCACCCTCGGCGGCATGGCGACCGTCTTCTTCATCTGCACGGTGCTTGCCGTGCTGGAGATCTCGCTCTCCTTCGACAATGCCATCGTCAACGCCAACAAGCTGAAGGAGATGACGCCGGAATGGCAGCATCGCTTTCTGACCTGGGGCATCATCATCGCCGTCTTCGGCATGCGTATCGTCTTCCCGCTGGCGATCGTCGCCATCGCCGCGCAGATCGGCCCATGGGAAGCCGTGGTTCTGGCCGCCCGCGAACCGGACGAATATGCCCGCATCATGAACGACGCGCATCTGCCGATCGCGGCCTTCGGCGGCACCTTCCTGATGATGGTCGGCCTCAGCTACTTCTTCAACCACGAGAAGGACGTACACTGGATCGCCGGCCTGGAAAGACTGATGTCGCGCTCGGCCACCATCAAGGGCATCGAGATCGCCTTCGTGCTTTCGCTGATCCTGATCTTCTCCTCCTTCCTGCCGGAAGAAGAGGCGAGCAGCTTCGTTGAAAGCGCCATCTATGGTCTCCTGACCTTCCTCGCGGTCGAAGTGGTCGGCGGCCTGCTGGATGCCTCGCAAAAGACGATGAACGCGGCTGCCAAGGGTGGCGTCGGCGCCTTCATCTATCTCGAGGTACTGGATGCCAGCTTCTCCTTCGATGGCGTCATCGGCGCCTTCGCGCTGACGCAGAACCTCTTCATCATCGCCATCGGTCTCGGCATCGGCGCCATGTATGTGCGCTCGATGACGATCATGCTGGTGGAAAAGGGAACGCTGGCCGAATACCGCTATCTCGAGCACGGCGCCTTCTACGCCATCCTGATCCTCTCGGTGGTCATGTATGCGCAGACGATGGTTCGCGTTCCGGAAGTCATCACCGGCCTCGGCGGCGCGACGCTGATCGGCCTCTCGCTCTGGTCCTCCATCCGCCACAACAGGCGGGAAGTGGCCGAAGAGCGCGCGCGCGGCGAAACGCACGCCCACAAGAAGCAGGAGCCGCAGGTCCAGACCTGAGGCAACGTTCGACGTGAAGATCGGCCGCGGCAGCCGCGGTGGCCCGATCTTCGGCAGAACAAAACTTTCGACAAAAATAAAGCCCGCGACCTCGGTCACTTCACCGGGTGGCGGGCTCATTCATGTCGAGCGGTCGAGGACCGCTTCCAAGCATGTCGCGCAAGAATGTACAGCTGTTTTGCGGCAGCGACGTGCGACAAAACAAAGACTTAAAGCGTGACGAGCGAATCCTGCGGATCGCGACACGCTTTATGTCGCAAGCTTAGTGATTGATGCGGTCGAACTGGCCCGGATCGATCCCGAGCTTCTTCAGATCGCGCGCGCGGGGGCGGCGGCCGGATTCGACGGCGGCGCTGGCGGCATTGGCGGCACCGATCATCGCAAAGGCGCGACCAAGAAAGCCATCACGAATGGACTGGCGGAAGGACATTGTCTTTCTTTCTCTAGCATATGATTGACAGCTCACATATGGGCGCGCCCGGCACCAACCACAACCACCGGGAATTCAACCCAGCCATGCGGGAATCGATGGGGTGGGTTACCGCCAACCTCACAAAACCTGCCCCGGCAGCTGCACCGCCTGCAATATCCAACCCTTCAGCAAGGCTGCATCGAACTGCTCATCTTCATGCAGATGCACATACCGCACCCCGTCCTGTCTGGACCCGACAGGCGGCAACGGAACCAACGATGCGCCCTTGAAGAACGTTACCTTGATGTATCGATCGAAGCAGTGAAATGCCAGGAACCAGCCGTCGCCTGCCACGCCGTAAAGCGGCGTGTTCCACTTGATGGCCTTGCGCACATCGGGGACGAGACCTGTTATGAGCTGGTCGATCTGCTTCCCAACCGCGCTCTTCCACCCCGGCATCGCGGCAATATATGCCTGAACCGGGGCATCCCCTTCCCCCTTCGGTATCTGCGGATTGCCGCCGGACAGAAGCTTGGGTGCACTCATTAAGTCCCTCCATGATTGCCGCACCAATTTTAGCGACACCGAGTAGAAATGTCCGCTCCTGATGCAAAGACGCCACCGGCCCGGCGAAGCCTCCCCCATGGACTTCCCCCACCCCCGCCATAGCTATCCCTCCCGGAGGTAACGATGGCCGAAGTCCTGCTCTTTCATCATGCCCAAGGCCTGACGTCAGGCATCCATGTCTTCGCCGATCATCTGCGCGACGCCGGCCATGTCGTCCACACGCCAGATCTCTTCGACGGCCATGTCTTCGCCAGCATCGACGAGGGCATGGCCTATATCGAGGCGGCAGGCTTCGATGCGTTGCGCGAGCGCGGCGTCGAAATGGCGCGGAACCTGCCCGCCGAGCTCGTCTATGCCGGCTTCTCCTTCGGCGTCGTGCCGGCGCAGCAGCTGGCGCAGACGCGGCCCGGCGCGCGCGGCGCGCTTCTGTTCCACGCCTGCCTGCCGATATCGGGCGAATGGTCCTTCGGTCCCTGGCCGGAGGGCGTGCCGGTGCAGATCCATGCCATGGACGCCGACCCGATCTTCATGCGCGAAGGCGATATCGATGCCGCCCGCGAGATCCTGGAGCATGTAAAGGACGCGAGCCTCTTCCTCTACCCCGGCGACCAGCATTATTTCGCCGACAGCTCGCTCCCCTCCTGGGATTCCGACGCCGCCGAGCTATTGACCCGCCGCGTCATCGATTTCCTGCGCCACGTCAACGGCGCCGGCGACGGCCCGCCGTAAACGAGAAACGGCCGGCGGATGATGCATCCGCCGGCCGCAACGTCTGGGGTTGGGAGCGTTCATCGCATATGAACGTTTCCCGGCACTTTCTATGTCAGACGCTCAGTCCTCGTTCGCCGCCAGCTGCGACAGCACCTGCCCGCGCCCGCGCAGGCGCAGGATGAGGGGGATGATGAAGGCGGCGGCGGCGACGAGCAGCAGGCCCGCCGCGATCGGCGACATGACCAGCGTCGTCACATCGCCCTGGCTGATGGCGAGCGCCCGGCGCAACTGCTGTTCGGCGAGCGGCCCGAGGATCAGCCCCACCACCGCCGGCGCGATCGGATAGCCGAACAGCCGCATGATGTAGCCGAGCACGCCGAATGCGAGCAGCATGCCGAGCTCGAACACCGACGGATTGGCGCCGATGGTTCCGAGCGTCGCGAACAGCAGGATGCCGGCATAGAGCCACGTCTTCGGGATGGTGAGGAGGCGAACCCAGAGCCCGATCATCGGCAGGTTCAGCACCAGGAGCATGGCGTTGGCGATCAACAGGCTGGCGATCAGGCCCCAGACGAGCTGCGGATTGTTGGCGAACAGCAATGGCCCGGGCTGCAGCCCGTATTGCTGGAAGCCGGCCAGCATGATCGCCGCCGTGGCCGAGGTCGGCAGGCCGAGCGTCAACAGCGGCACCAGCGTACCGGCCGCCGACGCATTGTTGGCGGCCTCCGGTCCGGCGACGCCCTCGATGGCGCCATGGCCGAATTCCTCCGGGTTCTTCGCCAGCTTCTTCTCGGTGGCGTAGGACAGGAACGTGCCGATCTCGGCGCCGCCCGCCGGCATCGCGCCGATCGGGAAGCCGATCACGGTGCCGCGCAGCCAGGCCTTCCACGAGCGGCCCCAGTCTTCCGCCGTCATCCACAGCGAGCCCTTCACGGCCTCGACCTTTTCCTCGATGCTGTTGCCCTGGCCGGCGATGTAGAGCGTCTCGCCGATCGCGAACATCGCGACCGCGAGCGTCGTCACCTCGACGCCGTCGAGCAGATCGGGAATGCCGAAGGCAAGCCGCGCCTGCCCCGTCTGCTGGTCGATACCGACCATGGCGAGCACGAAGCCGACGAACAGCGAAGTCAACCCGCGCAGCGCCGAATCCCCGAAGGCCGACGACACGGTGACGAAGGCGAGCACCATCAGCGCGAAATATTCGCGCGGTCCGAACACCAGCGCCAGCTTGACGATATAGGGCGCGATGAAGGCAAGCCCGAGCGTGGCGATCAGGCCGGCCACGAAGGAGCCGATCGCGGCTGTCGCCAGCGCCGGGCCGCCGCGTCCGGCGCGCGCCATCTTGTTGCCCTCGAGCGCGGTGACGATCGAGGAGCTTTCGCCCGGCGTGTTGAGCAGGATGGAGGTGGTCGAACCGCCATACATGCCGCCGTAATAGATGCCGGCGAACATGATCAGCGATCCGGCCGGATCGAGCTGGTAGGTCACGGGCAGCAGAAGCGCCACGGTCAGCGCCGGCCCGATGCCCGGCAGGACGCCGACGGCGGTGCCAAGCGTCACGCCGATGAAGGCATAGACGAGGTTCATCGGCTGCACGGCGACCAGGATGCCCTGGAACAGGAATTCGAAGGTATTCATCGCCTATTTCCTAGAAAAACAGTCGCTCGAGCGGCCCTGCGGGCAGCGTGAGCTTCAGGAGCTGCGAGAAGATCACCCAGACGATGAAGCTGAAGGCGATGCCGAAGGGGATCGAGAACCAGAGCTTGCGCTGCCCGAATCCGCGCGCGGTAAAGGCAAACAGCAGGCCGGTGGCGATCGAGAAGCCGGCGGTCTTCAGCAGCAGCATCTGCGCCGCGAGCCCGGCGATGACCCAGACGACGGGGCCGATTTCCTGGCGCTCGCGCTTAGGAAACTCGCCGCGAAACGCCTCGAAGATCGTCCAGATGCCGAGACCGATCAGCCCGAAGGCCACGACCTTCGGCGCGGTCGCCGGCCCGATGCGGTCGTACTGCGCGATGACGCGCATGTTCGAGGCGTCCCACAGCATCACGGCGGCAACGGCGAAAAGACAGATGGCGATGACAAGCGCCGCCCAGTCGGGGCGGCGCTTTTCTGCCACGGGTTCTCTACCCATGCTCATTGAACAAGTCCGATGTCTTTGAGGATCGTTTCAGTCGCCGAGACATCCTTGTCGAGCTGCGCCTTGAAGGCGTCGCCGGCGAGGTAGGTGTCGGCCCAGCCCTTGGTCTTCAGCATCTCCTGCCAGCTGGCGGACTTCGACAGCTTGTCGAAATCGGCGGTCACGGCGGCGGTCTGCTCGGTCGAGAGGCCGGGAGCGGCCGCGACCATGCGCCAGTTCTGCAGGCTGACGTCGACGCCGGCTTCCTTCAGCGTCGGCGCGTCGGCGCCTTCGATGCGTTCGTCGCCGGAGACGGCGAGCAGGCGCAGCTGGCCCGACTTCACCTGCGATCTCGAATTCGCCGTAGCCGGAGATGCCGGCCGTCACCTGGCCGCCGAGAATGGCCGCCAGCGCTTCGCCGCCGCCCGAGAACGCGACATAGTTGATCTTCGTCGGATCGACGCCGACCGCCTTGGCGATCAGGCCGACCGCGATATGGTCGGTGCCGCCGGCCGAGCCGCCGCCCCAGGATACCGAGCCCGGATCAGCCTTCAGCTTGGCGACGAGGTCGTCCATCGTCTTGATGTCGGAAGAGGTGGGAACGACGATCGCCTCGTATTCGCCCGTCAGGCGCGCGATCGGCGTGACGTCCTTCAGCGAGACCGGCGACTTGTTGGTCAGGATCGCGCCGACCATGACATAGCCGCCGACGATCAGCGCGTTCGGATTGCCGTTGTTCTGGCCAGTGAACTGCGCCAGGCCGATGGTGCCGCCGGCGCCCGGAACGTTCATCACCTGAACGTTGCCCGAGATGCCTTCCTTCTGCATCACCTGCTGCAGCGAGCGCGCGGTCTGGTCCCAGCCACCGCCGGGAGCGGCCGGCGCCATGATGGTGTAATCGGCGGCAAAGGCCGGCAGCGCGATGGCGGCCGCAAACATGCTTGTCAGGAAAATATGCTTCAAGAGACTGTCCTCCATGAGCGCGGCGGAGCACCGCGCATTGTTCTCGATCGGATCGGGAAGGACAGCGCCCACGGATGCTGGACGCGTCCGAAACATCTGGCGAAACTCCTCCCGAAACTTCCCCTATCCGCCTCCACGGAGTTGAAGTTCGTCAAAAGGGACCACAACAAGCTGTCATTTAGCTGACGTCCCGCGCTTATCCAGTCACGCGGGACACTTTTTTGCCGCAATTCGAATTGGGAGCCGAAATCGCAAATTTCGCATACGCCGCGGGAACCGTTTGCGGCCTTCGACGTTAGGCCGATGTAATAGGGGAAATCGCGCCATGAGCACGCATATCGACGTCAACCAGATCAACGACGACCGCCAGAACGACCGCCTGCGGGAAGTATGGAGCGTCACCGAATTCTCGCGCCGCCACCGGCTGGAACAGGACGAGGAAAAGCGCCTCTTGAAGCTCTTCGGGTCCTTCGCGACGAAGCAGGAACTGCTCTCCAACGCCCAGCGTCCCTGCCGCTTCCGCTAGACTAGGAGGCGTGCGAACAGGTTCGATACGGGAAACACACGGCCCTCGGCATCGCCGGGGCCTTTCGTCTGGCGCCTGCGAGCAACCACACGCGACAGCGATAGAGCGCCGCATCCATTTCCGGAAAATCAGGATTGAAACTGCGCTAGACAGCGCGGGGGTTCAAGACGCCAGCGGCATCAGGAAGCGTGGCGAGATCAGCGATTTGCCGAAGCGGATCGCGGCGGCGTAATCGAGCGCCTCCGACACCTTCTCCGGCCAATGCGGCTTGGACACGACACCGACGGCGTTGCGGTTGTCGCGCACCATCTCCGGATTGCCGGTGACGAAGACGACGGTGACGCCATGCTCGCTGGACAGCCGCTCGGCGATCGCGGGGCCGGTCACGCCGTCGGCAAGCTGAACATCCACCAGCGCCACCTCGGCCTGCTCGGCAAGCTCCAGCGCTTCATCCAGCGTTCGGGCCGGGCCGATGACGGTGTGACCGAGATCCTCGACGATGGATCCGAGATCGAGCGCGATCAGCAATTCGTCTTCGACAATGAGAATGTTCATGCGGTATTGCCCATATCCGTGGAATGCACGCTAGCCTGAAACCCGAAAACGCCTGACGGCGCGATTGGTTCCCGACCTTTCCAATTTCCTAATATGGAGCCCGAGGGTTAAAAGAATAGTATGCGCGCCGCACCAATTTTGGGGTGTGAATGTTCAGTACAAAGCCCGGATATCCCGGCAAAGCCGAGGAAACCGGGCGGCAATATACTTATGCAACCCACCCGATATAATTGCCCCGAAACAACACGCCTGGCGCTTATTGGCGATCGTCCGACGCTTACTGCGTGCGCAGCACCTCGTTCCAGCGCGCGATCAGCCGCGCCCGTTTCACCTGATCGAGATAGACCATCAGACCGGGGCTGACGGGCACCGGCCTCAGCTGCGCGCCGAGCAGCGCCTGCATCGTGTTGGCGGTGTTTTCGCCGGTTACTTCGGGACTGACGGCGGGAATCTGCAGCTCGCGCGCCATGACCGTCTGCCCCTCCTTCGACATGAAGAAGGAGAGATAGCGCCGCCCGAGCTCCGGATTGGCGGCCGCCTGCGGCACCAGCCCGATCCTGGACATGACCACCGTATAGTCCTTCGGCAGCACGATGCCGACTTGCGGGTTGCGCTTGGCCCAATCCGCCGCGTAGGAGCCGAGAATGTTGTAGCCGAGCACGAAGCGCCCGTCCGACACACGCTCGAGGATCGCCGAGCTCGTCGAATAAAGCTTCACGCCCGCCGCCCCCATGGCGCCGATCACCGACCAGATGTCGCCGAACTGCTCCTGGTCGCGCGCCATGAACAGGAAGCCGACGCCGGAGCGTTCGATATCGTAGGTGCCGATCCGCCCGTGCACGGCGTCGCCCTTGCGCTTGAGGTAGTCGACGAATTCGGCGCGCGAGCTCGGCGGCTGTTCGTTGACGAAGCTCGGCTTGTGATAGACGAAGACGGCGGGCTCGAAGGTCAGCGCATAGGCGGTGTTGCGCCAGTTCGCCCATTTCGGCCAGAGCCCGCTCATCGGCAGGTTGCTCGGCTGCGCATAGCCGTCGTTGGAAAGCTTCACCTGGAGGTCCATGGCCGACGAGAAGGCGAAATCCGCAGTTGGTTTGCCGGCGTCGGTCTCCCTGACGATGCGATCGTAGATCTCGCCCGTCAGCATGTCCTCGTAGCTGACGGCGACGTCGGGATTGGCCGCCTGAAATCCGCGGATCATCGGCTGCGCCAGCGGCTCGTCGAGCGAGGAATAGACGATGAGCGTCGGGGCCGTGGCATTGCCCGAGACCGCCGGATAGAAAACCGGCTCCGCCAGGGCGAGCCCCGGACAGATCAGCATCAGCGCAAGTAACGGCAGTCTCCTCATCCATCAAGAATGCATGACTGCGATGGCGCGCACAAGGGAGCACCTCTCTTCACGCGATTTGGCCCTCACCGCATGCCGCGCATGCCACATGCCCGTCCAAAGGCGTAACCGTCGCGCGCGACAAAAACAGCCAAAGACGTTAGACTTCCCAAAGCACCCGCCTGAACCACCTTCCCGGATCATTCGGAGGACGCATTGGAGCGCCGACTGACAGCCATCCTCGCCGCCGATGTCGTCGGCTACAGCAGGCTGATGGGCATCGACGAGGCCGGCACGCTGAAGGCGGTCAACCGTCATCGTACCGAGCTGATCGAACCGGCGATCGCCCGCCATCGCGGCCGGCTGGTGAAGCTGCTCGGCGATGGGCTGCTCGCCGAATTCGGCAGCGTCGTCAACGCGGTCGCCTGCGCCGTCGACATCCAGCGCGGCGCGGCGCGGGACAATGACAATGTGCCGGAAGACCGGCGCATCCGCTTTCGCATCGGCGTCAACCTCGGCGACGTCATCGTCGAGAACGACGATATCTTCGGCGACGGCGTCAATGTCGCCGCAAGGCTGGAGGCCGTGGCGGAACCCGGCGGCATCGCGGTCTCGTCGTCGGTGCGCGACCATGTCGGCGCCCGCCTCGATCTCGGCTTCGACGATCGCGGCCGGCAGACGCTGAAGAACATCCAGCAGGAGGTTCACGTCTATGCCGTCCGCTTCGACCGCCCCGCCGACACGACCGGCGATCGCAAGCCGCGAACGCCCGCCCCCGAAACGACGGCCGGCGACGACCGCTCGATCGTCGTCCTCCCCTTCACCAACATGAGCGGCGATCCCGACCAGGAGTATTTCTCCGACGGCCTGACCGAGGACATCATCACCGATCTCTCGAAGATCTCGGGCCTCATGGTGACCCCGCGCAACACCACCTTCTCCTATAAGGGCCGCAGCGTGAAGATCGGCCAGATCGCCCGCGAACTCGCGGTGCGCTATGTGTTGCAGGGCAGCGTCCGCAAGTCCGGAGCGCGGGTGCGCATCAGCGCCCAGATGATCGACGCCTTGAACGAGGACCACCTCTGGGCCGATCGCTACGACCGCGACCTCACCGATATCTTCGCCATACAGGACGAGATCGCCCATGCGATCGTCGGGCAATTGAAGATCAAGATGCGGCCGGAGGAAGTGCGCGCGCTTGAAAGCGACCCCACCACCAATGTCGAGGCCTACACCTACTATCTGCGCGGCCGCAAGTTCGCCCGCAGCATGACCATGTCCTATCTGATCATGGCGAGGCGCATGTTCTACAAGGCGATCGAGCTCGATCCCGACTATGCCCGCGCCTATGCCGGCATCGCCGATTGCGACAGCGCGCTTTACATCTGGTACGCCGCCGAACTGCCGATCGGTGAAATTCTGGAGATGACGGAAAAGGCGCTCGCGCTCGATCCCGCTCTCGCCGAGGCGCATGCCGCCCGCGCCATCGCGCTGCATCACGCGGACCGCGATCAGGAGGCCGACATCTATTTCGCCCGGGCGCTGGCACTCGATCCCAATCTCTTCGAGGCCAATTTTCACTTCGCCCACCGCCTGTTCAAGCGCGGCCAGTTCGAGGAGGCGATCGTCTATTTCGAACGCTCGGCGGCACTCTACGCCGATGACTATGTCTCCCCCGTCCTTCTCGCCGCCGCCTGCCGCTCGCTCGGAAGCGACGAGGAAGCCCGCAACTGGGCGGCCGAAGGGGCGGCCCGCGCCGAACGCTCCGCCGAGCAGAACCCCGGCAATTCCGCCCCCGTCCACCGCGCGGCGCTGGCCTACGCGCAGATCGGCGACCGCAAACGCGCCGTCTCCTGGATCAACCGCGCGCTTGCCATGGACCCGCACGACGTCATCACCCGCTACAACGCCGTCTGCGTCCACGCCGTGCTCGGCGACACCGACCGCGCCATGGAACTCCTGCAGCAGCTGCTACCCAACAGCTCCGCCTACCAGATCGGCTGGTTCGAAAACGATTCCGACCTCGACAACATCCGCTCCGACCCGCGCTTCATCAAGCTGATGCAAGCGATCGCGCGGCAGTGAGAGCCATCGCACGACCGCTCAAGGCAACGGCCGGATCCAAGCACCGCTCATGCGCCCGTCATCGGCCAGAACGAACCGCCACTCCATCTTCTCGTTTTCAAACGTAACGTCGTAGACGTCCCAGCCTTCCGAGGTGACGCCCTTGAAAAGGTGATCCTGTAGAAGGCCGGCCTTCTCCAGGTCTGCCTTGATTTTCGGCGCCTGTTCGCGCGTCGCCTCAGCGAGCATATCGGTCATCTTGTCGAAATCATATTCGCCTTGCGTAGCCTCACGAATAAGGCTACGCAGCCGCGCCTAGCTATCGGGCGCCGGACGTCTCTCTTTGACCCTACCTGCAAGCTCGGCAGCGATCGTCAGCGCCAGCTCTTCATTGATCCGCAACGCCGTCTGTTCGTAGCCGTTCTGATGCAGCACCAGACTGCGCGCTGTTCCTCCGCCGTCGCATGTGAAACTCAGTTGCGCCGCGACGACGCGCAGGAAAAACAGGTCATCCTTCTCCGCGAATATGTCGAGCGGATCCTGACCCGTGAGTTGTGCCGACAGCCCGCCGGACCTTATGGAGATCGTCATAACCGCACCGGTTTCAAATCGATAGAAACCCACATAGCGATCATAAAGCGCTGGATCGGTTGGCACTTCGACACGTGGACGCGCTTGTTCGTAACGTCGCCATGCAACGGATTCGCTGCCACCATCGCTCATGTCTGTCTCCCTTGCTATTCGGATGATGTCGTGGATTGCAACCGACTCGCCCAAAGCGATTCGTCTGCGCGAAGTCTGGATCAACGCCAGCCCCTCATCGGCACGCCGCCGCACAGCCATCATTGTTGCCTCTTGCATGGCCAACGTCCGATCCAAATCCGCCGTGTGCCCTGCAAGCAGATCAGTAATGTGGGCAAGGCTAAGCCCGAGACGTTTCAAGGCGAGGATTTCATGCAGCCGCGCGATATCCGAGATGCCATACAAACGCCAGTTCTTACCCGTTCGTCGCGGGTTGATAAGCCGCCGCGTCTCGTAGAGTCGCAGCGCACGGACGGTCAGACCCATCTGCTCTGCGCACTCGGCTGCGGTCAGCCAGCGATCATCATTGACTTGCTCACTCATAGGGCCTCCAGCAACCGTTATAGGCTATGACCTTAGGGCCGGCTCAAGTACCACCGCGAACAATTTTGCCGCGTCTGCACATAGGCTCCACCCGTGACATCGCCAGCGCCGCCCTGTAGTCTCCGGCAAAAATCAGGGGAACATCCGTGCGCATTCTACTGGTCGAGGACAATATCGCGCTGGCCGACGGGCTGTCGGCCATCTTGCGCGGCACCGGCCATGCCGTCGACGTAGTCCATGACGGCGCCTCCGCCAATGCCGTGACGGCGGCCGAAAACTTCGATCTCGTGGTGCTCGATCTCAACCTGCCCGAGATGGACGGCCTAGACGTGCTGCGCGCCATGCGCGCCCGCCAGAACCAGGCCGCCGTCCTGATCCTGACGGCGCGCGGCACGCCGGAGGAGCGCGTCAGGGGGCTCGATCTTGGCGCCGACGACTACCTGATCAAGCCCTTCGACATCGCCGAATTCGAGGCCCGCGTGCGCGTCCTTTTGCGTCGCCAGGCCGGCCTGCATTCGGCGACCGTCAGCTTCGGCGGCCTGTCGCTCGATCTGAATTCGCGCGCCTTCTTTTCCGGCGCCACACCGCTCGACATCCCCGCCCGCGAGCTCGGCCTGCTCGAAATCCTCTTCATGCGCGCCGGCAAGGTCGTTTCGAAGGAAGCGATCATCCAGTCGCTGACCGCCTTCGACGACGATATTTCCGCCAATGCGATCGAGCAATATGTGAGCCGCCTCCGCAAGCGTCTCGCGCCGCATGGGCTGACGGTGAAGACCGCGCGCGGGATCGGCTACTATCTCGACAAGCTCCCCGCCCCCTCTTCGACGGGCGCCCCGCCACCGGGCGCCGTCACTCCCGAGGCGCCATGACAGCGGCCTATTCGCTTCGCCGCCGGCTGCTCTTCTGGCTGCTGATCTCGACCGCCGTCATCGGCATCGTGGCGCTGGCCGATACCTACCGCGAGGCGGTGCAGACCTCCAACATCGTCTCCGACCGCGTCCTCGCCGGTTCGGCGCTGGCGATCGCCGAACGCGTCGTCGTCGCCGAGGATGGCTCGCTGCAGGTCGACATACCCTATGTAGCGCTGGAAATGCTGACATCGGCGGCGCAGGACCGCGTCTTCTACCGCGTCGACGGCCCGCCCGGCCAGTTCATCACCGGCTACCAGGCGCTGCCCGTCATCAAGCAGACGAAGGGCGACGGCTCCGTCTTCGCCGACGACCTCTTCCGCAACGAGCCGATCCGCGTCGCCACCCTCAACCGTTCGGCCTCGACGGGCATCCGCTCGGTCCCCTTCACCGTCACCGTCGCCGAAACCACCATCGCCCGCCGCCAGCTTGCCCGCGCCATCCTGCTGCGCTCGGCGCTGCGCCTCTCCGTCATGATCCTCGGCGCCGCCATCATCGTCTGGATCTCGGTCACCGTGGCGCTGCGCCCGCTTTACAAGCTGCGCGACGCGATCGGCGAACGCAGCCCGGACGACCTGCACCCGATCGAGCAATCCGTCCCGAGCGAGGTCCAGCCGCTGGTCGATACCGTCAACGGCTTCATGATCCGGCTGGAGCAGGCGCTGGACGCGCTGCGCAACTTCACCGGCAATGCCAGCCACCAGCTGCGAACCCCGCTCGCCATCATCCGTACCCAGCTGGCGCTATCGGCGCGCGCCACCTCGCTGGCAGACGCCCAGGCCGTCGCGCTGAAGGGCGATCAGGCCGTGGCGCATGCCGAGCGCGTGCTCGCCCAGCTGCTCCTGATGGCGAAGATCGACGCCGCCACCTCGCGCGAGGCGCTGGCGGCGACAGCGATCGACCTCACCGCGATCGCCCAGGAGATCACCGGCGAACTCATCCCGACCGCGTCCGCCGCCGGCATCGATCTCGGCTTCGAGGGCGACGGCCAGGAGATGATCCGCGCCGAACCGCTGCTGATCGGCGAACTCCTGCGCAACCTCGCCGGCAACGCCATCGCCTATGCCGGCCACGGCGCCGAAGTCACCGTCCGCATCCGCGGCTTGGAAGATGCCGTGCTGCTCGAAGTCGAAGACAACGGCCCCGGCATCCCGCCCGACCAGCTAGAAGCCGTCCGCCGCCGCTTCTCCCGCGCCGACCAATCCGGCGCCCCCGGCGCTGGATTGGGCTTGCCGATCGTCGAGGAGATCTGCGGGTTGTTTGGTGCGACGCTGGCGCTGGAGGCGGGGATTGGCGGCAGGGGGCTGAGGGCGGTGGTGAGGTTTGGGCGGCTGTAAGTTTATGCGAGTTCAATTTTCGGTGGAGCCCGGAGCCCCCCTCATCCGCCTGCCGGCACCTTCTCCCCTTTGGGTAGAAGGGACTCGTGGCCCGCCGCTCGCGCCAACCTCCCCTTCCCCCCAGCGGGGGGAAGGTGGCCCGAAGGGTCGGATGAGGGGGCCACGCGGTAAAACAGCAGACCATCTAGCCACACCCACAGCACTTACCTTGAACACCCATCCCCGCCTTGCATTCTCTCGCTGCATTGCACACACTGCGACCGGGAACAGCAAAATGCCGTACAACGATACGGCCGCGGATAAGGCAGTCCATGTCGATCAAAGCCAGCATCTATCACCTGACGCATTACAAATACGACAAGCCGGTCCGCCTCGGGCCCCAGATCATCCGCCTCAAGCCCGCGTCGCATTCCAAGACTCGGGTGATCAGCCATTCGCTGAAGGTGTCGCCGGCGAACCATTTCGTGAACCTGCAGCAGGATCCCTACGGCAATTATCTGGCCCGCTACGTCTTCCCCGACCCGGTGACCGAGTTCAAGATCGAGGTCGATCTCGTCGCCGACATGACGGTCTACAACCCCTTCGATTTCTTCATCGAGGAGAGCGCCGAGATGTGGCCCTTCTCCTACCCCGAGGAGATCAGGGACGACCTGAAGATCTACATGCAGCCGCAGCCGGTGGAGCCGGCGCTGGCAGCCTATCTCGCCGGCATCGACCGCACCTCGATGCGAACCACCGATTTCATCGTCGGCCTCAATGCGCGTCTCAAGAACGACGTCGAATATGTCATCCGCATGGAGCCCGGCGTGCAGTCGCCGGAGGAGACGCTGAAGCTGGCGCTCGGCTCCTGCCGCGATAGTAGCTGGCTGTTGGTCGAAATCCTCCGCAATCTCGGCTTCGCCGCCCGCTTCGTCTCCGGCTATCTCATCCAGCTGACACCCGACCTGAAGGCGCTGGACGGCCCCTCCGGCACCGAGGTCGATTTCACCGATCTCCACGCCTGGGCGGAAGTCTACATCCCCGGCGCCGGCTGGATCGGCCTCGACCCGACCTCGGGCCTCCTGACCGGCGAAAGCCACATCCCCCTTGCCGCCACGCCGCACTACAGCAACGCCGCCCCGATATCAGGCGCGCTCTACGGCCACGCCAACACCGAATTCGCCTTCGACATGAAGGTCACGCGCGTCGCCGAGCATCCGCGCATCACCAAGCCCTTCTCCGACGACAGCTGGGACGAACTCAACGCGCTCGGCGCCAAGGTCGACAGCATCCTGCAGGCCGAAGACGTCCGCCTCACCATGGGCGGCGAGCCGACCTTCGTCTCGATCGACGATTTCGAATCCGCCGAATGGAACACCGAGGCCGTCGGCCCGACCAAGCGCGAAAAGGCCGATATCCTGATCCGCAAGCTGCGCGAGCGCTTCGCCCCCGGCGGCTTCCTGCATTACGGCCAGGGCAAGTGGTATCCCGGCGAAAGCCTGCCGCGCTGGACCTTCTCGCTCTACTGGCGCAAGGACGGCAAGCCGATCTGGCGCGATCCCGAGCTCATCGCCGGCGAGGGCAAGGACACCGGCGTTGCGGCAGACGACGCCGCCAACCTGCTCGGCGCCATCGCCCGCGAACTCGCCATCGAACCCGACATGGTGCTGCCGGCCTATGAGGACCCGGCCGAATGGATCCTCAAGGAAGGTAGCCTGCCTGACAATGTCGATCCCTCGAATTCCAAGCTCAAGGACCCGGAAGAACGCAACCGCATCGCCCGCGTCTTCGAGCGCGGCCTGACGACGCCGACGGGCTATATCCTCCCCGTCCAGGCCTGGAACGCTAAGGCATCCGGCCAGCGCTGGATGAGCGAGCGGTGGAAGACCCGGCGCGGCAAGATCTTCCTCGTGCCCGGCGACAGCCCCGTCGGCTACCGCCTGCCGCTCGGGACCCTGCCCTACGTGCCCCCGGCCCGCTTCCCCTATCTCCACCCGGCCGACCCCTCCATCCCCCGCACGCCGCTGCCCGACGTCTTCGTGCCCTCGGGCCGAGCCATGCCGGAAGCCTCGCGTCATAGCGAGGAGGCCGGCCAGAGCCGCGTCGAGCAGACGCTGGGCGAGATCGGCGGCGCCGTGCGCACCGCGATCTCGGTGGAGCCGCGTGATGGCCGCCTTTGCGTCTTCATGCCGCCGGTCGAGCGCATCGAGGACTATCTCGAGCTGATCGCGGCCGCCGAAAACGCCGCCGCCGAGCTCGGCCTGCCCGTCCATATCGAGGGCTACTCCCCACCGCAGGATGAGCGCATCAACGTCATCCGCGTCGCACCGGACCCCGGCGTCATCGAGGTCAACATCCACCCGGCCTCCAACTGGCAGGACTGCGTGGCGATCACCAGCACCGTCTACGAGGAAGCGCGCCAGTCGCGCCTCGGCGCCGACAAGTTCATGATCGACGGCCGCCACACCGGCACCGGCGGCGGCAACCATGTGGTGGTCGGCGGCGCCAATCCAGGTGACAGCCCGTTCCTGCGCCGCCCGGATCTGTTGAAGAGCCTGGTGCTGCACTGGCAGCGCCATCCCTCGCTCTCCTACATGTTCTCTGGCATGTTCATCGGCCCGACCAGCCAGGCGCCGCGCATCGACGAGGCCCGCCACGACAGCCTCTACGAGCTGGAAACAGCACTCGCCCAGATCCCCGCGCCCGGCAAGGGCATCACACCCCTGCCCTGGATCACCGACCGCCTGTTCCGCAATCTCCTGATCGACGTCACCGGCAACACCCACCGCGCCGAGATCTGCATCGACAAGCTGTTTTCGCCCGACGGCCCGACCGGCCGCCTCGGCCTCGTGGAGTTCCGCGGTTTCGAGATGCCGCCGAATGCGCGCATGTCGCTCGCCCAGCAGCTTCTCGTCCGCGCCCTCATCGCCCGCTTCTGGCAGCACCCGGCCGATGGCCGCTTCGTGCGCTGGGGCACCACGCTGCACGACCGCTTCATGCTGCCGCACTTCGTCTGGCAGGATTTCCAGGACGTGCTCGCCGACCTGAAACAGAACGGCTTCGACCTCAGCCCGGAATGGTTCAAGGCGCAGCTCGAATTCCGTTTCCCCTTCTGCGGCGAGGTCGAATACGAGGGCTCGAAGCTGGAGCTGCGCCAGGCGCTGGAACCCTGGAACGTCATGGGCGAGGAAGGCGCGATCGGCGGCACCGTGCGCTATGTCGACAGCTCCGTCGAGCGTCTGCAGGTGCGGCTCGAGACCAGCAATTCTTCCCGTTACACCGTCACCTGCAACGGCCGCACCGTGCCGCTGACGCCGACCGGCACCGCTGGCGTCTCGGTCGCCGGCGTCCGCTTCAAGGCATGGCAGCCGGCGTCGGGATTGCACCCGCTGCTGCCGGTCAACACGCCGCTGACCTTCGACATTTATGATACATGGTCGAAGCGTTCGATCGGCGGCTGCATCTATCATGTTGCCCATCCGGGCGGGCGTAACTATGACACCTTCCCGGTCAATGGTAACGAAGCCGAAGCCAGGCGTCTGGCGCGGTTCGAGCCATGGGGGCATACATCGGGCGGCTATATCCCCGCGATCGAGACCGGATCGCCGGAGTTCCCGCTGACGCTGGATCTGCGACGACCGGCAGGCATTTAGACGCATTAGACTAGGGGTCCATGGGCAAGAAACCGGCAAGAGAGCTGCGGCAAGACAAGAGCGAGCGCATCGGCAACGAGGCGGTGCTCGGCTATCGCCCGCCGCCTGGCGTCGCCGACGAGATGGTCGATCAGAACGGCGCGATCCGCCCGGTCTGGCAGCGCTTCATGGCGCATCTGAGCGGCATGCCGGAAAAGGACCTGACCGAGCGCTTCGCCCGCGCCGACCGCTATCTGCGCGATGCCGGCGTCTTCTACCGCGCCTATGGCAGCACCGGCAGCGCCGAACGCTCCTGGCCGCTTTCGCCCATCCCCGTTCTGATCGACGAGCGCGAATGGGAAAGCCTGTCGGCAGGCCTTGTCCAGCGCGCCGATCTCCTGGAAGCGATCGTCGCCGATATCTATGGCGACAACAGGCTGGTCGAGGATGGCGTGCTGCCGCCGGCGCTGATCGCCTCCAATCCGGAGTTCCAGCGCCCGCTTGTCGGCGTCAAGCCGGCCGGCGGCCACTATCTGCATTTCTGCGCCTTCGAGGTCGGCCGTGGCCCCGATGGCAACTGGTGGGTCCTGGCCGACCGCACCCAGGCCCCCTCCGGCGCCGGCTTCGCGCTGGAGAACCGCGTGGCGACCACCCGCGCCTTCTCCGACATCTACGCCGAAACCCCGGTGCACCGCCTCGCCTCCTTCTTCGGCGCCTTCCGCGATGCGCTGCAGGGCATGAAGCACAGCGGCGACGACCGCATCGCCGTGCTCACCCCCGGCCCCGCCAACGAGACCTATTACGAGCACGCCTACATCGCCCGTTATCTCGGCTTCATGCTGCTCGAAGGCGAGGACCTGACCGTCGTCAACGGCAAGGTGATGGTGCGCACCGTCTCCGGCCTGAAGCCGATCACCGTGCTCTGGCGCCGCCTCGATCCCGCCTATGCCGATCCGCTCGAGCTCAACCAGACCTCGCACATCGGCACGCCGGGTCTCGTGGACGCGCTGCGCGCCGAAAGCGTCACCATCGTCAATGCGCTCGGAAGCGGCATCATCGAGACCCGCGCCCTGCTCGCCTTCATGCCCACCATCTGTCGCCGCCTCTTCGGCGAGGAGCTGAAGATGCCGTCGATCGCCACCTGGTGGTGCGGCCAGAAGAGCGAGCGCGACCATGTGGCCCATAACATCGAGAAGATGGTGATCGGCCCGGCCTATTCGCGCGCGCCCTTCTTCGACGACAACGGTGAATCCGTGCTCGGCTCGGCGCTGCGCGCCACCGCCCGCGATCTCGGTCAGTGACTGGCTGAACAGCGATGGCCCCAAGCTCGTCGGCCAGGAAGCCGTGACGCTCTCGACCACGCCGAGCTGGGTGAACGGCAAGTTGGTGCCGCGGCCGATGTCGCTGCGCGTCTTCGCCGCCCGCACAAAGAACGGCTGGCAGATCATGCCCGGCGGCTTCGCCCGCATCGGCGCCGGCGACGACGTGGCGGCGATCGCGATGCAATCGGGTGGCGCCGCCGCCGACGTCTGGATCGTCTCGGACAAACCCGTCGAGCGCCACACGCTGCTCCCCACCGAGGCGAGCTTCACCCGCAACATGCCGGGCAGCCTGCCCAGCCGCGCCGCCGACAATCTCTTCTGGCTCGGCCGCTATATCGAGCGCGCCGAAGGGGCGCTGCGCATCCTGCGCGCCTGGCACGCCCGCTTCGCCGAGGCCGCCGATCCGAGCCAGCCGCTGCTGGCCGATGTCAGCGCCTATCTCGCCGCCGTCGACATCGACACCGAGGACGCGGTGCCCGACACGCTGCTGCGCAACATCGACAGCGCCGTCTATTCGGCAAGCAACATCCGCGACCGCTTCTCGCCGGATGGCTGGCTGGCGCTGACCGATCTCGCCAAGACCGCCCGCCGTTTCCACGCGACAGTGTCGCCCGGCGACGACGCCAGCCATGCGATGACGATCCTGTTGCGCAAGCTCGCGGGCTTCGCCGGTCTCGTGCATGAAAACATGTACCGCTTCACCGGCTGGCGCTTCCTGTCGCTCGGCCGCCATATCGAGCGCGCGCTGCACATGACCCGCCTGCTCGGCCACATGTCCGGCCCCGAGGCGCCCGATGGCGCGCTCGACATGCTGCTCGAGATCGGCGACAGCGTCATGACCCACCGCCGCCGCTACAACGTCAACACCGCGCGGCTGACCGTCACCGACCTTCTGGCGCTCGACCCGCTCAATCCGCGCTCGATCCTCTTCCAATTGAACGAGATCCTGCGCGAGGTCGAGCAGCTGCCGAACGCGCTTACCAACGGCCAGATGTCGCCCTTCTACCGCGAATCCATGCGCCTGCGCTCCGGCCTCGCCGTCATGACGCCCGAGACCATGACCGACGACGTCTATCGCAGCCTCGAACGCGAGCTCGAGAACCTCTCCGATCTCCTCGCGCAAACCTATCTGGGGTGATGTTGTGCTCTACGATCTGTCGCTGCACATGGGCTATAGCTACGATTGGCCTGCCTCAGGCGCCCGCCACATCATGCGCCTGCTACCGCTGTCGCTGCCCGATCGCCAGCGCCTGATCGCGGGCTCGATCAAGGTGTCGCCGACGCCCGACGAGCAGTCCAGTTTCACCGATTTCTTCGAGCATCCCGCGACCTCCTTCATGGTCCGCGCGCCCCATGAGAAGCTCGACATCCGCATGCACGCCCGCGTTCAGGTCGAGAGCCACTCGATCACGGCCGATTTCTCCCCCGTGCTCGCCGATCTGCCGGAGGAGATATCGGGCGTCTGGTCGCTGAAGCCGGGCTCGCCGCATCATTTCCTCGGCAACAGCCCGCGCCTCATCGAGACGCCGGTCATTTCGGATTACGCCCAAGGCGTCGTCCAGCCCCGGCTGACCGTGCTCGAAATCGCCACCGCCCTCTGTGCCGCGATCCACAAGGACTTCACATACGACGCCGAGGCGACCAACGTCGACACCACGCCGCTGGAAGCCTTCCGGCTGAAGCGCGGCGTCTGCCAGGATTTCAGCCATGTGATGATCCTGGCGCTGCGCAGCCTCGGCATACCCGCGGGCTACGTCTCCGGCTTCCTGCGCACCATCCCGCCGCCAGGCAAGGAGCGGCTGGAAGGGGCCGACGCCATGCATGCCTGGGTGCGTGTCTGGTGCGGCGAGACGACCGGCTGGGTGGAACTCGACCCCACCAACAACATCCCCGCCGGCACCGACCATATCGTCGTCGGCTACGGCCGCGACTACTCCGACGTCGCCCCCGTCATCGGCGTGCTGAAGAGCTATGGCGGCCAGCGCGCCGTGCAGGCGGTCGACGTCATTCCCGTCAAGTAGCGCCGGTGAAGTAGCGCCAGCAAAACAACGTGAAATAAGGCGGCCATCCGGCCTCCCGGCGAACGCCAGGAGGCGAATCCGACCGCATCGTCGCCGATTTCGCGCGATTCCGCGCAGGAAAGCGACAAATCGCTAAATTTCGAACGAATGCATAAAGTCGACCGCAACGAATGTGGCCCATGAATATCCGCATTAAGGGCAACCCCATTCTGGTGAACATGATGAGCACCTTGCATTCGCTGAAGGCCAGCTTCGCCGGCCTGCTGAAAGACCGTGGCGGCAACTTCGCGATGGTGACGGCTTTGATCGCCACCCCATTGCTGCTGGCAGGGGGCGTCGCGGTCGATTATTCCAATGCATCCACGCAGAGGACGAATCTGCAGCAGATTGCCGACGCAACCGCGCTCGAAGGCGGCAAGGTCTTCGACGGCACCAATCTTGCCGCGGCAACCACCACCGCCCAGGCCTTCCTCAAGGGCTATTCCTCACAGATGCCAGGCAATGTCACATCGACAATGACCGCCGATGGCCGGACGTTCAAGGTTGCCCTGAACGCGTCGGTCGACACATCGCTGATGAAGATCGCCAACTATAACTCAATATCGATCGGCGCGAACGCAGCGGCAATATCGCCGATGAAGCCGCAAAAGATCACGCTGACACCGACCAATGCTCAGGGCTTTTGGTACAAGGTCGTATCGATCATCGTCGTACGCCCGGACACGACCGATGAGGTTGTACTCGGCACCTATACCTACCAGCCTACAACGCAAAACGATAGCGGCCAGGGCACGAAGGTCATGAGCCCCTCCGGCGCGATCGATCTCGGGAAATATACCAAGCTCGTGCTGAAGATGGACATCAAAACCGACGGCTGCCCGCTCGGCGCCTACGCTACGGTCAACAGCAAGAAAGACGTCACCTGCAACGTGATCCCCGCCAAGGATAAGAACAAGAGCCAATATTCCGGTTACTTCTCCTACAACAACACGCTCAGAACCGACAATCCGGCGACCAGCAACTACCTGTTTGTTGATGGCAAGCAGATGCCCCAGGGCATCAACTTCCCGCTGGAAAAATACTTCGGTTGCGCGAAGCCGCAAAGCCACGCCTGGGAAGACGGCGGCGGTTGGGATCGCCAGGACATCTTCTACACGATCTCGTCGGATTGCACCGCTACCGACAGCAACTACGTCCGCCTGACCCAGTAACATCAATTTCATCGCACCAAAAAAGCCGCTCCGGAACAAACCGGAGCGGCTTTTCGTTGTTGTGCAAATCCGCCTCTATCAAAATCAGAAAGCCGATAAAAATCAAGTTCTTTCCATCGGCGATGGGCGGCCCGCGTCAACTTTTCCGTTTGCCGGTTTTCCCTTGTTGCAAGTGCGTAGTAACGGTGCATAAACTGCAGGGCTAGTGCGTGAGTAAATCGATTGAAGCACCTATAACATACTGAAACAAAACCAGAATTGGCGAGCCTGACGATGACCCCCGTTTCGAAGCCCACCATCCCCTCTCCCGCGCCGCGCAGTTCCAAGCCGGAAATTCTCGCAGAAGAAATCATCGAGCGCCTGACCTACCGCATCGGCAAGGATGCCAAGGTCGCCAAGCCGCACGACTGGCTGACCGCCACCATCCTCGTCATCCGCGACCGCATCATCGACAAATGGATGGACAGCACCCGCAAGGTCTACGCCACCGGCGCCAAGCGCGTTTACTATCTATCCCTGGAATTCCTCATCGGCCGCCTTATGCGCGATGCCGTGTCCAATCTCGGCCTGATGGAAGAGGTGCGCGACGCGCTCGGTTCGCTCGGCGTCGATGTGTCAGTCATCGCCGGCCTCGAGCCGGATGCCGCACTTGGCAATGGCGGTCTCGGCCGTCTCGCCGCCTGCTTCATGGAGAGCATGGCCACCGTCGACGTGCCCGCCTATGGCTACGGCATCCGCTATGTGCACGGCCTGTTCCGCCAGCAGATGGCCGATGGCTGGCAGGTCGAGCTGCCGGAAAGCTGGCTCGCCCACGGCAACCCCTGGGAATTCGAACGCCGCGAGAGCGCCTATGAAATCGGCTTCGGCGGCTCGGTCGATGTCGCCAACGGCGCCGATGGCGAACCGCGCTATGTCTGGAAGCCGGCCGAGCGCGTCATCGCCGCCGCCTTCGACACGCCCGTCGTCGGCTGGCGCGGCAAGCGCGTCAACACGCTGCGCCTCTGGTCGGCGCAGCCGATCGACCCGATCCTGCTCGACGCCTTCAACGCCGGCGACCATATCGGCGCGCTGCGCGAGAGCAACAAGGCCGAAAGCCTGACCCGCGTTCTCTACCCGGCCGACGCGACGCCCGCCGGCCAGGAGCTGCGCCTGCGCCAGGAATTCTTCTTCTCGTCGGCCTCGCTGCAGGACATCCTGCGCCGCCATCTGCAGCAGTATGACGACTTCACCTCGCTGCCCGACAAAGTGGCGATCCAGCTGAACGACACCCATCCGGCCGTCTCCATCGCTGAACTGATGCGCCTGCTCTGCGACGTACACGGGCTGGAGTTCGACCAGGCCTGGGACATCACCCGCGGTACCATCGCCTACACCAACCACACGCTTCTGCCCGAAGCGCTGGAAAGCTGGCCGGTGCCATTGTTCGAGCGTCTCCTGCCGCGCCACATGCAGATCATCTACGCGATCAACGCCAAGGTTCTGCTCGAGGCGCGCAAGACCAAGAACTTCTCCGACACCGAGATCCGCTCGATCTCGCTGATCGAGGAAAGCGGCAGCCGCCGGGTGCGCATGGGCAATCTCGCCTTCGTCGGCTCGCATTCGATCAACGGCGTCTCGGCGCTGCACACCGACCTGATGAAGGTCACCGTCTTCGCCGACCTGCACAAGCTCTATCCCGACCGCATCAACAACAAGACCAACGGCATCACGCCGCGCCGCTGGCTGCAGCAGTGCAATCCGGGTCTGACGGGCCTGATCCGCGAAGCGATCGGCGACGATTTCCTCGACGACGCCGAAAAGCTGCGTGCGCTCGACAAGTTCGCCACCGACAGCGCCTTCCAGGAGAAGTTCGCGGCGGTGAAGCGCGCCAACAAGGTGGCGCTCGCCAATCTGGTCGCATCGCGCATGGGCGTGAAGATCGATCCGTCGGCCATGTTCGACATCCAGATCAAGCGCATCCACGAGTACAAGCGCCAGCTCCTGAACGTCATCGAGGCGGTCGCGCTCTACGACCAGATCCGCTCGCGCCCCGAACTCGACTGGGTGCCGCGCGTAAAGCTCTTCGCCGGCAAGGCGGCGCCGAGCTATCACAACGCCAAGCTGATCATCAAGCTGATCAACGACGTCGCCCGCACCATCAACAACGACCCGGCCGTGCGCGGCCTGCTCAAGGTCGTCTTCGTGCCGAACTACAACGTCTCGCTGGCCGAGGTCATGGTTCCGGCCGCCGACCTCTCCGAGCAGATCTCGACCGCCGGCATGGAAGCGTCGGGCACCGGCAACATGAAGTTCGGCCTCAACGGCGCGCTCACCATCGGCACGCTCGATGGCGCCAATGTCGAAATGCGCGACAATGTCGGCGAGGACAACATCAAGATCTTCGGCCTGCGCGCCGATGAGGTCGCCAAGCTGCGAGCCGACGGCCACAATCCCCGCGCCATCATCGAGGCCTCGCACGAGCTGTCGCAGGCGCTTTCGGCCATCGGCTCCGGCGTCTTCTCGCCGGATGACCGCAACCGCTATTCCGAGCTGATCGAGGGCATCTATTCGCACGACTGGTTCATGGTCGCCGCCGATTTCGATGCCTACGCCCAGGCCCAGCGCGAAGTCGACGATCTCTGGAACGACAAGGCCGCCTGGAGCGAGAAGACCATCCGCAACACCGCCCGCATGGGCTGGTTCTCGTCGGACCGCACGATCCGGCAGTATGCCAAGGAAATCTGGAGAGCCGGATGAAAACGCCGAAGGCGACCCCCGAAGTCAAGCTTCCCTGGGAAATTTCGGCAGATGAAATAGCGGCAATCCTTGCTGGCGCGCATTCCAATCCGTTTGCCGTTCTGGGCGTCCACAAATCGGGCAGCGTTTACGTTGCCCGATGCTACATTCCCGGCGCCGAGGAGGTGACCGCGATGTCGCTCGACGGCACCGTGATCGGCGATCTGGCGCTCCAGCATCCGAGCGGATTCTTCGCCGGCACCGTCGCAGTCAGCAAGCAGGTGCCGGTGCGTTACCGCGCCCGCCGCGGCGATGCCGAATGGGCCGTCACCGACCCCTACAGCTTCGGCCCCGTTCTCGGGCCGATGGACGATTACTACGCCCGCGAGGGCTCGGATCTGCGCCTCTTCGACAAGATGGGCGCGCACTGGATCAAGCACGAAGGCGCTCAAGGCATCCATTTCGCCGTCTGGGCGCCGAACGCGCAGCGCGTCTCCGTCGTCGGCGACTTCAACAATTGGGACGGCCGCCGCCACGTCATGCGCCTTCGATCAGGCGCCGGCATCTGGGAAATCTTCGCTCCCGATGTGCCGACAGGCGTCGCCTACAAATTCGAGATCCGTGGCCAGGACGGCGTGCTCCTGCCGCTGAAGGCCGATCCCTTCGCGCGCCGCAGCGAGCTGCGCCCGAAGAACGCCTCGGTCACCACGCCTGAGCTGTTGCAGGAGTGGGAGGACGAAGCCCACCTCAAGCACTGGAGCGAGATCGACAAGCGCCGCCAGCCGATCTCCATCTACGAGGTCCATGCCGGCTCCTGGCAGCGCCGCGACGATGGCACGTTCCTCTCCTGGGACGAGCTCGCCGCCCGCCTGATCCCCTACTGCGTCGATATGGGCTTCACCCATATCGAGTTCCTTCCGATCACCGAGCACCCCTATGATCCGTCCTGGGGCTACCAGACGACGGGCCTCTATGCCCCCACCGCCCGCTTCGGCGAGCCGGAGGGTTTTGCCCGCTTCGTCAACGGCGCCCACAAGGTCGGCATCGGCGTCATCCTCGACTGGGTACCGGCGCATTTCCCGACCGACGAGCATGGTCTCGGCTGGTTCGACGGCACCGCGCTCTACGAGCACGAGGACCCGCGCAAGGGCTTCCACCCGGACTGGAACACGGCGATCTACAATTTCGGCCGCACCGAGGTCGTGTCCTATCTCGTCAACAACGCGCTCTACTGGTCCGAGAAATTCCATCTCGACGGCCTGCGCGTCGATGCCGTCGCCTCGATGCTCTACCTCGATTACTCCCGCAAGCACGGCGAGTGGATCCCCAACGAATATGGCGGCAACGAAAACCTCGAGGCCGTCCGCTTCCTGCAGAACATGAACACCCGCATCTATGCCGAGCACCCCGGCGTCATGACCATCGCCGAGGAATCGACGTCATGGCCCAAGGTCTCGCAGCCGGTGCATGAAGGCGGCCTCGGCTTCGGCTTCAAGTGGAACATGGGCTTCATGCACGACACGCTGAGCTACATGAGCCGCGAGCCGGTGCACCGCAAGCATCACCACAACGAGCTCACCTTCGGCCTGCTCTACGCCTATTCGGAAAACTTCGTGCTGCCGCTCTCCCACGACGAAGTGGTGCACGGCAAGGGCTCGCTGATCGCCAAGATGCCCGGCGACGACTGGCAGAAATTCGCCAACCTGCGCGCCTATTACGCGCTGATGTGGGGCTATCCCGGCAAGAAGCTTCTCTTCATGGGCCAGGAATTCGCCCAGTGGAGCGAATGGAACGAGGCCGGCTCGCTCGACTGGAACCTGCTTCAGTACCGCATGCACGAGGGCATGCGCCGTCTGGTGCGCGACCTCAACTTCACCTACCGCAGCAAGCCGGCGCTGCACGCCCGCGACTGCGAGGGCGAAGGCTTCGAATGGCTGGTGGCCGACGACCACGAGAATTCGGTCTTCGCCTGGCTGCGCAAGTCGCCGGGTGAAAAGCCGGTCGCCGTCATCTGCAACATGACGCCCGTCTACCGCGAGAACTACGCCGTCAAGCTGCCCACCGAAGGCCGCTGGCGCGAAATCCTGAATACCGACGCCGACATTTATGGCGGCAGCGGCAAAGGCAATGGCGGTCGTGTCCAGGCGGTCAACGCCGGCGGCACCATCGTCGCATCACTGACCTTGCCGCCTCTGGCGGTGATCATGCTTGAACCTGAGACTTGAGACTGGTGGGAGGAAGACAATGGTAGAAAAACGCATTCAGCCACTTGCCCGCGATGCAATGGCCTATGTTCTTGCCGGCGGCCGGGGGAGCCGTCTGAAGGAACTCACCGACCGACGCGCCAAGCCCGCGGTCTACTTCGGCGGCAAGTCGCGCATCATCGATTTCGCGCTGTCCAACGCGCTGAACTCAGGCATCCGCCGTATCGGCGTCGCCACGCAATACAAGGCGCACTCGCTGATCCGCCACATGCAGCGCGGCTGGAACTTCTTCCGCCCCGAGCGCAACGAGAGCTTCGACATCCTGCCGGCTTCCCAGCGCGTCTCCGAGACGCAGTGGTACGAAGGCACGGCCGACGCGGTCTACCAGAACATCGACATCATCCAGGACTACGGCGTCGAATACATGGTGATCCTCGCCGGCGACCACGTCTACAAGATGGACTACGAATACATGCTGCAGCAGCATGTCGACAGTGGCGCCGACGTCACCATCGGCTGCCTCGAAGTGCCGCGCATGGAAGCCGTGGGCTTCGGCGTCGTGCATGTCGACGAGACCGACCGCATCATCGATTTCGTCGAAAAGCCCGCCGATCCGCCGGCCATTCCCGGCAAGCCGGACAGCGCCTTCGCCTCGATGGGCATCTACGTCTTCCGCACCAAGTTCCTGATCGAGGAACTGCGCCGCGACGCCGCCGATCCGAATTCCAGCCGCGACTTCGGCAAGGACATCATCCCCTATATCGTCAAGAACGGAAAGGCCGTCGCCCACCGCTTCGCCAATTCCTGCGTGCGCTCCGATTTCGAGCGCGAGCCCTACTGGCGCGACGTCGGAACCATCGATGCCTACTGGCAGGCCAATATCGACCTGACGGCGATCGTTCCGGAACTCGACATCTACGACAAGTCCTGGCCGATCTGGACCTATGCCGAGATCTCGCCGCCGGCGAAGTTCGTCCACGACGACGAGAACCGCCGGGGGTCCGCGACCTCCTCGGTCATTGCCGGCGATTGCATCATCTCGGGGGCCACGCTCAACAACAGCCTGCTCTTCACCGGTGTGCGCGCCAATTCCTACTCGAAGCTCGAGGGCGCCGTCGTACTCCCGAGCGTCAAGATCGGCCGCCACGCGCAGCTGACCAATGTCGTGATCGACCACGGCGTCATCATTCCGGAAGGTCTTGTTGTCGGCGAGGACCCGGTTCTCGACGCCAAGCGTTTCCGCCGCTCCGAGGGCGGGATCTGCCTCATCACGCAGCCGATGATCGACAAGCTGGATTTGTAAACGATGAAAGTTCTTTCGGTTTCGTCCGAAGTCTTCCCATTGATCAAGACAGGGGGCCTGGCCGATGTGGCCGGCGCCCTGCCGATCGCGCTGAAGCGCTTCGGCATCGAAACCAAGACGCTGATGCCCGGCTATCCCGCGGTGATGAAGGTCATTCGCGATCCCGTCGTCCGCATGCGCTTCGATGATCTGCTCGGCGAACCCGCGACCGTGCTCGAGGTCAATCACGAGGGGCTCGACATCCTCATCCTCGACGCGCCCGCCTATTACGACCGCTCCGGCGGCCCCTATCTCGACGCAACAGGCAAGGACTACCACGACAACTGGCGCCGCTTCGCCGCCCTGTCGCTCGCCGGTGCCGAAATCGCCGCCGGCCTGATGCCCGGCTGGCGCCCCGACGTCGTGCACGCGCATGACTGGCAGGCGGCGATGACGCCCGTCTACATGCGCTTTTACCCGACGCCCGAACTCCCCAGCATCCTCACCATCCACAACATCGCCTTCCAGGGCCAGTTCAGCGCCGATATCTTTTCCGGCCTGCGCCTTCCCCCGCAGGCATTCTCGGTGGAAGCGCTGGAATATTACGGCAATATCGGCTTCCTCAAGGGGGGGCCTGAAGACCGCGCACGCGATCACCACCGTCAGCCCGTCCTATGCCGGCGAGATCCTGACCTCGGAGTTCGGCATGGGCCTCGAGGGTGTCATCGCCAGCCGCATCGAGGCGCTGCATGGCATCGTCAACGGCATCGACCACGAGGTCTGGGACCCCGCCACCGACGCCGTGCTGCAGACCCATTACACCGGCGCCACGCTGAAGAACCGCGCCGCCAACCGCGCCGCCGTCCAGGAATTCTTCGGCCTGCACGACGACAACGCGCCGATCTTCTGCATCATCAGCCGCCTCACCTGGCAAAAGGGCATGGACCTGATCGCCGCCTGCGCCGACGAGATCGTCGCCATGGGCGGCAAGCTTGCCATCCTGGGTTCCGGCGATCCGGCGCTCGAGGGCTCGCTGCTCGCCGCCTCCGCCCGCCATCCCGGCCGTATCGGCGTCTCGATCGGCTACAACGAGCCGATGTCGCACCTGATGCAGGCCGGCTCCGACGCCATCATCATTCCCTCCCGCTTCGAGCCCTGCGGCCTGACGCAGCTCTACGGCCTGCGCTATGGTTGCGTGCCCATCGTCGCCCACACCGGCGGCCTAGCCGACACCGTCATCGATGCCAATCACGCCGCACTTGCGGCCAAGGTGGCAACCGGGATACAATTTTCTCCGGTGACCGCTTCCGGTCTGTTGCAGGCAATCCGCCGCGCGCTACATCTCTATACCGATCAAAAGGTCTGGACCCAATTGCAAAAGCAGGGCATGAAATCGGATGTCTCGTGGGAGAAAAGCGCCGAGCGCTATGCTGCCCTCTATTCAAGCCTCGCCCCGAAAGGCAAGTGACAGAAAATGAACAAGTCCGTATCCACCACCCCCTATCAGGATCAGAAGCCCGGCACCTCGGGCCTGCGCAAGAAGGTCCCGGTATTCCAGCAGCCGAACTACGCCGAGAACTTCATCCAGTCGATCTTCGATCTCGCTTGAAGGCTTCCAGGGCAAGACCCTCGTCATCGGCGGCGACGGACGCTACTACAACAAGGAAGTCATCCAGAAGGCGATCAAGATGGCCGCCGCCAATGGCTTCGGCAAGATCATCGTCGGCAAGGGCGGCATCCTGTCGACGCCGGCCGCATCGCATGTGATCCGCAAATACAAGGCCTTCGGCGGCATCATTTTATCGGCCAGCCATAATCCCGGCGGCCCCACCGAAGACTTCGGCATCAAGTACAACATCGGCAATGGCGGCCCGGCGCCGGAAAAGATCACCGACGCGATATTCGCGCGCACCAAGGTGATCGACACCTACAAGATCGCCGACTTCGCCGACGTGAATCTCGACCGCATCGGCAAGGACGAGCTGCCCGGCGGCACGGTGCTTTCGGTTCTGGATTCCGTCGAGGACTACACGGCGCTGATGGAAGAGCTGTTCGACTTCGGCGCCATCCGCAACCTGATCAGCCTCGGCTTCCGCATCGCCTTCGATGCGATGAGCGCAGTCACCGGCCCCTACGCCAAGGAAATCTTCGAAAACCGTCTCGGCGCGCCCTCCGGCTCGGTCCGCAACTTCATGCCGCTGCCCGATTTCGGCGGCCACCATCCGGACCCGAACCCGGTTCACTGCAAGGAACTCTTCGACGAGATGATGGGCGACGACGCGCCCGATTTCGGCGCGGCCTCCGATGGTGACGGCGACCGCAACCTCATTGTCGGCCGTGGCATCTTCGTCACCCCGTCCGACAGCCTCGCGATCATCGCCGCCAACGCCAATCTGGCGCCCGGCTATTCCGGCGGCCTCGCCGGCATCGCCCGTTCCATGCCGACCTCGGGCGCCGCCGACCGCGTCGCCGAAAAGCGCGGCATCGGCATGTACGAGACGCCGACCGGCTGGAAGTTCTTCGGCAACCTGCTCGACGCCAACATGGCGACCATCTGCGGTGAGGAAAGCGCCGGCACCGGCTCCAACCACGTTCGCGAGAAGGATGGTCTCTGGGCGGTTCTGATGTGGCTGAACATCCTGGCCGTTCGCGGCGAGAGCGTTCAGGACATCGTCACCCAGCACTGGCAGACCTACGGCCGCAACTACTATTCGCGCCACGACTATGAAGGCGTCGACACTGAAGCCGCCAACGGCCTGGTCGCCAACCTGCGCGCCCAGCTTCCGAGCCTTCCGGGCAAGACGTTTGGTCCGCTCAAGGTCGAGAAGGCCGACGATTTCGCCTATCACGACCCGGTCGACAAGTCGGTGAGCGAGCACCAGGGCATCCGCATCATGTTCGAGGGCGGCTCCCGCGTGGTCTTCCGCCTGTCGGGCACCGGCACCTCGGGCGCCACGCTGCGCGTCTACATCGAGCGATACGAGGCCAATTCCAGCCGTCACAATATCGAGACACAGGAAGCGCTCGCCGACCTCATCGCCGCCGCCGAGACCATCGCCGAGATCAAGTCCCGCACCGGCCGCGACGCCCCTTCGGTGATCACCTGAGATAGTCTCTACATGCCCGATCGGGAGCAGCGGATGCCTCTACCCCCCTCTGCCCTGCCGGGCATCTCCCCCACAAGGGGGGAGATCGGCTGGGAGCACCGATCGGTATCCTTGCTCGAACTTAGCGTTTCCGCCGAACCCAAGTTGCAGGCTGGTCGAGCGTTAGCCGCTTGCGATCTCCCCCCTTGTGGGGGAGATGCCCGGCAGGGCAGAGGGGGGTAACACCGCATGCCGACCTCCCTATTTGCCAAAAAACACGGCGCAACCCTAGCTAACTTCCACCTCTTGCCTCCTACCGTGCAGCCCCCTCATCCGGCTGCCGCCACCTTCTCCCCCGTTGGGGAGAAGAGACTCGAGGCGGGCCGCTCGCTCAGCCTCCCCTTCGCCCCATAGGGGAGAAGGTGGCCCGAAGGGTCGGATGAGGGGGCCACACGGCACCACGTCGACCATATCAAACATCCCCCCGGAACAAGGACCTAGCACCCCATGCCGTTCGCTTCCGGCGTAACCCTCACCGCCACCGGCGCCACCTTCGTCGTCCGCTCGAGCGAGGCTACGAAACTCCACCTCTGCCTCTTCGACCAGACCGGCCGCGAGACCGACCGCCTGCCGATGACGCGAGGCGAAGACGACCTCCACCATCTCTTCGTCGAAGGCATCGCGCCGGGCGCCCGCTACGGCTACCGCGCCGAAGGCGCCTATGCCCCCGACGACGGCCTCTGGTTCGATCCCTCGAAACTCCTGGTCGATCCCTACGCGACCGAGCTCGACCGCCCTTTCCGCTACGATCCGCTGCTGTCGAAATTCGGCGCCGACACGCAGCACCTCGTCCCGCGCGCGATCGTCACCCGCGACATCGACATAACGCAAGCGCCCCCCGTATTCCGCGCCGGCGGCTTCATCTACGAAGTGGCGGTCCGCCCCTTCACCATGCTGCACCCCGATGTGCCGGAAGCACAGCGCGGCACCATCGCGGCGCTTGCCCATCCCTCGGTCATCGCCCACCTCAAGCGCATCGGCGTCGACGCCATCGAGCTGATGCCCATCACCGCCTGGATCGACGAACGCCACCTTCCGCCGCTCGGCCTCACCAACGGCTGGGGCTACAATCCCGTCGCCTTCATGGCGCTCGATCCGCGCCTTGCCCCGGGCGGCGTGGCCGAGCTGCGCGATACCGTCGCCAGGCTCCACGAGGAAGGCATCGGCGTCATCCTCGACCTCGTCTTCAACCATACCGGCGAAAGCGACCGCTTCGGCCCGACACTCTCCATGCGCGGCCTCGACAACCGCGTGGCTCTGCGCCACGTCCCCGGCCAGCCCGGCACGCTGGTCAACGACACCGGCACCGGCAACACGGTCGCCTGCGACCATCCCTATGTCAGGCAGCTGATCGTCGACACGCTCCGCCATTTCGTGCTCAAGGCCGGCATCGACGGCTTCCGCTTCGACCTTGCGCCGATCATCGGCCGCACCGCCACCGGCTTCGAGGCAGGCGGCGAGACACTGAAGGCGATGCTGGAGGACGAGGTGCTCGCCGACCGCGTCATGATCGCGGAACCCTGGGACATCGGCCCCGGCGGCTATCAGCTCGGCAACTTCCCCGCTCCCTTCCTCGAATGGAACGACCGTGTGCGCGACGACGTCAGATGCTACTGGCGCGGCGACCACGACAAGACCGGCGCGCTGGCGTCTGCTCTCGCGGGCTCCTCCGACATCTTCGCCCGCGGCGGCGCCACCGCCACCCGCAGCGTCAATTTCCTCGCCGCCCATGACGGCTTCACCCTGAAGGACCTCGTCTCCTACAACGGCAAGCACAACGAGGCGAACGGCGAGGACAACCGCGACGGCCACAACGAGAACCATTCCTGGAACAACGGCGTTGAAGGCGAGACCGACGATCCCTCGATCGTCGCCCGCCGCCGCGCCGACCTGAAGGCGCTGATTTCCACCCTCTTCGCGACGCGCGGCACCGTCATGCTGACGGCGGGCGACGAAGGCGGCCGCAGCCAGCGCGGCAACAACAACGCCTATTGCCAGGACAACGAGATCACCTGGGTCGACTGGGCGGCACTCGACGAAGAGCTGATCGCCCATACCGCCTTCGTCTCCGGCTTGCGCAAGCGCTTCGGCGTCTTCTCGCAATTCTCCTTCTTCAAGGGCGACGGCGACGTCAGCTGGATTAAGCCTTCAGGCCAGCCGATGGCCGTGTCGGATTGGGAGACGCCCGATTTCGCCACGCTCGGCATGATCCTCCGAACCGACGATGCCGGCACCGGCAGGCGGCTCAGGCTGGCCGTGCTCTTCAACCGCGCGCAATCCGAACATCTGTTCTCGCTCCCGGCCGACGCGGCCTGGTGCCGGATCGGCGGCGATGAAAACCTGAAACCGGAGAAACAAGTGCGCATACCGGGGCGGTCCGTCACTTTCCTGCTTGAAAATTGACGCGCCCGTGAGTTGTATTAGAATCCTTGTCGTAATCGTCACGAACGCACTGTAAGCCTTTTAGAAACAGCTTTTTCAAGAGGAATTGATGGTCAAGGAAATTTCGCTTGCGGACGTTCGCGGGCTGGTCGGCACGGAAACCGGCCTTTCGGACTGGATCGTCGTCGACCAGACGATGATCGACGCCTTTGCCGACGCCACCCACGACCATCAGTTCATCCACACCGATCCGGTGCGCGCCGCCGAGAGCCCCTTCGGCGGCACGATCGCTCATGGTTTCCTGACGCTCTCGCTGCTGTCGACGATGAACTACAACTGCCTGCCCAAGGTGCGCGAGCAGACCATGGGCATCAATTACGGCTTCGACGCCGTCCGCTTCGCCGCCCCGGTCAAGTCGGGCGCCCGCATCCGCGGCCGCTTCGTCCTCGCCGAAGCCCGCTTCCGCGGCGCCGGCATGCTGATGACCACCTACGAGGTCACCATCGAGATCGAAAACGAACGCAAGCCGGCACTCACCGCACGCTGGACGACCATCATCCAGTTCGACCCGAAGGATCGGCCGGAGGACGTTTAGGCCAGTCCATGAAGGGCGCGGAGGACGCTGATGAGTTTGGCATATAATGAGCAGACAAAGCTTTTCGCCAACGCCCTGGACCGCGCCTCGACGGCCTGCTTCACCGTCGGCATCGTCACGCCGATCGCCGGCGCGCTTTACGGCATCGGCAATTTCGCTCAGCTGTCGCGCTTCTGGCTTGCAGGCTACCTCTGCGCTTGGCTTTCCGTGGCGGTGCTATTACATTACATAGCGAGATTGACGCTCAGGAGACTGATCCCATGAGCTTTGGTTCACTATTTTTCATCTCATTCGGCCTGCCCGCGATCATCGCGGCCCTCGCCTATATTGCTTTCCTGCTGCATGAGCGCGAATGGCGCAAGCATCGCAATCAGCCAGGCGAGTAAACGGCCTCCCGCAACCACACACGCGACGTCATGCTCGGCCTTGTGCCGAGCATCTGCCTTGGGTCAATCAGCACTGGACGTGAATTGCCGTGACGCGACGCAGGACTGACACCGCAGCCCACGGAGCCTTGCGCTACGACCGTCGCCCCCCAGAGACGTGCTTTGGCCCTCGGGAAAAACCCGAGGAAGACGTCGCGCAAGGGGAAAAAGCATCGGGGACGGCGCTCTGGCACCGTCCCCGATCTCATGATCACAACACGAGGGCGTTAGTGCCCCGCATCCTCCGCGCCCTCGGCGAGCAGGCCGAAGACGAAATCCGCGAAGGACCGCCAGCATTCCACCCGGAACGTATCCTCCTCGGTGCGGAAGAGCACGATCTCGGCCTTGCCGAACAGCGTGCGCGAGCAGGCGCCGACGGGGAAGGCTTCGAGCGACAGGTCCTGCGGGCAGCCCGTGGAGATCGTGGTCCCGGCGCCGGGACCGGAGACGATGACCGCGACGTTGCGGTGCGAGACGTCGGTCGCGGAATGCGCGACGCCCACGTCCTTCAGCGCCGCCATCAGGTCGGCGCCGCTTTCGTCGATGACCAGCCATTCGTCGGGCCCGAGCCAGAGCGCGGCGCGGCCGCCCTTGCGGCCGGAGGTCTTCGGCGCGTCCGGAACGGTCACCCCGAGCGCTGACGAGATAGCCGAAAGCGATTCCGCCGGCGCGCGCAGCGCCACGCGCGTCGCGTTGGGCGCCGCCGTCAGCCTGACGCTGGCCGAGCCGCCCTGCTTGTTTGCGAGAACGGATGTGCGAACTGCCGTATCAGCCATTGATGCGGCCTCCTTCCTTGTCAAAGAACACCATGTCCGTCACCTCGACAGCGATCGTCTTGTCCGGCATCGGCACGTAGAGCGTCTCGCCCATGCGGCTGCGACCACCGGCGACGAGCGCGAACGCGATCGACTTTCCGAGGTTTTCCGACCAGTAGGACGAGGTGACGTGGCCAAGCATCGTCATCGGCTTCGGCTCGTTCGGGTTGGCGACGATCTGCGCACCTTCCTCGAGCACCAGCGTCGGATCCTTGGTGACGAGGCCGACCAACTGCTTGCGGCCTTCCTTGACGAGATCCAGGCGCTTCAGGCCGCGAATGCCGACGAAGTCGGTCTTCTTCTTCGATACAGCCCAGTTGAGGCCGGCATCATCGGGCGTCACGGTGCCATCCGTGTCCTGGCCGACGATGATGTAGCCCTTCTCGGCGCGCAGGACGTGCATCGTCTCGGTGCCGTAGACGCAGGCGCCGAGCGGCTCGGCATTGGCCCAGACGGCTTCGAGAACCGACTGGCCGTAATCGGCCGGCACGTTGATTTCGAAGCCGGTTTCACCGGTGAACGACACGCGGAAGAGGCGCGCCGGAACGCCCATGACCGTGCACTCGGCAACGCTCATATGCGGGAAGGCCTCGTTGGAAATATCGACGCCGTCGACCAGCGGTGCGATGATCTCGCGCGCCTTCGGCCCCTGCACGGCGATGACCGCCCACTGCTCGGTCACCGACGTCAGCCACACCTTCAGATGCGGGAATTCGGTCTGCAGATAGTCTTCCATGTGGTTCAACACGCGCGGCGCGCCGCCCGTCGTCGTCGTCACGTGGAAGCGATCGGCGGCCAGACGCCCGACGACACCGTCGTCATAGACGAAGCCGTCGTCGCGGGTCATGATGCCGTAGCGGCACTTGCCGGGCTTCAGCGTGTCCCAGGCGTTGGTGTACATCAGGTTCATGAACTCGGCGGCATCGGGGCCGACGACCTCGATCTTGCCGAGCGTCGAGGCATCGAACACGCCGGCCACATCGCGCGCCGTCTTGCATTCGCGCGAGACCGCCTGGTGCATGGTTTCGCCGGCGCGCGGATAAAACCACGCACGCTTCCAGTTGCCGACATCCTCGAACACCGCGCCCTGGGCTTCTTCCCACTGATGCAGCGGCGTCTTGCGCGTCGGGTCGAACAGCTCGCCACGCGAATGCGCGATCAGCGTGCCGTAGGTCACCGGCGTATAGGGCGCGCGGAAGGTGGTGAGGCCGACCTGCGGGATCTCCTTGCCCAGCATCTCGGCGGCGATCGCCAGGCCGTGCATGTTGGAGAGCTTGCCCTGGTCCGACGCCATGCCGTTCGTCGTGAAGCGCTTGATATGCTCGATCGAGTGCATCCCCTCGCGCACGGCAAGGCGGATATCCTTGGCGCAGACGTCGTGCTGGAAATCGATGAACGCCTTGGCGCTGGTCTCCGGACCTGCCCCTTCGGCCGCACCGATCATCCCGCCGGTCCACTGATGCGCCTGCTCGGACGAAATGCTGATCTTGCCGGTGGGCGCCTTGCCGGCGGCCTGCGCCATCAGCTCGCCCGCTGCCAGCGATTCCTCGATCGTGCGCTGCAGGTCGTCGGTGCCGTTGCAGGCGCCGACGGAGAGGCAATCCTGGGCATAGGTACCGGGCAGGAAGCGCTGCGTCTCGGGCTCGAACTTCACCTTGCCACGCGACTGCGAGAACAGGTGGACCGAAGGCGTCCATCCGGCCGAGACCAGCAGCGCGTCGACCGCGATCTTGCGCGGCGAGCCGCCGCCGTTGCGGGCAACGGTCATCGATGCGATGCGCAGCTTGCCCGAGGTGTTGACGACCGACTGGCCGGTGAGAACGTCGATACCCAGCGAACGGGCCTCGGCCAGAACATCGGCGCCCGGCGTCTGCCTGCTATCCACGATCGCCGCGATCTCGACGCCGGCGCGCTTCAGGTCGAAGGCTGCTTCATAAGCCGAGTCGTGCGCCGTATAGACGCCGACCTTCTGGCCGACGGCAACGCCATACTGGTTGAGATACATGCGCGCGGCCGATGCCAGCATGATGCCGGGACGGTCGTTGTTCGGGAACACCATGTGGCGTTCGATGGCGCCATTGGCGAGGATCACGCGCTTGGCGCGCAGCTGCCACAGACGCTCGCGCGGCAGATGGCGGCTGGGGTTGGCGATATGGTCGGTGACGCGCTCGGCGAGGCCGACGAAATTGTGGTTGTAGTAACCGAAAGCGGTGGTGCGGGTCAGGACCTGCACATTGTCCATTGCCTTCAGAGCCGCAACCGTCTTCTGCGCCCACTCGTAACCGGAAAGGCCGTCGATCTTGACGCCACTGTCATAGCGCAGCGCGCCGCCGACCTCGGCCTGCTCGTCGCAGAGGATGACCTTGGCGCCGGTCTGCGCCGCGGCGAGAGCCGCCGAAAGACCAGCCACGCCGGCACCGACGACGAGCACGTCGCAATGCGCGTAACGGCCGGCATAGTGATCCGGATCGGCTTCCTTCGGCGCGACACCGAGGCCGGCCGCGCGGCGGATGATCGGCTCGTAGAGGCTCTTCCAGGCAGCCTTCGGCCACATGAAGGTCTTGTAGTAGAAGCCGGCCGCGAAGAACGGCGAGAGCATGTTGTTGATGCCGCCGATATCGAAGGCGAGCGACGGGAAGCGGTTCTGCGATTCGACGATCATGCCGTCGAACACTTCCTGCACCGTGGCGCGCACGTTCGGCTGCTTGCGGGCGGCATCGCGCGACACGTCGATCAGCGCGTTCGGCTCCTCGGCGCCGGCCGACAAAATGCCGCGCGGGCGGTGATACTTGAACGAGCGGCCGACCAGATGGATGTTGTTGGCGATCAGCGCCGAGGCGACCGTGTCACCCTCGAGCGCGGTATAGGTCTTGCCGTCGAAGGTGAAGCGCGCGGTCTTGGCGGGCGTCAGGCGGCCCTTGCCTGATATGCGGTTCGCAGCACTCATTTCGCTTCTCCTTCGAGCTGCTCATAGGTCTCGACGGGAGCATGGGGCGCGGCGGCGGCACCGATATCGGGCTTCGGCTCGCCGGCCTTGTACGTCATGATGAACTTGTCGCTGATCGTGTCGCGCGCCGCGTTGAAGAAACGGCCGCATCCATGCTGGTGGCGCCAGCGTTCGAAGATCAGTCCCTTCGGGTTGTCGCGCAGGAAGAAATACTCCTCGAACTGTTCGTCGGAGATTTCGGCGATATTGGTCGGGCGGGCGATATGCGCATCGCCGGCGCCGCGGAATTCGAGCTCGGAGCGCTCTTCCTGACAGTATGGGCAATAGATAAGAAGCATGATGTCCTCGTGTCAGTGCGCGACGGCTGCGGCGGCGGCTTCGTCGATCAGACGGCCGGTGCGGAAGCGGTCCAGCGTCAGGCCGGCATTGAACTTGTGCGCCTCGTCGCGGGCGATGAGGTGCGCGAAGAGATTGGCCGAGCCCGGCGTCGCCTTGAAGCCGCCGGTGCCCCAGCCGCAGTTGACGTAGAGCCCCGGAACCGGCGTCTTCGACTGGATGGCCGAACGATCCGGCGTGTTGTCGACGATACCGCCCCACTGGCGCATCATCTTGACGCGGCGGAACATCGGGAAGAGCTCGCAGATGGCATCGAGCGTATGCGTGATGATCTGCAGGCCGCCGGTCTGGCTGTAGGAATTGTACTGGTCGGTGCCGGCGCCGATGACGAGCTCGCCCTTGTCGGACTGCGAGATATAGGCATGCACCGTGTTGGACATGACCACGCAGGGGAAGATCGGCTTCAGAGGTTCCGATACCAGCGCCTGCAGCGGGCTCGATTGCAGCGGCACGCGCACATCGGCCATCTTCATGATCGTGGTCGTGTGGCCGGCGGCCGAAACGCCCACCTTCTTGGCGCCGATGAAACCGCGCGATGTCTCGACACCGGTGACGCGCCCGTCGGGGCCGCGGCGGATGCCGGTCACTTCGCAGTTCTGGATGATGTGGACGCCGCGGTCGGACGCCGCGCGCGCATAGCCCCAGGCAACCGCATCGTGTCGCGCCGTGCCGCCGCGACGCTGCAGAGCCGCACCATTGATCGGATAGCGGGCACTGGCGGAAATATCGAGCGGCGGACAATAAGCCTTGGCCTGCTCCGGCGTCAGCCATTCATTGTCGATGCCGTAGAGGCGGTTGGCATGGATATGGCGCTTGAAGGACTGCTGGTCGTGCACATTGTGCGACAGCATCATCGCGCCGCGCGGCGAATACATGACATTGTAGTTGAGATCCTGCGAGAGGTTCTCCCAGAGCTTCATCGAATGCTCGTAGATGTGCATGCTCTCTTCATAGAGATAGTTCGAGCGGATGATGGTCGTGTTGCGGCCGGTATTGCCGCCGCCGAGCCAGCCCTTTTCGAGCACCGCGACATTGGTGATGCCGTGCTCCTTGGCCAGATAGTAAGCCGCGCCCAGGCCGTGCCCGCCGCCACCGATGATGATGACGTCGTATTCGGCGCGCGGTTCCGGCGAAGTCCACTGCTTGTCCCAGCCCTTGTGCCCCCTGAGAGCCTCACGTGCCACGGCAAAAACCGAATATCTGCGCATCCGCCTTGATCTCCTTGCGGGGAAAATCCCCTGTCGCTGGCCATACAAATCGCAAATCCAAAAGCGGCACAACGTTTCTTTTGCGACGCCGACACGCTTTTGTTTTGACACGGCGCAAGATTGCTTGGGATGCGGCAGAAAATAAGGCGAAGAACGCCCTGGCGATGCCCGCCGGACGTCGTGGATCGCCAGGACTGGCGATGTCGCAGATTGCAATCGCCGCCCCCTCGCCTAGCTTTCCCATGAAGTCACGCGCCGCCACCGTGCGGCAATGGCGAGAAAGGGAGGCAAGGCATGTGCCGGAATATCAAACCCCTGTTCAATTTCGACCCGCCGGCAACGGATGCGGAAATCCATGATGCGGCGCTGCAGTTCGTGCGCAAGCTGAGCGGCACAAACAAGCCGTCGAAGCGCAACGAGCAAGCCTTCGAGGCCGCCGTCGCGTCGATCGCGGCCTGCGCCCGCGAGTTGCTCGACACGCTGGAGACCTCGCAGCCGCCCCGCGACCGCGAGGAGGTCGCCGCCAGGGCGCGCGCGAAATCGGCGCTTCGGTTCGCATCGTAAGGGAGTTCGCGCGCATGACCGTCAGACGCATGGACAATGTCGGCATTGTCGTCGACGACCTCGACGAGACGATCGATTTCTTTACGGAACTCGGCCTCGAACTCGAGGGCCGGACGACGGTCGAGGGAGAATGGGCCGGACGCATCACCGGGCTCGGCGACCAGCGCGTCGAGATCGCCATGATGCGCACGCCCGATGGCCACAGCCGCCTCGAACTTTCCCGCTTCATCTCTCCTGAAATCGTCGCCGACCACCGCGACGCCCCGGTCAACGCGCTGGGCTATCTGCGCGTCATGTTCGCGGTGGAGGATATAGACGACACGCTCGAACGGCTCTTCAATCGCGGCGCCAGCCTCGAAGGCGAGCTGGTGCAATACAAGGATGCCTATCGGCTCTGCTACATCAGAGGCCCCGGAGGGCTGCTGATCGGCCTTGCGCAGGAGCTGGACTAGGCGCCCGTCGTCTCAATTCGTCAGCCGGCTCGTCGACTTGGTCGCGGCCTCTCCGATCGAGCTGAAGGCCGATGTCAGCGCGTCCATCGTATTCGGTTCGTAGTAGTTGCTGTCGGATGAGGCGCAGAATTTCAGTAGCGCCTTGCCCTTGTCCGGCGCCATGAAGGCCACCGTGTAGATCTTGATGCCGGCCGCCTTGGCGTTGGAGCATTCGTCGCGCACCGACTGGTCGAGCTTGCTCACCCAACTGCTGGTATCGCCCCTCATGTCGCCGTCGGTCATCAGCACGATGATGCGGTCCGAACTGGTGTTGAGCTTCTTCGCCTGCTCGACGCTTTCCGTGTCGGTGCCGTAGAGGTTCTTGGCGATGTTGGCATTCGCCGCTTTCATCGCGGCCGTCGCGTCGGTACCGTTGTTTGCCGCGATGACGATGTTCTTCACGTGGTCGCGGGCGTTCGTCGTGCCCCAGGCCATCGGCGACTGCCCCTTGATGCTGCTGGTATAGGAAATCGCGCCGCTGCGGACATAGCGCGTATTCGGGTCATACTTGTCGAGCGAATCGAACAGCTTGGCCGCGGCGATCTTCAGCGCGTCGATCTTGCTGTAATAGGCCGGCTGCGTGCCGATGCAGATGCCGAGCAGATAGATCGCGCATTTCGTACCGTTCTGCGTGGTCGTATCTTCGGCCATCGAGGTGGACGCGTCGAGCACCAGCTCGATCGAGATGCCGTTCTTCGTCGTCCCCGAGCCGCTTGTGGTCTTGCTGGCGGCCGCGACCGTCATCGTATTGCCGGCGATCAGCGCGCTGAGCGGCGTCAGCGTCACCGGCATCGAGGAAACCACGTTCACCACGAAACTCTTGCCGGACGAGGTGGTCGTGGTCGTGATCGACACCGTGGCCGCCTTCTTCGCGGCAGCCGCGGCCGTGCTGCCCGATATGCCCGCGATCTGGCCGGACAGGAAGTCGAGCCCCAGCGCCTTGCCGGATGTCTCGTCGGCCACCCCGTTGGCAAGCGCCGTCGAGACGGCAAGGGCCGACGCATCCGTCGCTTCCTGCAGCTGGCGCTGCGACAAGGAGAGGTTGGCGGTATCGACCGCCAGCCCGGCGACGCCGACCAGGATAGGCAGCACGAGCGCGGTGGTGATGCCGAAGTTTCCATCCCGGCGCCCAAGAAGACGCTTTATGTCCTGAACGTACAGCATGCCTGAAAACGGGCAGGCGGCGCGAAAGTGCCATCGGACGTTGAATCGCGTTTAACCGGAGGTAAGCCGATCGAGACGCGCGGGTCATTTTAGAACAATGGAATAGATTGCGGCGGCCGTGGACAGACCGGATAGCGGCCCTATCCCGATATGCATGGTCTGATGATTGCCGGAAGGAATGACGAGATCAGGCCCGGGACGCGGTCTTCGGCGTTGCCCGCTTCTTCTTGGCGGGCTCGACCTCAGGCGGGGCCTCGGCAGCGCGCTGCAGGCGGAGAGCCTTGAGCTTCTCCGTCTTCAATTCGCGAGCCTGGGCCTCGGCTGAAATGATCGCCCTGGCCGTCGTGTCGGTCACGACAGCCTTGTCGCGAGACGAGAGCTTGGCCTGATTGAAGATTTCATTGTCTGAAGTCATCTGCGCTCTCTATCTCTTCGTTGGGCCGGCTCTTAGCGCGCCGGACGCACGGCCTTCTTCGGCGCGGGCAGCAGGCCTTCGCGCTGAAGCTTCTTGCGGGTCAGCTTGCGCTGGCGGCGAACGGCTTCGGCCTTTTCGCGCACGCGCTTTTCCGACGGCTTTTCATAGGCGCTGCGCGCCTTGAATTCGCGGAAGAGACCTTCGCGCTGCATCTTCTTCTTCAGGACGCGGAGCGCCTGGTCGACATTGTTATCCCTGACGAGAACCTGCAAATTATATTCCTTTCCTGCGGCAACGGATTGCCGGTTGTTGACGAGCCGAAAGCTGTTTCCCGCCCTTGGCGCCCTTGGCGAGGCCGGGATGACTTGAGCGGCAATCGTCGCGGTTTCGTGTCTGGCATCGAGGATGCCGGCTAAGTGGTGTCGAAAACGCCTGCGCGATTTCGCGATCGCCTGAGCGACCCTGATATCGGGACCCAGGGCCCCGAAACGGACTGAACTGCTACGCCCGGGATCGAGATCCCGAGGCGGCCGGCAAAAAGCCGATCCTCGCAGCGATACCGAAGATCACTTCCAATGCGAGGCATTTCCCGGCAGTTACGTGCCGGATATGATCGATTTTGAGAGGAGATCTGACGGAGCCCGATAGGCTCTTTGACAAAGGTCACAAGCAATGGTCGATGGCTGGATTATAGTGCAAAAGGCGGCCGATGCAAGGAACGAACCCGAATTAGCCGCGACACCCTGGCTTTACGGGGCTTCAGGCGGCCTAACGGCGCGCCACGAGGGTGAAAATACCTTTTGCGCGGATACGAGCCTGGATTGCAGGGTTTTTTCGGCTGAAACCCGCTGATCCATATGGACTTCGCCCAAGCGATCTGCTATCCCGCACACCAATCGCGAGGCGCTGCCGCGCGGAATGAACATTTTTTGCCTCTGCCATCGGGATGATCAGGGGCATCAACCGAACCAAAGGAACGTGATTCTCGTGCAGGTACTCGTCCGCGACAACAATGTTGACCAGGCTCTCCGCGCCCTCAAGAAGAAGATGCAGCGCGAAGGTATTTTCCGCGAAATGAAGATGCGCGACTACTACGAGAAGCCTTCGGAAAAGCGCGCCCGCGAAAAGGCCGAAGCTGTTCGTCGCGTTCGCAAGCTGGCCCGCAAGCGTCTTCAGCGCGAAGGCGGAGTTGCCGCACGCTAAGGCGTTCCGTCGTTATTTCGACGTTTTCAGATGCATGTTGGCGGGGGCGATCTGGTCGCCACCGCCTTTTTTGTTTGCTGCTTCGCCCGCCCGTCTGAGATTGGCCGGCCGTAATGGGGAAAACGAGCCCGCATGGCTGATACGATGTTGAACACCCGATCCTTGCGTTCGTCGAAGAAAATGATCGCCCTGCCCGTGATGGCGGTGGTTTCGGTCCTTGCCCTCGCCGGCTGCAACACGAACAGCACCTCCGATGCCGTCATCCGCATCGACAAGGCTCAGGGCTCGCAGGAAAACATCGCATCGCTGACCTCCGTCATCAACGCAAATCCGCGTGACCCCGAGGGCTACAACGTTCGCGGCTCCGCCTATGGTCGCGGCGGCGATTTCCGCGCGGCGCTGAACGACTTCAACACCGCCTTGCAGATCAACCCGAAATTCTACCAGGCCTACGCCAACCGCGCCCTCGTCTACCGCAACATGGGACAGCAGCAGCAGGCGATCCAGGATTACAATTCGGCGCTCCAGATCAACCCGAACTACGACGTGGCCCTGATCGGCCGCGGCAACGTCTACCGCACCGCCGGCCAGGACGACGCCGCCTTCAACGATTTCAACAAGGCGATCCAGAACGGCACCACCGACGGCCGCGCCTATCACAATCGCGGCCTGATCTTCCAGAAGCGCAATCAGCAGGACAAGGCGATCGAGGATTTCTCCAAGGCGATCTCGCTGTCTCCGAATTCGCCGGAACCCTACAACGGCCGCGGCATCTCCTACATCGCCACCAATGACGACGACAACGCCTTCGCCGATTTCAACCACGCGATCGAGTTGAACGGCAACCTCGCCGAGAGCTGGGCCAACCAGGCGCTGGTCTACGAGCGCAAGGGCGACAAGCAGAAGGCGGCGCGCTCCTATCGCCACGCCATCAGCCTCGACCCGAAATATCAGCCGGCCAAGGATGGTCTCGGCCGCGTCAGCGGCGCCTGATCCGCCGAAGCGGGAGCGATCCGATCGCTCGCTCCCTTCCGGCCGCGCGGCGTCAGTTGACGTCGCAAAGGACGATTTCCGACAAATGGCCGCGGGCATGCTTTAGTGTGTTGCAAGCGATCCCCCCTGCCCCTAACATGCGACGGGTTCGATAGCAGGCTATCGGGAGCGTGATGGCGCGTTGAGGGCGGATGTCGTGGTTGAAGTCTCTGCTGTTACCTGTTGGAAACCCGCGCCCGCGGCTGCCGGCCTACCCTTCGAGCGGTGCCCGTGCCGATGAAGCGTAGCTTTCGTTTCTTCCCCAAGGCCTCGATCGGCACCTACCTGATCGCGATGGCGGTGGCCGTGGCGCTGCCGATCTTCGCGCTGGTGGCGCTGCTGCTCGGCCAGCTGGAAGACAGCCAGCGTTCGATCCTGAAGCGCGAGACCGCGCAGGACGCCACCGCCCTTGCCCGCACCGTCGATCGCCAGCTGCAGGACATGGCGACGACGCTGCGCTTGCTGGCGACCTCGCCCGAGCTCGAGAGCGGCGATTTCGAGGCCTTTCACAATCGTACCGAAACGGCGATGCGCGCCAACACCCTGTATGTGCTCGCAACCGACAAGACCGGCCAGCTTCTGTTGAACACCCGTGTCGACTACGGCACCCCGCTCGGCAAGGTGGCGAACCTGCCATCCGTCGAGGCGGTCATGCGATCCGGGCGCATCGAGGCCTCCGACGTCTTCATGGGCCGCACCAGCGGCGAATGGGTCTACAACGTCGCCATGCCGGTCGATGTCGGCGATGTCGCGGCGCTGATCATCACCCAGAACGCCAGGGATCTCGCCAAGCTGGTATCGACAGAGGGCCTGTCGGCCGATTGGTCGGCGGCGATCCTGGACCAGAGCGGCCAGGTGGTCGCCTCGGCCGGCGCCACCAGTCTCGATTTCGGCAAGCCTTTCGACCCCCGCATCCTTCCGTCCCTGATCAATTCCAGCGGCGTCTACGAGGACCGCGTCGTCATGCCGAATGCTCTCCTCGGTTATGCGCAGATCCCCGGCTGGTCGTGGAAGGCCGTGGTCTGGGGGCCGGTCGCCACCGCCCAGGCCTCGATCCTCACGACATGGCGCTTCCTGATCATCGGCGGCATCGCGCTGTTTCTGGTCGCCATCCTCGGCGCCTATGTCGTCGCCCGGCAGGTTCGCTCCACCATCCGCGCCATCGCCGACATGGCCAACCGCATGGGCGAAGGCCATATCGTCTCGCCGATCGAAACCAGCGTGATCGAGGCCAACCGCGTCGCCGTGGCCCTCTCCAACGCTTCCTTCGACCGCAGCCAGACGGAAGACCGGCTGCATTTCGTCATGAACGAACTCGTCCACCGCACCAAGAACCTGCTTGCGCTCGCCCAGGCGATGATGCGCCAGATCGCCCGGCAGGCCGGATCGGTGGAGGAGTACCAGGCCGCCGTCGCCGATCGCCTGGAAGGACTGGCGCGTTCGATCCAGCTTCTGACCAGCGAGCAATGGGCCGGCGCGTCGCTGCGCCGCGTCATCGACATTCACCTCGAAGCCTTCCCGCACGCCCTGCAGCAGATCGAGGTGACCGGCACCGATTTCATGCTGAAGCCGGAGGCCGTGCAGAACCTCGGCCTCACCTTGCATGAGCTCGCCACCAATTCGATCAAGTACGGCGCGCTCTCGGTCCCTCAGGGCCGCGTCAGGCTCTACTGGCAGAGCATTCAGGAAAACGACCACGCCGAGGAGATGCTGCGCGTCGTCTGGGACGAGCGAAACGGCCCGCCGGTGACCGCCCCGGAGCGCTCCGGCTTCGGCACGACCGTCATCAAGAACCACGCCGCCGCAGCCTTCAGCGGCAGCGTCCATGTCGACTTCCGGCCGGAAGGCCTGCGCTGGGAACTGACGGCGCCACGCCGCGTCCTTCAACGCGACTGAGACCCTCACCCGCCCCTGAGTAACAGGCACGAACGAAAACCGGGCGGCCATCCACCCGGCTCAATCATGTCGAACTATCGTGAAAAATCGCCCGTCGCCGATCGCCGCTTAGCGCAGCAGCACGAGGCCGGCGATGAAGACGATCAGCATCACCACGATGCCGCCGAGCAGGCCCGCGCCGGCGAAGAAGCCGGCGGTCATGCCGAGCAGAAGCGCGACGAGGAACAGCGTGCCGAACTTCGCGGCCGCCAAGAACATGCTGTAGGTCTGCTCGTGCGCCGGATAGTCCATCGGCGCACCGACTTCGGCGGGTCCGCTATTGTGCTCGGCCATGATTGTCATCTCCCTGAAACCCCGGCCGGCATCATGATGCGGCCACATGACTTTCTAGTTCGCGCGCTCCCATGCGCGAACGTCCCGTTAGAGAAATTGCACAAAGCCCACGAAAGCGCAATGCATGAGAATGCCGCGGGCGAGCGGCTTTCCCATGCATCGTGCTGGATTGTTCAGAGCGGCAGATCGGTACCGAACTGGCCCTCGGGCACGAAGCGCGCCGTCGGAATGATCGTCAGCGGCGGCAGCGTGTCGTTGGGGTTGCGCGAGAACATCATGCGCTGTTCGCTGGCGCTGGAGATGAAGAAGGGATAGCGCGTCAACAGCTTGCGCCCGACCTCGATGACATTGGTCGCCATCAGCGTCATGTCGATCCCGTAATTCTTCGCCAGCTGGCCGGGCACGATGGTGTCGGCGTAGAAGACGCGCTTGTAGAACGCGGCATGCGGCGGCCGGCAGAACTGCAGCACCCGGCTGGCGCGGAAATAGGCCGCGGCGACGATCGATGGCCGCAGCGTCAGATAGGGTATCCAGGAGAGATCGGCGGTCATTTCCGGGTCGGCGGCGAAGCGTGCCGGATCGATCAGCGTCAGGCCGGCGTCGAGCATCGCGTCCATCGCCCAGGGGAATGCCCCGCCCGATTGGCTGAGCCGATGGTCGGGTGTCACATAATGGATCCGGACCGTGCTGACCATTTCCCCATAATAGTACAGGCCGAAAACATAGGCGTGGCTGTCGAAATCGCTGTCGTCGAGCAGCCCCTTGGGGGCCAGCGCCAGCACGTCGTGCGCCTTGTAGGCCTTGTAGCGCAGGCGTTCTACCTGTGCCAGGTCCTCGTTGCTTTCAACGCGGCGGTATTCGACATTATCGAGAACTTCAAGAATCTTGCGGCTGAAATCACTTGCGTTGGAATGTGATCCTGACATTGTGCCCGTCCGTTCGTTAACGGGTTATTAATCATCCGAACACGAGCCGAAACGCAAGATTTTAACGTAAATTTAATCGTATTTAAGTTGTTAAGGTTAACGCGCCGCAATCATCGCGCAACGGTGAAAGCCAGCGGTTGCGATGGCGGCGGCATCAGCGATGATCAGAAGTGGAAACGCTCAGGCGACGTTGTTGCGCCGGCGCGGCACCGGCGTGCGGCGGCCGATCGCCTCCTGCAGCAGCGCGACGTTCTGCGCTGGCACCGGCGGCGAGAAGACGTAACCCTGGACGAGATCAGTCGCCCGGTACTTGTTGAGCAGCGCCAGCTGCTCGGCGGTTTCCACGCCTTCGGTGACGATCTTGAGCCCGAGCTCGCGGGCAAGATTGACCGTGCCGCGCAGAAGCTTCAGCCGGCGCCCGTCCTCCACGATGTTGCGCAGGAACGAGCGGTCGATCTTGATGATGTCGAGCGGCAGCGTATCCAGATAGCTCAGGCTGGAGAAGCCGGTGCCGAAATCGTCGATGGCGATGGTGATGCCGCTGTTGCGCAGCTCCGCCAGGATGGCGCGCACCGCCGCCGGCTCGTCGATGAGGCAGCTTTCGGTGATTTCCAGATGCAGCCGCGCGGGGCTCAGCCCGGAGTTTTTCAGCGCTTCCGAAACCACGGCGAGAATGTCGTTGTCGCGCAGGTCGCGCGCCGAAAGGTTCACGGAGACCGCGATGTGATCCGGCCAGGTCATGCAGTCCACGCAGGCCTTCATCAGGATGAAGCGCGTGATGTCGGAGATGATGCCCATGTCCTCGGCAAGACGGATGAACACATCCGGCGGGATGGCCCCCTTCTCCGGGTGCACCCAGCGCGCCAGCGCCTCGGCGCATTCGATGCGCGAGCCGTCCGCCTTGAACATCGGCTGGTAGGCGATGTTGAGACCGTTGGAGGCCACCGCCTCGCGCAGGTCGGCCTTCAGCTTCTGCTTTTCGATATAGCGGCCGTCCATCTCGCGCTCGAAGCCGGAAATGCCGCCGCGCTCCTTGGACTTGCTCTCGAACAGCGCCAGATCCGCCTTGATGCTCCATTCGTCCATCGCGAAGGCATCGCTTTCGAGGATGGCGAAGCCGGCCGAGAGCGACACCAGGAAGGTGACGTCGTCGGCCTCGTAATTGCCCTGGATCTCGGCATGCACGCGGCGGATCTCGGCGTCCATCGCTTCCGCGTCCTTGGCGTGCGGGAAGAACAGGATGAACTGGTCGCCCATCAGGCGGCCGACGATCGCCTTGCGCGAGCGCTCCTCGATGCGGTTGGCGATGGCGCAGAGCAGCCGGTCGCCGGTGATGTGGCCGCGCATGTCGTTGACATGCTTGAACTCGTCGATATCGAGCACCATGAAGCCGAGCGGGCCGCGCTTGCGCGGATGGCGGTTCAGGTAATCCTGCACGAGATGGCTGAAATATTCGCGGTTCGGCAGGCCCGTCAGCGCGTCGTAGCGCACCATGTGCAGGATCTTCTGCTCGGCCTTCACGCGGCTCGACACGTCCTCGAAGATCAGCACGGCGCCGCCATCGGCGCGGCGGCTGGCGGAGAATTCGAGCGACAGGTCCTCGGGGAAATGGATGAGCATGCGCGACAGCTTGCCCTCCGCGACATGTGTCATCTGCCGCAGGATGAGTTCCGGCTGCGAGGAATCCATGAAATTGTAGCGCGCGCCGTAGCGCAGGACGGCGCCGAGATCGCGGTCCTTCAGCCGCTCAGGCGCCCCGATCTTCAGCAGTTCGCAGGCCTTGCGGTTCACCACCTGGATGCGGTTTTCCGCGTCCACCATGACAAGCCCGTGCGGCATGTTGTTCAGCGCCGTGTCGAACCGGTCGGCGATAGAGGTGATCTCGCGCCGCGCGATGACGTTCTCGTAGAGGAACTCGCGCACGCCGTTGGCCATCGCCCGGGTGGTCAGCCAGAAGGGAATGAGGAAGACGGACAGGATGCCGCGATAGAAATCCATCGCCATCAGGCTGCAGATGATCATCGGCAGGCAGCAGGAGAAGGTCTGCAGGTCGACGGCCATGCGCGAACCGTAATTGCGCCCGACCACCGAAACCATGGTCGCCATCGTCACCGAGATGCTGGCGAGCTCGGAGAAGCTGTCGTGCAGCATGAAGATCGCATAGCCGCTGCAGATGCCGAGCAATGTCGTCGTGCAGGCGGCGCCCGCCACCAGTATCCGCTCCCAGCGCTCGATGTCGGCACGCGACATCGTGTCCTTGTCGACACGGTCGAACTGGCGGAAGGTGATCATGCGGGCGCAGAAGACGAGGAAGAAGCCGCCGGCCAGCCAGAGGTAGACGCTGGAGCCGGTCTTGAATGCAATGGCCAGGCAGGTCGCCATGTGAACGATGACGCCGGCGAGCAACGTCATGCGGTTTCCCGAGAGGGAACTCACAAACGAGAGATATACATCCGTAGGGACCCTGCTCGGGCTATCTGGCTTCATCCAATATTTTCCCTGTACCGCAGCACCCTACCGCCAACCCTTTAAAAATTGATTTCTGGTCACCCGCACATTTGGTTGATTTTTCTACAATCCTGGGGAGAGTAGAACTGAAAAATTGCTGTTTTTGCAGCCTGACGGGGATGTTTCACAATAAGGCGGTCCACCTAGAGGTTGTCGCTACCCGCACCGGCAAGCGCAACTGGCGGTTCGCCGGCCATATAAGACTATAATCCAACATCGGGGCTTTCCGCTTTCAATTCCCATGCCCCTGATCTACGAATCGGGGCGGGAGAACATGGGATAAAACCCGTGAAATAAGAGGGGGGAAGGCATGCCGGTTTTTCTAGCCGTCAGCCGGCTGATCGATGCTGTCAGCCAGTTCATGGGCAAGCTGTCCGAATACATGGTGCTGCTCTGCTGTCTCATCAGCGCCGCCAACGCGCTGATCCGCTACACCTTCAACTACAGCTCCAACGGCTGGCTCGAGATCCAGTGGTATCTCTTCGCCTTCGTCGTCGTTCTCGGCGCCGCCCACACGCTGCGCATGAACGAGCATGTCCGCGTCGACCTGATCTACGGCTCGGTGTCGGACCGGGCGCGTCTGTGGATCGATACGATCGGGCTGATCGTCTTCCTGCTCCCGGCCTGCATCTTCCTCACCTGGCTGTGCTGGCCCTTCTTCTGGCTCTCCTACATGCAGAACGAGGTCTCCTCCAACGCCGGCGGGCTGATCCGCTGGCCGGTCAAGCTCATCCTGGTGGCGGGCTTCGGCCTTCTGACGCTGCAGGGCTTCTCCGAGCTGATCAAGCGCATCGCCGCGCTGACGGGTCACCTCGTCGTCGAGACCAAGTACGAAAAGCCGCTGCAGTAACCGCGACCGGGAGGAAAGCCTTTGTTCGATTTCGGCATCATTCCGCCGGCCATGTTCGTGGGCATGGTCCTGTTCATGCTCTACGGTTTCCCGGTCGCCTTCTCGCTGGCCGCCGTCGGCCTGTTCTTCGGCATCATCGGCATCGCCACCGGGCATTTCAGCGAGGCCTTCCTGCAGGCGCTCCCCCTGCGCTTCTTCGGCATCGTCTCCAACGACCTCCTGCTCGCCATCCCCTTCTTCACCTTCATGGGCGCCATATTGGAGCGCTGCGGCCTGGCGGAGGATCTGCTCGAGGGCATGGGCAAGCTTTTCGGCCGCGTGCCCGGCGGCCTTGCCTACGCGGTCATCCTCGTCGGCGCGGTGCTTGGCGCCATCACGGGCACGGTCGCCGCCTCGGTCATCACCATGGGCGTCATCTCGCTGCCGATCATGCTGCGCTACGGCTATAGCCCCAGGCTCGCCACCGGCGTCATCGCCGCATCGGGCACCATCACGCAGGTCATCCCGCCCTCCCTCGTCCTCGTCGTGCTCGCCGACCAACTCGGCAAGTCGGTGGGCGACATGTATCTCGGCGCCATCGGCCCCTCGATCCTGCAGGTTTCGATCTTCATGATCTACATCCTGATCCTGTCGATCGTGAAGCCCGCCTCCGTGCCACCGCTTCCCAAGGAGGTGCGCGGCGATTTCACCTGGGCGCTGGTCTTCAAGGTGCTGTCGGGCATGGTACCCTCGATCGTGCTGATCTTCCTCGTCCTCGGCACCATCTTCATGGGGCTCGCGACCCCGACCGAGGCCGGCGCGCTCGGCGTCGTCGGCGCCATGGTGCTTGCCGCCATGCACCGCCGCCTGACCTGGCCGCTGATGCAGGAGGCGATGCGCTCCACCATGCACATCACGTCGATGGTGGTGATGATCCTGATCGGCTCCACCTGCTTCAGTCTCGTCTTCCAGGGCATGGATGGCTCGCGCTGGATCGAGCACATGCTGTCGGGCATCCCCGGCGGCCCGGTGGGCTTCCTGATCTTCGTCAACATCTTCATCTTCGTGCTGGCCTTCTTCCTCGATTTCTTCGAGATCGCCTTCATCGTCATCCCGATGCTGGCCCCTGTCGCCTCCGCGCTCGGCATCGACCTGATCTGGTTCGGCGTGCTGATCTGCGTCAACATGCAGACCAGCTTCATGCACCCGCCCTTCGGCTTCGCGCTCTTCTATCTGCGCTCGATCGCCGACCGCGGCGTCAAGACCTCGGACATCTACATGGGCGCCCTGCCCTGGGTCGGCATGCAGCTCATCCTCGTCGCCATCGTGATCTTCTGGCCGCAATCGGTGACCTACTGGCTGAAGAAGGGCCCGGAGGTGGATCTGAACACGATCAAGATCGAGGTCCCCGGCTTCAACGGCAACGGGCTTGGCTCCCCACCTGGCATGCCGGGCCTGTCGCTGCCGCCGATGAACGGTTTGCCCGGACAACCGCCGGCGCAGGTGAAGCCGGCGCAGCCGGATCTGAGCCAGCCGCCGGTGATTAAGTAGGGATTTCAGTTGGTAGGGGATGGAGAACTTGGAGCCCGGAGCCCCCTCATCCGACCCTTCGGGCCACCTTCTCCCCGCTGGGGCGAAGGGAAGATGGAGCAAGCGGCTCGCCACGAGTCTCTTCTCCCCAGCGGGGAGAAGGTGCCGGCAGGCGGATGAGGGGGCCACACGGCACACCGCCAGCCCCCTCAAATTCACAGCGAAACCTCAGATCTTCCCGGCCCGCTGCTGGATCATCATGAACGTATCGAACGTATATTCCGACAGCTGCATCCACAGATACGCATCGCGCTTGAACGCCGTCTGATCCTCGTAGATCTTCTTGAAGTAGGGATTGGACGCCGAAATCTCGCCGTAGATGCCGATCGAGGCCTGGAAGCAGGCTTCCATGATCTCCTGGCTGAAGGGCCGAAGCGTCGCGCCCTCGGAGACCAGCTGCTTCAGCGCCGGCGGGTTCTTCATGTCGTACTTCGCCATCATGTTGGTATTGGCGAAGGCGCAGGCGTCGGTCAGCGCCGCCTGGTAGTGCTTGGGCAGGCTGTTCCACTTTTCCAGGTTGAAGAAGGCATGCACCGTCGGGCCGCCCTCCCACCAGCCGGGATAGTAGTAATATTTCGCGACCTTGTGCAGGCCGAGCTTCAGGTCGTCATAGGGGCCGACGAATTCCGAAGCGTCGATCGTGCCCTTTTCGAGAGCCGGATAGATGTCGCCGCCGGCAATCTGCTGCGGGATGACGCCGAGCTTGCTGATCACCTGGCCGGCGAGCCCGGCTATGCGCATCTTCACGCCCTTGAGATCGTCCAGCGTATTGATTTCCTTGCGGAACCAGCCGCCCATCTGGGCGCCGGTATTGCCCGCCGGCAGGCCGTAAATGCCCTGCGTGGCATAGAATTCGTTCATCAGCTTGTTGCCGTTGCCCTCGTAGAACCAGGCGTTGGTCAGGCGCCCGTTGAGGCCGAAGGGAATGGCGGTGCCGATCGCGTAGGTCGGGTCCTTGCCGACGAAATAATAGGAGCAGGTGTGCGCCGCTTCCACCGTTCCGGCGCTGACCGCATCGGCCGCCTGCAGGCCGGGAATGATCTCGCCGGCGGCGAATGGCTGGATGGTGAAGTTGCCGTTGGTGGATGCGGCCAGATGCTTGGAAATATCGTCGGCAGCGCCATAGATCGTGTCCAGGCTCTTTGGAAACGACGAGGTCATGCGCCAGGCGATCTTGGGATTTTCCTGGGCGATCGCGGGCGCCGCCAGAGCCGAGGCGGCAACGGCGCCGACGCCCGCTGTTCCTGCCTTCTTGAAGAATGAACGACGATCCATCAAAAACCTCCCATGGTTGGTTCTGCGAGGCCAAACTCTCCCCACCCGCAGCACGACGGGAAGCTAAGCATGCGGACGCAGGCGATTCAAGCGCCGGCTCATTAGTCTTTGGGATCACGACACCAATATGGCGAGTGGCGCATTTCGATCGGAATCAGCGACTTAGTCGGATGATAAGCGCCACCCCGCCACCCCGCCACCCTGCCGCAATTTCGCCGGGCGTATCGCGCAATCCTGCTTTCTGGAAACCCTGCCTTTCTGGAAGCCCCGCCTTTTTAGGAAACGTTGACTTCCGCCCCGTTCTGGTTTCTCAAATGAGCCACACAGGATCGTCCTCAGGATAGACAATGACCAAGCCCATCGTCGCCGTTCCCGCCGATATCCGCAGCTTTGACGGCGCCACCTGGCATGCCGTGCAGCACCAATATGTCCGCGCCGCGCTGAACGCATCAGGGGTGATGGCCTTCATCATCCCGGCCTTCGAGGAAGGATACGACATCGACGCCATTCTCGATCGCGTCGACGGCGTCCTGGTCTCGGGCTCGGCGAGCAATGTCCACCCGGCGCGCTACGGCAGGCAGGCGACCGACGCCGACGGCCCCTTCGACCCAGCCCGCGACGCCACCTCGCTGCCGCTCATCCGCCGCGCCATCGACCGCGCCATTCCGCTGCTCGCCATCTGCCGCGGCATCCAGGAATTGAACGTCGCGCTCGGCGGCACGCTGGCGAGCGAAATCCAGGACCAGCCCGGCATCTGGGACCACCGCAAGCCCGCTGACGTCGACCGCGACGGCATGTACGCCATCCGCCAGAACGTCATCGTCCGCGAGGGCACCTGCATTGCAGGCATCGTCGGCTCCGGCGAGATCAAGGTGAACTCGCTGCACCGCCAGGCAATCGCCGAGATCGCCCCCCGCCTTGCCGTGGAAGCCGTGGCCGAGGACGGCACGGTCGAGGCCGTCTCCGTCATCGACGCCAGGGCCTTTGCCGTCGGCGTGCAATGGCATCCCGAATACTGGGCCGAAACCGACAAGCCCTCCAACCAGCTCTTCACCGCCTTCGGCGACGCCGTCCGCGACTACGCGGCCGGCAAGCTGCCTGTGACGGCCGCGAAGGTGGTTGCATAAGGGGAGAGCCGTTTCCTTGTTTTATCGCATGTCGGCGCCGCAAAACCGCTGCGCTGCGTCTCACGCGAACGATCCGCCACCTCGCCTCCCCCTCGCATGACCGCACCGCATCCTAGCGCCAAGTGGCCATAAAAGTCGAGCAAGTCGGACCGTGCTTAGATCCTCGGGACGAGCCCGAGGATGACGCGGAAAGGATGTTTGCCTCGGTGTTTCAATAGGTTACGGAGAGACGCAATTTGCTCAGCCGTCATCCTCGGGCTCGTCCCAAGGATCTGAGCACGCATCCAGGAATGCAACGGGAGTGGATCGAAGCAAGAGCGCAGCCACGGGGCAAAGCGCCACCCCAAAGAAACCCATCACCCCTTGACGGGCGTCTCCGCCACCGGCGTCAGCGGCTTGCGCGCGTCGAACCACCCAACCAGATTGTCGACCACCAGATCGGCCATCGCATTGCGGGTCGGTACCGAGCCGGAGGCGAGATGTGGCAGGAGGACGGCGTTGGGCAGCGCCATCAGGGCGGCCGGCACGTTCGGTTCGTCGTAGAAGACGTCGAGACCGGCGGCACCGAGCGCGCCCGAGGACAGCGCCTCGATGAGCGCATCCTCGTCGACAGTCCAGCCGCGCCCGACATTGACGAACACGCCATCCGGCCCGAGCGCCTTCAAGATACCGGCATTGACGGTCTTGTGCGTCTGCGGCGTCTTGGGGACGATCGCGATCATCGTATCGACGGCGTCCGCCAGGCCCTCCAGCGTCGGATAGTAGTCATAGGGCAGCGCGTCGTTGCGCGTGCGGGTGTGGTAGCTGATCTTCACCTTGAACGGCTCCAGCCGCTTGGCGATTTCCTGTCCGATGCGGCCGAGGCCGTAGAAGCCGACATGGCGGCCCTTCAGCGAAAACCGCGACAGCGGATAGTTCTGCCCCGGCTTCCAGTTGCCGGCCCGCAGCCAGTTTTCGGCGCGTGGAAACTCGCGGATGGTGTTGATGAGCAGCCCGATCGCCGTATCGGCCACTTCGTCGTTGAGGACATCGGGCGTGTTCGTGACGACAACACCCCTGGTCGCGGCATGCTTGGCATCGACATTGTCGTAGCCGACGCCGAAGCTCGAGATCAGTTCCAGATTGGGCAGCGCGTCGATATCGGCCGCCGCGAAGGTGCCGGAGACGGCGACGCCGCGAATGCGGCTGGCGGTCTCTGCATCAAGCGAACCGGCGTCCGCCTCGATGACCTCGAAACCTTCCTTCAGGCGCGCCAGAACGCGCTCATGCATTTTCCCCGGAACGAGAACAGCGGTACGGGACATTGCTTTTCCTCTTCGATTGTCGCGCGCCCTTGATGAAGTGGGATAAAGGGCGGGGATTATGACCGGGGCCGGAAGGGGCTGGTCGATTGGCGGATGCGCATCTCCGGCTTGATGAGATGGATGCCGTCGGGTTCGTGGCTGCCGGAGAGGCGATCGAGCAGCGCGCGCGCGGCGAGCCGGCCGACTTCGGCCTGGCCGTTCCACACGGTGGTCAACGCCGGCATCGAAATCGACGCCTCCTCGAGATCGTCGTAGCCGGTCACGGAAATATCGGCGCCTGGCACCAGGCCGGCGCGGGCGATGCCGTTCATCAGGCCAATGGCGACGAGGTCGTTCCAGCAGACGGCCGCCGTCGGCTTCTGCGGCAGGGACAGGAAGTGCACCGCCGCCTCGAAGCCGCCCTGCATCGAGCGGGGGCCCGGAATGCGCAGGCCGGGATCGACCTCGATCTCCGCCTTGCGCAGCGCGTTGACATAGCCCTGGTAGCGGTCGCGGCCGGTGGACGTCTGGTCGGTGCCGCCGATCATCGCGATCGAACGGTGGCCGAGGCCGATCAGATGGTTGGTGGCCAGCGAGATGCCGTAGCTGTCGTCGCCGCGATAGGTCGGCAGATCCGACCCCTCCATCGAGCGGGCGACGAGAATGGCCGGCATGCCGTTATCCTCGGCAAGCTGCATGTCCTCCGGCGGCGTGCCGATCGCCGGCGACATGATGACGCCATCGCCGCCGAGCTGCAGCAGCGTCTCGATGAAGGTGCGCTGCTTTTCGACCGAATCGTAGTGGTTGGACAGAATGAAGGTCTGTCGGCTGCGGTCGAGCTCGCTTTCGATCGCCTTCAGGATTTCCCCGTAGAACGGGTTCATGATGTCGTGCACGACGACGCCGATGATGCCCGAGCGCGAGGTACGCAGGCTGGCCGCGCGGCGATTGTAGATATAGCCGAGCGCGCGCGCCTGTTCCTTGATCTTGTCGCGGGTGGCGCCGGCGACCAGCGGGCTGTCACGAAGTGCCAGCGATACGGTTGCTGTGGAAATGCCGAGCGTTTCGGCGATCGTCGAAAGCTTGATCTTCTGCGCCACTATGCCTCCCGGTTCGCGCGGAAAGACGAAGACGCGCGACGATTACATGCGCCCGACCGACGATGGGTCGAGCGTCCTTAAAATATTTAATTAAAAGATTAAACCGGATCGGGCAATTTCTAATTTCACGAAACCGTCAGATTTCATCGGGCTCGTCGAGGACGATGGCGTCCGCCTGCAGATTGCCGTCGATCGCCTTCAGGAGCCGCACCAGATTGCGGATTTCCTTCTCGGAGAAATCGAGCGTCGCCAGCCGGTCGCAGGCCGACGCGGCCTGCTCGATGGCATCGACGCTGCCACGGCCGAGATCGGTGAGATAGACCTTGGTGAGGCGCGCGTCGTCGGCATCGGCCTTGCGCTCGAGAAAGCCCTGCGCCTCCATGCGGCCGATGGTGCGCGTCATGGTCGGCGCCTTGACGCCGAGCTTTTGCGCCAGCGCGCCCGCCGTCATGCCATCGGTTTCGGCGAGCGACGTGATGACGCCATCCTGCCCGGCATAAAGCCCGCTCTCCAGAAGGTTGCGGGACAGAACGGTACGCATCGACCGGGCGGCCTGCGTCAAAGCCGGCGAAAGATCGACCACCGTATACTCGGTCTGGTCCTTCTTCTTCGACTTCTGCTTCTTGCCGTCCTTGTGCTTCTTACCCATCGCCGTCCCTTTGATCTTGCCGCTCCCCGCGCCCGTTTGAGGTCGGAGGGGACGGCAACAGTTTCGTTTGGCGCCTAAGCCTTCCCCCAAATCCATTTTGATTTAAAGGCTTATGCATTAAGCATTGAGATCGTTGCGCTATGACATTGCGCATGATCTCGTCATAAACAAGAGGCCTTAGCCGGATGAACGCGCAAGCGACCGAGTTCGACGACAGCGATCCGCAATTTTCTCGCGCAGGACGCGATCGGCAGATCGTCGTTCTGCCGCTTGGCGCCCACGAGCAGCACGGCCCCCACCTTCCCTTCGAGACCGACACGCTGATCGCCGATGGCATCGTTAGCAGGCTCAAGGACGCGCTTCCCGAAAGTCTCGATGTCACCTTCCTGCCGACGGAATCAGTCGGCTACTCAATCGAGCATATGGATGTGACAGGAACGCAAACGCTCACCTACGGCGAAGCGATCGAACGCTGGCTCGCCATCGCGGCAAAACTGTCCGGGCAGGGCATTCGCAAGTTCGTCATGCTCAACGCCCATGGCGGCAACTCGCCACTGATGACGGTCGTTGCCACCGAATCCCGCGTGCGCTTCAACATGCTGGCCGTCGTCACCAGCTGGACCCGCTTCGGCCTGCCTGATGGTGTGATCTCGCCGGAGGAGAAGGCGATCGACATCCATGGCGGCGACATCGAGACCTCGGTGATGCTGGCGCTGCATCCCGACAGGGTGGACATGGCCAAGGCCGGGAACTTCCCCTCCCGCCAGGCCGATTTCATCACCCGCTACAACCACCTGCGCGCCTATGGCCCCCACGCCTTCGGCTGGAAGATGTCCGACCTCAACGATAGGGGCGTCGCCGGCAACGCCACCAAGGCGACCGCCGCAAAGGGCGAGGCGCTGATCGCTCATGCGGTGAGGGGCCTGGTGGAATTGCTGGAGGATGTGGATGCCTTCGACGTGGGCACGCTGAGATAGCGGGCCGCTTGTATCGGCCCGGGCTTTTGATCATATTGATTGTGATCGCAGTGGCTGACACAGGAGGCCCGCATGCGCATTTCCGTGAAAGAGGCTGAAGGGCAGCTGACCGAACTGGTCCGCCTTGCCAATCAGGGCGAAGAGATCGTGTTGACGCAGGATGGCCAACCCGCCGTCCGGCTCGAGCCGGTTACCGGCTTCATCAAGGATCCAGTCAAAAGGGGCGAGCTTATTCGGCGCCTGCAGGAGGAAGTCAGGAGAAAGAACTTGCCGCCTGGTCCCGACGCCGCCCACAGCCAGGATTTTCTCTACGACGAGGACGGGCTTCCCAAGTGATCGTCGTCGACACCTCGGCCTTGATGTCGATACTAAATCGTGAAGCGATGGCCGCGCAGTGTGAACGCGTGCTTCAAGGTGCCGATCGGATATTGATATCTGCGGCGACGATCACAGAGGCAAAAATTGTTGCGGCAAGAAGGGGCTTGAGCGACGCCATGGAGACGCTACTCCAGCAGAGCATTTCCGACGTAGTAGTCTTGACCCCCGCCCGCGCTGAACTCGCCGCAACCGCCTACACGCACTGGGGCAGAAACTTCCACACTGCCTCGCTGAACTTCGGCGATTGCTTCGCCTACGCCACCGCCAAGGAATTCAATTGCCCCCTGCTTTTCATCGGCAACGACTTCGCCCAGACCGATATCCCATCGGCGATCGCGACCTCCACGCCGTAATGTGATCTTATAACATACGAATCCCTTTGAACTGCCGCGCCGCACCCCTTATATGAGACGACGAATTTGAAAGGCCCGGGAGAAAACCCCGAGCAAGCCCCTACCTATCGAGGTTCTCATGACCGACGCCGTTCCGACGCAACCCAAGCCCATCCCCGTCACCGTTCTCACCGGCTACCTCGGCGCCGGCAAGACGACGCTGTTGAACCGTATCCTGACGGAAGCGCATGGCAAGAAGTATGCCGTCATCGTCAACGAGTTCGGCGAGATCGGCATCGACAATGATCTGATCGTCGAATCCGACGAAGAGATCTACGAAATGAACAATGGCTGCGTATGCTGCACGGTACGCGGCGACCTGATCCGCGTCGTCGAAGGCCTGATGCGCCGCCCCGGCCGCTTCGACGGCATCATCGTCGAGACTACGGGCCTTGCCGATCCGGTCCCGGTCGCCCAGACCTTCTTCATGGATGACGACGTCCGCGCCAAGACCGAGCTCGATGCCGTCGTGGCGCTGGTCGATGCCAAGCACCTGCCGCTGCGCCTGAAGGACAGCCGTGAGGCCGAGGACCAGATCGCGTTTGCCGACGTCGTGCTGATCAACAAGACCGACCTCGTCACCCCGCAAGAACTGGCGCAGATCGAGGATGTCGTGCGCGCCATCAACCCCTCGGCCCGCGTCTACAAGACCAGCCGCTCCGGCGTCGATCTCGCCCGCGTGCTCGACCAGGGCGCCTTCAACCTGGAACGCGCGCTGGAAAACGACCCGCACTTCCTCGACCACGATCATGATGACCATGTCTGCGGCCCGGATTGCGGCCACGACCATGGCCACCATCACCATGCGCATGATCATGATCACGATCATCATGATCATCATGATCATGACCACGGGCACGACCATCACCACCACGATCACGGGCATGACCACCATCACCACCATGGCGCCGTCTCCCCGATACATGACGTGACGGTGCAGTCGGTTTCGCTGCGCGGCGGCGAGATGAACGCGGACCGCTTTTTCCCCTGGATCCAGAAGATTACCCAGACGCAAGGCCCGAACATCCTGCGTCTCAAGGGCATCATCGCCTTCAAGGGCGATCCGGAGCGCTATGTCGTTCAGGGCGTGCACATGATCATCGAGGGCGACCACCAGCGCCCCTGGAAGGACGGCGAGAAGCATGAGACCCGTCTCGTCTTCATCGGCCGCGAACTCGACCGCGAAAAGCTCGAAGCCTCCTTCAAGGCGTGCGAGGCCACTGCCTGATGCCGACTGTTGCTCCGTTCGATCTCGACGGCCATATCCTGGCCGTCGAATTTTTGGGTGATACCCCCTTCTTCGCCAGCGCCACCGGCACGTTTCACCGGCTGGACGGCTCGGAAAAGGTCACCGAAGCCCATCAGGGCATGCTGACCTGCATTCGCGATCCCTATAGCGAAAGCCTGATTTCAGGCGGCGAGGACGGCAAGGTGCTGCGGATCGCGGCCGATGGCGGCGTTACCGAGCTCGCGCATGCGCCGCGCAAGTGGATCGCGCAGCTTGCCGCCGGCCCGCAGGGCGCCATCGCCTATTCCCACGGCAAGAGCGCGATCGTGCGGCTCGCCGATGGCACCACCCGCGAATTCACCGAGGAACGCACCGTCGAAGGCCTCGCCTTCGCGCCCAAGGGCATGCGCGTCGCCGCCGCCCGCTATAATGGCGTGTCGCTGCATTGGGTGGCGGGCGATGCAAAACCCGTCGATCTCGAATGGAAGGGCGCCCATACCGGCGTCACCTTCTCGCCGGATGGCAACTTCCTCGTCACGACAATGCAGGAAAACGCCCTGCACGGCTGGAAGCTCGACAGCAAGCCCGGCTCGGACGCCCGCCACATGCGCATGACCGGCTACCCCGCCAAGGTCAAGTCGCTCTCCTGGTCGGCCAAGGGCAAGTGGCTGGCATCTTCCGGCGCCCCCGCCGCCATCGTCTGGCCCTTCCAGGGCAAGGACGGCCCGATGGGCAAGGCGCCGCTCGAACTCGGCACCCGCGCCAACATCATGGCCACCTCGGTCAAATTCCACCCGGCCGAGGATATCCTCGCCATCGGCTTCATTGACGGCATGATCCTGGCCGTTCGCCTCAACGACAGCAAGGAAGCGCTGCTGCGCCGCCCCGGCAAGGGCGCCATCACGGCGATGAGCTGGAGCAGGAACGGCAAGCTGCTGGCCTTCGCCTCCGAAGCCGGCGATTGCGGCGTGGTCGATATCGCCGCGTAAGGCATAGCTCCCGGAACCGGTCACGAGTTTCGGGAGAACAGACTTGAAGACAAAGGGCTTGAAGCCGGACGGACCGCGCCGCCGCCGGCTATCTGAAGAGCTTGCTCAGACAGGGCGCGAGGCCGCGATGATCTCGGACAGAAAACCGTGCAGGGCATCGCGGTAGCCTGTTCTCGCCGAGGGGCCGTTTTCGTCGGATATCATCACGACGGTCAGCTTCAGCGACGGCACGATGTAGAGCATCTGGCCGCCGTACCCCCAGCCGAAATGCACCTGCTCGCCGCCGATCTGCCGCGAGAACCAGCCATAACCGTAATCATCGCCCGAGAAATGCGAATTGGTTCGGCGCTGCCATGACTGGACGACCCAGTCGGCGGGAACGACCTGCGTGCCATCCTTGGTCCTGCCTTCGTTGCGGTAGAGTTCGCCGAAGGCAAGCAGCGAGCGGGCAGTCATCGCCATCTGATTGCCGCCGAGATAGATCCCCTGCGGATCGCGCTCCCATGCGCCGATGCGAAAGCCATCGACGGGCGCCAGCCACTCACGCGCCAGGGCGAGCGTCGATTTGCCCCCGACCTTGGTCAGGATCGCCGACAGAAGATGTGTCGAGGCGGTGGAATAGAGCATCTGTCCGCCCGGCTCGGCGGCGAATGGCTGCGAAAGCGCGAACCGCACCCAGTTGCGTGACGACACGAAGCGCCCGTAATCAGGGCCGGACAGCCTTCCTAGCCCGGCCTGCATCGACAGCAGGTTGCCGATCGTGATCTGCGCGAGCCTCGGATCGGCATTGTCAGGCAGATCGGCCTTCAGGATCGGCGCGATCTTCTGGTCCGGTCCTTCGAGCAGCCCCTTGCCGATGGCGATGCCGACGAGAGCCGAGACAATCGACTTGGAGGCCGACTTGATATTGACCGATTCCCCCGGCGAATGGTCGCGATAGCCGCGCTCCGCGATGATCTCGCCGTCCCTGGCAACGATCACGGCCTTCAGCGGCCGCAAATCCTCGCGCGACGAACCGGCATCGAGAAGCGTGGCAACCGGGTTCGCCTGCTGCGCGACGGCGACAACGGGCAAGAGCGACAGGATGGCGAGGAGTGCGCGGCGCTTGATCATGCGCCATTATCTATGACGGGCGGCCGACCAAATCAGCGACCATCCGATCGGTATCACGTGGATGTGAAGCCATATGATCGCCTTGAGCCACGATCACGGCTTCACGCACTCGCGCTTCAGCTGGTTTCGCCGCTGCGGCTTCGAGTATTTGGCGATCATGCCGGCCCCGCATTTCTTGTCGTCGAAATAGACGGATGTGCCGGGTGGCAGGTTCTCCAGCGTCGGCTTCGTCGTCACGGTCTGCGTTGCAGCCATGGAGCCGGACGCGCTTGAAAGCACCAGCAGGCAGGCGCCGGAGAGGCATAGGAATAGAGACCGCATCATATGTTCGCCCTCACATTTTAGGTACACCTAAAATACAATTCCACGGAATCGTTTCCCCGGCAAGTCATCCGATCGGCGGGCAGCACGAAGGGCCGCGCGCGGTTTGTCCGCGACGGTGAAAAGGGGAGAAGGCAGGCGGTCGAGGTATGGATAGTGAGTGTCAGGCTGGTCCGCCTGCCCGATCGCTTGAGGCTTTCCGGCTTCATCAGACCGACAGGAGCGTCTCTCGATCTGGCGTCCCCGGACGAATCATCTGCCCTGACGGCATCTGATCCAACCCTTCGCAACCGTCACCGAGCGCCGAATTATGAACGGAGACCGAACCGGTTCATGAACCCGGCTCCCTGCCCGATGACGCGTTCATGATGCGCCGACCCTACGCCATGGGGATGATTCTCGCCTATATTTTCATCCATATGATTGTTTTTTCTGCGTTTTATTAGAACGAAAAGTGAATTTCTTCCCCACAAAGGCGAAGCTGCGGTGTTGCTAAAATATCGTTAAAATTTACCGTCACAGATTTTTGTTCATCTGGCGTTCAGAAAACTCTTGGGAAAGGCGACTTTTGCGCTCACATTACACCTCTAGGAACTAGGAGTGCATGAATGATTCTTAAGGCCACAGCCGCAGCGACCATATTCGCGGTCTATGCTTTCACGATGTTTTTCATCGCCGCCATACCGGATAATATCGTTCAGACTGCCGGGACACAGTTGGTCGACGCCAGCGTCGTGAAGTAAGCGTCGTCAAGCAATCGCCGTTAGAAACGGGCGAAGCGAATACAGAGGGACAATAGTCCGCCGGCTCTTCCGGCGCCCCTTCAAACTGATTTCCTGAAACTGGAAATGAAAAAGCCCCTCCCCTGACCCATGGGGAGAGGCTCTGCTGGACAAGGCCCCGGACAAGGCTTGTGTCAAGCCGCCCTGCGAACCGGCGCGCTGGTCAGCATCCGCCCCGTGGGCACGATCATGCCGGCCGCGCCGTCAAGCCAGCCTTCGACAAGCTCGAGCGCCAGAAAGCGCGAGCGTTCGAACGGGCCGGGCATGACGAGATGCTGAGCCTTCGCGGCGAAGAAGCCGAAACGCTCGTAATAGGGGGCATCGCCCACAAGCAGGATCGCGCCGTGACCGCGGGTCTTGGCTTCCAGCATGGCGGCGCGCATCAGCGCCGAGCCGACACCCTTGCCCTCGAAGCTGGCATCGACCGCCAGCGGTCCGAGCAGCAGCGCGTCGATGGCCGTGCCATCGGCATTGACGCCGGCTTCGATGTTCCACAGGCGCACGGTGCCGATCACGTGACCGTCGCGATCACGCGCAACCAGCGCCAGGCCTTCGGCCGGCACGCGGCCGCGACGGATCTTTTCCGACGACTTGCGGCGGCGGTTCGGGCCCATGGCGCGATCGAGCAGGGTCTCGCGCGCAACGACATCGCCGGCATTTTCGGCGTCGATGGTGAAAATGGAGTGCGCAAAGAATGCGCGGACAGAATCAAGAACAGCGGCCATCTTGGCCTCCCGTACCCAAAACCGTTATCAGCGGCGGTGAATATGAATTGTGAAGGTGCCGCCCCGGCTGGCTACGGGGCAAGCGTGGTCTTTACTGGCACATAAGCCTTTCTCGGATCTGCGATCCGAGGGTCATGTGCTAGATAATGTAGGCCTTCAGCGGCTCGAAGCCGTTGAACGCGACCGCCGAGTAGGTGGTCGTGTAGGCGCCGGTGCCTTCGATCAGGATCTCGTCGCCGATCGAGAGAGTGAGCGGCAGCGGGTAGAGATTCTTCTCATAGAGCACGTCGGCAGAGTCGCAGGTCGGGCCGGCGATGACGCAGGGCTCCATTTCGTCGCCGTCGCGCTCGGTGCGGATCGGGTAACGAATGGCTTCGTCCATCGTTTCGGCCAGACCGCCGAACTTGCCGATGTCAAGGAACACCCAGCGAGCGGCGTCGTTGTCCGACTTCTTCGAGATCAGCACGACTTCCGTCTTGATGACGCCGGCGTTGCCGACCATGCCGCGGCCCGGCTCGATGATCGTCTTCGGCAGGTTGTTGCCGAAGTGGTCACGAAGGCTCTGGTAGATCGCACGACCGTAAGCTTCAGCCGACGGAACGTCGCGCAGGTACTTGGTCGGGAAGCCGCCGCCCATGTTGACCATCTGCAGGTGGATGCCCTGCTTGGCCAGCTGGACGAAGACGCGCTTGGCATCGGCAAGAGCCGAATCCCAGGCATCGACCTTGGTCATCTGCGAACCGACGTGGAACGACACGCCATAGGATTCGAGGCCGAGCTGATGCGCGTAGACGAGAACGTCGACGGCCATCTGCGGCACGCAGCCGAACTTGCGCGACAGCGGCCATTCGGCACCTTCGCCATCGGTCAGAACGCGGCAGAACACGCGGGCACCGGGAGCGGCACGCGCGATCTTCTCGACTTCCTCGTGGCTGTCGACCGCGAACAGGCTGACGCCGAGCGCATGCGCACGGGCAACGTCGCGTTCCTTCTTGATCGTGTTGCCGTAGGAGATACGGGCAGCGGTCGCACCGGCGTTGAGCGCCATTTCGATTTCGGCGACGGACGCGCAATCGAAGTTGGAGCCCATGTCGGCGAGCAGCTTCAGGACCTCAGGAGCCGGGTTTGCCTTGACGGCGTAATAGATGGCGCTGTCAGGCATGGCGTGACGGAAAGCGGAGAAATTGTCGCGCACGACGTCGAGGTCGACCACGAGGCAGGGACCGTCGGGACGTCGGGTTGCGAGAAAGTCGCGGATGCGCTGAGTGGTCATATCGATTCCCTTTTCAATTCCAGAGCTCCGGAAAAACCGGAGGACAAAGGGCAGCCGATCACTCGCATAGGAACCAGCCGGTGGAGACCCCGGAACCTTAGCAAGCGCTCGAATGCGCGAATGATGAATCAACGCCGCGAAAGCGACATGGATCCGGCTTTGTCTGCCATGGATTGGAGGGAGTTCCCTACCGCACTTCCGGCAATGAAGGTGTGCCTCTTCAGTAACCCCCGCTGATGGAAAGCAGGGAGAGAACAAAAAGGCCCGCACCGTCGTTGCTTCAGGCGTCCTCGCATTTTCCGGTTGGCCGGAATAGCGACTGGAGGGGTTAATTCCAGGTACCTTACCGATTTCCTCACCAATTCGAGGGTTCGGCGGACACCCATGGGCACGTGCGACTTTGGGCTGAGGTCGAGATAAGAATATTCGCCGTCATAATCAAGAGTTTTTTTGACCCCGGCCAAAAAACTTGGTCCACCGGGAAAATCAGCGAATCTTGCGGGTAGAACCGTAACGCGTTACACTTTCGTGGTCATCAAGGAGGATGCCGTGACGGCCGCCGCAGAACGAATGAGGGCATTGAGGGAACGCAGGAAGGCGAACCACTTGCGCGAGGTGCGCATCGTGGCCCTCGACGCGCGCTCGCCGGAAGTTCGCAAGCAAATCGCCGAACAGGTGGCGGCTCTCAACAAGGACGAGGAACGCGAAATCCTCGAATGGATGGAAGAGGTTGCCGATCTGAGCGGCTGGACCTGGCCGGAATGAGGCGTGGTGACGTGGTTGTCGTTGCCATGCCAGGCGACTATGGAAAACCAAGACCGGCGATCGTTGTGCAGACCGATGCCCTAGCCCAAGACTACCCCTCCGCCGTCGTCTGTCCGATCACTTCAACAATCATAGATTTGAAATTCCGACCAGTTCTCGAAGCAAGCCAGGGAACCGGCCTGCGCATTCGCTCCCAAATCATGACAGACAAAATCATTGGAGTGCCTCGCGAGAAGGTCGGCAAGATTATCGGACGACTCGCCGAGAGCGAAATGCGGGAACTGGACGCCGCGCTTTCATTCGTTCTCGGCCTAGTGGATTGACCCCTTACAATTGGATTCTTTTATCTCATGGACACCCTCACCCGCATCCGCGCCTTCATCGACGTCGTCGAAGCCGAGGGTTTTTCCGCCGCCGCCCGCAAGACCGGCCGGTCCAAGGCGCTGTTGTCCAAATATGTCCGCGAGCTCGAGGATGAGCTCGGCGCGCTGCTGTTGAACCGCACCACCCGCCAGTTCTCGATGACCGAGGCCGGCCACACCTATTATCGCACCGCGTCCGACATCCTGAAGGAGATCGACAACCTCGCCGATCTCGTGCGCGAGAACAACGCGCAGCTGAAGGGCAAATTGAAGATCTCGGTGCCGCGCACCTATGTCGATGCCGATGTCGGCCAGTCACTGATCGATTTCGCCCGCGAGAACCCGGATCTGCAGCTGGAGATCGCCGCCGACGACCGCTTCGTCGACCTGATCGAGGAGGGCTTCGACGTCGCGATCCGCGTCACCAAGCTCGAGGATCCGGGCATGATCGCCCGCAAGATCTCGGATTTCCGCATCCATCTCTGTGCCACGCCGGAGTTCCTGGAGCGTCACCCGCAGTTGCAGAACCCGGCCGATCTCTCCAACGTGCCCTTCATCATCGATACCAATTCGCGAACCCAGGGCAGCATCCGCTTCCAGAACCCGGACGGCACCTCGTTCGCCGTCGCGGTCTCCGGCCCGATCGAGGTCAACAGCCCCCATGCGACGCTGCGCGCGGCGCTGTCGGGCATCGGCATCGCCTTCATTCCCGATTTCATCGCCCGCAAGCCGATCGAGAGCGGCGAACTGGTGACGCTCTTCAACGACTATATCGCCACCGATCGCGGCATCTACGCGGTCTATCCGCATCGCCGCTATCTGCCGGCCAAGGTGCGCATTTTCGTCGACTATCTCTATAATTGGTTCAAGAAGCACCCGTGAGCCGGCGCCGGGGGAGTTGAGGTCCCAATTCGGTCCCATTTGCCGGCAAGATCGCATCATCTGATTTGGGCCGCCCTATCAGGATTTATCGCCTCCCGAGACTGGAATTCTGGCCCGAACCCTGGACACGAAGTTAGCGACCCATGAAGATATCGATGTTCCTGGCATCAGGCTTTCTGACGCTCGTCCCCGCCACGGCCTTCGCGCATCCGCACATCTTCGTCGAGGCTCGCCTCGAGGTGGTCGCCGGCGATGACGGCAACGTCGCCGAATTCCGCAACGTCTGGCGCTTCGACGAGGTCTTCACCTCCTCGGTCGTCATGGATTTCGACAAGAACACCGACCTGAAGCTCGATCCGAACGAGCTCGCCGAAGTCGGCAAGACGGTCCGCGATTCACTCGTCGACTATGACTACTACATGAACCTGACGATGAACGGGAAGAACATGACGGTTCAGAAGCCCGACATCATCCATGTCGACTACCGCAACGGCCAGTTGCTGATGTTCTTCGCCGTCAAGCCCGCCGAGACGATGCCGCTCAAGGGCGATCTTGCCTTCGGCGTCTACGATCCGACGCTCTACACCTCTATCGATTTTCCGACCGACGACGAGCTGGTCCTCGTCGGCGACGCGTTCAAGACCTGCAAGCACCATGTGGTCAGGCCCGATGCCGACCAGGTGATCTCGCAGAACAAGCAGTCGCTGACCGCCGCCTTCTTCAACGATCCGACCGGCACCAACATGGCGAAGCTCTTCGCCACCAAGCTGGAGGTCACATGCTGAGGCGCAAGCCGGCGCGCGTCCTTTGGGCGGCCGGCCTGCTTGTCCTGACCGGCCTCGCCGCCGCCCATGCGCAGTCTCCGCTCGGCATCGGCACCGCCGAGCCGAGCTTCCAGCCCTCCGGCGGCCCGCTGGCGCCGCTGTTTCTCTACGTCAACCAGGAGCAGCAGGGCTTCTACCGCGCACTCACCGGCGCGCTGAAGGCGATGCGCGAGGACCCCTGGCAGCTGACGACGCTGATCGGCTTGTCCTTTGCTTACGGTGTTTTCCACGCCGCCGGCCCTGGCCACGGCAAGGCTGTCATCTCCTCCTACATGATCGCCAACGAGATCGAGCTGAAGCGCGGCGTCGCCATTTCCTTCATCTCGGCTTTCGTTCAGGGGCTGGTGGCGATCCTGCTGGTCGGCTGCGCCTTCCTGCTGCTGCGCGGCTCGGGCATCACGCTCACCATGGCCACCCAGGCGATGGAGATCGCAAGCTTCGTCATGGTCATTCTCTTCGGCCTGTGGCTGCTGCTGCGCAAGCTGCGCGCCATCGCGCCGGCCTTCCGGCCGGGGCGGAAAGCGCTGGCCTCCGGCCCCGTCGGCATGATGCTCGACTGGCAGGACGCGGGAGCAAGAGGCGAGAACACCTCCTACGCCTTTGGCGAGGCCCAGGCTGCGAAGGCCGGGCACACGTTCATCTCGGGCATGGCCTGCGAGACCTGCGGCCAGTCGCACATGCCCGATCCGGCGATGCTCAGCGCGGAAACCTTCAGCATCCGCGAGGCATGGTCGGCGATCGTGGCCGTCGGCCTGCGCCCCTGCTCCGGCGCGCTGCTGGTCTTGACCTTCTCTCTGCTGAACGGCCTCTATCTCGGCGGCGTGCTCTCGGTCTTCGCCATGTCGCTCGGCACCGCCATCACCGTCGCCATCCTCGCAACCCTTGCCGTCACCGCCAAGGGTACCGCCATGCGCCTTGCCGGCCCTGGCTCGCGCCTCGCGAACCGGGTGGGCCACGGTATCGAACTCCTGGGCGCGCTGCTTGTCATCGTGATGGGCGCGCTGTTGCTCGGCGCGTCGCTGCAGGGCGTGGGGTTTGGTGGGTAGGTTTGATTGGTGAGGGGGCCACGCGGCACAACCCAAATGAAGGCTACCCTAACCCTCACCCACCCCGTCGCCGCTGATACCGCGCCCGTAGCCAGAACACCGCGAAGAACGCCATCACCAGGCAACCGCCGACAGCGGTCGCCAGGACCGGCGAATAATTGCCGATCCACAGCACGATCGATGGCAGGAAATAGATGACGAGACCGGCGCAGACGAGGATGATCGCAGCGGCGATCGCCGGCGAGCGGTGTGAGGGTTGCGGATCGGCCATGCGTCTGTCTCCTGCGGGTCAGGACAAACGGCTTAGGCCAGCCGCCCGCGAAAGGCAACTGGCCGCGATACGGCGCACCGGCACGGCCGTCAGATAGCGATCACCGCCGGCGTCAGGCCGTGACTTTGGCCGACGACACGGTGGCGTCGATATGATCGAGCAGCGCGTCCGGAAGGCCGAGACGACCGGCCAGCAGGTCGAGATAGCCGCGTTCGGCGCGGGTATCGGGATTGATCGTCAGGCGCGTCGCGGTATAGAGCTCGACCTTCTGCTCCTCGGTGCGCGCGGCGGCCACGAGATCGTCGATATCGACGGGGTTGGCGAGTTCGTTGCGCAGGAATGCCTCGGCTTCAGAGCCGAGATCGACCTCCTTCACCTTTTCCATGATGTTGGCGCGCTCGGCATCGTCGATATGGCCATCGGCCTTGGCGGCGGCGATCATCGCGCGGATCAGCGTCAGGGCGAAATCGTTGGAGAGCTGCGGCCCTTCCAGGCTGAAGGCCGAATCCGGCGGCGGAAGCGCTATGGGCTGGCCCATGGCGGCGCCGGGCTGCGGCGCGACATCGGGCGATTTGCCCGACTGATAATTCTTGTAGGCAAGATAGCCGAGCCCCGCGATGGCGGCGAGCCCGCCGATCGTCGCGACGTTGCCCGCAAGCTTGCGTCCGGTCTTGGTGCCAAGGACCGCCGTCGCCAGCGCTCCGGCCTTCCATGGATTGTTCCTGGCCATCTCGATCGCGCCACCCGCCCGGCCGCGAACGCTGCCGCCCATGCCCGGGATCTGCGATCCCAGAAACTGCTCGAGAAGTTTCTTCGCGTCGAACATGCCTGATCATCTCCTTTTTCCGTTCCTGGGGAGATAGGGGCGACCAAGCCTGAATTCAAATAACGGTTGCGTTAGGGCAGACCTCTTCCGGCCTACTACGGTGCGTGCGGCAAAGCCCCTTCCGGCCTGCCGGCCACCTTCCCCACAAGGGGGAAGGAGACTCGTGGCGGCGCCGCGATTAAGCCCCTCCCCCTTGTGGGGAGGGGTTGGGGAGGGGTTTTCCTCCCGGACGCAGAAAGCCGCCTCAGCCCTTCAGCGCAGCCGCCTCGGCGGCCAGCTTGGTGATGCCGACCCAATCGCCCGAAGCGATCAGTTCCTTCGGCGCAACCCAGGAGCCGCCGACGCAGATGACGTTGGGTAGCGACAGGTAATCGCGAGCGTTCTTCAGCGAGATGCCGCCGGTCGGGCAAAACAGCGTGCCGGCGAGCGGGGAGGAGAACGCCTTGAGCATGGCCGCACCACCGGCCTGCTCGGCCGGGAAGAATTTCAGCACCTGATAGCCTTCTTCGCGCAGCGCCATGACTTCGCTGGCGGTCGCCGCACCCGGCAGTAGCGGCACGGCGGAATCGCGCGCCGCGTCGAGCAGCTCCTGCGTCGTGCCGGGGCTGACGATGAACTTGGAGCCGGCGGCAACCGCCGCTTCCCAATGCTTGGCGTTGAGAATGGTGCCGGCGCCGACCTCGGCACCCTCGACCTCGTCGGCCACGGCGCGAACCGTATCGAGGGCAGCAGGCGTGCGCATGGTGATTTCGATGGCCTTCAGACCACCCGCGACGAGCGCCCGCGCCAGCGACACGCCCGACTTGACGTCGTCGACGATCAGAACAGGCACGACGGGCTGCAGTTTCAGGATGGAAAGGAGTTTCTCTGTCTTTTCGCCCATGGCCGTGGTTCCTTTGAAACGATTTAATTCCGGCCACCGGAATAGACCTACCGCTAAAGTTTGTCGAGACCGCAACCATCTTTGGAACGGAATGGGTATCAACCTCAGCCAATTTGCGCTAGCGTACCTGCCGTCGTCAAAGAGGTTCATCGGTCATGGCAAAAGAGATCGAGCGGAAATTCCTGGTACGCAGCGATGGCTGGCGCTCGGGCGCCAAGGCCAAGTCTGTCCTCAGACAGGGCTACATCGCGTCCATGGATGATCGCTCGGTGCGGGTGCGCATCATCGACAGGAAGAGCGCCCGGCTGACCACCAAGATCGGCCGCAGCAAGATGACCCGCGACGAATTCGAATACGAGATCCCGGTCAGCGACGCCGAAGAACTGCTCGATGCGGCGATCGGCATCGTCATCGAAAAGACCCGCTACCGCGTGCCCTATGAGGGCTACGTCTGGGAGGTCGACGTTTTCACCGGCCAGCATCGCGGCCTCGTCATCGCCGAGGTCGAGATGGGGTCGGAAGCCGAACGGCCGGCGCTTCCCGCCTGGCTCGGCCGCGAGGTCACCGGCGACTTCAGATACTCAAATCAGGCATTGGCAACCGAATTTGAGCACGACCGGCATGCCCTTCAGCATACGGCCTGACCGGTCCTTCAAATCACAGTTCCGCAAGCTCGCCCGGCGCCAGTTGCGCCATGCGATCGACGTGCTCGAAACACGCCCCGAGGGCACCGACCACGCGATCCATGAAACACGCAAGCGGCTGAAGCGGGTGCGCTCGCTCTACCGCCTGGTCGCGAGTGCCGTGCCGAAGTTTTCCGCCCGCGAGAACATAAGGCTGCGCGGCATCGCGCGATCCTTGTCATCCCTGCGGGATGCGGCGGCCCTGGTCGAGACCGCCACCTATCTCCACGAGCGCGCCCGCGACAGCGACGAGGCCGAGGCGCTCGGCCGCATCGTCGTGGCGCTCACCGCCCGGCGCGACCGGCTGATCGCCGCAAGGCGGGATCCCGAAACGGTCGTCTCGGACACCATCGCGGCGCTGAAACGCGCGATCGCGGCACTCGACGACGTCAGCCTCAAGGGCGGGCACCGCAGGCATGGCCGGCTTCTGGCGCATGGGTGGGATACCACGGTACGCAAGGCGCGCAAGGCGCTGGCCGCCTGCGAAGGACATGTCTCGGCCGAGGCCTTTCATACGCTGCGCAAGCGCACGCAGGATTACCGCGCCTATCACAAGCTGCTCAATCCGCTCTGGCCGACCGCCATGAACGCCAAATACGAGGCGGCAAGCGCGCTGGTGGACATGCTCGGCCGCATCAACGATCTCGAACTCTTGTGCGAGCTGGTCGAGACCGAGCATCACCATTTCGAGAATGCCGACGACCTCGCGCATCTGCTCTACGCCATCATCTTCCACCAGCAGCAGGGCCGCCACGATGCGCTGGATCGCGCCGAGCGCATCTTTGGCGACGATGCGGATGACGAGGCGATGCGTATCGAGATGCTCTGGATCGCCTTCGGCGGCTGAATATCAGAGCCTTTCCTGGTTAGATTGAAGCATTCTGTTGGCTCAAACGGAGTCGGATGGTCGTCCGGCCGGCGCGCGTCGTAGCCAACGCATACGGCCAAGCCGGCCGAACGATCAGGCGGCCCGTTTCAGCCAACCCCCGCTGGCTTGCTTCGCAAACCGGCTGGGGCCGGGCATCTTTCCGCCAGGATCAAAGGCGATCGGCTCGACCGTACCCGGGGTATGCCCTTCGCCAATCGCCTTTGCCCTGACGAAAACCTGCTCCGGCAGAATGCTTCAAGCTAACCAGGAAAGGCTCTCGCCGCACCCGCGGGCGATTGCGCTTGAGCACCGAAAGCTGTATTTCCAGCCGCATGACCGACACATCGACCCATCAGGCGACGAGCCCTTTCCTCGTCGCGGCCCTTTATCATTTCGTTTCCGTGCCGCACTTCGAAAGCCTGCGCGCGCCGCTGCAGCAGCTGTGCGAGGATAATGGCGTCAAGGGCACGCTGCTGCTCGCCCATGAAGGCATCAACGGCACCATCGCCGGGCCGGATGCGGGCATTGCCGCGGTGCTGGCCCATCTGCACGCCATGCCGGAATTCGCCCGCCTCGAGCACAAGGAAAGCCGCGCGTCGAAAATGCCCTTCGTGCGCATGAAGGTGAAGCTGAAGAAAGAGATCGTGACGATGGGCGTCGACAACATCGACCCCAACAAGATCGTCGGCACCTATGTCGCGCCGAAGGATTGGAACGCGCTGATCTCCGATCCCGATACGATCGTCATCGACACCCGCAACGATTACGAGACGGCGATCGGCATCTTCAAGGGCGCCGTCGACCCGAACACCAAGACCTTCCGCGAATTTCCTGATTGGGTGAAGAACAATACCGGCCTGCACAACAAGCCGAAGATCGCCATGTACTGCACCGGCGGCATACGCTGCGAGAAGGCCACCGCCTTCATGAAGGAGCAGGGCTTCGACGAGGTCTACCACCTCAAGGGTGGCATCCTGAAATATCTGGAGGAAGTGCCGCAGGAAGAAAGCCTCTGGGAAGGCGCCTGCTTCGTCTTCGACGAGCGCGTTTCGGTCGAGCATGGCTTGAAGGAGGGCGGCCACAAGCTCTGCCATGCCTGCCGCAATCCGATCACCGCGAAGAGATCACCTCGGACAAGTACGAGGAAGGCGTGTCCTGCAGCCAGTGCTACGACAGCCGCACCGAGGAAGACCGGCTGCGCTTTCGCCAGCGCCAGCTGCAGGTCGCGCTCGCGAGGAAGCGCGGCCAGAAGCACATCGGCACCTGACAGGGTCGGCTTAGTTTCTGGGTAACGGCCCGATCAGGCGGCGTTGACGCGTCGCCCGCCGGCCTTTCGCGCACGCGCTTCCATCAGCCGCGCGGTGATGTCGTCGGCGGAGACCGGCTTGCTGAAGAAGAAGCCCTGCAGCGTATCGCAACCGAACTGCGAGGCGATATCGGCCTGCTCCGGCGTCTCGATGCCTTCGGCGGTGACGGGAATATCGAGCGAGCTGGCGAGCGCCACGGTCGCCTTCAGCATTTCGCGCTGGCTCTCGCTGTGCTCGATATCCATGATCAGCGAACGGTCGATCTTGATACGGTCGAAACCGAACTGCCGGAGATAGCCGATCGACGAAAAGCCCGAGCCGAAGTCGTCGAGCGCGATCTTGACGCCAAGCGTCTTCAGCTGCTCGATGGATTGGCGCGTCCGCTTCGGGTTCTGGATCATGTAACCCTCGGTCACCTCGAGCGTCACCCGTTTGGCCTCGATCTCCGTCTGCCGCAGCACGTAACGCACGTAATCGGTGAAGGCCGGATTGCGGAACTGGCCGGGCGAGACGTTGACGGCGATCTTCAGTTCCGGCCATTGCTTGGCCGTCTCGCAGGCCTTGCGCAGCACGAACAGTCCGAGCGCCTCGATCAACCCGCTGGTCTCGGCGACCGGAATGAACACATCGGGCGACACCGGCCCGTGACCGGGGCGGTTCCAGCGCACCAGGGCCTCGACGCCGACCATCTCGTTGCTGTCGGCGCCGATCAGCGGCTGGTAGGCAAGCGTCAGGTCCCCGCCCTCGATCGCCTGGCGCAGGTCGAGTTCCAGCGCGTTGCGTTCCTCGCGATCGGCATCCATGGCGGGATCGTAGAGCGTCATGCGGGCGCGGCCGGCTTCCTTGGCCTTGTACATGGCGAGATCGGCGCGCCGCACCAGCTCCTCGCGATCGACCTTGCCGCCGGGCGAAACCGCGATCCCGATGCTGGCACCGATGACGACCACCCGCCGACCGATTTCCAGCGGCTCGGCAAGGAAGTCGAGAATATGCTCGGAAAGCTGCAACGCCGCCGCATCGGCGCGCGGCGAGGCGAAGACGATGGCGAATTCGTCGCCGCCGATGCGGGCGAGCACGGCGCCCTCGGGGATCAGCACTTTCAGGCCCGCCGCCACCGCCCGGATCAGCTGATCGCCGGTGCCGTGGCCGTAGGAATCGTTGACCTCCTTGAAGCCGTCGAGGTCGAGGTAAAGAAGCTGGACATTGTCCTCGGTCTGCCGGGCCGATGCCACCATCGCATCGACGGAGACGCGCAGGCCGTCGCGGTTCAAGAGCCCGCTCAGCCGGTCGCGAAGCGCTTCCTCGCGGGCGACGATCTCCTCGCTCTTCAGCCGCCGCCCGGCAAGCCAGCCGATGATCAGCAGCACGACGAAGAACAGGCCGACGAGGCAGAGCGCCTGCACCACCTGCCGGCGCACGTCGGCGTAACCGACATCGCCGGGGGCGCGCGAGGTCCAGATCAGCTTGCCGAGCGACACGCCGAGCGTATCCTCGATCGGCACGGAATAGGCGGCGTCGCGATCGGCGGCGACCAGCTGCAGTCCGCCGATGACATAGGTCTTGCCGATCTCGCCGATCTTGGCGGCATCGAGATGGCGGATGAAGATGAGATAGCGCTTCTTGCCGGCGCCGGCGGCCGGCGCGCCGGACTTCTGCCGCACCAGCGCCACGCCGCCGACGGCGATGCCGGATTGCGTGCGGATGAAACCGGATGCCTCGGGGACATCCTGAGGCCCGGCGGCCTTCACCTTGTCGAACAGCGCCCACAGAGCCGGCGAGAAAAACTCCTCCAACGCGCCGTCCATCGGCTTGCCGTCGCGGTAGACCATGATCGGCGTCTTGTCCTCGTCGATGACGACAGCCATGTCGAACAGCGCGCTGTTGACGGACATCTCGCCATAGTTCGACACCGTCCAGTCCATGCCATCGGTGGCGTAGACATTGGTGGCGGCATCGTCCCATGCCGCGTAATCGTTGAGCGTGGCGCCGAGTTGCGAAACGAAATTGTGCAGCGCGCCGGAAATGGTCTCGCGCGAGCGCTCGTCATCCAGCACGTTGGACTTCTGCGCCACGTGACTGAGCGCGTTGAGCACCATCATCGTCACGACCGCGACGACGACGGCAAACGAAAACAGCACGCCCGCCACGGTGGTGTGGCGACCGGCACCCAGAATCGCGCTGCGTGTGCTGAAGATCGATGGCATGCATTCTCCCTGGCGGGAATACTGCCCACAAGCCTTCAAAAAACGGTTAAAACAACGCTTGAACGATTAAGCAAATCCTTATGGACAAGATCGCGCAAAACACCGAGAAAACATTTAAATTTCAAATACATAGACATATTAAGCCATGCTTGTGAAAACGTCCGCCGCGACTATGCGCGCCTAATTTTGCAAGCGCGTTCAAAATATCGCCGCCATGAACGGCTGAATCGCGAAGAGCCGGCTTACTTCCATGGCGCCGCTTGCGTCATCCCACGGGTCGCCACAACGAAAAAGCGGCCCGGCAGGACCGGACCGCTTCATCTCGGATCATGATAATTCAGGTCTTACCAGGACGGGATCAGCGCGCCCTTGAACTGTTCGTTGATGAACTTGCGGATGCTTTCGTCGTGGTAGGATTCGACCAGCGTCTTCGCCCACGGTGCGTCCTTGTCGGCGGTGCGAACGACGATCACGTTGGCGTAGGGCGACTTTTCACCTTCGATGGCGATGGCGTCGGTCTTCGGGTGCAGGCCGGCTTCCATGGCGTAGTTGGTGTTGATGACGGCGGCATCGACGTCATCGAGCGAACGCGGCAGCTGCGCGGCATCGATTTCGGCGAACTCGATCTTCTTCGGGTTGTCGATGATGTCGGCGACGGTGACCTTGATGCCGGCGTCTTCCTTGAACTTGATCAGGCCCTTCGAGGCGAGAACCAGCAGCGCGCGGCCGCCATTGGTCGGGTCGTTCGGGATGGCGACGGTAGCGCCTTCCTTCAGCTCGTCGAGGCTCTTCACCTTCTTGGAATAGACGCCCATCGGCGTGGTGATCGTCGTGCCGATGCTGACGAGATCGAACTTGCGGTCGGCGATCTGGTTGTCGAGATAGGGCTGGTGCTGGAACGAGTTGGCCTGGATGTCGCCATCGTTGAGCGCCTGGTTCGGCACGACATAGTCGGAGAACTCGACGATCTCGATGTTGAGACCCTTGGTCTTGGCGATCTCGGCGACCTTTTCCATGATCTGCGCGTGCTCGCCGGGCGTGACGCCGACCTTGATGTTTTCGGCGAATGCCGAGCCGGCCGCGAAGGCGGCGATCGCGGCTGCGATGATGAACTTCTTCATGGGTGTCTCCTGTGTTGAATTATGGTTTGTTATTAATGGATCAGTTTTTCCGGTTGCGCTTGTCGAAGCGCCGGGCAAGCCCGTCGCCGGCGCTTTGCACCACCTGCACCAGCACGATCAGCACCACGACGACGATCACCATCATCTCCGGGTTGAAGCGCTGGTAGCCGAAGCGGATGCCGAGGTCTCCAAGCCCGCCGCCGCCGACGGCGCCGACCATGGCGGAGTAGCCGATCAGGCTGACGATGGTCATGGTCAATGCCATCAGGATGCTCGGCCGCGCCTCGGGCAGCAGCACCTTGAGCACGATCTGGAACGGCGTGGCGCCCATGGCGCGGGCGGCCTCGATCAGCCCCTTGTCGATCTCGCGGATGGCGGATTCGACCAGGCGCGCGAAGAACGGGATGGTGGCGATGGTGAGCGGCACGATCGCCGCCCAGGTGCCGATCGACGTTCCCGTCAACAGGCGCGTCAGGGGCACGATTGCGACGACGAGGATGATGAACGGCGTCGAGCGCGCGGCGTTGACGATCAGCCCGAGCACGCGGTTGGTCTTCGGCGCCGGAAACAGCTCGCCCTTGCCCGAGGTGGCGAGGAACACGCCGATCGGCAATCCGATGATCGAGCCGACGATGCCGGCGACGAACACCATCTGCAGTGTCTGCATCAGCGCCTTGGAGAGGAGATTGAAGATCATATCAGGCGACATAACCGAGCACCTCCGTCTTGAGACCGGTTTCCGAATAGAAGCGATCGGCGCGGGCGATCACATCAGGATCGGCGGAATAGGACACGACGAGCGACCCGAAGGGCTCGCCCCCGATCTCCTCGATCGCGCCGGCAAGGATATTGACGTCGGAGCCGAGCTCGGCGACCAGCCGCCCGGTCAAGGGCTTGAAGGCGGTCTCGCCGAAGAACACCAGCCGCACCAGCGCCCGGTCGCCCGCTGATGGCTGCGCCTTGATGCCCGAACGCAGCCATTCCGGCAGCTTCAGCGCCGAGGCGAGCAGCGTGCGCGTCGTCTGGTGCTTGGGATTCGTATAGACGTCGAAGGTCCGGCCGGCCTCGACGATGCGGCCGGCATCGATCACCGCCACATGACTGGCGATGGTCTTCACCACTTCCATCTCGTGGGTGATGAGAAGGACGGTGAGGCCGAGTTCGGCATTGATGCGCTTCAGGAGCTCGAGGATCGACTGCGTCGTCTCCGGATCGAGCGCCGAGGTCGCCTCGTCGGAGAGCAGCAGCTTCGGATCGGTCGCCAGAGCGCGGGCGATGCCGACGCGCTGTTTCTGGCCGCCTGACAGCTCCGAGGGATAGTTGCCCGCCTTGTCGCCGAGACCGACGAGATCGAGCAGCGGCCCGACCTTGGCGCGGATCGTCTTCTTGTCGACACCGGCGATCTCCAGCGGCAGCGCCACATTGTCGAAGGCGGTGCGCGAGGACAAGAGGTTGAAGTGCTGGAAGATCATGCCGACCTGCCGGCGCAGGCCGCGAAGCCCCTCTTCGCTGAGCGCGCCGACATCGACGCCATCGACGAGCACCTTGCCCGAAGTTGCCGTCTCCAGACCGTTGACCATGCGGATCAGCGTCGACTTTCCCGCGCCGGAGCGGCCGATGATGCCGGTGATGGCGCCGCGCGCCACGGTGAGGTCGACATTCTCGACCGCGGTGAACCCGCCCTCGCCATGAGGTCCATAGCGCTTGCCGGCGCGCTCGAAGGCCACCATCGGGATAGCTCCCGCGGTGCCCTCCGGGCCCTGCCCGGAATGGCCGCCCGACGCGCCTGGGGCAGCGTCTTGTTTGGCCTGATGTTGGAGTGTCATGTCATGCTCGCATGTGTTGGTCTTCAAAAACTGGCGGTTCTATAACCGCTATCGCACCGATTAGCCAATCGGGCGGCACATTCGAAGACAATCACGGATGCGGGACATGGATGCGGCTTTCGTGGCGGGCGTTTGGGAAAGGCGCTTTGCCTTTCCTGTTGCTGCCACTTATGCCGTCATCGGTTGAAACCGGACAGGGATGTTTTTTTATTTGTGCGGTGCAGCAGGAAATAATCTACCTGCCGTATAGACAATTCGGGCGAATACGATCACGCGCTCTTGTGATTACCCTTGGGAAACTGCGCGGCGAGCTCCGAATACCACTTGCCGCTCTTCTTCACCGTGCGGACCTGGGTGTCGTAATCGACATGGACGAGGCCGAAGCGCATGCGGTAGCCCTCCGCCCACTCGAAATTGTCCATCAGGCTCCAGGCGAAATAGCCGCGCATCGGATAGCCGTCCTTGATGAGGTCGGCGACGACATCGAGATGCTGCATATAGTAATCGAGCCGCATCGTGTCCTCGACCGCGCCCGCGTCTATGCCGGTATTGTCGCAGGCGCCGTTCTCGGTGATGTAGCACTCCGGCAGGTCGTAGCGGCGGTAGAGATCCTCCACCACATGCTTCAGCGCCGGCGCATAGACCTCCCAGCCGATATCGGTCTTGATGTCGCTGACGCGGGGCGCCTCGACCGTCCAGGGGAAATCGCCGGTCTTATTCGGATCGTCGGCGACGCGCAGCGGCGTGTAATAATTGAGCCCCCACCAGTCGAGCTTCTGGCTGATGATCGAAAGATCGCCCTCCTCGACCACGGGCATGCGATCGCCGAGCGCCTCCAGGAACTCCCTGGGATATTCGCCCTTGAAGACGGGATCGAAGAAGGCGCCGTTGTGGAACTGGTGCGCCCGCTCGTCGGCGGCCCGGTCGGCGGCGCTCTCGGACCCCGGGATAACCGACATGGCGTTGAGCACCAGGCCGACAGGCACGTTGGGCGCTTGCGAGCGGATCGCCTCGACGCCGAGGCCATGGGCGAGGTTCATATGGTGCATGGCGTGTAGTGCCGCCTGCATGTTGCGCTCGCCCGGCGCATGGATGCCGTAGAGATGGCTCAGCCAGACGATGCACCACGGCTCGTTGAAGGTCGCGACGCTATCCAGACGATCGCCGAGGCGCGCCATCACCGTCTTGGCGTAGCGCTGATAGGCATAGGCCGTAGACCGCGCCGTCCAGCCGCCGTCGCCGGCAAGCAATAGCGGCAGGTCCCAGTGGTAGAGCGTCGCGAAGGTCTTGATGCCCCGTGCCTTGCAGCCGTCGACGAGGCGATCGTAGAAATCGAGCCCCTTCTCGTTCACCGGCCCGGTACCATCTGGAATGATGCGCGGCCAGGCGATCGAGAAGCGGTAGGCCTCGACACCGAGCGACTGGATCAGATCGAGATCCTCGTCGAGGCGGTTGTAATGATCGCAGGCGACGTCGCCATTGTCGCGATTGAAGACCCGACCCGGCATGTTGCAAAAGGCATCCCAGATCGACGGCTTGCGCCCATCGGCCTTCGAAGCGCCCTCGATCTGGAAGGCGGCCGTCGCCACGCCAAAGGTGAAATCGCCGGGAAAGCGGGCGGCCAGGGCCTTGGCATCAATCTTCGCGGCGGTCTTCGCATCAATCGTCAAACTGAAATCCTCCAAACTCGGCCGGCGGCTGCGTCGCGCTTCCGGCTGCTTTCTACTCTACGTATAGGTTTGAAATGTCAAATCTGTAACGTTACAGCTGAATACGACCGCGCACCCTCAAAGGACATCCTCGCCCGATGGCAGCAACAATTGCCGCGTGACCCCGATCCGCTCGAGAAACACCGCATCGTGGCTGACGACGAGAAGCGCCCCGTCATAGGCGGCAAGGCCCGCCTCCACGGCGGCGATGGAATCGATATCGAGATGGTTGGTCGGCTCGTCGAGCACAAGCAGCGGCGGCGGCTCGGCGCCTCCGAGCACGCAAGCCAAGCCGGCGCGCAGCAACTGCCCGCCGCTCAGCGTCGAAACCTGCTGAAGGGCGGCATCGGCCCGGAACATGAACCGCGCCAGCGCCGCGCGGCAGGCATTCTCGTTCGCACCGGGATTGAGCCTGCGGAAATTCTCGGCGATCGACAGCGACCGGTCGAGCAGGCTGACGCTCTGGTCGAAGACCGCAAGGTCCACGGGAACCGCGACCGTTCCCGCCCATGGCGCGATCCGCCCGGTGACGAGCGACAACAGCGTCGTCTTGCCCGAACCGTTCGGCCCCTCGACCGCCACCCGCTCCGGCCCTGTGATCGCAAAGGAGAGATCGGTGATCACGGGCCGATCCGCCTCATATCCGGCCGTCACACCATCGAGCCGCAGCACCACCCGCGACGCGGGCAGATGTGTCGACGCCAGCTTCGCGGAAAACGGCTGCAGGATCTCGATGCGCTCGCGCGCCGCGCTGGCATCCTCCATCGCCTCCTCGCGCCGCTTCTCGCCGAGCCGGACCTTGTCTCCTTTCGTGTTCTCCGCCGCCCGCTTCAGGCCGCCGGCGACGATACGGGGCATATCGCCCCGCGCCGCCTTCCTGGCGCCGATTTTGTCGCTGCGCGCCTGCCGCTCGGCCGAAAGCTGCGCGCCGCGGGCGACATCCGCCACCCGCTTTTCGGCATCCGCGAGGTCGTGTTCGGCCGCCGCAAGCTCGACCGCCTTGCGTGCCTGAAACGCGCTCCAATTGCCGCCATAGCGCTTGGCGCCGAGCGTCGTCATCTCGACGATCGCATCCATCCGTTCGAGAAGCGCGCGATCGTGGCTGACGACAAGCGCCCCGCCCCGCCAGCTCTGAAGCAGTGCGATCACCGCATCGCGGCCATCGCGATCGAGATTGTTCGTCGGCTCATCGAGGATGAGGAAATCCGGTTCGCCGAAGATCAGCGCCGCCAGCCCGACGCGGGTGCGCTGACCGCCCGAGAGCGAGGTGAGCGGCGTATCGGGGTCCGCCGCAAACCCCATACGATCAAGCGCATCGGCAAGCCGGGCTTCGAGCGTCCAGTCGGCGGCGGCAACCTCATCGGCCGACGCCTCGCCGAGAACCGCGCGCGCGACGACATCGAGGGCCGCGCGGACACCGAAGAGATCGGCCACCGTCTGTTCTGAATCGACCTGCACCGCCTGGCGCAGCACACCGAGCCGCCCGCTGACGGCAACGCTGCCGGATTGCGGAGCGAGTTCACCCGTGATCAGCCTCAAAAGCGTCGTCTTGCCGACACCATTGCGGCCGACCAGCCCGGCGCGTTCGGCCCCGAAGCTCAGATCGAGATTGGAAAAAAGCGGCCGCCCGTCAGGCGTGGACCACGAGAGATTGGAAAGGGTAATGGATGGCATGGACATGGGTTTCCCGGATGGCAAGGCAAAGCGGCATTGCGATCGGGTTGAAATCCATGGTGCACCGTCCTGTTGGTATTGCGGATGGTTGTAATCTAGACAGGCGGTGGGGTGAAATCAAGGCGGGCGGGTGCAAAGGCCCCGCTACCCTCATAACAAGGCCCCTCCCAAGTCCATAACAAGTCCCCTCCCCAACCCCCTCCCCACAAGAGGGAGGGGCTAAGTCGCGGCACCCTCTGCGCCACGTCATGCCATCAGCGGCTGTTGAGAGGCCTCGGTTTGGCGGCGAGCGTGCCCCCAGCAAGCCCCTCCCCCCTGTGGGGAGGGGGTTAGGGAGGGGTCTTTCTGCGGGCTGTGGCACCCTCCGCGCCCCCCCTCATATCAGCAGCGGCTGTTGAGAGGCTCCGGTTCGGCGAAGAGCGTGCCCCAGCAAGCCCCTCCCCCTTGTGGGAGGGGTTGGGGAGGGGTCTTTGGGCAGGATGCGGAGGGGACTTTTCCACCAAGACAATAACGCACCCCGCCTTGCAATGCCCCCATTTCCACGAAACAACTTGCCCATGAGCATCCCCAAGACCCACCCCTTCCCCTTCGACCCCACCTACGGCATGACGCTCGACACGCTGCGCGCCATCGCTCCGCCCGAAGCCCCACCGGGCTTCGACGCCTTCTGGCGGAAGCGCTACGAACGGGCGATCGCCACCGATCCGCGGCCGCGCGTGCAAAGGAGCGCGCTGACCCATCCCGCCTGGCACATTCTCGACATCACCTATGTCTCGACCGGTGATATCGCGATCGGTGGCTGGCTGCTGTTGCCGCGCGAGGGGACGGTCAGGCGCGGCGTCATCGTCGGCCACGGCTATGGCGGCCGCGAGTCGCCGGATTTCGACCAGCCGGTGGAAGAGACGGCGCTGCTCTTTCCCTGCTTTCGCGGCATGTCGCAAAGCCGGCACCCCTCTATTCCGCCGGATGCGCCGGGCCATGTGCTCCACGGCATCGACAGGCCCGACGACTATGTCATCGGCGGCTGCGTCGAGGATCTCTGGCTTGGCGTCTCGACGCTGCTTGCGCTCTATCCCTGGCTGGATGGCCATATCGGCTATGTCGGCGCCAGCTTCGGCGGCGGCATCGGCGCGCTCGGCATTCCCTTCGATCCGCGAATAGCGAGGGGCCATCTCGTCGTGCCGACGTTCGGCGACCGCGCCAGCTGGCTGACGCTTCCGACCGTCGGCAGCGCCGATTCCGCCCAGGCTTACGCGAAAACACATGAAGGCGTGCTCGATCACCTGCGCCTCTTCGACGCCGCGACCGCCGCCGCCCGCATCACCGTGCCGATGCTGGTCGCCCCCGCCCGCTTCGACCCCGCCGTCGCCCCGCCCTGCCAGTTCGCCGTCGCCAATGCCGTGCCGACATCCAGGGACAACGAAAACTTCGTGCTCGACGCCGGCCATTTCGACTATCCCGGCATGCTGGAGCAGAACTACGCATTGCGCGAAAAGCTGCGGCGTTTCCTGCAGGCGTTGTAACGAGACGTCCCGCCCGTCGATAACGCCGATGTCAAAACTCGTGAATTGTTATTGTTCGGGTCGTGGCTAAAGGCTTCGAACAGTGTCCCCCTGATGAAAGGTCAGCCATGTTCGCTTCGATCCACGCCCTGCAGCCGGCCTTGCTGAGCCTGCTGCGCATCGTTTCCTCGCTCGTGCTCTTCAGCTACGGCACACAGAAGATCCTGTATTTCCCGGCCGCCGAGCGCGTACCCGACGTCGGCTCGCTGCCGTGGATCGCCGGCGTGTTCGAGCTGGTCCTCGGCTTTCTCGTGCTGATCGGCTTTCAGACCCGCATCGCCGCCTTCGTTCTCTCCGGCGTCATGGCCTTCGCCTATTTCATCGGCCATGCCTCGAAGAGCTTCTACCCCGCCCAGAACGGCGGCGTCGCCGCCATCCTCTTCTGCTTCATCTTCCTCTACATCTTCGCCGCTGGCGCCGGTCCTTACAGCCTCGATGCGATGCTGAAGCGCAAGCAGGGCGTGGCTGCGGCCTGATTAAAAGTAGGTGACGGAGCAAGTAGCCCCCCTCACCCTACCCTCTCCCCGAGGGGAGAGGGGGAGCGAGCCGCTTGCCCCGAGTCTCTTCTCCCCCGCGGGGAGCAACCATGTCTCATCTTCTCACATATTTCGGCGTCCATTCGGTCTGTCGGGTGAGGATTGTGTTGGCGAGAATGACGAGTTTGCGGGCCACCGCGATGACCGCGCACAGGTGCTCCTTGCCGTTGCCGCGCAACCGCTTGTAGAAGGCCGCGAGATCCGGATTGTGCCGGCTGGCGGTGAAGGCGCACATGAAAAGGCTCTTGCGCAGCCGTTCGCGACCGCCCTGGATCCGGCGCCTGCCGCGATGCTTTCCGCTGTCGTCATCATAGGGTGCGACACCGGCAAGGGCGGCGACCTCGTTGCGGCCGGCATGGCCGAGTTCGGGCATGCGGATGACGAGGCACAGCGCGCTGCGCATTCCGATCCCCTTGATGGAGACCAGAAGGTCGAGCCGCCGCGCCAGATCGGGGTCGCCGCGAACCAGCTTTTCGAGCCGAAGCATATGCGCATTGCGACAGGTCTCGAGCCTGGCGATTTCGTGGGAGTGGCGGCGCTTGACGATCTCAGGCACGGCGGTCTCGGCGAATGTCTTCACCAGCGCGATCTGCTGTTCGATCTGCTCCAGATAGGTCAGTTCGGCCGAAAGCCGGTCGAAGCGGGCATCGGGCAGCGCCGGCAGCGTCTTCAGGCTGGCGGTGAAGACGGCAATCAGCGTGGCGTCCAGCCGGTCGTTCTTGGCCCGCTGCAGCCGGCTTCTGGCGAAGTACCGCAATTGCGCCGGCTGCAGGCGCGCCGCCGGGCGCTTCTTACCCCGCAGATGCAACATCAGCCGCCATTCGTAGCCACCGGAGGCTTCGAAGCCGACCCTTTTGGCATCATGCTCTTGAAGAAAGGCGTCGAGCCGCTTCAGGCCCGCCGCGTCGTAGGTGACCCGCAGCCGCGCGTCACCGGGATGGATGGCGATGCCGAGATGGCTTTTGCCGACATCGATTCCGGCACAGATCATGCTATCATCGGTCATCTTCGTCGTCCCTGTCTTGGATACGAACCCCAAGGTTCCTGCAACCACACGGGCCTGATGAAGAGCCGGTTGCGATCCTGCTCCCCACAGCCCCTGACGGCTGAGAAGGTGACGATCCGACAACCAGCTGCCGGGCGGGTGGCCACCCGCCCGGCAGAAACAACTATCTCATATTTTGATCATCCAAGAAGGTGCCGGCAGGTCAGGTGCAGCTTGCTGCACCGGGGATGAGGGGGCCACTCGCTCTGAGAGAACTTACACCTTGACCCAAGCCCCATTGCGCTTCGACGACGCCACGCAGGCATCCACGAAGGCGACGCCCTTCACGCCGTCGTCGACCGTCGGGTAGACCACGGCCTTGTCGACCGCCTTGCCCTTCTTGTGCGCGTTGATGGCGTGCGCGGCTTCCGTGTAGATGGTCGCAAACGCTTCGAGATAGCCTTCCGGGTGACCAGACGGGATGCGCGAGACGCGGGCGGCGGCCGGGCCGGAGCCGGCGCCGTTGCGGGTGATCAGGCGCTTCGGTTCGCCGAACGGCGTGAACCAGAGATAGTTCGGATCGGCCTGCACCCATTCCAGGCCACCCTTGGTGCCGTAGACGCGGACCTTCAGCCCGTTCTCGTGACCCGGCGCCACCTGGCTGCACCAGAGCATGCCCTTGGCCGGCTTTTCCGAGCCCTTGGCCTTGAAGCGCAGCATCACATGCGCGTTGTCGTCGAGACGGCGGCCTTCGACGAAGCTGTCGAGATCGGCCGCAAGGCTATCGAGCTCGAGGCCGGAGACGAAGGTGGCGAGGTTATAGGCATGCGTGCCGATATCGCCGGTGGAACCGCCAGCACCCGACTGCGCCGGGTCGGTGCGCCACACGGCCTGCTTGGCGCCCTGCTGCTCGACGGCCTCGGTCAGCCAGTCCTGCGGATATTCGGCCTGCACCAGGCGGATATCGCCGAGTTCGCCATTGGCGATCATCTCGCGCGCCTGGCGCACCATCGGATAGCCGGTGTAATTGTGCGTGAGGATGAACAACGCGCCGCTCTCGTCGGCGATTTTCTTCAGCTTCTTGGCATCGGCCAGGTTCGAGGTCAGCGGCTTGTCGCAGATGACGTGGATGCCGCGGCGCAGGAACTCCTTGGCGGCGTCGTAGTGCACGTGGTTCGGCGTCACGATTGACACCGCCTCGATGCCGTTCTTCAGCTTCGCCTCGCGGATCGCCATCTCGCGATAGCTGGAATAGGTGCGGGTCGGGTCGAGCCCGAGATCGGCGCCCGATGCCATCGCCTTTTCCGGCGTCGACGACAGCGCGCCCGCGATCAGCTCATACTGATCGTCGATGCGGGCAGCGATGCGGTGCACCGCCCCAATGAAAGCCCCGGCGCCACCGCCGACCATGCCGAGACGGATGCGCGGCTCGCGCGTGTGTTCCGTTGATGCTTCGATTGCCATGTGTTCCTCCAAATTTGTGCTTTGCGGAAAAGTCCCCCTCTGCCTGCCGGCATCTCCCCCACAAGGGGGGAGAGGACTCGCGGCGGCGCCTCACCTGAGCCCCTCCCCCTTGTGGGGGAGGGGTTGGGGAGGGGTCTTCGCTGATTAAAGCCCCAGCATCCGCCGGTTGGCCGCCTGGTCCGTGCCGCTGCCGGCGAAGTCGTCGAAGGCCTTCTCCGTCACGCGGATGATATGCGCCTTGACGAACTCGGCACCCTCGCGCGCGCCGTCTTCCGGATGCTTCAGCGCGCATTCCCATTCGACCACGGCCCAGCCATCGAAATTGTTGGCCGTCATCTTCGAGAACACCGCCCCGAAATCGACCTGGCCGTCGCCGAGCGAGCGGAAGCGGCCGGCGCGTTCGACCCAGCCCTGGTAACCGCCATAGACACCCTGGCGGCCCGTCGGGTTGAACTCGGCATCCTTGACGTGGAACATCTTGATCCGGTCTTTGTAGATGTCGATGTTGTCGAGGTAATCCAGGCACTGCAGCACGTAGTGCGAGGGATCGTAGAGCATGTTGGCGCGCGGATGGTTCTTCACGCGCTCAAGGAACATCTCGAAGGTGACGCCGTCATGCAGGTCCTCGCCGGGATGGATCTCATAGGCGATGTCGACGCCGTTTTCGTCGGCATGATCGAGGATCGGCGTCCAGCGCTTGGCGAGTTCGTCGAAGGCGGTCTCGACGAGGCCGGCCGGGCGCTGCGGCCAGGGGTAGATGAACGGCCAGGCGAGCGCGCCGGAGAAGGTCGCATGCGCCTTGATGCCGAGGTGCTTCGACGCCGTCAGCGCCATCTTCACCTGCTCGACCGCCCATTCCTGGCGCGCCTTCGGATTGCCGCGCACCTCGGGTGCCGCAAAGCCGTCGAAGGCCTCGTCATAGGCGGGATGCACGGCGACCAGCTGGCCCTGCAGGTGAGTGGAAAGCTCGGTGATCTCGACGCCGTTCTGGCGCGCCACGCCGGCAAGCTCGTCGCAATAGTCCTTGGAAGACGCGGCCTTCTTCAGGTCGATCAGCTGGCCCGCCCAGGTCGGAACCTGCACGCCCTTGTAGCCGGTGTCGGCGGCCCACTTGGTGATTGCATCCCACGAGTTGAAAGGCGCGGCGTCGCCCGCGAACTGCCCGAGGAACAAGCCTGGGCCCTTGATCGTTTTCATGTCAATTCCTCCCTGAATAATGACCGTAAACGTTTCTGGTTCAGTTCTAGCACTTGATCTCGCACTCTGCAAGCCGATTTTGGCGAGAATGCAAATCTGCCCCGACGGACATCAATTCGAGGTGCCGACTAAACCATGTCGGGCACCCACCCGCAAGACGTACGTACCGCATTTCTTGGCGCCCGCGCCCCGCGCGGCCCCTTCCCGGCGCATCTTTGTGGACTTCCCGCCACCGCGTGCTACTCTGGGTCGACCAGGAGGGTGGTCGATGACGCGGCGGCTGGCGGCAATCTTGGATGCGGATGTTGTCGGCTTCTCCCGGCTGATGGGCCACGATGAAGCGGGAACCTTTGCCGCGCTGAAACACCACAACACCGAGATCATTGTTCCCGCCATAAACAGGTATCGCGGACATGTCGTGAAATTCGTCGGAGACGGCACGCTGGCGGAATTTTCCAGCGTGGTGGATGCGTTGCGTTGCGCGATGGAGATCCAGGAGGCCATTCTGGCGCTCAACCGGGAGGTGAAGCCCGACCGCCGGATGATCTGGCGCATTGGCATCCATGTCGGCGACGTCCTGACCGAGGATGGCGACATCTTCGGCGAGAGCGTCAACATCGCCGCGCGGCTGCAGGCATTGGCGCCGGCCGGCGGCATCTGCCTGTCGCAACAGGTGCGCGACCAGATCGGCGCGGCGCTCGACTTCGAGGCCACCGACTTCGGCAACCGCAAACTGAAGAACATCGAGCATCCGGTGCGGGTGTGGCGCTGGTTTCCGCCCGGAAGGGAAACGGACGGCCCCGACGACGAGGGCCAGGACCCGGCGACGCCAATCCGGCCGCCGCAGCGCAGGCGCCCTTCCATCGCGGTGCTTCCTTTTGCCAACATGTCGAATATCGAGGGGCAGGAGCATTTTTCCGACGGCTTCACCGACGAGCTGATCGCGACCCTGGCGCGCTGTCGCTGGCTGCTGGTCGCCGCCCGCAATTCCTCTTTCAGCTTCAAGGGCCGCGCCGTCGATGCCCGCCGCGTCGCCGAGGATCTCGGCGTCAAATATGTGCTCGAAGGCAGCGTCCGGCGCTCCGACACCCGCATCCGCATCACCGCGCAACTGCTGGATGGAAACGAAGGCACGCTGCTCTGGGCCGAACGCTACGACCGGATGCTCGCCGATATCTTCGACCTCCAGGACGAGATCGCCTCCGAGATCACGGGGACGATCGAGCCCGAATTGAGCGTCATCGAATTCGCGGCGCTTCGCGGCCGCTCGATCGTCGACATGACGGCCTGGGAAATCTATCTGAAAGGCCTCTGGCATCTCTATCGCTTCACGGTCGACGACTTGAATATGGCCAAGCATCTGTTCGAGCAGGCGATCTCCATCGATCCGAGCTTCGCGCAGGCGCAGGCGCGGCTCGCTTACGTCCACATCCAGCTCGGCTGGTACGGCTCCCTTGAGGAGCGCTCGGGGCGCATATGCGAGGCGATCGAGCTTGCCGAACGGGCGATCACGCTCGACGAGAAGGAGCCGGCCGCGCATCTGGCGCTCGGTCGCGCCCTGGCCCTCGATGGCGCGACACAGGCCGGCATCGCGCATCTGCGCCACGCCGCGAAACTCGATCACAGCTTTGCCCAGGCGCATTTCGCGCTTGGCCAGGCGCTTTGTTACGCCGACCGCCCCGAAGAAGGGATGGTCGAGATCCGGGAAGCCTTTCGTCTCAGTCCGCGCGATCCGCATCTCTGGACCTTTCACAGCATGATGGCCTTCGCCAACTACCAGATGGACAGGCTCGACGAGGCGGCCGAGGCCGCGCGCGCATCGATGCGCTCGCCGAACGTCACCTTCTGGCCGGCGATGGCGCTGGTGGCCATTCAGGGACGGCAGGGCAAGATCGAGGAGGCGCGCCGGACGATCGATGAGCTCTACAATTTTCGGCCGGGCATGACGCTTGATGATGCCAGGCGTGAATTCTACTTCGGCCTCAAGCCCGCGATGAGCGAAACCTTCATCGAGCGTTTCGTCGCGGACCTCGGCAAGGCGGGTCTGCCGGCACGATCAAGATGAGGACGCCCGCTCTCGCGAACGGGCGCCCCTTGGCGATATCGGATCAGAACGGCGAATCCGGGAAGTAGAAGTCCTTGGCGTTATCCTTCGTCACCAGCGTGGCGTCGAGGATGTAGTTGCCGCGAACCGGGACCTGGTCGTAGAGCGCCGCGGCCGTCAGTTCCATCGCGGTACCGACCATCGCCGGCGGATAGAGAACGTCGACCGGGATCATCTTGTCGCCGTCCATGACCTTCTTGACCATGTCCTTGGAGCCGGCGCCGGCCACGACATACTTGATGTCGGTGCGCTTGGCCTGCTCGATCGCCTGCAGCACGCCGACGGCCATGTCGTCGTCCTGGCACCAGACCACATCGATCTTCGGGTACTTGGTCAGATAATCCTGCATCACCTTGAAGGCGTCGTCGCGGTTCCAGTTGCCGAACTGGCGGTCGAGAACCTTGACGTTGGAGCCGGCGATACCCTTGTCGAAGCCGTCCTGACGCTGCTGGTCGATCGGGATCGGCAGGCCGCGGATGACGACGACCTGTGCGTCGGGCGTGGTTTCCTTGATGTACTTGCCGGCGACTTCGCCAAGCGCCGGATTGTTGCCGGCGACGTAGAGATCGCGCACGGAATCGTCGTTGGTGCTTGGCGCGCGGTCGACCAGCGTCACGAAGGTGCCCTTGGCCTTGACTTCCTTGATCGCGTTGACCAGCGGATCGGGGTCCGACGGCAGGATGACCAGCGCGTCGATGCCCTGCGTTGCCAGATCCTGCACCGCGTTCGCCTGGCTCGCGGCATCCGGCGAGGTCTTTACGATCACGTTGATATCCGGATATTCGGCCTTCAAGAGCTTGGCGACGCGCTCGGCATGGAACACCACGCCGGCGGTCCAGCCGTGGTCGGCGGCCGGAATGGAAACGCCGATGGTTTTCTTGTCCGCCGCCTGCGCGACGCTGGCGAGCAGCGCCGCCGCGACGACCGCCAAACTGAACATTGTCTTACGCATGTCTATCTTCCTCCCATTGAACCCCAGGGCTTGCGAACCTTGAGACCGGGCGCCCCGCCGACCCGGCCGATCCCTTGCTACCTGCGCGCCAGCGACCGCTGCACGAGCATGGCGATGATGATGATCGAGCCCTGGATGGCGCCGATCAGATATTCCGAGATGAAATTCGAGAGCAGCATGATGTTGCCGACGAGTTCGAGAATGAAGGCGCCGCAGATCGTGCCCCAGACGCGCCCCGCCCCACCCTTCAGCGCCGTGCCGCCGACGACGACCGCGGTGATCGCCTGCAGTTCCCACAGGATGCCCGTCGTCGCCGACGTCGAGCCGAGACGCGGAACGTAGAGCAGCACGGCGATCGCCACGCAAAGCCCCTGGATGACGAAGGCGATGGTGCGCACCTTGTTGACGGCGATACCGGAATAGCGCGCCACGTCGCGGTTCGAGCCGACGGCCACGACATGGCGGCCATAGCGCGTGCGATAGAGAATGAAGGCGGCGACGCGGTGACCGCGAGGATGACGATGATCGGCACCGGCACGCCCGCGATCGAACCGAAATAGACAGGGCGGTAAAGCGACTGCTGCTCGGCCGAGCGCAGCGTGATCGCGCCGCCCTGTGAGAGCCATGTCGTCAGGCCGCGATAGATGCCCATCGTGCCGAGCGTGGCGATGAACGGCTCGATTTTTCCGACCGTGGTGATCAGCCCGTTCGCGAGCCCGCAGAGCGCACCGGCGACGATGGTGAAGACGACGGCGACGGCGAGCATCAGCGCGGGATCGGCGATGATGGCCGAGTTCATCAAAAGGATCATCAGGCTGGCGACGAAGGCGACCATCGACCCCACGGAGAGGTCGAGATCCCCCGACGAGATGACGAAGGTGGCGCCGACGGCGATGATGGCGATGAAGGCGCTGCGGGTCGCGACATTGGCGAGGTTGGTGATGCCGATGAAGTTCGGATTGACCAGCGCGCCGACGACAAGCAGCAGCGCAAGCGCCGCGAACGGCGCGACCGCCCTGAGATCGATATCCCGCCAGGAACGCCGCCTGATCTGACTGGTCTCGTCGTTCACACTCATGTCCAAAGCCATCCTCCCGTCATGCCTGCCGGCATTCTGTCCGTTGTTCCGCCTGACGGCGGTTGTCTCTCGCGGCCGCCTTACGCGGCCTTCTTCTTCAGGCCCGCGGCATAGCGCATGATCTCCTGCTCGGAGATCTCGTCGCCCTCGAGCACGCCGACGATCCGCCCCTCGCGCATCACCGCCACCCGCGTGCAGAGCCCGATCACCTCGGGCATCTCCGAGGAGACGACGATGATCGAGCGCCCGTCGCGCGCCAGCGCCGAGATGAAATGATAGATCTGCTGCTTGGTGCCGACATCGATGCCGCGCGTCGGCTCGTCGATGATGATGATCTCCGGGTCGGTCTCCATCACCTTGGCGAGCAGCAGCTTCTGCTGGTTGCCGCCGGACATGCGCCCGGCCACGATATTGGTGTCGCGCACGCGTATGTCGAAGCGCCGCCGCGCTTTCGCCAGGGCCCTGGCCTCGCTGCTAGGGCTGAGATAGCCGTGCCGCGAATGCTGGCCCAGCGATTGCAGCGTCAGGTTCGCCAGCATGTTGGAGCCGAGCAGCAGGCCCTTGTGCTTGCGATCCTTGGTCATGTAGGCAAGGCCGGCACGATTGGCCGCATGCACGTCGCCCGACGGGATGCTCTCGCCGCGGATGACGACTTCGCCGGAAGCGCGGCCGCGCAGGCCGGCGATCGCCTCCATAAGTTCCGTGCGGCCGGAGCCAATCATGCCGGAAAAGCCGATAATCTCGCCCTTGCGCACCTCGAAGCTGGCATCGTGCACATAGCCGGTCGAGATACCCTCGACCTTCAGCACGATCTCCTCGTCGACGTCAGGCTCGTTCTTGGTCGGATAGAGGCTGGAAAGCTCGCGTCCGACCATCAGCTGCGCGATCGATTCGCCGTCGAGCATCGCCGTCGGCGCCGTCTTCACCCACTGCCCGTCGCGCAGCACCGTGACCCGGTCGGTCAGCTCCATGACCTCGTCGAGCTTGTGCGAGACGAAGACGAAGCTGGTGCCCTTGTCGCGCAGCTTGCGCACCTGCTTGAACAGGAAATTGGTCTCCTCGCGCGACAGCACCGCCGTCGGCTCGTCCATGAACACCACGCGCGCGTCGCGGCTGATCGCCTTGGCGATCTCCACCATCTGCTTGTCGGCGATCGAAAGCGTGCTGATCAGCGCGTTCTCATCGACATGCGAGCCGAGCAGATCGAGCGCCTTGCGGGTTTCCGAACGCATGAACTTGCGATCGAGCACGCCGAAGCGCGTAACCTCGCGGCCGAGAAACAGGCTCTCGGCGACGGTCAGATGGTCGGCGAGATTGAATTCCTGGTGAATGATGACGATGCCCAGCGCTTCGGCCGCCCCGTTCGGAGGCAGCACGATCGGCTGGCCGTCGAGAATGATTTCGCCCGACGTCGGCTGCTCGAAGCCGGACATCACCTTGACGAGCGTCGACTTTCCCGCGCCGTTTTCGCCCATCAGCGCATGGATTTCGCCGGCGCGCAGCTCGAAATTGACGCTGAAGAGGACCTGCACCCCGCTGAAGGATTTGCATATGCGCCGGGCGGACAACACCACCGGCGCCGCCTCGACAGTCTCCAAACTCATGATGTCCTCCCCTGCGGACTCCCACCCGCTTGACCCTTGTGTAAACCTTTACATGTGCGATGTAAAGGTTTACATCATTGTATCACGAAGTTCTCCTGGCTTCGCCCTTTGACGTATGCCGCAGTCTGTGTAGTGTCGCCGCCAATTGAGCCCCAAGGCAGGACGCAGTGTCGAATTCCACGCCCGCAACCATCGAGGATGTCGCCCGGATCGCCGAGGTTTCGATCGCGACAGTGTCGCGGGCGATCCATACGCCGGAGAAGGTCGCGAACTCGACGCGGCTGAAGGTGAACCAGGCGATCGCGATAACAGGATACACGACGAACGCCATGGCCCGCAGCCTGCGTCTCGGCCGTTCCAACATGATCCTGGTCGTGGCTCCCGACATAGGCGACCCCAATTTTTCCAACATTCTGATCGGCCTGGAGAACGAGGCCCGCGCCCATGGCTACGGCATTCTCATCGGCCATACGCAGAACGACGCCCAGCGCGGCCTCGAATATCTCAAATTCCTGAATTCAAACCAAGCGGCAGGATTGATTCTCTTCACCGGTATCCTGCCCTTCGGCCACCAGACGATGACGGCCAGGCTCCCGCCCAGCGTCGGCGTCTTCGAGCCGGTCTTCAACGGCGGCATTCCCTATGTCGGCGTCGACGATATCGAGGGCGCGCGCAAGGCGGTCGACCTGCTCTTGGCGGAAGGCCACCGAAAGATCGCCTTCATCGGCGACAGCAAGACACGCCTTGCCTATTCCAGGCGCCGCCGGGGCTATGACGAGGGGCTGGACGCGGCCGGCGTGGCGACGGGTCAGCGCATCATTCTGGAAGGCGACGGCACGCTCGAAAGCGGCCGCCACGCCGTCGAGCAGCTCTTCATGCGCGACACGCTGCCGACAGCCTTCATGTGCGTCAACGACCAGACGGCGATCGGCGTGATGATCGGGCTCAACGCCCGCGGCTACGACATCCCCCGCGACTTCTCCGTCACCGGCTTCGACGACGTCCCCCAGGCCGTCTTCATGTCGCCGCCGCTGACGACCGTGCGCCAGCCGCGCACCGCCATCGGCAAGCAGGCCATGGCCCTACTGCTGGAGTTTCTCGGCGACGGCCATCCGGCGGAAACCGAGATCCTGCTGCAGCCGGACCTGGTGGTGCGCAACTCGGTGTCGGCGCCGTCGAAGCAGTGGTCGAAGCGCTAGCGGAAGGCACCCGGCGTCGTCACGCGCGCCAAGAAGCTGGCGCACACCGATCAACAGGCAAAGGCCGCCGCTAAACCGTAAACGCCTCGCGAAACGCCACAAGCGCCGCCTCGGGATCGCCAGAGGCAAAAGCCTCCATGCCGACAGGCCCGGCATAGCCCATCGCTTTCAAGGCCCGCGCGATGCCCTTCCAGTTGACCTCGCCGGTCCCGGGCTCCATGCGGCCGGGAACGTCGGCGACCTGGATCTCGCCGATCCATGGCAGGCTCCTGCGGCAGAGTTCGATCAGGTTCCCCTCGCCGATCTGCGCGTGGTAGAGGTCGAGATTGAGCCGCAGGCGCGGGTGATCGATGCTCGAGACCAGCGCCAGCGTGTCCTCCGCGCGACCGAAGGGGACGCCCGGGTGATCGACCTGAAGGTTGAGGTTCTCCAGCGTGAAGACCACGTCTTCTTCCTCCGCCATGTCGACGATGCGGGCCAGTGTGTCGCGCGCCTTCAGCCACATATTACCGGTCACGACCTCGATCGGCTGCACTGGCAGGCCGCCTTCGCCAAGCCCGGTTCCGTGCAGATTGAGGCGCTGCACGCCGAGCCGCTTGCCGACTTTCGCTGTCTCGCGCGCCGTCTTCAAGAGCTCCGCCGCCCCCTCGTCATCCGTCAGCCGGCCAGTGAGATAGCCGTTCATGATGGTGAAAGTGGCACCCGTCGCCTCGAGCTTGCCGAGATCATGCTCCGGCCAGTTCCACAGCCCGACACCGAAGCCCAACTCGTTCAGCCTGGAGGCGCGCCATTCGATCGGTCTGTCGCGCCAGATCATTTCGGCGCAGGCGGCGAGTTGGAAAGGTGAGCTCATGGTGATCCTCCCGATCATCAGTGCGGATTCGATGCCGACAATAGAGCCGAGATCGCCGATGACGGCAATGCGACCCGACGCCATATCGGCGCAATTGAAAAAGCCGGGAAGCGAGCGCTCCCCGGCCTTTTTGTCTCGGCAATCCGCTACCGATCAGACGTAGCGGTTGACGACGTTTTCGAGAAGTTCCTGCTGGCCGGACTTCGGCTGCGGGTTGATGTCCTGGCTCTCGACGCGGGCCGTGATCTGCTCCAGCGAGTATTCGCCGCGCAGCATCTTCTGGCTTTCGGCCGAATCCCAACCGGCATAGCGGTTGGCGAGCGGCTGCGACAGCGCCTTGTCCTCGATCATTTTGGCGGCAGCCTTCAGGCCACGGGCGCAGCAATCCATGCCGCCGATGTGGCCGATCAGCAGGTCTGCCGGATCGAGCGACTGGCGGCGCAGCTTGGCGTCGAAGTTGGTGCCGCCAGAGGTGAAGCCGCCGCCAGCCAGAACCTGGTAATAGGCGAGCGCCATCTCGGGAACGTTGTTCGGGAACTGGTCGGTATCCCAGCCGGACTGGTAGTCGTTGCGGTTCATGTCGATCGAGCCGAAGATGCCGAGCGCGTTGGCGAGCGCCAGCTCGTGCTCGAAGGAGTGGCCGGCGAGGATCGCGTGGCCCTGCTCGATGTTGAGCTTCACTTCGTTTTCGAGGCCGTTCTTCTTCAGGAAGCCGTAGACCGTCGCGACGTCGTAGTCGTACTGGTGCTTGGTCGGTTCCTGCGGCTTCGGCTCGATCAGGATCTGGCCCTTGAAGCCGATCTTGTGCTTGTACTCGACCACGAGGTTGAGGAAGCGGCCCATCTGGTCGAGCTCGCGCTTGAGGTCGGTGTTGAGCAGCGTCTCATAGCCTTCGCGGCCGCCCCACAGAACGTAGTTCTCGCCGCCGAGCTTCATCGTCGCGTCCATGCAGGTCTTCACGGTCGCGGCCGAGAAGGCGAAGACATCGGGATCGGGATTGGTCGCGGCACCCGACATGAAGCGGCGGTTGGAGAAGAGGTTCGCCGTGCCCCAGAGCAGCTTGGTGCCGGTGGCGGCCTGCTTCTCGGCGAAGTAGTCTACGATCTCGTTGAGGTTCCTGGTGTTCTCGGCGAAGTTCTTGCCCTCGGGGCGCACGTCGGCGTCGTGGAAGCAATAGTAGGGCGCGCCGAGCAGCGAGAAGAACTCGAAGGCCACGTCGGCCTTGAGTTTCGCGGCCTTCATCGTGTCCTCGAACCAAGGGCGCAGGAACGTCTGCCCACCGAAGGGATCGCCGCCCGGCCATGTGAAGGTGTGCCAGTAGGCGACCGCGAAACGCAGATGGTCTTCCATCCGCTTGCCGAGAACGATCTCGTCCGGCTGGTAATGGCGGAAGGCCAGCGGATTGGTGCTGTCCGGGCCTTCATACTTGATCTTCTGGATATCGCCGAAAAATCCGGTGCTCATGGGGTACTCCTCCTTGGGTGTGGTTTAAAAAGTGTCCGTTATTCCGCTTGGCCCCCTCATCCGCCTGCCGGCACCTTCTCCCCGTTGGGGAGAAGAGACTCGAGGCGGCCCCTTGCGCTAACCTCCCTTCTCCCCAGCGGGGAGAAGGTGGCCCGAAGGGTCGGATGAGGGGGCTCCGACCTCAGTGCAAACTTAGACTAGCCTCAATGCGCCAACGCCTTGATCGCCGGATAAAGCGCACGATACCGACCATAAGCCTCCTCATACGCCCCGCTCAGCGCCGCATCAGGCTCGATCGTCCCATCCGTCTCGGGCGGCGTGCACACCGCGACCGGGTCGGCGCCCGTGGCCGCGATCAGGCCGAGGCGGGCCGCACCGAAGGCGGCGCCGAAGTCGCCGTCGGCGGGCAGGTCGACGGGAACGCCGAGCGCGGTGGCGATCGAGGCTAGCCAGTAGCGCGAGCGCGAGCCGCCGCCGATGGCGGTGACGCGGGAAATATCGGTGCCGGCCGAGCGCAGCGCCTCGAGATTGTCGCGGATCGCGAAGGACACGCCTTCGAGCACCGCCTGGGTCAGCACCACGCGGCTGCTCTCATGCTCGAGCCCGATGAAGGCGCCACGGATGACGGCGTCGTTGTGCGGCGTGCGCTCGCCGGAGAGGTAGGGAAGGAAGGTCACGCCCGACGGCGCCTTCAGCGTTTCGCCGAGTTCGGCGGTCAGTTCCGCCGCCGACTTGCCCGTTACATGCGAATGCCAGTTCAGCGCGTCGGTGGCGGACAGGATGACGCCCATCTGGTGCCAGGTGTTGGGCAGCGCGTGGCAGAAGGCATGAACGGCGCTTTCCGGCTTGGGCAGATAGGAACCGTTGGCGGCGAAGAGCACGCCCGAGGTGCCGAGCGAGACGAAGGCTGCGCCATGGCTGACCGTGCCCATGCCGCAGGCCGACGCCGCATTGTCGCCCGCCCCGCCGGCAACGACGACGGAACCGGTGATGCCCCACTGCGAGGCGAGTTCGCCGCGCAGCTTGCCGCCCTCTTCCGTGCCTTCGACCAGGGTTGGCATGTGCTTTTCATCGAGACCGGTGGCGGCGAGCAACTCAGGCGACCACTTGCGCTTGCCGGTATCGAGCCAGGACGTACCGGCCGAATCCGACATTTCGGAAATGTGCTCGCCGGTCAGCCACAGGCGCAGATAGTCCTTGGGGAGCAGCACCTTGGCGACCTTGGCGAAAATCTCCGGCTCGTGCTTGGCGACCCAGGCGAGCTTCGGCGCGGTGAAGCCGGGAAACACGATGTTGCCTGTGATCTTGCGGAACTTCGGATCGGCATCGAGCGCCGCCGCCTCGATGTAGCTGCGCGTGTCGTTCCAGAGAATGCAGGGGCGCAGCACCTTGTCGTCGGCATCGAGCAGCGTCGCGCCGTGCATCTGGCCGGAAAGGCCGATGCCCTTGACGGCGGCAAGTTCCTTCGGATGCTTCGCCTTCAGCCCGGCGACGGCTTCCTCGGTGGCGCGCACCCAGTGCGACGGCTCCTGCTCCGACCATCCATGGTGCGGACGTGACACGTCGAGCGAACCATTGGCCGAGCCGACAATCTTCTGATCACCATCGATCAGCATGGCTTTGACGCCGGAGGTTCCGAGATCGAGACCCAGATACATGTGTTTCTCCCTTTGCCCTTACGGCAGATTGTCTTTCAGAAAGATATCGAGACGGATGCGCTCCTGCGCGTCGATGACCGAGAGCCCGTCGGCCTTCGCCTTCAACACGCGGATGGCGCTGCGCACCTCGTGGCCCGCATCCTGGTTCAAGATTGCGTCGATCGTACCGTCGAGAAGGGCCGCGCGCGTATGATCAGTCAGCTCATGGGCGACGACGGTCAGAGCGCGGTCGACGGATTTCTCCTTCAGCGCCCGGATAAGGCCGCGATTGCCGGCGCCGAGGCTGTAGACGCCGGTGATGCCGTCGCGCTTCGACAACGCGTCCGAAACCAGCATATGCGCCATATCGGGGTCGTCGCGACCTTCGATGACCGGCAGGATGGAAAGATCGGGAAACTCGTCGGCCATCACCGCGGAAAAGCCTTCCAGCCGCTCGCGATGGTCGCGCACCAGCATGGAGCCGGCGAGAACCGCGACATCCCCTTTGGCTCCGCCGAGAAATCGGCCGAGAAGTCGCGCCGCCGTGCGGCCGGCCGCGATATTGTCGACGCCGGCATAGTGATGACGCAGCGAGCCGGTGAGATCGGACACGACGGTGACGACGGGAATGCCGTCCTGCACCAGCCTGTCGACCGCATCGCGCACCTCGGGCGCATCGGTCGCGACCAGCGCCACGCCGGCTGGCCGCTCGGCGCGTAGCGTATCGAGTGCCGCGGCAAGGGCCGCCGGATCGAAGGCGGGAACTTCGACGGTGCGGATATCGGTGCGCTCCACCGGCGAGCGCGCGACGGCGGCCATCACCTCGGCGTTCAGCCCGTGCATGAAGGAATTGTCGCTGGCGGGAACGATGAACACGAACGAATAGGTCCGCCCCTTCGCGAGATTGGCGGCGGCGACATCGCGCACATAACCGATCTCGCGAATGGCGGCTTCGACCTTCTCCCGCGTTACGTGCCGGACGCCCGGGCGCTGGTTCAGCACCCGATCGACAGTCGCAAGGCTGACGCCCGCGGCCGCGGCAATATCGTGAACCGTAGGTCTCATCGCTCCTCCTGACGAGACCTTTAGCGTCATTTCTGATGTACGTAAATCAGATTTTTCAGCGACGCATTCCGTATATTGAAATCACGGATACTTTTCGTGATCGTTGGCGATCTCGGCTTCGAGCCTGGCTGCCGCGCGCTTCAGGTCGCGCGGCCTGCCGGCGACGCTTTCGATCGCCGCCACGGCCACATCCCGCGCCACGTAATCCGACTTGTGACCCATATTACGGATCATCAGCAGCCGGGCGCCCCTGATGGCGCGAGCAAGATGGCGTGCGTGGATGTCAGGCGAGACGACGCTGTCGGTATCGCCCGAAATGATCACCGTCGGCGCGCGGATGCGGCCATAGCGCGGCGAATTGCGTTTCGTCCATTCCAGCAGATTGGCGACATCGATGGCGTTATCGCGGAAAGCCTTCGGCCCGAGAGCCTGCAGCGCCCGCGCCTCCCTGATATAGCCGGGCGGCCGAGGATTGGGCGCGAAAACCGAGCGCGTCGCGCTGTCGATCATCGCGAGCCCCACCGGCGGCACGACGATGGCGCTGAACAGCGCGCCTGTCACCGGCACCTTCGCGGCATCGTAATACCAGGCGATACCACCCGGCCACGGGTAGACGGCGGGCGACAGGAAAACGAGGCCGAGCACCCGATCAGGATGCCTGAGCGCGAAGCTCGCCGCCACCGCGCCCCCGAAGGAATGACTGACGATGATCGCCTTCCTGATACCGCGTTTCGTCATGACCGCGGCGATGGCATCGGCCTGCCCGTCGGGAAATGCGTTCTCCTGATCGCCGCGATCCGAACGCCCGTGGCCCGGACGATCGACGAACAGAAGATCGGCACGCCCCTCCAACAGGTCGCGAAACGAAAATACAGAATCGTGCAGATTGGCGCTGGCGCCGTGGATGAACACGATCGGCGGCAGATCAGGCCGCCGCGCCTTGAGATAGAGGCTGTTCATCCTGTAGCCGCCGACATCGATGCGCGTCTCGTCAGCGGACGGACCGGCGGCGAACACATGGTTCACGCCGACGGACAGGATGAGGGCGAGGAGTGCAAGGGCTCTGCTGGAGGCTTTGAACATGAAGCGCGGTCGATCCCGGTGATATCATCGCCTATACGCGAAAACGCCGGCCTTGGTTTCCCAAGCCGGCGCCAGAATTTGTCAAGCCAGAATTCGTCAGGGCTGTCGTGAGTCGTCAGTGGCCGCCGCCACCTCCGCCACCGCCTTGCGGCGGCACCGGCTTGTCGATCAGCACGATGCCGAGCAGCATCGCCACGAAAAGGCCGGTGAGGATGACGAAAATATCGCTGAACGACATCACCATCGCCTGCTTCGTCACCAGCCCGACCATCTGCTTGATCGCGATGGTGGCGCCGTCCATGCCGTAGGCATCGTAGTTCGAGGTCATCGACTTCATCTGGTCGAGCGCCATCGGGTTGCCCCAGTCCAGGCCCTCGCGGATGCGCTGGTAGTGCACGTCCTGACGATTGGTCAGCACGGTATTGATGACGGCGAGACCGACGGCGCCGCCGAGGTTACGCGTCAGGTTGAACAGGCCGGACGCGCCGCGGATACGCGCCGGCGACATGGTGCCGAGCGCGATGTTGTTGATCGGCACCATGCACATCATCAGGCCGAAGCCGCGCAGGATCTGGGGGATCAGGAGCTCGTAGAAATCCCAGTCGGTGGTTACGCCGGTCATGATCCAGGTGCCGGCCGCGAAGCTCGCGAAGCCGAGCACCATCATCAGCCGCAGGTCCATCTTCGCCGACAGCTTGCCGGCGATCGGCGCTGTCAAAAACATCGCGAGACCCGAAACGAACATCGTTTCGCCGATCATCAGCGAATCGTAGCCGCGGATGCGTCCGAGATAGAGAGGGTAGATGTAGGTCAGGCCGTAAAGCCCGATACCCATGACGAAGGAAAACAGCGAGCCGACCGCGAAGTTTCGGTTGCTGAAGGCCCTGAGATCGACGACGGGGAAGTCCACCTTGAAGGCGCGGTAGAAGAAGACCACGCAGCCGATGGCCGATGCTATCGCGCCGAGAACGATGTTGCGGTCGTTGAACCAGTCGTTCGAATTGCCCTCTTCGAGCACGTATTCCAGCGCGCCGAGGAAGACGCCCATCGACACCAGACCCCACCAGTCGAACTTCTTGAACAGCGAGAATTCCGGCTTGTCGAAGTCGATGAAGTTCCAGGCCACGATCGTCACGATGATGCCGGGAATGATGTTGACGAGGAACAGCCAGTGCCAGGAGAAGGCATCGCTGAGATAGCCGCCGACCGTCGGGCCGATGGTCGGCGCCAGCGTTGCGATCAGGCCGATGATCGGCGATACGATGCTGCGCTTGGATGGCGGGAAGATCGTGAAGGCGGCGGCGAACACCGACGGGATCATGCCGCCGCCGATAAAGCCCTGGATCGCGCGATAGACGATCATCTGGTCGATATTCGTCGCGGTGGCGCACAATGCGCTGGCCGCGGTGAAGCCCGCCGCCGAGAAGGCGAAGAGGTAGCGCGTCGAGATGATGCGCGCCAAGGTACCGGAGAGCGGAATCATGATGACTTCCGCGATCAGATAGGACGTCTGCACCCAGCCGATTTCATCCGTGCCGGCGCTGAGGCCGGCCTGGATTTCGGCCAGCGACGCCGACACGATCTGAATATCCAGGATGGACATGAACATCCCCACGACCATCGCGAAAAACGCGATGAGCTTGCGGGGGTCCATGGTATCGGCAGCCGGCGTGGCCGGCATCGATCCTGCTGTTGTGCTCGCGGCCATCGGCCTACCTCGTCAGACGATATTATGGGCCAGGTCCAGCGCGAAGCGCGTTACTTGGCGGCATCCGGCGCCGTGCGCGTATCGACGTCGACAACCACGCTCAGGCCCGCGCGCAGACGGCCCGTGTCGAGCGCTTCCTGCGGCAGGGCGATACGCACCGGCACGCGCTGGATGATCTTGGTGAAGTTGCCCGTCGCGTTCTCCGGCGGCAGCAGCGAGAACACCGAGCCCGATGCCGGCGAGATCGACTCGACGGTGCCGACGATCGGATCATCGCCATAGGCATCGACGCGGACATCGACCTTCGAACCCGGAACCAGCTGCTGGATCTGCGTTTCCTTGAAGTTCGCGTCGATATAGAGTTCGCGGATCGGCACGAGCGCCATCAGGCGCTGGCCGGGCGAGACCAGGTCGCCTTCCTGAACCGAGCGGTTGCCGACGACACCGTCATAAGGCGCCTTCAGCACCGTGAACGACAGGTCGCGGGCGGCCTTGTCCCGGGCAAGCTCGAGCTGGCGGATCGTGCCTTCGGCTTCGCGGCGCTGCGCATGGAGCAGCGTTACGTTGGCTTCGGCCGACGCGATGGCGGCATTGCCGCCGACCAGATTGGCGCGCGCCTGATCGAGCGCGATATTGGCGGTATCGAGCGAGGCGGTGGTGCCGACCGACTTCGCCTGCAGTTCGCTGGCGCGAGTCTGGGTGATCTGCGCACCGCGCAGCGTGGCATCCAGAGCGACCTTCTGCGCCTTGGCCTGGTCGAGGCTCGCCTCGCCGCCGGCGATCTGCGCGTCGATGCGCTGCAGCGACAGCTTCTCGGTGTCGAGCGAGGCCTGCGCCTGCTCGAGCGCCAGCTTGTAGTCGCCATCGTCGAGTGTCGCCAGGATATCACCCGCCTTGACCTGCTGGTTGGCGACGACATTCACCTTGGCGACGTAGCCCGTGACCTTCGGCGAAATCGTTGCGATGTCGCCCTCGATATAGGCGTCGTCGGTCGAAACCATGAAGCGGCCGACCGTGAACCACTGATAGCCGTAATAGGCGGCGCCAGCGAGAAGCACGAGCCCGAGGATCGGAAGCACGGGGCTGCGCTTCTTTTTCTTCTGCTCGGGCGCCGTCTCCACAGGGGCCGCCGTCTGCGGCGTACGCGGCGCTTCGGCCGTGGTCACGGCTGCTTCCTGAGCCTCGCCATCAGCGGGCTTGCTGACAATGCGGGCGACATTGGCGTTCTGGCTAGACGACATGAGAGAATACCGGTAAATCGAGTAAAACAGATCGAACTGAACGGTTCGGTTTAGTTGACATAGAACCTTTTAACGTTCATATCAAGATGTATCGAACCACCCGGTTCGATTTTGTTAACGAAACATTCGCACATGCGAATATGGTTAAGGAGCTATGACAGACTTTTCCGACGTATCCATGGAGGAATCGACATCCGCGGGAGGCAGATGGGCGGCGGGTGAAGATCCCGCCAAGCGCAAGCAAATTCTCGACGGCGCCCGGCGCGCGTTCATGAAATACGGCTTCGATGCCGCCAGCATGAACGACATCACGCGCGAGGCCGGCGTTTCGAAGGGAACGCTCTACGTATACTTCGCCAACAAGGAAGAGCTGTTCGCCGCGATGATCGAAAGCGAACGCGCCGCCTTCGTTGCCGCGATGCGCACCACCCTTGCCGAACGCGAGGACGTGGAAGCCGGCCTGCATGATTTCGGCATGGATTTCATCGCCCACCTGACCGACGAGAAGGTCATCAACGCCATGCGCACGGTGCTTGGCGTGCGTGATCGCATGCCGGCGCTCTGTCAGCGCTTCTTCAATGGCCCGGAGAACCTGCGCACCATCCTGCGCGACTATCTCGTGCGCTATGTCGAGGCCGGCAAGCTCGATATTTCGGACATCGATCTGGCAGCCGCCCAGTTTCTCGATCTCTCGAGCGGCAGTTTCTTCAAGTTCCGCCTGTTCGGCAGCATGGAAAAGCCGCCATCGAAACAGGAGGCCGAACGCGTCATCAATGGCGCCGTGCGCATGTTCATGGCGACCTACGGGGTCGCCAACGATCGCTGACATGCATATGGCGGGATCTTGACTGCGGAATAAATGTCCGCCGACTTTCGTATACTCCCTTGCGCGCTTGCCAAGCCACGAAGCGCGATTAAATTCGAGCGACCGCTAATGGGGCGCAAAGGGATATATAGATGCAAGAAATCATGATGCTCGTGCAGGACCCGGCCGCCTGGGTGGCCCTTGTCACCCTGGTGGTGATGGAAGTGGTTCTCGGGATCGACAATCTCATCTTCATTTCCATTCTCACCAACAAGCTGCCACCCGAATCGCGCGAGAAGGCTCGCAAGATCGGCATCGGCCTCGCGCTGATCATGCGCCTGGCGCTGCTTGGCACCGTTGCCTGGATCGTCAAGCTGACGGCGCCCGTCTTCGAAGTCTTCGGCCAGAGCTTCTCGTGGAAGGACATGATCCTGATTGCCGGCGGTCTCTTCCTCCTGTGGAAGGCGACCAAGGAAATCCACCACACGGTCGATCCCGCCGAACAGGCAAACGATGCCGCCGCCAACGCGGGGACGACGACCTTTGCCGCCGCGATCGGCCAGATCCTGGTGCTCGACCTCGTCTTCTCCGTCGACAGCATCATCACCGCCGTCGGCATGACCCCTTATCTGTCGATCATGGTGATCGCCGTCGTCGCCGCCGTGACCGTCATGCTGGTGGCCGCGACCCCGCTTGCCAACTTCATCGAGAAGAACCCGACCATCGTCATGCTGGCGCTCGGCTTCCTGATGATGATCGGCACGACGCTGATCGCCCAGGGCATGGGTTTCGAGGTTCCCAAGGGCTACGTCTACGCCGCCATGGCCTTCTCGGCGCTGGTCGAGGTGCTCAACATGCTGGCGCGCAACGCCAAGAAGCGAAAGCGCGAAGCCACGAAAGAGACCTTGCACTGACAAGCAAAAGGGCGCGACCTGCTGGCCGCGCCCTTTTCATATCCGCTGCCTGCCAATCAGCCGGCCGCCAGTTCCTTGTCGATCGCCAGCACCAGCCGCTGGTCGTCGGCGGTCACGTCGGGTGCGAAACGCGCGACGACCTTGCCGTCGCGGCCGATCAGGAACTTCTCGAAGTTCCACAGCACGCCCTTGTCGTCCGCTGCGGCAAGACCGCGATCGACCAGCTTCTCGCGCATCGGGCCCTCGCCCGTCGTCGGCAGGCCGGTGCCCGTCAGCATCTTGTAGAGCGGATGCTGGTCCTCGCCCTTGACCGAGATCTTCGAGAAGATCGGGAACTTCACGTCATAGGTCAGCGTGCAGAACTCGACGATCTCGGCGTCGGTGCCCGGCTCCTGGCCCTTGAAGTTGTTGGCCGGAAAGGCGGCGATCACCAAGCCGCGCTCGCGCTTGTCCTCGTAGAGCTTCTCCAGCCCCTCGTACTGCGCCGTCAGCCCGCATTTCGAGGCGACGTTGACGACAAGCACGACCTTGCCCTTGTATTCGTTCAGCGTGGTCTCGCGTCCATCGGCGAGCTTTACCGGCACGCTCAAGATATCGGTCATCATCGATCTCCAACATGAAATACCGACGCGGAAGCTATACCCGCGCGACCGTTTGTCCAGCGCGGAAAATCGCCCGCTGGCAAAATCGCCCAAACCATCTAGTCTAAGTCTACAGCGCGGACGCCATCTGGGGGATCGGGCGGGAGGATCGGGCATGTCTCGGGAAGTGTTTGTGGCGGCCGTCATCTGCGCCTGCCTGATCGCCGCCTCGATCGGCACCATGCTCAGCTATCACAGGCTGCCGAGCCATCACCGGCAGGAAGAGACCAATGCCGTCGTGCGGCTGGTGGCCAACATCTTCGTCGTCATGACCTCGCTGGTCTTCAGCCTGATGATCAACTCGGCGAAGAACACCTTCGAGGGCATCGACAGCAACGTCCACGCCTTCTCCACCCAGATCATCCTCTTCGACCAGACGCTTCGAACCTACGGGCTGGAGGCCAACGAGACCAAGCAGCGCCTTTCCACCTATGTCGAAATAGCACTGGGCAACGTTCCGCCATCCAGCGACCCGCTGGTCAAGGGCGACCCGGCCGCCGAATTCGCCCTGAACGAGGTGGGAAACAGCCTGGCGCTTCTCGCCCCCGACGATCCCGGCCACATCGCGTTGCTCGACAATGCGCGCCAGCAATATCAGCGGCTCGTCGAGCAACGCTGGGTCCTCGTCGAGCAGTCGGAAGGCGTCATCCCCCGGCCGCTGATCTCCATGCTGGTGACATGGCTGATCCTGATTTTCGCGAGCTTCGGCTACCGCGCGCCGAAAAACATCATCGTCGTCTCGATGTTCATCATCGCCGCCTTCCTGATCTCGGCCTCGATATATCTGGTGCTCGACATGGACATTCCCTTCAACGGCCTCATCCAGATTTCCGACCTGCCGCTGCGCCGGGCCTGGCGGAAATCCAGCGCTGACGAAAACCGAATGCGGAACCATATCGGCGCTCGATCGGTTTGGTCGGTATGAAGAGCACAGGAAACAAAGCCCGCCGCGGCATGACGCGGTTCGTCGCCATCATATTCATCACGGCCGTCGTCATCGCCACGGCGTACTATTTCGTTTTCACACCCGGCTCCGCCTGACGACGCCAATCACTTAGCCGGCTTGAAGGTCCATTTCACGACGTAGTCGCCGTTGCGCTTGGTCTTGATCCTGGTCTTGACCCTCACGGGACCGCCGATGGCCGCCTCCGCCGCCTCGAATGCCTGGCGGGCCTGCGCCATGGCGTCGTGATACGCGGAGTTGTCGCGTCGCGGGCTGTCGGCGATCTGTTTCAGGAGCGTCAGCGTGTCGGGTGCCCGTTCATCCGGACGTTTGCTGCCAGCTGCGCTCTTGCGCGTCTCATTGCCCATTCCCGCTCCGCCCATGCTCACGCCATTCGTCCGTCAGCGTCCATATACCGGCCGGGAACGAAATCTCAATGCGGGCGAGCGCCGTGCGCCGATGCCGCGCGAATTTTGCCCGGGGCGAGCCATTGAAGTGCATCGCGCGCGGCACAGTTATCCGCAGACGCGGGAAATCTCCCGGCATCCGCTCTCTGTTCCCGGAAACGCATGACAACACAGCAGATTCTCGCCTTCGGCGTCATTGGCCTGATGATGGCGGTCTTCATCTGGGACCGTTTTCGCTACGATCTCGTCGCCTGCTGCGCGCTGGTGCTGGCGATCGCCGTCGGTCTCGTGCCCTTCGACAAGGCCTTCTCCGGCTTCAGCGACGACATCGTCATCATCGTCGGCAGCGCGCTCGTCGTCAGCGCCGGCGTCGCCCGCTCCGGCATCGTCGATACCGCGATCAAGCGTTTCTTTCCCAATCTCGACACGCTGCACACGCAGCTCGCGCTGCTGCTCGTCGTCGTCGCCGTCCTCTCCGCCTTCATCAAGAATATCGGCGCGCTGGCGATCATGATCCCGGTCGCCTTCCAGTTCGCCCGCAAGAGCGGCAAGTCGCCCTCGCTCTATCTGATGCCGATGAGCTTCGCAGCCCTTCTCGGCGGCCTGATGACGCAGATCGGCACCTCGCCCAACATCGTCGTCTCGCGCCTGCGCGGCGAGATAACAGGCACGCCCTTCACCATGTTCGACTTCACCCCCGTCGGCGCCACGCTGGCGCTGGTGGGCGTCGTCTTCCTGATCTTCTTCCACTGGCTGGTGCCTGAAAGAAAGAACGAAAACCCGTCGCTGGAAGAGGCGCTCGACGCCAAGGCCTATTTCTCCGAAGCCACGGTGGCCGAGGAATCGACCGTCGAGGGCAAGCCGCTCAGCGACCTCCTGAAACTCGGCGACGGCGACGCCGTGGCGACCGCGATCCTGCGCGGCCACACCCGCCTCTCGCCCTTTCCCGACGTGCAGCTCAGAAGCGGCGACACGCTGCTGCTCGAGGGCAGCCCCGACGCGCTCGACCGCGTCGTCTCCAACGCCAAGTTGAAACTCTCGGGCAAGCCGATCGCCGACCCCGCCGAGCGCAACGACCTGATCTCGATCGAGGCGATCGTCGCGTCGGAATCGCAGCTGGTCGGCTGGTCGGCGCGGCAGCTGTCGCTGTCCAACCGCCGCAGCGTCAATCTTCTCGCCGTCTCCCGCAAGGGCCATCGGCTGAACGAGCGCCTGAGCGAAGTCAGGCTTCGCGCCGGCGACGTGCTGGTGCTGCAGGGCAACCGCCGCAACCTCCCCGCCTTCCTGCAGGAATTCGCCTGCCTGCCGCTTGCCCAGCGCGACATCATGCTCGGCACCTCGCGCCGCGCCTATCTGCCGCTGCTGATCCTGCTCGCCGCCATGGCCGCCACCGCGACCGGCGCGGTGCCAGTCGCCGTCTCCTTCTTCTGTGCGGCGCTCGCCATGGTCGTCTTCCGCGTCATCCCGCTGGTCGATGTCTACAAGGCGCTCGATGCTCCGATCCTGATCATGCTCGCGACGCTGATCCCGGTTTCCGACACGCTGAGGACGACGGGAGGCAGTGAGCTGATCGCCGGCTGGCTCGGCACGCTCGCCGCCCAGATGCCGCATTACGGCGCGCTGGCGCTGATCCTGATCACAGCCATGGCCGTGACGCCCTTCCTCAACAACGCCGCCACCGTGCTCGTCATGGCCCCGATCGCCGCGAGCTTCGCCGAAACGCTCGGCTACAGACCCGACGCCTTCCTGATGGCGGTGGCGATCGGCGCCGGCTGCGACTTCCTGACCCCGATCGGCCACCAGTGCAACACGCTGGTCTTCGGCCCCGGCGGTTATCGCTTCAGCGACTACCCCCGCCTCGGCCTGCCGCTTTCCTTCCTGATCATCCTCGTCAGCGTGCCGCTGCTGCTCTGGGTGTGGCCAGTCACCTGAGACGTGACCCGATGGGCGTGTCGAACCGGCGCAACCGACGGCGCGGGCGGCATTTTCCTTGACGTGTGCAGCCGAATATGGCCTTAAAGCCAGCCAAACGGACAATTGGCCGGGCAAGCGGGCGAAACGCCCTTTTCCGGTTGGTTTCCTGATCCAGTTATCTGCATTCTCAAGGCCGAGCGTCGCTTTCCCTCAGAAAGCCGTCCGGCATTTATTTGACGGGCACATAAAATGACAGCTTCCGGCGTCCGCGTCCGCATTGCTCCCTCGCCGACGGGCGAGCCGCATGTCGGCACCGCATACATCGCACTCTTCAACTATCTCTTCGCCAAGAAGCACGGCGGCGAGTTCATCCTGCGTATCGAAGACACCGATGCCACCCGCTCGACGCCCGAATTCGAGACCAAGGTGCTCGACGCGCTGAAATGGTGCGGCCTGGAATGGTCCGAAGGCCCCGATGTCGGCGGTCCCTACGGCCCCTACCGCCAGTCCGACCGCAAGGACATGTACCAGCCCTACGCCCAGGAACTGCTGGACAAGGGCCATGCCTTCCGCTGCTTCTGCACGCCAGAGCGCCTGACCGAGATGCGCGAGGCGCAGCGCGCCTCCGGCAAGCCGCCGAAGTACGACGGTCTTTGCCTCAAATATTCCGCCGAGGAAGTCTCAGCCAAGCTCGCATCGGGCGAAAGCTCCGTCGTCCGCATGAAGATCCCCACCGAGGGCTCCTGCGACTTCACCGACGGCGTCTATGGCGACGTCTCGATCCCGTGGGATTCGGTCGACATGCAGGTGCTCATCAAGGGCGACGGCATGCCGACCTATCACATGGCCAACGTCATCGACGACCATCTGATGAAGATCACCCACGTCGCGCGCGGCGAGGAGTGGCTGGCATCGGTGCCGAAGCACATCCTGCTCTATCGCTATTTCGAGTGGGAACAGCCTGTCTTCATGCATCTCTCGCTGATGAGAAATGCCGACAAGTCGAAGCTGTCGAAGCGCAAGAACCCGACCTCGATCTCCTATTACTCCGCGCTCGGCTATATCCCGGAAGCGCTGATGAACTTCCTCGGTCTGTTCTTCGTGCAGATCGCCGAAGGCGAGGAACTGCTCGACATCGAGGAACTGGCCGGCAAGTTCGACCCGGAAAACCTCTCCAAGGCCGGCGCCATCTTCGACATCCAGAAGCTCGACTGGCTGAACGGCCGGTGGATCCGCGAGAAGATGTCGGAAGAAGAGTTCCAGAGCCGCGTGTTGACCTGGGCGATGGAAAACGATCGCTTGAAGGCCGGCATGGCGCTGTCGCAGTCGCGCATCTCCAAGCTCGGCGAACTGCCGGAGCTGATGGGCTTCCTCCTGAAGTCGGATCTCAACCTCGATCCGTCCGCCTTCGCCAAGATCAAGTCGCCGCCGGAAGAGATCCTCGAGATCCTGAACACCGTGCAGCCGGATCTGGAAAAGATCCTCGAATGGAACGTCGAATCCATCGAAGCCGAGCTGCGCGCCATCGGCGACCGCATGGGCAAGAAGCTCAAGGTCATCGTCGCCCCGCTCTTCGTCGCCGTCTCCGGCTCGTCGCGCTCGCTGCCGCTGTTTGACTCAATGGCCATCCTCGGCCGCTCGGTCGTGCGCCAGCGCCTGAAACTGGCGGCGCAGGCCGTCGCCTCGCTGGTGGGACCGAAGTAGTAAGCCAAGCGCGCGGAGCCCCCTCACCCTACCCTCTCCCCGAGGGGAGAGGGGGAGCGAGCCGCCAGCTCCGAGTCTCTTCTCCCCAGCGGGGAGAAGGTGGCGGCAGCCGGATGAGGGGGCCACAGGCTCCGAGTTAAGAATTATATCTGCGGCAGTGCCGCCAAAGAGGTCGAACATATGTCCGAGAACAAGACCGAAACCGCCACCCTCTCCTCCGACGCGACTGAGGTCCGCGCCCAGAAGCTGAAGCTGCTGCGCGAAAAGATCGGCGACGTCTATCCGGCGCATTTCCACCGCACCATCACCAATGCCGAGCTGGCCGAGAAGTACAAGGATCTGGAATCCGACATCGAGACGACGGATGTCGTCACCGTCGCCGGCCGTGTCTATTCCTCGCGCAATTCCGGCATGTTCATGGATATCCATGACGCCGGCGGCAAGATCCAGATCTTCAGCCACAAGGACGTGACGCCCGAGGCCGCCCGCGAGATGCTCGCCATGATCGACATCGGCGACATCATCGGCGTGACCGGCACCGTGCGCCGCACCAAGCGCGGCGAGCTGTCGATCAACGCGCAAGAGATCACCATGCTCACCAAGTCGCTTCTCCCCATGCCGGAGAAGTGGAACGGCATCGCCGATATCGAGATCCGCTATCGCAAGCGCCACCTCGACATCATGAGCAACGACGAATCCAAGCTCCGCTTCCAGCAGCGCTCGAAGATCCTCTCCGGCATCCGCCGCTTCATGGAAGACGACGGCTTCATGGAAGTCGAGACGCCGATGCTGCACTCCGTCTACGGCGGTGCGACGGCCGATCCGTTCAAGACGCACCACAACACGCTGAAGCAGGACATGTACCTGCGCATCGCGCCCGAACTGTTTTTGAAGCGCACGCTGGTCTCGGGCCTGACCGACAAGGTCTTCGAGATCAACCGCAACTTCCGCAACGAAGGCGTTTCGACCAGGCACAATCCCGAGTTCACCATGATGGAGTGCTACTGGGCCTATGCCGATTACGAGGACATCATGGACCTCGTCGAGCGCCTGTTCGAGAAGCTGGCGCTGCAGGTTCACGGCACGACGGAATTCCCCTTCGGCGACAAGGAGATTTCCTTCAAGGGCCCGTTCAAGCGCGTGCCCATGCCCGACGCCGTCAAGGAAGCGACCGGCATCGATTTCCTTAGCATGAAGACCGACGAGGAGGCCCGCGCCGCCGCCAAGGCCGCCGGCTTCGAGGTCGAGAAGGACTGGACCTGGGGCGAATGCCTGGCCTTCATCTTCGAGGAGAAGGTCGAGGGCACGCTGATCCAGCCGAGCCACGTCACCCACTTCCCGAAGGACATCTCGCCGTTCGCCAAGGAAGTGCCGGGCGAGCCGCGCCTCGTCGAGCGTTTCGAGACCTATTGCAACGCCTGGGAACTGGGCAACGCCTTCTCCGAACTCAACGATCCGGAAGAGCAGCGCCGCCGCATGGTCGAGCAGCTAGAGCAGGCGCATGCCCGTGGCGAGAAGGACAAGCAGCTGGACGACGAATTCCTCGACGCCATCGACCAGGGCATGCCGCCCGCCGGCGGTCTCGGCATCGGCGTCGACCGCCTCACCATGCTGCTGACCAACGCCCCGTCGATCCGCGATGTCATCCTCTTCCCGGCCCGCAAGGCCAAGGCCGACTGAGCCGGCTCACCGACATGCGAAAGGCGGCGGCCCGAAAGGGCACGCCGCCTTTTTTGTTCCTGCTGAAGCGATGATTTACTGTCCGCGCTCGAACAACGATCACTCGCCTTTCGAAGCAGCCGGGGCCGCGGCACTCTCGACCGGCGCTTCACCGGCTTCGCCGGCTGGCTTGGCGGCCTCGCCCTTCGCCCCAGCCTCGCCCTTGGCAGCGGGCTTGCCCTCTCCACCCGTGGTCGCCGCGACCGCGATGGGATCGACGCAGTCCGAAAAATCCTTGAAGGCGGCGTTGAGCGTGCTGATCTCGTCCTCGGGCAGGTCGACGCGTTCGCCGAAGAACAGGCCGTTGGCCGCCGCCGTTCCATCGTAATAGCGCGCCGTATAGGTCTTGGCGCCGACGATGCTTTCGACGACCGGATCGGGACGCGGGATATAGACGACGTCGGCGCCGATGGCACGGCCGCGAATATCGGAGCGCAGCGTCGGGCCGTTATTGTCGAGAACCACGACCTGCACCAGGTCCGGCTTCTGTGCCTCGTAGATGGCTTTGGCTACCCGGAGCGCCGTCTTGACGCGGGTCATGCCGTCGGTCGGCTCGGTCTTGATGTACTTGCGGACCCAGACCCGCTTCTGCTTCTTGATGGTGACAAGATTGACGTCGGTGCACGCGGCGCCGTTCACGGTCTCCGCGGGAGGACCGAGCAGGGTGTCCTTGCCGATATACAGCGCTGCGCCGCCGGAAGTGCCCCCGAGAAAGGCAATTCCGCCGATGATCAGCACCAATTTCCGGGAAGGCCGGAAGATGCGCAGTAAGGCCTTCACGCCAACTGCTCCGCCATCAAGTCACTCCAACGCAATAAACTGGTCTCGACGCTAGAGAAATGACGTTTCGGAATACTTAAATGCGGGCAAGAAGTTTGTGCCAGTCAGGGACTTAACCCAAAAAAGGTCCTGCATGGTGCACGCTTGCAATGGCGCCGGACGGCATGCTCTAAAGTGCCATGGCCTTCACGCTTCGCCAGATCCAGTATTTCATCGCAGTGGCCGAGCAGGGCTCGATCACGCGGGCCGCGCAGAACCTGTCGATCTCGCAATCCTCGGTTACCGAAGCACTGAAGGAACTGGAGACCGACCTCGGCGTCGAGCTCTTCGATCGCCACCCGCGCGGGCTGACGATCACCCATAACGGCCACCAGTTCCTGCGCCATGCCACCAAGATCCTGGCGAGCGTCTCCGACGCCCGCGCCAGCTTTTCCGAAAACAGCAGCACGCCCTCGGGCACGCTCAACATCGGCGTCACCTCGCTGGTCGCCGGCTACGTGCTCTCCGACCTGCTCGCCCGCTACCGCCGCGCCTGCCCCGGCGTCGAGGTCTCCGCCATCGAGGACAATGGCGGCTATCTCGAGCATCTGCTTGTCGGCGGCGAGCTCGATGTTGCCGTGATGGTCATCTCCAACCTGCGCGACCGCATGGCGCTGCAGGCCGAGATCCTGGAAACCTCGCCCTACCGCCTGTGGCTGCCCATGGGCCACCCGCTGGTCTCGGCCGATATCATCTCGGTCGCCGATATCGCCCGCGAACCGCTGATCATGCTGACCGTCGACGAAATCGAGGAGAACACCGGCAAACTGCTGTCGGCGCTCGGTGCCCGCCCGCACGTCGCCTTCCGTACCCGCTCCGTCGAGGCCGTGCGCAGCCTGGTCGCGACCGGTGCCGGCGTGGCGCTGCTGCCCGATCTCGTCTACCGCCCCTGGTCGCTGGAAGGCGACCGCATCGAAAGCCGCGACGTCTCCGGCTCGCTCCCGGTCGTGCAGGTCGGCATGGTCTGGCGCAAGGGCTCCAGCCTGCCGCAGGCCGCGCGCGACTTCGTCGGCATCGCCGAGGCCATGCGCTCCGGACGGGTGCGCTAGCCTGCCCGAAGACCAGCTATCGGAAATTCCGATATCGCCTTTCTGATAAATGAATTTGCGAAAGCGGCTTTTTCGCGTCACCTTTTCCGGTGGGAACAAAACGCCACGAAGTGGCACCAAAACCGGGAGACATCAGATGAAATATCTTCTGAAATCGTGCACGGCTGCGCTTGCGACCCTGAGCTTCGTGACCCAGGTCGTGGCGGCCGAGCCGCTGAAGGAATTGGGCAAGGGCGAAGGCGCCGTCAGCATCGTCGCCTGGGCCGGCTATATCGAGCGCGGCGAGAGCGACAAGAATTACGACTGGGTCACCGGCTTCGAAAAGGAAACCGGCTGCAAGGTCTCCGTCAAGACCGCCGCCACCTCCGACGAAATGGTGTCGCTGATGAACGAGGGCGGCTTCGACCTCGTCACCGCCTCCGGCGACGCCTCGCTGCGCCTGATCGCCGGCAAGCGCGTCCAGCCGATCAACACCGATCTCATCCCGAGCTTCAAGAACGTCGACCCGCGCCTGCAGAACGCGCCCTGGTACACGGTCGATGGCGTCCGTTACGGCGTTCCCTATCTCTGGGGACCGAACGTCCTGATGTACAATACCGATGCCTTCAAGGGCGAGGCGCCGAAGAGCTGGAAGGTGGTGTTCGAGGAAGAGACGCTTCCCGACGGCAAGTCCAACAAGGGCCGCGTCCAGGCCTATGACGGCCCGATCTACATCGCCGACGCCGCGCTCTATCTCATGAGCCAGAAGCCGGAGCTCAACATCAAGAGCCCCTACGAGCTCAACGAGGAACAGTACAAGGCGGCCCTCGACCTGCTGCGCGGCCAGCGCAAGCTGGTCTCGCGCTACTGGCACGACGCGATGATCCAGATCGACGATTTCAAGAACGAAGGCGTCGTCGCCTCCGGCTCCTGGCCCTTCCAGGTCAACCTGATGCAGGCGGACAAGCAGAAGATCGCCTCCACCTTCCCCAAGGAGGGCGTGACCGGCTGGGCCGATACGACCATGCTGCACACCGAAAGCAAGAACCCGAATTGCGCCTACATGTGGATGGAGCATTCGCTGAAGGCCAAGACCCAGGGCGACGCCGCCGCCTGGTTCGGCGCCGTCCCCTCGGTTCCGGCCGCCTGCAAGGGCAACGCCCTGATGACCGACACCGGTTGCGCCACCAACGGCTACGATAATTTCGACAAGATAAAGTTCTGGCGCACCCCGACGGCCAAGTGCGAACAGGGCGAATGCGTGCCCTATCACCGCTGGGTGTCGGATTATATCGGCGTGATTGGCGGGCGGTAGGCGTTAGCCTCGGCGTAAGCGGCAAGTCCCCTCCCCAACCCCTCCCCACAAGGGGGGAGGGGCTAGGCAGCGTCCCACTGTTTCTCGACCTCGAAGACGTCTGAGAGGGTGCAACACGTTAAGCCCCTCCCCCTTGTGGGGAGGGGTTTGGGGCGGGGTCTTCATTCCCGCACCACCCAAAGCATATTAGATCGGAGCCCCCAAAATGACACCCGCCGTCCGTTTCCAGAAGGTCTCCCGCCATTTCGGAGCCGTTCGCGCCGTCGATGGCGTCGATCTCGAGATCGCGCCCGGCGAGTTTTTCGCCATGCTGGGGCCGTCGGGATCGGGCAAGACCACCTGCCTGCGCCTGATCGCCGGTTTCGAACAACCCACGGCGGGGCATATCGAGATCTTCGGCGAGACCGCCGAGGGCGTGCCGCCCTATCGGCGCAACGTCAACACCGTGTTCCAGGACTACGCGCTCTTCCCGCACCTGAACATTCTCGACAACGTCGCCTACGGGCTGATGGTCAAGGGCGTCGGCAAGACGGAGCGCGCCAGAGCCGCGGAACAGGCGCTGGAACTGGTGAAACTCCCCGGCTACGGCGCCCGCAAGCCCGGGCAACTCTCTGGCGGCCAGAGGCAACGCGTGGCGCTTGCCCGCGCGCTGGTCAACAAGCCCCGCGTGCTGCTGCTCGACGAACCGCTGGGCGCACTGGACCTGAAGTTGCGCGAGCAGATGCAGGAGGAGCTGAAGGGCCTGCAGCGCGCGCTGGGCATAACCTTCGTCTTCGTCACCCACGACCAGGGCGAGGCGCTCTCCATGGCCGACCGCGTCGCCGTCTTCAACGATGGCGGCATCGTCCAGGAGGGCACGCCGCAGGATATCTATAACCGCCCGAAAACCCGCTTCGTCGCCGATTTCGTCGGCTCCTCCAATGTGATCGCCCCCGACCTGATGACCGCGCTCGGCGGCGAGAAGCGCTGGGCGAGCCTGCGCCCGGAAGCGATCCGCCTCACCGGCGACGGCGTCGAATCCCGGGTCGAGAACGCCAGCTTCCTCGGCGCCGCCACCCGCCTCACGGTCGCCGCCAGAGGCGCTCGCCTGCATGTCATGCTGCCATCCGGCGCAGCCGTGCCCGAGGTCGGCGCCGATGTGCGCCTGTCGTGGCAGCCCGTCGACGTGCACTACATGGACGATGCCGCATGACCGCCATCGCGCTCACCCACGAGGAGACAGCCACCTCGATCCTGCCCGGTCGCGGCGGCTTCTTCGGCCGGATGTCGGATACGTTCTGGCGCCGGCCGAAGCTGCTGCTCTTCCTGATGCTGACGCCGCCGCTGCTCTGGCTCGGCATCATCTATATCGGCTCGCTGATCGCGCTTCTGCTGCAGAGCTTCTTTTCGATCGATGATTTCTCAGGCCTGGTGAACTACGAATTCACGCTGGCGACCTATGCGCAGCTGCTGTCCCCCACCAATTTCGACATCATCGCCAGGACCGTGGTGATGGCGGCGCTGGTGACGCTGGCTTCCGCCGTCGTCGCCTTCCCGATCGCCTATTACGCCGCCCGTTACGCCAGGGGTAAATGGAAGGCGCTGTTCTATCTCGGCGTCATGCTGCCGCTCTGGTCGAGCTATCTCGTCAAGATCTATGCCTGGAAGCTGATCCTCGCCAAGGAGGGTATTCTCACCTGGATCTTCGCCAAGCTGCATCTGGCCTGGCTGCTCGACGGCGTGCTGGCTCTGCCCGTTGTCGGCGGCAACTCGTTGTCGGTAAGTTATATCGGCACCTTCCTCGTCTTCGTCTATGTCTGGCTGCCCTACATGATCCTGCCGACACAGGCAGCACTCGAGCGCGTCCAGGGCAACCTGATCGAGGCCTCGTCGGATCTCGGCGCCACGCCGGGCCAGACCTTCCGCACCGTGCTCTTGCCGCTGGCGCTGCCCGGCATCGTCGCCGGCTCGATCTTCACCTTCTCGCTGACGCTCGGCGATTACATCATCCCGCAGATCATCGGTTCCTCGCGCCTCTTCATCGGCCAGGCGGTCTATGCGCAGCAGGGAACGGCCGGCAACGTGCCGCTCGCCGCCGCCTTCTCCGTCGTCCCCATCGTCATCATGGCCGTCTATCTGTGGCTGGCCAAGAAACAGGGAGCCTTCGATGCGCTCTGACCGTGGCCAACGCGCGCCGATGGCGCTCAAGATCGCCGCCGCCGGCGGCCTGCTCTTCCTGCACCTGCCGATCCTGTTGATCTTCGTCTACGCCTTCACGACGGAGGAGAAGAGCTACCAGTGGCCGCCGCCAGGGCTGACGCTGCAGTGGTTCGGCATCGCCTGGAACCGGCCGGATGTCTGGGCTGCCCTTGGACTTTCCTTGCAAGTCGCCTTTATCGCCACCGCAATCGCGCTGGTGCTCGGCACGCTCTGCGCCGCCGCCGTCAGCCAGACGAAGTTCTTCGGCCGCGAGGCGATCTCGCTCCTCGTCATCCTGCCGATCGCGCTCCCAGGGATCATCACCGGAATAGCGCTGCGCTCGGCCTTCAGCCTGTTCGACATCCCCTTCTCGGTCTGGACGATCGTGCTCGGCCACGCCACCTTCTGCGTCGTGGTGGTCTACAACAACGCCGTCGCTCGCTTCCGCCGCACCCAGGGCTCGCTGATCGAGGCGTCGATGGATCTCGGCGCCGATGGCTTCCAGACCTTCCGTCACGTCATCCTGCCGAACATCGGCACGGCGCTCCTGGCCGGCGGCATGCTCGCCTTCGCGCTCTCCTTCGACGAGGTGATCGTCACCACCTTCACCGGCGGCCAGCAATCGACGCTGCCGATCTGGATGCTGCAAGAGCTGATCCGCCCGCGCCAGCGCCCGGTCACCAACGTGGTCGCCATGGTCGTCGTGCTCGTCACCTTCCTGCCGATCCTGGCGGCCTACTACCTCACGCGCGACGGCGATCAGGTCGCCGGAGCCGGAAAATAACCGGAGCGCGGGATACCCCCATCCCGTCCCACCAACGACAAGGGAGAACATCATGGACACCGCGATGCTGATTGGATCCCGCTTCGAAGCGGGCACCGAGATCGAAGAAAACATCCTGAACCCGAAGACCGGCGAAACCGTGCTGAGCCTTGCCGAAGCCTCGGTCAGCCAGATCGACGCCGCCGTCGACGCCGCCGAAAAAGCCTTCACGAGTTGGTCGCAGACGACACCCGGCGAGCGCGCCGGCTATCTCCTGAAAATCGCCGACGCGATCGAGAAGGACGCCCAGGGCTTCGCGACGCTGGAGGCGCTGAACTGCGGCAAGCCGATCAACGCGGTGCTCAACGACGAGATCCCCGCCATCGTCGATTGCTACCGCTTCTTCGCAGGCGCGGTGCGCAACCTGCACGGCCCGGTCGCCGGTGAATATCTGCCCGGCCACACCTCGATGATCCGCCGCGACCCCATCGGCATCGTCGGCTCGATCGCGCCTTGGAACTACCCGCTGATGATGATGGCCTGGAAGCTGGCACCCGCGATCGCGGGCGGCAACACGGTCGTCTTCAAGCCCTCCGAGCAGACGCCGCTGACGGCGCTGAAGATGGCGAAGCTCCTCTCCGACATCCTGCCTGAAGGCGTCGTCAACGTCATCCTCGGCCGTGGCGAGAGCGTCGGCAACGCGCTGATCAACCACCCGAAGATCGCGATGCTGTCGATCACGGGCGATGTCGCCACCGGCAAGAAGGTGCTGCAGGCGGCCGCCAAGACCGTCAAGCGCACGCATCTGGAGCTTGGCGGAAAGGCCCCCGTCATCGTCTTCGACGACGCCGATATCGATGCCGTCGTCTCGGGCATCCGCACCTTCGGCTACTACAATGCCGGCCAGGACTGCACCGCCGCCTGCCGCATCTACGCCGACGCTAGGGTCTACGACAGGTTCGTCGCCGACCTCTCCTCGGCGGTGTCCTCGATCAAGTTCAACCTTGCCGACGACGCAGAAAACGAGATCGGCCCGCTGATCTCCAGGCGCCAGCGCGACCGGGTCGAAAGCTTCGTCGCCCGCGCCGGCGAGCACAAGCACATGGAGATCACCACCGGCGGCAAGACATCGGGCGACAAGGGCTTCTTCTACACGCCGACGGTCATTGCCGGCGCCACGCAGGAAGACGAGATCGTCCGCCGCGAGGTCTTCGGCCCCGTCGTTTCCGTCACCCGCTTCACCGATGTCGAGGATGCCGTCACCTGGGCCAACGACAGCGACTATGGCCTGGCCTCCTCCGTCTGGACCAGGGACATCAGCCGCGGCATGAAGACCGCCGCCCGCCTTCAATATGGCTGCACCTGGATCAACACCCACTTCATGCTGACCAACGAGATGCCGCACGGCGGCCTGAAGCAATCGGGCTATGGGAAGGACATGTCGGTCTACGCACTGGAAGACTACACCGCCGTGCGCCACGTGATGATCAACCACGGATAAGCGCGACAGGATTGAAGATCACAACGTCGGCGTGGGCTACCGCGCCGACGTTCGTGTTTCCCCAGCAGATAAATCGAACCGCTATCTCGTTGGATATGGAACATTTTTCGCGCTGGCGCGTCTTCTAACGGACCAACCAGAAGGAACGCCTCCATGCTGAAATGGGCTCTTATCTTTTTCGTGATTTCGCTGATCGCGGGCTTCTTCGGCTTTTCCGGAATTTCCGCGGCGACGGCGACCATCGCGCGCGTTCTCTTCGGTATCGCGCTCGTCATCTTCCTGATCTTCCTGGTGCTCGCGCTGCTCGCCGGCCAGGCAATCTTGTAGGAAACCGGTTCTATAACCCGGCCTTGACCGAGAACAGCGACACGGGGTCGGCGACGCCCTTCAGCGACACCGGCTCCAGCGCCTCGAAATCCATTTCCGACATCTCGTCCGTGGCGGCATCATGCGTGCCGCCGCAGACGAGCACCTGCGACGGCGCGGCGACCGATGCGATCCGCGCCGCCAGATTGACCGTATGGCCGAAAATGTCGCCGTCGCGCGGCACTACCTGACCGGTCGCAACCCCCACCCTCACCTCCGGCAATTGATGCGCCGCGCTCGCCGCGACGAGCGCCAATGACGCCTTCAGCGCCGCCTCGGCGTCGGGAAACAGCATCATCACCCCATCGCCCAGCGGCTTGACGATCCGCCCGCCGGCAAGATTGGCGAGACGCTGCGCCAGCGCTTCGAAGCTCGCCGCCTTCTCGGCCGCCCTGACATCGCCGATATCGCGCGTCAACGCCGTGAAGCCGGTGAGATCGGCGAAGGCCACGGCCGGCAGCGCCTGATCGCCTGCCGGCTCCACGCCCAACCCGCGCAGGGCGTCCTGCAATCGCCCGACCACATTGTCGAACACTGCCTCCTCGAGCATCCGCCGCTGCAGCAGGAAGAGCATGCGGATGCCGATGCGCTGCAGCGAAAGCCGCGTGGCCGCGCCCGCCGCGAGCACCTCGCGATGGCTGAACCCGGCCGCAAGCATCGGCTCCTCGACCTCGGCGCGGAACAGATCGCGCATCGTATCCACGCAGCGCCGCATCGACTGGCCGAAGACCCTCAGTACCCTCTGCATGCCCTCGTCGGAAGCGCCGAGCCCGGTACATTCGGCGATCAGCCGGATGAACTCCTCGTCGTCCTCCCGCAGCGCCCGCCTGTGCGACATGGGCGAAAGCCCGGCGCTCGAATGCAGCGCGTTGACGCGCCCGAGATCGAGCGACGTGTCGGCAAGCGCTTCCGCGAGAGATACATCCGACATGGTGACCGGCTCGAACATCAGCTGGCTGGCGAAATCGAGCGAGACGACCTGTTGCCGGAGACCGGTGGCGAGCGTTTCCAGCGCGATGCCGGCGGCGTTCAGTGCCAGCACCAACCGCAGCCGGCTGACATCGCTCGCCGCATAGCCCTCCGGCCCGGCCTCGATGATCTGAAGGCGTGCCACGGCGTCCAGCTGCTCCGCAGCGCAACCGGCAAGCGCCGCCAATCTCTCGCGCGACAACGACCCCATGAAGCCCCCAAAACAACCCCAGGTGAAGAAAACCCCTCTTACACCAGATTGCCAAGCGGCTCTATCGCGCGCGCCTACCTCTAAAGGAGGCTTGCGCCGACATTGATGGCAAGCGCCAGGATTGTCGTGTTGAAGAGAAACGACAGTACCGAATGGAGCAGCGTCAGCTTGCGCATCACCGTCGAGCTCGTCGCGACATCCGCCGTCTGCGAGGCGACGCCGATCGTGAAGGAGTAATAGAGAAAGTCCCAGTAGACGGGCTCGTCCAGCCCCTCGGGAAACTTCAGCCCATCTCCCTTGACGCCATCGCCATCATCGTCGCCGCCATAGAAGCGGTGCGCGTAATGCACGGTAAACAGCGTGTGCAGGAACACCCAGGAGATCAGAATGGTGACTACGGCCGCCAGCGCCCGGCCGAGCGCGACGCTGGGCGCCGCCTCCTTGACCTGATGCAGCTCCAGCCCGATGCCGGCGATGCTGGCAAGGGCGGCCGAGATCGACAGGAACATCAGAAGCGAATCCGAGAAATCGAGATCGGCCGAACGCTTGCGGATGGTCGCCACGCTCGCCTTCAACATCCGCCGCCATGTGGCGACGATGAACATCACCGCGGCGACGTTCCAGCCGGCCAACAAGTTACGCGCCGTCACCTCGCGCGTCGTCAGAAGCAGGAAGACCGCGAGGCCGACGAGCACTGCGATCACGAAGATCGCATGCTTGCGCAGCAACCGAAGGGGACGGCCACTGCCGCCAGACGTAACCTCTGCCATCAAATGCTCCGCCGCTGCGAGATCGCCAACGATATCAGCTTGATACCGGCAAGAGCAATATGGCCTCAGCCGGTCCAGCCACCATCGACCACATGGATCTGGCCCGTCGTGAACCCGGCCTCGTCGCCGGCGAGATAGGTGACGAGTGCCGCGATCTCCTCGGCGGTGGCGATGCGGCCCATCGGCTGGCGGGCGATGAAGTCGCTGAGCGCCTTGTCGTAATCGCCGGTGGCGCGCAGCCGCTCGTGCAGCGAGGGGCTGTCGACGGTACCCGGGCAGATGGCGTTGGCGCGGATGCCCTTGGCGACGAAGTCGGACGCGATCGACTTGGTGAGCCCGATCACGGCGGCCTTCGATGCGCTATAGGCAAAGCGGTTCGGCACGCCCTTCACGCTTGATGCCACCGAGGCCATGTTGACGATCGAACCCTTGCCCTTGTCGAGCATGCCGGGAAGGAAGGTGCGGCAGGTCGTATACATCGCCTTGGCGTTGAGGTTGAACGAGAAGTCCCAGTCCTTCTCCTCGCAATCGAGGATCGAGCCGGCATGCACGAAGCCGGCGCAATTGAAGAGCACGTCGATCGGCCCGATCTCGGACGCGAAGGCCCGCACGGCGTTTGCGTCGAGCACGTCGAGAACAGTGGTCGTCGCGCCCGCCAGCGTCGCAAGCGACGCCTGGTTGATGTCGGTGGCGTAGACATGGGCGCCGAGCGAAATGAACCGCTCCGCGCTGGCGCGTCCGATCCCCTGACCGGCCGCCGTGACGACGACCTTCTTGCCTTCCAGACCGTGGCTCATAATTCCTCCCGTTATGCGTGGCGCTTGCGGCGCATTCATTCATATGCAAACATTATATTCATTATGTCGTCAATCACATTGTCCGACGCCGGACGCTGACACGGGTGGGAGGCCCGCGTCATCAATCGAAAAATCCGGCAAAAGACTAAGAGGACGGCAAGAAAAGCCTGCATGAAGGGGGAGGAACCGCATGCTCTTCGACACACATCTGCACGTCATCGACCGCAATCGCCTGCACTATCCCTGGCTCCCCGACGTGCCGGATCTGAACCGCGACAGCCTCTATGAGCACTACGCCCGCGACGCACTTCGCTGCGGCATCACCAATGTGCTGCACATGGAAGTCGATGTATCAGGTGATGCGATCGAGCAGGAAACGGCCTTCATCAAGGAGATCGCAGAGAGACCCAAAAGCCTCGTGCGCGGCGCCATCGCCGCCTGTCGTCCGGAGGAAGAGGGCTTTCCGGCCTATCTCGAACGCTGCCTCGTCGACCCCTTCATCAAGGGCTTCCGCCGCGTCCTGCATGTGGCGCCCGACGACACCTCCGAGCGCCCGCTGTTTCGCGAGAACGTTGCCCGGCTCTCCAATATCCGGCTAACCTTCGATCTATGCGTCTTCCCGCACCAATTCGAACGCATTCTCGATCTTGTCGACCTCAACCCCGGTGTCCGCTTCATCCTCGACCACTGCGCCAATCCGCCGATCAAGTCGGGCATGAGCGCCGTCTGGCATCGCGGCATTACCGAATTCTCCCGCCGCCCAAACGTCACCGCCAAGATCTCCGGCGTCATCGCCTATGGCGATCTGGAGCGCTGGTCGGTCGACAGCCTGCGCCCCTATGTCGAGCACACGATCGAAAGCTTCGGCTGGGACCGCGTCGTCTGGGGCAGCGACTGGCCCGTCTGCACGCTCGGCGGCGGGCTGACGCCCTGGGTGGCGGCCACGCACGCGTTGACATCAGGCTGCAGCGCCGAGGAGCGCGACAAGCTGTATCAGGGGAATGCGAAGCGGATTTGGGCTGTGGAGTAGCGAGGTCGGGAAACGTCGTCGCCCATCGCCGCCGCCCTCGACGCCCGCTTTGATACGTCAAGCGCCACCCCACCCTCCCTCATTCTCGCCCTTGTGGCGGGAATCCAGCCACGGCGCGTCCGCGCCGTGAATAACCTCTTACGGTGCGCCTGGCAGAAAAGAGTCTTTCCGCCGCGCAGACGCGCGTCGACTGGATTCCCGCCACAAGGGCGGGAATGAGGGTGAGGACGTTTCAGCTTGGAGTATCCAATTGACCGCCCGCCGAGAACAGACCCACAACGCAAAAAAAGGGCGGCTCCACCGGCACCGCCCTTCCGTCATTCAACTACCCGCAAAACCCTTAGGCGGCTGCGAGCTGCAGTTCCTTGGTGACCATGGCGCGCAGCGTGCCGAGGTCCTTGGCGAAGGCGCGGATGCCTTCGGCGAGCTTTTCGGTCGCCATGGCGTCTTCGTTCATCATCCAGCGGAAGGTCTTTTCGTCGACGGCGATCTTGGAGATCGGCTTGGCACCTTCCGGCGACAGCTTGCGCTCCAGCTTGCCCTGGTCGTTGGAGAGTTCGTCGAGCAGGTTCGGCGCGATCGTCAGGCGGTCGCAACCGGCCAGTGCTTCGATCTCGCCGGCGCTGCGGAACGAGGCGCCCATGACGATCGTCTTGATGTCGTTGGCCTTGTAGTAGTTGTAGATCTCGCGAACGGAGAGTACGCCCGGATCTTCCTCAGGCGTGAATTCCTTGCCGGTCGACTTCTTGTACCAGTCGAGGATACGGCCGACGAAGGGCGAGATGAGGAATGCCTTGGCGTCGGCGCAAGCGATCGCCTGTGCCTGCGAGAAAAGGAGCGTCAGGTTGCAGTCGATGCCTTCCTTCTGCAGGATTTCGGCGGCGCGAATGCCTTCCCAGGTGGAAGCGAGCTTGATCAGGATGCGATCCTTCTCGATGCCGCGCTCCTTGTAGCCGGCGATGATGCCGTGAGCCTTTTCAACCGACGCCTTGGTGTCGAAGGAAAGGTCGGCGTCGACCTCGGTCGAGACGCGGCCAGGAACGAGCTTGGAGAGCGCGGCACCCACGGAAACGGCGAGACGGTCGGCAACGGCGGAAGCAACGGCTTCGGAATTGCCGCCCTGCTTCTTGCCCCAGGAAACGGCTTCCTTGATCGCGTCGGCGAACATCGGCGTGCCGAGTGCCTTCAAGACGATGCTCGGGTTGGTCGTGCAATCGACCGGCTTCAGGCGGGCAACGGCTTCGATGTCACCGGTGTCGGCGACGACGGTCGTGATCTCGCGGAGTTGGTCAAGCTTGGATGTCATGGTCGCGTGTCCTTTTGACTTGAGCTGCGAGCCGGAGCACTTGAGGCCCGGCGAATGAGGTGATCTACGGATTGCCCGTACTGTCTTTGAAGTCGCTGTCTGTGAAATCGTGCCCGCGCGTTTGGCTTACATCATAAACGTCGGCGAGCACCCCATCGTTCCCGTCTCGGGCTGCCGCAACGAAGACGTCCAAGGGCAATCCAGCCCCGGCGCAAGACCGCTGCGATTTGCCATATGCCCGCACAGTGCCTCCTACAATGGACGGAACGACCAGTTATCAAGACTATCGCTATTCCGGGGCCATAATGTCAAGGACATTTGTGCATTTCAATTGACATAAGTGTCACACCGGTCATTATCGCGGCGACAAACCATGCCCTGTCTGAGCAGGATCTAGGGCGCCTTTGCTTTTGGAGGAGATGTGGTCAAGCTAAAACGCGGCACGCACACCGCCTATTCGGAAGCCTCCTCGCTCAGACTGCGCGCTGCCTGGCTCTATTATAACCAGGGATTGACGCAAAAAGATGTCGCCGAACAGCTCGGCATCAGCCGCACGACTGTCATCCGGCTGCTCGACGAGGCGATGAAGCGCAGCGAGGTGCAGATCTGGATCAACGATTCGATCGGCGATTGCGTCGAGCTGTCGGTGAAGCTGGAGCGCGCCTACGGCCTGGACGAGGCGATCGTCGTGCCCGCTCCCGTCACCTCCGATCCGAATGCGCTGGCCAAAAGCGTCGGACTGGCGCTCGGCCAGTTTCTCTCCGAAGCCATTCCCGACAACTACACGATCGGCGTCGGCTGGGGCCGCACCATGACAGCCTCGCTGTCGAGCTTCCGCCCGCCGCGCCGCGACAATTGCAAGGTCGTCTCCCTGCTCGGCGGCATCGTCGCCGTCCATCAGACCAACCCGATCGATTACACCTGGCGGCTCGCAAGCCAGCTCGGCGCTGAGTGCTACATGTTCCTCGCGCCGCTTCTGGTCGATTCCACCGAGACCAAGCGCAACCTCATCGAGAAGTGCGGCCTCGACACCATCTACCGGCTCGCCGAAACGCTCGATCTCGCCATCGTCAGCTGCGGCGATATCGGCCCGCATTCGACCTCTCTGTCGGAGGGATGGATCTCCAAGGGCGAGTTGCAGGAGCTGATCGATGCCGGCTGCGTCTGCGATACCATGTTCAATTTCCTCGACAAGGACGGCAACACGGTCGATCATTCGATCAACAGCCGGGTGATGTCGGTCGATCTCGATACGCTAAAGAAGGCCAAGCACATCGTGCTCTCCTCCGGCGGCGCCCACCGGGCGGTCGCGATCAGCGCCACCATCAAGCGCATCGGCTGCAACACCCTGATCACCGACGAGAGCGCCGCCCGCGCCCTGATCGAGCTATGGGATCAAACGGCTGGCGCCGCTCCCGGTTAGGCTGAAGCCGCCGAACAATTGCGCCGCCGATTTCCGACGGCATCCGGCCCGCACTAACATGTCACGAACGACGAGCGGCGTTGCGGCAATCTGGTTTCCCTGCACACCTGCGGGCGCAGTAGCAATGGCTCGACGAACTTCCTCAGTCGTCAACGTGAGAGGCCGCTGACACGGCGCGCCTCCGAGGTCGACAACAACTCCCGCAGCCTCGCCGACACCGCTCAGATAAGCGGTGAGCACCTGTTGCGCCGTCCGGTTGGTTGGCGCCTGATCCAACATCCGGGTGACTTGCGCGACCGATATGGCGCCAGCGTTCGTCGATTGCTCGGCATGGGCGGGAACGAGCACGAGGCACGACGCAAGTGTGGTGATCGTCATTGGAATGGGTCGAAACATCGATATGTGACCTCCTAGGTGCATAAATAACTTCTATACAAAAATTTATTATTGTAAAACAGAAATTATTTTTTATGATGCAATCATTCAAAGGAGCTCTCGAATGATCACATCCGGCATAAGCGCGACGCGACGCGATAACTCACGCACAAACCAGCTTTATCGTGTTCGCCGTTTAAGCGGGGTGATGGCAACGGCCAGTGCTGTGGTGGCCGTCCTGCTCGGGACCGCGATGCTACTCTATTGGTGCCTGACCCCTGCCGATATGTTGTTTCGCCATGCCGGCCTCCTCGCTCCTCCGCCGGCATACATCGGGCTTTCCGCGCGGCTCGCCGCATTCGCGATTGCGATGATCCCGCTCGGCGCGCTGATTGTTGGCCTGCTGAGCGCCCGACGCTGCTTCGGTTGCTTCGCGGCTGGGCGCATCGTCTCCAGCGATGCCGCACGACACCTCCGCGGCTTCGCGCTCGGCGTCGGCGCGTCGGCTCTGCTCAAGCCCGTGGCCGGGGCAGGCCTGGGCCTGCTGCTTGGCACGCTCTCCCCGAGTCACGCGCGCAGTCTGGTTCTGAACATCGGTTCGGACACGCTGCTGTCACTGCTGTTTGCAGCGATGGTCGCGGTGATCGCGGGAGTGTTGGTCGAAGCGGCCGAGATCGCCGCCGAGAACGACCAGTTCGTCTGAGGAGAACCGGTCATGCCCATTCAAGTCCGGCTCGGCGTCATGCTCGCCGAGCGCAACGTCAAGTCAAAGGATCTCGCCGAGTATGTTGGGATCACCGAGGCGAACCTTTCGCTTCTCAAGAAAGGCCACGTGAAAGGTGTCCGTTTCGAAACGCTGGAGAGAATCTGCGACTTCTTCGACTGCCAGCCTGGCGACCTGCTCCGCTATGAACGCGCCGAACCCAAGGCCGGAGACGCTCCGTGAGCTGGGCACCGGTTCGCGGCACCCGGCCCCTTCATCTCGGACGTTCGCCTCGAGATCCGCCACGATAGCGAGGATGTCGCCGACGTCATCGTCAATTTCGATCCGTCCAGCCTCTGCCAGAGCATCCTCGGCGTCTGGCTCACGTGCGCCGCATTCGCAGCAAGCATAGCGACGACCACGTCAAGGAGGAGGCCAACCGCCCCGAGGCACTAAGCTGATCCGAAGGGCCGACAGCACGCTCACCTGCCGACCTCTTTCCGCACGCATCTCCGCGTCCGGCCGAAGCGTCATATATCCTTCATGAGACGCTGCTTACTTGGCGCCATGAGTGGCCTTGCCGTGCGTGCTTTCATGATATCGTCATGCGGCGCAGAGCTAGGCAGCTCCGCAAGCGTCCGAAGCGACAAATCTGAACAGGGATCGAGATGACCACCATGAGAGGCACGCCTTCAACCGACTGGCTCGAGGCCGAACTGGCCGATACGCTGGATGAAGATTACGAGCTCGAGCTCTCCGAGCCGGCGCTGTCCGAGGAAATCCGCAAGATCTACCGCAAGGCGCACCCGCCATCGATGCCGCGCATCGAGTATTTCCGGTCGCTGATCGCCCTTCAGTCCGAGCTGATCCGCCTGCAGGACTGGGTCACCTACCACAAGGAAAAGGTGGTCGTGATCTTCGAAGGTCGCGATTCCGCCGGCAAGGGCGGCGTCATCAAGCGCATCACCCAGCGCCTCAACCCGCGCGTCGCCCGCGTCGTGGCGCTTCCCGCGCCGTCCGACCGCGAAAAGTCGCAATGGTATTTCCAGCGCTACGTGCCGCATCTGCCCGCCGGCGGCGAAATCGTGCTCTTCGACCGCTCCTGGTACAACCGCTCCGGCGTCGAGCGCGTCATGGGTTTCGCCGACGAGGAACAGGTCGAGCAGTTCTTCAACGACGTGCCCGAATTCGAGCGCATGCTGGTCCGTTCCGGCATCCGCCTCGTCAAATACTGGTTCTCGATCACCGACGAAGAGCAGCAACTGCGCTTCCTCGTGCGCATCCACGATCCGCTGAAGCAGTGGAAGCTCTCACCGATGGACCTGGAATCCCGCGTCCGCTGGGAAGCCTACACCAAGGCCAAGGAAGAAACCTTCGCCCGCACCAACATCCCGGAAGCCCCGTGGCACATCGTCGAGGGCAACGACAAGAAGCGCGCGCGCCTGAACTGCATCGACCATCTGCTGTCACAGTTCCCCTACGAGGACGTACCGCACGAGGAGATCGCCCTGCCCGAGCGCGTCTTCAACCCGGACTACGAGCGCAAGGTCCTGCCGCCGGAGTTGTACGTTCCGTCGAAGTATTGATTGGAAGCGTCGGCGGGTGAGGCCCCCTCATCCGCCTGCCGGCACCTTCTCCCCGTCGGGGAGAAGAGACTCGGGGCCCGCCGCTCGCGCCAACCTCCCCTTCTCCCCAGCGGGGAGAAGGTGGCCCGAAGGTTTCAGGTGCAACAAAGTTGCACCGGGGATGAGGGGCTGCACCCACAACCCCATCCATCCCAACCACACTCAAGCGTGCGCCGACTCCCACCCCAGCATCGCCCGCTTGCGCGTCAGCCCCCAGTGATAACCCGTCAGCGCGCCGCTCTTGCCGAGCGCCCGGTGACACGGCACCACGAAGGAGATCGGGTTGGCGCCCACGGCCGCCCCCACCGCCCGCATCGCCGTCGGACGGCCGATGTCGCTGGCGATGTCGCTATAGGTCACCGCCTTGCCGAAAGGGATCTTCAACAGGCTCTCCCAGACCTGCACCTGGAAATCGGTGCCGATCAGCACGACCCGCAGCGGCTGGTCCGAGGTCCAGCGGCCGGGCTGGAAGATGCGCGAGGCGTAAGGAGCCGTCGCGTCGCGGTCCTCGACGTAATCGGCGTTCGGCCAGCGGCAGGTCATGTCCTCGAGACACGCGGTTTCGTCGCCGATATCGGCGAAGGCAAGGCCGGCGAGGCCGCGGTCGGTGATCATCACAAGCGCGATGCCGAAGGGCGAGGGATGGAAGCCGTAGCGGATCGTCAGTCCGCCGCCCCGCGCCTTCCATTCGCCCGGAGACATTGCCTCGTGCGTGACGAAGAGATCGTGCAGCCGCCCGGGGCCTGACAGACCGACCTCGAAGGAGGTCTCCAGCAAGGGCAGCTCCTCCTTGCGCAGCAGCCGCTTGGCATGATCGAGCGTCACCGCCTGCAGGAAGGCCTTGGGCGAAAGGCCGGCCCAGCGGGTGAAGGTCTTTTGCAGTTGCGTCGGCGATTGATTGAGACGCATGGCGATCGCTTCCAGCGACGGCTGCTCACGGTAATCCTCGGTGATCAGCTCGATCACCTGGCGGACGGTCTCGTAGTCGGGACCATCGGGCGTGATGTCTTGGTTCAGCTTGGCTACCATGTTCATGATCTTTCTCCTTGTCACAAGGAGATAGTCAAGCGGAATGGCTGAGGCCACCCGATTCTTGCGCCTGAATCAGATGATCGTCAGATACGCTGCTTGACCGTCGCCAGCGCCCGCCTGAAGGCCTTGGCGAAGCTTTCGCGATCGTCGGGATTGAGAAAGCCGCCGATATCGGTCGCCCGTCCCTCGCCGGAAATATGCATCGACAGGATGCCGATCTCCTCGTCGCGGCGCACGGAAAAGCGCGTCCAGAACGGATTGAAATGATGCTCGACCATACGCCCCGACGGCGCGACCTTGCGCACCGCGATATCGGTGCGCGACACGGTCACCATTTCGCGCGCCCTCGCCGCGCGGTAGTTCAGCCGGAAGGCGCCGTAGAGCAGCAGGAAATCGAGACCGAAGAAGAAGCCGATCGGCCAGGCGCCGGTAACGATGAAGAGCAGGCCGTAAAACAGGAAAAAGCCGCCCGTCAGCAGCAGAACCACTCTGAACCCCGTTCGGCCGAGCGACCGGTGGGGAAAGAGCTCGGCTGAAAATACCGGCTGGTCCAGAACCGCCTGCTGATCAGCGCTGTCGGCGTTGCTTTCCATCATGGCTGGCGAGTATAGATTGTCCATGTCCAGTCCGAAACTCAAATCCTCCGCCACGTCGTCGCAGCCCGAAAAAATCGTCGTTCGCCGCAAGAAGAAGGCGACCGTCCGCTCCGTTTATAGCGAGGCCGAGCGCGAGGAGATGTTCCGCCGCTTCTCCGTGCAGCGGCCGGAGCCCAGGGGCGAGCTGGAACACAGCAATCCCTTCACGCTCGTCGTCGCGGTCGCGCTCTCGGCGCAGGCGACCGATGCCGGCGTCAACAAGGCAACGCGCGCGCTCTTCAAGGTCGCCGACACGCCCCAGAAGATGCTCGATCTCGGCGAGGAGAAGGTGCGCGATTACATCAAGACGATCGGCCTCTATCGCAACAAGGCGAAGAACGTGATCGCCCTGTCGCGGATGCTGGTCGATGTCTTCGGCGGCGTGGTGCCTCAGACGCGCGACGAGCTGGTGATGCTCCCGGGCGTCGGCCGCAAGACCGCCAACGTCGTGCTCTCCATGGCCTTCGGCCAGGCCACCATGGCCGTCGACACGCATATCTTCCGCATCGCCAACCGCATCAAGCTGGCGCCGGGCAAGACGCCCGACGAGGTGGAAGAACGGCTGATGAAGGTGGTGCCCAAGCGCTACCTCTACCACGCCCACCATTGGCTGATCCTGCACGGCCGCTACACCTGCAAGGCTCGCCGCGCCGAATGCGAGCACTGCGTCATCGCCGATCTCTGTCGCTCGCCCGAAAAGAGCTGCGACATCCCGGCGCCACTGGTCGAGCTACCGCCGCAGGTGATCGGCGAGGCCGTCGAATAGGGCTTTGCTCTATCGCATGTCGGTGCCGCAAAACCGCTGCACGCTTTTGCGCGACATGCTTTAGACCCGAACGCCGAGCTGCTTGCGCGACAGCAGCTTGTGCAGGTGCACCATCATGCCCGCGGCAAACAGCGGCGTCAGCAGGTTGACGATCGGGATGGCCAGGAAAGCGGCGATGACGAGGCCGGCGAGAAACACCGTCGGCGCATGTTCCTGGCGAAACAGCCGCGCCTCGGCCGGTGACCTGAAGCGCATGGCGGCGAACTCGAAGAATTCCCGGCCGAGCAGGTAGCCGTTGACCATGAAGAAGGCGACGAGATTGACGCCGGGGATGAACAGCAGGAACAGCGCCACGACATTGCCGGCGACGACGACGCCGAGGAACTTGATCGAGCTCAGCATGGCCGGGCCGAGCGGCATGGCGGTGCCTGGCACGTCGTCAGGATAATCGCGCTTCTCCACAACCTCGGCGACATCGTCGAGAAACAGGCCGGCGATCAGCGCCGTCACCGGCGAGAGCAGGAGCGCAAGCCCCAGCGCCAGCCCGATCCCCGCCATGATGGCGAGGACGAAGCCCAGCCAGCCGGCCCAATCGGGCATGGCAGGAAAGAAGCTGGCGAGCCAGGGAAACACGAAAGCCATGAAGGCGCTGCGCAGCGCCAGCCACAGGCCGATCAGCGCGAGCACGGTGAGCCCGAGCACTTTCCAGAACACCGACCGCGTTTGCGCGGCGAAAAGATTGGTGATGGAAAGGCGAGCCGCTTCGAGAATCATTGTGACGTCTCCGGTTGTGGCGATGATGTAGGAATCTGATCTTTGAACGGCAAGGCTGAAATTATTTCGCTAAATCGACGGAATTGTTGTTCAAAAGCCTTTCATAATATATATTTAAATCAGCATCTAAGATTACTTGCAGGGCGCTGCGAATATTTACGTGCGCAGGGATTTGTTTCAAGCTGACAGGAAACACCACCCAAAAATCGGGACGGCTACCGTGGAAGACTTTGTCCAGAAGCTCCGCCAATACGCGAAATCCGGCACGCCCGCCGAACGTCGCATCGCGAAATATTTCACCGAACACTTGAGCGATCTTCCGTTCGAAACCGCCGCCTCCGTGGCCGACCGGCTGGATCTGAGCCCGATGACCGTCGGCCGTTTCCTGCGGGCGCTTGGCTATCAGGGGCTCGACAGCGTCAAGGTCCAGATCCGCGACGTCGGCGGCGTTTCGGCCACGCAGATGCAGGCGTCGATGTCGGAACTGCAGGTCGATGCAGCCGACGGAAAGCCGCTCGCCGTGCTCGTCGCCGAGCAGATCCAGGCGCTCCACCACATCTATCATCTCACCGGACAACAGCACTGGAGCGACGCGGTGGCGATGATCCGCGCGGCAAGCGAGGTGTTCATCGCCACCCATGTCTCGCAGGCGAGCTTCGCCACGCATTTCAGCCAGCGCCTGACGCAGGCGCGCGACGGCGTGCACGCGCTCGACGGCAGCGGCAACCGTTTTGCCGAACTCTTCGCGCGCGTCAGCGGCGAAGGGGCGCTGCTTGTGATCATCGACAGCCAGCGCTTCAAGAAGGCCCGCCTCCTGGCGCGCATCGCCCGGCGCTACGGATACAAGGTCGTTCTGATCAGCGCCCAGAGCGCCAACTGGGTGCTCGATCAGGCCAATCTCATCCTGCCGCTCCCCCCGACCCGGCCGGGAGAACAGGACAACCTGCCGCCGGTGATCGCGCTTCTCGATTGCCTGTCCTCGGCGGTTGTCAGCGCCGTCGGCGAAGAGGCCGTCGCCCGTGCCGGACGCATGACAGAATTCAGCGTCATGCTCGGCGAGGATCCGAACCGGTAGGCGACAAGCAGCCTCAACGGAGGCTTCGCCGGATCAGCTTTTCAAGAACAGAGTTATTCCATCGCCTCGAGCTCGGCGCGATGGCGGTACATCGCGAGCAGCCGGCGATAGTCGCGATCGTAAAGCGCGCGCTTGCTCTCGTCGGGCATGTGCACGTCGCCGCCGGCATACATGGCCGAACCCGCCGCGGCGAGATCTTCATGCAGACCACAGGCGACGGAGGCCGCCATCGCGGTTCCCAGAAGCACCGCCTCATTCATCTTCGGCACCACGACCTTGCAGCCCGTCGCATCCGAATAGAGCTCCATCAGCACGGGGTTCTTCACATGCCCGCCCGCCACATGCAGCGTGTCGGGCGCGTAGCCGTATTCCTTCATCCGCTCAAGAATATGACGGATGCCGAGCGCGATGGCCACGCCGGTGCGCCAGTAAAGCGCGCAGAGTCCGTCGAACGAGGTGTCGAGCGTCAGCCCGCTAACCGCGCCGACCGCGTGCGGATCGGCAAGCGGCGAGCGGTTGCCGTGAAAATCCGGCAGCACGAAAATCCTGGCGCCGAAGGCATCCCCTCCTCCGCGCGCAGCTGCGATATCCGCGACACGATCTTCTGGTGCAACGCCGCCGTCGGCTCGCCCCCGGCCGCATGCATCCTGACGACATGGTCGAGCAATGCCCCCGTCGCCGACTGTCCGGCCTCTACCAGCCAGGTGCCGGGAAACACGGCCTCGTAATAAGGCCCCCACATGCCGTGGCTCGGACGCCGCTTGCGCGAAAACGAGACGATGCAGCTCGACGTGCCGGCGATCAGCGCCAGCTGCCGCTCCAGCTGCTCCGGATCATGCGCGCTTCCGCCGAGCGCGCCCAGCGCGCCCGCATAGGCGTCGATCATGCCGGAGGAGACGTGACAGTCCGTGGTCAGCCCAAGCGCCGAGGCAGCCTCCTTCGTCAGCGTTCCGACGCTACCGCCGACAGCAATGGTGTCGTCGGGCAGACGCCCGCGCGCCTGCAGGTCCTCGAGACCGATCTGTTCGAGGAAATCCTTGCGCCAGCCATCCTTGAGATGAGCCAGATAGTTCCACTTGGACGTCAGCGTGCAGCGCGAGCGCGCCAGCGAGCCGGTGGACTTCCAGGTCATGAAATCGGCGAGGTCGAAGAGATAGCCGGTATTCGCCCATGTGCCGGGAAGCTTCTTCTTCAGCCACATCAGCTTCGGCATTTCCATCTCGGGCGACATGAAATGCCCCGAATGCTCCAGGACCTCGTGGCCGGTTGCCGTGCAGAAATCCGCTTCCTTCAGCGCCCGGTGATCGAGCCAGACGATGGTGTCGAACCGCCGCTCGCCGCCCGTCGACACGCTGATCTGCCCGCCATCGATATCCCGGACCACAAGCGAACAGGTGCCGTCGAAACCGATCGCGCCGACGCTCTCGGGTGCGGCGCCCGATTGCTCCATCGCGCGGCGCACGGCGATGCACACCGCCGACCATATGTCCTCGGAATCGTGCTCGGCGTGGTTCTCGCGGGGCCGGTTCATGATGATCGGATGATCGGCCTTGCCCAGCAGCTGGCCGCGCGCATCGAAGACGCCGGCGCGTGCACTGCCCGTGCCGATATCAACAGCAACCACATGCTGAGGCATTAAAGGTCGTTCCCGTCCCGCTGATGTTTTTTGATAAGGTGTATCAAATCCGGCATGACGTCAAACGTAGCGTCGGGGGCAAGGCGGTCAAGCTCGTCGCGATAGCCGGCGAAATTGGCATGCGAGCCGCCGGTGAAGGCAAACACCGTCATGCCCGCGGCCTTGGCGGCCTCGATGCCGGCCGGACTGTCCTCGATCACCACGCAGTTGACGGGAGCGATGTTCATCTCTCTCGCCGCATGCAGAAACAGATCCGGCGCCGGCTTGCCGTTCTTCACCATCGAGGCGCTGAAGATATTCGGCAGCCGGTCGATCAGCCCGGTAACGGTCAGCGACAGGCGGATGCGTTCGACCTGGCTGGACGAAGCGACGCAGCAGGGAATGTCGAGCGCATCGATCGTATCGGCGATGCCGTGGATCGGCTTCAACTCGGTGCGGAAGCGCGCATAGAGATCGGTGCGGATCTGCTCGAGGAAGGCTTCGCCCGGATGGACGTTGTACTCCGTCTTCATCGTCTCGATCACGGTCGCGAGGCTGCGCCCGAGGAACCGGCCATACACCTCGTCCTCGGTGATCGGCACGTTGAGATCATTCATGGCCTTGACGAGAACCGTGACGGAGATCGGCTCGCTGTCGACGAGGACGCCGTCGCAGTCGAAGATCACAAGCCGTGTTTCAGCATCAGCCATGACACATCCAATCAGGGTTCAAGACATTGCAGGCAAAGATGGGTGGATAGCGGCGGGGAGCGTCCGCCGCCTGATGCTTATGCCGCGAGCTTGTTGTCGAGGTAAAGCTGCAGCGTCTCGCGCGTACCCTTTTCCCACAGCGTCTTCAGCGCATGCGCGAAGCGCTTGCGGAAGAGCTCGGACTTCGCCACGTCGCCGAAGATGTCGTCGAAGGCGAGGAACGCCATCGGATCGTCCTTGGCCTTCAGCGCCGCCGCATGCAGCCGGTCGGCGCTGGCATCGTTGAAGACGATGTCCTGGCCGGTATCGGTCTTGCCGGCGAAGTAGCGGCACCACAAAGCCGAAACCAGCGACAGGCCGACGACGTCGCGGCCCTGGTTCAGGTTGTCGAGCGTCGACGGCAGAATGAATTTCGGCTGGCGGTTCGAGCCGTCCTGCGCTAGGCGCGGGATGGTGTCGGCGATCTTCGGGTTGAGCAGGCGATGCTCGATCAGCGCGAAATAATCAGTCAGCGAAGTATTCGGCACCGGCGGCACGATCGGGATGATCTCGTCCTTCTCGAGCTTGGCGAGGAAGGCGCGGATCAGCGGATCTTCCATCGAGTCGTGCACGAAATGAATATCCATCAGCGCCGCCGGATAGGCGATCGCCGCATGGCCGCCGTTGAGGATGCGGATCTTCATGTGCTCGTAGGGCGTGACATCGGGCACGAAGGTGACGCCGACATTCTCCAGCGCCGGACGGCCGGCGGTGAACTTGTCTTCCAGCACCCACTGCTTGAACTCTTCGCAATAGACGGGCCAGTTGTCCTCGATGTCGAAGACGTCCTTCAGGAGATCGATCTCGCGCTGGCCGGTGGCCGGCGTGATGCGGTCGACCATGGCGTTCGGGAAGGCGACGTTCGTCTTGATCCACTCTGCGAAGGCGGAATCCGACAGCGCCGCCGTGCCGACCACGGCGTTGCGGGTGACGACGCCGTTGTGCGGAATGTTATCGCACGACATGACGGTGAACGGCACGAGGCCCTTGTCCTTGCGCGCCTTGAGACCGGCCACGATCAGGCCGAAGACAGTCTTCGGGTCGGCGGGGTTCTTGCCGTCGGCCGCGATTGCCGGATGATCAGGATTGAACTTGCCGGATGCGTCGATGAAGTAGCCGCCCTCGGTGATCGTCATCGAGACGATGCGGATCTCGGGGTCGGCGAGCTTGGCGATGATGGTCTTCGCGTCGCCAACAGGCAGGATGTCGATCATCGGCGCGGTGACGCGCGCCGAGGTCTTGTTGTTGTCCTGCTCGACGACGGTTGTCAGGAAATCCTGGGCGGCGAGCTTGTCGCGCATGGCGGCATCCGACGGCAGAATGCCGGCGCCGATGATTGCCCAGTCATGTGCCTCGCCCTTGTTGAACAGGTCGTCGAGATAGATTGCCTGGTGGGCGCGGTGGAAGTTGCCGACGCCGAAGTGCACGATGCCCGCCTTCAGCGACGCCCGCTCATAGGCCGGTACAGCGGCCGTCTTGGCCGCGTCGGAAAGCGTTGCCAGCGATAGTTTGCACGTCATGTCTCAGTCCTCTTGAAGGTCTTCAGGGTCTATCGACCCCGGTATCGGCGCGCCGGGCACCTCGTCCGGCACGCGCTCTCTTCCCCACCCCTAAAACCACGCTCAGATGGCAAGGCCCTGCTCGTTGAACCTGTGAACACGGGACTTGTCTGGTGTCAGGTAGACGGTGTCGCCGTGATGGGCGCCGAATTCGCCGCTGGCGCGCGCCGTCATCTTGCCGATGCCATCGACATCGAGATGCAGGAACGTGTCGGCGCCAAGATGTTCGGCAACCGAAACCGTGCCCTTCCAAAGCCCGCTTTCCTTGGACAGCGTCAGGTGTTCGGGGCGGATACCGGCGGTCTTGGCGCCATTCGACTGTGCGTATGCACCTTCGATCAGGTTCATGCGCGGCGAACCGATAAAGCCGGCGACAAACAGGTTGCGCGGCGTGTTGTAGAGTTCCATCGGCGAACCGACCTGCTCGATATTGCCGCGATTGAGAACGACGATCTTGTCGGCCATGGTCATGGCTTCGATCTGGTCGTGGGTGACGTAGATCATCGTCGTTTTCAGCTGGTTGTGCAGGTCGCTGATTTCCAGACGCATCGTGCCGCGCAAAGCCGCATCGAGGTTGGACAGCGGTTCGTCGAACAGGAAGGCCGACGGTTCGCGCACGATGGCGCGGCCGATGGCGACACGCTGGCGCTGACCACCGGAAAGCTGGCCGGGACGGCGTTCGAGATAATCGGAGAGGTTAAGGACACGGGCGGCATCCTCGACCTTCTTGTCGATCTTCGACTGTTCCATCTTCGCCATCTTCAGCGGGAAGGCGATATTCTTGCGCACGCTCATATGCGGATAGAGCGCGTAGGACTGGAACACCATGGCAAGGCCACGCGCGGCCGGGGCCGCTTCCGTCACATCCTTGCCGTCGATGGTGATCGTGCCGCCGGTGACGTCTTCCAGACCGGCGATCAGGCGCAGAAGCGTGGACTTGCCGCTGCCCGACGGACCGACGAAGACGACGAACTCGCCATCGGTGATTTCCAGATCGACAGACGGGATGACCTTGGCCTCGCCAAAGTGCTTCTGGACGTTCTTGAGAGTAATGCTGCCCATGAGACCAATTCCTTACTTAACCGCGCCAAACGTGAGGCCGCGAACGAGTTGCTTCTGGCTGAACCAGCCGAGGATGAGGATCGGCGCAATCGCCATGGTGGAGGCCGCCGAAAGCTTGGCCCAGAACAGACCTTGCGGCGAAGAAAACGAGGCGATGAAGGCCGTCAGCGGTGCCGCGTTGGTGGTCGACAGCTGGATGGTCCAGAAGGCTTCGTTCCAGGCAAGGATGATGTTGAGGAGCAGCGTCGAGGCAATGCCCGGCACCGCCATCGGCGTCAGCACGTAGACGATTTCCTTCCACAGATTGGCGCCATCCATACGGGCCGCTTCCAGGATCTCGCCCGGAATTTCGCGGAAGTATGTGTAGAGCATCCACACCACGATCGGCAGGTTGATCAGCGTCAGCATGATCGTCAGGCCGGTACGGGTATCGAGCAGGCCAAAATTGCGGAACAGGATGTAGATCGGCAGAAGCACCGCGACCGCCGGCATCATCTTGGTCGACAGCATCCACATCAGGATGTCCTTGGTGCGCTTGCCGGGTGCGAATGCCATCGCCCATGCCGCCGGAATGGCGAAGATGAGGGCGAGAATGGTCGAACCGACCGACAGGACAACCGAGTTCATGAACGGCTTGAAGTAATCGCGCTGCGTCTGCACCGTGATGTAGTTCTCGAACGTGCCCGACGGGATCAGGCTGAACCCGTCGATCGCTTCCGGCTCCGTCTTGAAGCTGGTGATGACCGCGTAGAGGATCGGGAAGAAGATCACCAGGGCAACGACCCAGGCAAGGATGGTCCAGGCGATCTTGCTTTGCGTGGTGGATTTGCGAGCCATGACCGTCTCTCCTACTTGTCCAGGTTCTTGCCGACGGCGCGCATCAGGAAGAAGGCGACGATATTGGCGAGAACGACTGCGATGATACCGCCCGCTGCACCGCCGCCCACGTCATAACCGAGACGCGCGGTGCGGTAGATCAGGAAGGTCAGGTTGGTGGAGGCGTAACCGGGGCCGCCATTGGTGGTGACCAGGATTTCCGCATAGATGCCGAGCAGGAAGATCGTCTGGATCAGGATGACGACCGTGATGGCGCGGGAAAGATGCGGCAGCGTCAGGTAGATGAAACGGTTGACGAAATTGGCGCCGTCCATCTCGGCGGCTTCCTTCTGCTCGCCGTCAAGCGACTGCAGGGCCGTCAGAAGGATCAGCGTCGCAAAGGGCAGCCACTGCCACGCAACGATGATGATAACCGACAACAGCGGATACTGCGCAAACCAGTCGACCGGCTGCAGCCCGAAGAATTTCGCGATATCGGCCAGCACCCCATAGGACGGGTGCATGATCATGTTCTTCCAGATCAGCGCCGCCACCGGCGGCATTACGAAGAAGGGCGAGATCACCAGAATGCGCACGATGCCCTGGCCGAAAATCGGCTGGTCGAGCAAAAGACCGATGGCGATGCCGCCGATGACCGTGATGGCCAGCACGCCGACAACCAGGATCAGCGTGTTCCAGATCGCGGTAAAGAAGGCCGGATCGGTATAAAAATACTGGTAGTTGAAGAAACCACCGAAGCTGACGTTTTGCGGCGTCAGGAGATTGTAGTTCTGGAAGGAATAATACAGCGTCATCGACAGCGGTATGACCATCCAGACCAACAGGGCAATGACGGAGGGCGCCATCATCAGCCGCGCCAACGTCTTCGTATTCTGCGTTGCCATTTCAGCGACCCTCCCTTGAGTGGCCACGCGCATCGCCTCTGCGGGAGGCGCACGCACGGTTTCATCTTCTTGTTATGGCTTTAAGCGCTTTTGCCGCGGGCGGCGGGTGTGGCTGCCCGATCAGTCGGGCAGCCACATGTCCCGGGGAGGACCTGTTACTTGATGTAACCGGCGCGGGTCATGTCGCGGGTTGCCGTTGCCTGAGCGGCGGCAAGCGCGTCGTCGACCGTGGACTGGCCGGCGATGACAGCCGAGAACAGCTGACCGACCGTGGTGCCGAGAGCCTGGAATTCAGGGATCGCGACGAACTGGCCACCGGTGTAAGGCACCGGCTTGACGGTCGGCTTGGTGATGTCGGCAGCGTCCATCGCGGCAAGCGTCGGCGCGGCGAACGGAGCAGCCTTGGTGTACTCTTCGTTCTTGTAGAGCGAGGTACGCGTGCCCGGAGGAACGTTTGCCCAGCCTTCCTTGGAAGCGACGAGCGCTGTGTATTCCTTGCTGGTTGCCCAGGCAATGAACTTCTGCGCCGATTCAGCCTTCTTCGAGGAAGCCGGTACGGCGAGGTTCCACGACCACAGCCACTTGCCGTGGTTGTCTACGCCTTCCTTGTTCGGGAAGATGGCGTAACCGACCTTGTCGGCAACCTTCGAGTCCTTCGGGTTCGATACGAAGGATGCGGCGACGGTCGCGTCGATCCACATGCCGCACTTGCCCTGCTGGAACAGCGTCAGGTTTTCGTTGAAGCCGTTGGAGGAAGCACCGGACGGGCCGGCATCCTTCATCAGGTCGGCATAAAACTGCAGGGAAGCCTTCCACTCCGGCTGATCGAACTGCGGCTTCCACTGCTCATCGAACCAGCGACCGCCGAACGAGTTGTTCAGGGCCGAAACGAAGGCCATGTTTTCGCCCCAGCCGGCCTTGCCGCGAAGGCACATGCCGGACACGTCGGCCTTGCGGTCGGTGATCTTGCGGGCAGCGTCGGCGATGAATTCCCAGGTCGGGGTTTCCGGCATGGTCAGACCGGCTTTTTCGAACAGGTCCTTGCGGTACATGATCATCGCGGATTCACCGTAGAACGGTGCCGCATAAAGCTTGCCGTCCATCGAAAGGCCACCGCGGATCGCCGGAAGCAGGTCGTCCACGTCATACTTGTCGCCGAGGCCGTCGAGCGGCAGCAGCCACTTCTGCTTGGCCCAGATCGGAACTTCGTAATTGCCGATGGTGACGATGTCATATTGACCACCGCCGGCGGCGATGTCGGTCGTCACGCGCTCGCGCAGGACGTTTTCTTCAAGGGTTACCCACTCGACCTGAATATCGGGGTTGGCCTTGGTGAATTCGGCGGTCAGGCCCTGCATGCGGACCATGTCGCCGTTGTTGACGGTCGCGATCGTCAGCGTTTCAGCCGAAGCCATGCCCGCGAACGCCAGAACGGAGCAGGCACCGAGCAGAAAAGTTTTCAATGTCATGATCTTCCTCCCAGAAGATGTTAGCGAGCATTCGCTTTGCTCATGGGCAATTACTCAACGACAAGCGATAAATGTCAAGCTCCAATCGTTGCTGCAGCCGCGAAACGACGAGCTATCCTGCTGATTCAAAATGAAATAAATTTTTGCCCACTAGGTGAGCAAATACTCGGCGACCTCTTCATCGGTGATCAAACCGTTGATCTGATGGCCGGTGACGGCAGCCTTGATCGCCTTCATCTTGCGTTTGCCCTTGCCGATGCCGATGACGACGGAGGTGTCACGCGAGGGGAGCGGAGCGGAGGCGACGCGCTCGTTGATCGGGTTGTCGAGCAGCCTGCCTTCGCTGTCGAAAATCCAGCCGCAGATCTCGCCCACGGCGCCATTGTCCATCAGCTCCATCATCTCGCCTTTCTCCAAGAAGCCGTCGACGCAGAGCGGCCCGTCGATGCCGAGTTCGCCGATACCGACGAAGGTCACGTCGGCCTGCGCGCTCATGTCCAGCGTCGAGCGCACCAGCTGCTGGGCATGCAGCGTCTCGCGCTCCTCGGCGGACGTGACCAGAACCGGCAGCGGCATCGGGAAGTGCCGCGCCTTGACGGCATCGGCCATACTGAAGATGACGTTGTAATAGGCGGCCGATCCGTCGGGCGCGATGTTGCCGGTGAGCGAGACGATGCGGTGGTTGATGCATTCGATGGCCGGCAGCTGATCGACCGCCGCCTTCAGCGTTCGCCCGGTCCCGACGGCGAGAACGATCGGGTCGGTCTTCTTCAGCCAGCGTTCGATCTCGGCCGCCGCCGCCTCGGCGATGCCGACTGTCGCGGCACCGGCGCCCGGATCGCTCGGCACGATGTCCACCTGCCGCAGGCCGTATTTCTCGCGCACGGCGTTGGCGAGCTCGAGACAGGCGGCGATCGGGTGATCGAGCCGCACCTTGATCAGTCGCTCGGCGACGGCAAGCGACACGAGCCGCTGCGCCGACTGTCGCGAAATCCCCATGGACGAGGCGATCTCGTCCTGCGTGCGCCCGGCGACATAGTAGAGCCAGCCGGCGCGCGCCGCGTCATCGAGACGACCAGAAGTTTCGGACCTTTTCACCATCGACTATCCATTGCGCGCGGACTGCACCGGCTTTCGCCGGCAAAGCATTTGGTTGAAGCTATGTTCGCGCCAGATCAAAACAAAATTCGGGCAAATGTCGAGTGCATTGAGAAATTGCACAATCTATTTTAGGTCCGGTGCACGCGGCGGCTGCTCTCCAAATCGCCATCGCCGCGCCATCTTTGCCCGCGAAGGCATGCTTGACCTGAGATCGACCGCCACGCTAACTGTGTCGCAGAGGAAGAAATCGTGCGAATTCTGCTGGTTGAGGACGACAAGATGATTGGCGAGGCCGTGCGCGATCACGTCGCCGCCTCGTTCCATGCCGTCGACTGGGTCAAGAACCTTGCCGACGCGGAAGCCGCGACGGGTCCCGTCGAGTATGGACTGGTACTGCTCGACCTCAACCTTCCCGACGGCAGCGGCGTCGATTTCCTGCGCAAGCTCCGCAGCCGCGACATCCGCACCCCCGTCATCATCCTCACCGCGCGCGACCAGATTTCCGACCGCATCGAAGGGCTGAACGCCGGCGCCGACGACTATCTCGTCAAACCCTTCAATCTGGGCGAGCTCGAGGCCCGCATCATGGCCGTGGCCCGTCGCTACGACGCCAACCCGCATCCGGTGGTGCAGATCGGCGATATCGAAATCAACAGGCCACAGCACAAGCTCTCCGTCGACGGCGCCGCCGTCATCCTCACCAGCCGCGAATGGGCGGTCCTCGACCTGTTGACCGCCCGCCCCGGCGCCATCGTCTCCAAGGACCGCATCGAGGAGGCGCTTTACGCCTTCGGCTCGGAAATAGAGAGCAACACGGTCGAGGTCTATGTCAGCCGCCTGCGCAAGAAGATCGGCAAGGATCGCATCCGCACGGCCCGCGGCATCGGCTATACGCTCGGATCGAAATGAAGCGCGAACGCAGTATCACCCGCCCGCTCATCACCGCGCTGACGACGGTGATGGTCATCTTCTGGCTCCTCGCCATCGGGCTGAGCATCCGCGTGATGCAGCACGAGTTCGACGAGATCTTCGACAGCGCCCAGCAGGAAACCACGGAGCGGCTGCTGGCGCTCATCCTTGACGACATGGAGCAGCGCGGCCTAGGCGACCCGCATGGCATCGCGATGCTGAACAGCGCCGCCAATAGCGAGTACCTGACCTATCAGGTTCGCGATGCATCCGGAAAGATCCTGCTGCGCTCCAACGACGCCCTGTCGGAGCCTTTTCCGGCGCCGCTCGAGCCGGGCTTCTACGACAGCGCCACCGAGCGCATCTACACGGAGAAGACATCCGACGGCACGCTCTTCCTGCAGGTCGCGGACCGCTTCAAGAACCGCCGCGAAGCCGTGCGCGAAAGCGCGGTCACCCTGCTCATCCCGCTGGTGGCGCTCATTCCGGCGAGCATCTTCGCCATCTGGTTCATCGTCGGCCGCGCCCTGAAGCCGCTCGACGCGCTGCGCCGGGATATCGGCACCAAGGACGGCGGCAACATGGCGGCGCTGGAGAGCGCCGGCCTGCCGAAGGAGCTGAAGCCGATCGCCCGCTCCGTCAACCTCCTGCTCGGGCGCCTGCGATCGGCGCTTGAATCCGAGCGCGAATTCACCGCCAACAGCGCTCACGAATTGCGAACGCCGATCGCCGGCGCGCTCGCGCAAACGCAGCGCCTCTCCGAAGAACTGCCCCGGGACCGGCCCGGACGCGGGCAAATCAGATCGAAAGCTCGCTGGTCAATCTCGGGCGTCTTGCCGAGAAGTTGCTGCAGCTTGCCCGCGCCGAGGCAGGCATCGGCGGCAGCGCCACCGCCACGGATCTTCGCCCGGTGCTCGACATGATCGTCACCGATTACGAACGCGACCATCGATCGCAAGGCCGGCTGCGCTACGCGCCCGCGCCCGGCGCAACGCTGGTGCGAAACGCCGACATGGACGCGTTCGGCATCATCCTGCGCAATCTCATCGAAAACGCGCTCGTTCACGGCGACCGGCAACTGCCCGTCGAAGTCAGCCTCGATCAGAACGGTGTCGTCCGTGTCGTCAATGGCGGCCCGCTGGTGCCGGAACGGGATATCGCCATGCTCAAGAAGCGCTTTCGGCGCGGCAATACCGGCGCGTCGGGATCGGGGCTTGGCCTGGCCATCACCGAGCGGATCGTCGCGCAAATGGGAGGAACGCTCGACCTGATGTCGCCGGCCAGCGGCCGGACCTCGGGTTTCGAGGCGCGCATCACGCTGCCGGCTTAGCGTATCGTTTGGGCTTGCAAATCGCCGGGAACGATGCGAGCAGATTGAGACAGTTTCGAACAAGCAGAATACGGATGATCATCTCCTTCGACATCGGCGGCTCGGCGATCAAGGGCGGCGTAGCCCTCTCCGAAACCGAGATCACGCCGCTCGGCCGCCGCCCGACGCCACTCGATGATTTCGGCGCCTTCGTCGATACGCTGAGAACCTTCATCGCGGAAGCGGGCGGCACGCCGACGCTGCTGTCGATCTCGATCGCCGGCGTCGTCGATCCCGATACGCAGCTCCTCACCTGCGCCAACATTCCCTGCATCCACCAGCGCACCATCGCGGCCGATATCGAGGCCGAACTGGGCGTGCCGGTGCTGGTCGCCAACGACGCGGACTGCTTCGCCATGGCCGAGGCCGGCCTCGGCGCCGGTCGCGGCCACCGCATCGTGCTCGGCGTCATCTTGGGCACCGGCGTCGGCGGCGGCGTGATCGCCAACGGCCGGCTGATCAACGAGGCGGGCGGCTTCGCCGGCGAATGGGGCCACGGCCCGATCGTCGCGCTGCGCGCCGGCCACCCGCCGGTGGAAATCCCGCATTATGCCTGTGGCTGCGGCCAGAGCGGCTGCGTCGATTCGGTGGGCGGCGCGCGCGGCATGGAACGCCTGCACAAGACCCTTCACGGCCTCGATTTGACCAGCGAGGAGATCATCGGAGCCTGGCTGCGCGGCGAGGAAAAGGCGGCCCGCACGATCGACGTCTACATCGATCTCGTCGCCTCGCCCCTGGCGCTGACCGTCAACATCACCGGCGCCACCATCGTCCCCGTCGCCGGCGGCCTCTCCAATGTCGAGCCGCTATTGCATGAGCTCGACAAGGCCGTGCGCCAGCGCATCCTGCGCAAGTTCGACCGCCCGCTCGTCGTGCGCAGCGAGTGCCGCGTCGAGCCGGGGCTGATCGGGGCGGCCCTCCTGGGCTTGAAGGCGGAAGCGGAGATGCTGGGGTAGAGGCGACCCCAAATCGAAGGCGACGAGCTTGCAGCCCCCTCACCCTACCCTCTCCCCGAGGGGAGAGGGGAAAATAGCCCAGAGGGTGCCGCTTCTCCCCTTCTCCCCAGCGGGGAGCAACCATGTCTCATCTTCTCACATATTTCGGCGTCCATTCGGTCTGTCGGGTGAGGATTGTGTTGGCGAGAATGACGAGTTTGCGGGCCACCGCGATGACCGCGCACAGGTGCTCCTTGCCGTTGCCGCGCAACCGCTTGTAGAAGGCCGCGAGATCCGGATTGTGCCGGCTGGCGGTGAAGGCGCACATGAAAAGGCTCTTGCGCAGCCGTTCGCGACCGCCCTGGATCCGGCGCCTGCCGCGATGCTTGCCGCTGTCGTCATCATAGGGTGCGACACCGGCAAGGGCGGCGACCTCGTTGCGGCCGGCATGGCCGAGTTCGGGCATGCGAATGACGAGGCACAGCGCGCTGCGCATTCCGATCCCCTTGATGGAGACCAAAAGATCGAGCCGCCGCGCCAGATCGGAGTCGTCGCGCACCAGCTTTTCGAGCCGCAGCATATGCGCATTGCGGCAGGTCTCGAGCCTGGCGATCTCGCGGGCGTGGCGGCGCTTGACGATCTCAGGCACGGCGGTCTCGGCGAATGTCTTCACCAGCGCGATCTGCTGTTCGATCTGCTCCAGATAGGTCAGTTCGGCCGAAAGCCGGTCGAAGCGGGCATCGGGCAGCACCGGCAGCGTCTTCAGACTGGCGGTGAAGACAGCAATCAGCGTGGCGTCCAGCCGGTCGTTCTTGGCCCGCTGCAATCGGCTTCTGGCGAAGTACCGCAATTGCGCCGGCTGCAGGCGCGCCGCCGGGCGCTTCTTGCCCCGCAGATGCACCATCAGCCGCCATTCGTAGCCACCGGAGGCTTCGAAGCCGACCCTTTTGACATCATGCTCTTGAAGAAAGGCGTCGAGCCGCTTCAGGCCCGCCGCGTCGTAGGTGACCCGCAGCCGCGCGTCACCGGGATGGATGGCGATGTCGAGATGGCTTTTGCCGACATCGATTCCGGCACAGATCATGCTATCATCGGTCATCTTCGTCGTCCCTGTCTTGGATACGAACCCCAAGGTTCCTGCAACCACACGGGCCTGATGAAGAGCCGGTTGCGATCCTGCTCCCCACAGCCCCTGACGGCTGAGAAGGTGACGATCCGACAACCAACTGCCGGGCGGGCGGCCACCCGCCCGGCAGAAACAACTATCTCATATTTTGATCATCCAAGAAGGTGGCCCGAAGGGTCGGATGAGGGGGCCACACCCTCAGTTCTCAATTGATAATCCCATACAAAAACGGCGCGGTTCTCACCGCGCCGTCCGCATTTTTCACTCCGCCGCTATCGCCGGCGGATGCCGGTGATCCACCGCATCGTCCTCGCCGGATGAAGCCTCATCCTCCCTGCCCTTAGGCTCCTTGCCGAAGAACATCGCGTAAGCCGCCGGCAGTACCAGGATCGTCAGCACCGTGGCGACCAGGATGCCGCCCATCATGGCGTAGGCGAGTGGTCCCCAGAACACGCCGCGCGAAATCGGGATCAACGCCAGAACAGCCGTGAGTGCCGTCAGCATGATCGGACGGAAACGGCGCACGGCCGCCCCGACGATCGCCTCCTGCCGGTGCATGCCCGCCTTGATGTCCTGGTCGATCTGGTCGATCAGGATGATCGAATTGCGGATGATGATGCCCAGCAGCGCGATGACGCCGAGGATGGCGACGAAGCCGAAGGGCGCGCCCGAGATCAAGAGTGCCGCGGCAGCGCCGATGATGCCGAGCGGGCCGGTCGAAAGCACCAGCATCGCCTTGCCGAAATGCTGCAGCTGCGCCATCAGAAGGAGCACGATGACGACAAGCATGATCGGCGCCTTGGCGGCGATCGAGGCCTGGCTTTCGGCCGAATCCTCGGCACCGCCCTGGATCTCGATATTGTAGCCGGCCGGCAGGCTGTCGCGCAGCGGCTGCAGATCGGCATACATCTTCATGGCCACGTCGTTCGACTGCACGCCATCGGGCAGCGTCGCGCGGACGCTGATGGTCGGCAGGCGATCACGCCGCCATTCGATGCCCTGCTCGAGGACCGGCACCACCCTGGCGATCTGCGAGACCGGCACGAAGCCGCCGAAGTCGGTCGGCACGTAGACCGAGTTGACCGCCGACAGCAGCGAGCGGTTGGCCTCCGGCTCGCGGGCGACGATCGAAACCGTCTCCTCGCCATCGCGGAAATCGTCGAGCGGCGCGCCGGACATCGCGGTCTGCAGCATCTGGCGGACGCGTTGCGAGGTGACGCCGAGCGCACGCGCCCGATCCTGGTCGATCACCAGCTTCATCGCCGGCACCTGCTCCAGCCAATCGTCGTGGATGGCGCCGAGCAGCGGATTTTCCTGGAACTTGGCCTTCACCTCGTCGGCGATCCTGCGGACTTCCTGGCGATCCGGGCCCATGACGCGCATCTGCACCGGCCAGCCGGTCGGCGGACCCAGGAACAGGCGGTCGACCTTGCCGCGGATATCGGGGAAATCCTCGGCGAGAATGGTCCTGAGCTTGACGATCAAACGTTCGCGGGCCGGCTCGTCATTGGCCATGATCAGCAGCTGCGCGAAATTCGGGTTCGGAAGCTGCTGGTCGAGCGGCAGGAAGAAGCGCGGCGCGCCTTCGCCGATATAGGTGGCGACGAACTTCTTGTCCGTGTCGTCCATGATCCTGGCTTCGAGCGCCTTCGCCTGCTTCTCGACCTCCTTGATGCTGGTCCCCTCCGGCAGCCACAGATCGACGAGGATCTCGGGACGCGAGGATTGCGGGAAGAAGTTCTGCGGGATGAACTGGAAGGCCCAGAGGCTGGTCATGAACGTCACCAGCGTCATCGCGACCACGATGATCCGATGGCGTACGGCCCAGCTCACGGTTGCCCTGAGACGATGGTAGAAGCGCGTGTCGAAGGCATCGTGATGATCGCCGCCGGCATGCTGGCGCTGCTTCAGGATCATGTAGCCGAGCCACGGCGTGAAGTAGACGGCCACGAACCACGAGACGACGAGCGCGATACCGACGACGTAGAACAGCGTGCGGACATATTCGCCGGCGGTGGATGCCGCGAAGCCGACGGGAATGAACCCGGCCGTGGTGATCAGCGTGCCCGTGAGCATCGGAAAAGCCGTGGAGGAATAGGCGAAGCTCGCCGCCTCTATCTTCACCAGCCCCTCTTCGAGCTTGCGCTCCATGAGTTCGACCACGATCATCGCGTCGTCGACGAGCAGCCCGAGCGCGATGATGAGGGCGCCGAGCGAGATGCGCTGCAGGTCGATGCCGAGTTCGTACATGATGGCGAAGGTGGCGGCCAGCACCAGCGGAATGGCGATGGCGATGACCAGACCCGAACGCCAGCCGATTGAAAGGAAGGAGACGATCAGGACGATGACCAGCGCTTCGGCCAGCGCCCGCATGAATTCGCCCACCGCCTCGGTGACGACATCGGGCTGGTTGGAGATCTGGTCGACGGAAACGCCGTAGGGCAGCGCCTGTTCGAAGCGCTCATAGGTCGCCGCGACATCCTTGCCGACATCGGTGACCTTGTAGCCCTTGGCCATGACGACACCGACCTGAACGCTCTCGCGGCCGTTGAACCGGTACTTCTTCTGGTATGGGTCTTCAAGCCCGGAATAGACGGTGGCGATATCGCCAAGGCGCGTCACCTGGTTGCCGGCCTTGAGTCTGAGTTCGCGGATATCGGCGGCCTTGGTCACGTCGCCTTCGACGGCGATGCGCACCGAGCGCGTGCCGGTATCGACGGAGCCCGCGGGATCGACGCTGTTCTGCCCCTTGATGGCGTTCTGCAGGTCGAGGATCGTCAGGCCACGTTCGGCGAGTGCTTGCGAGGAGACGTCGATATAGAGCTTCTCCGGCTGATCGCCGATGATCACGGCCTTCTCGACACCCGGCGTCGTCAACAGCATGTCGCGCGCCTGGATTGCGAATTTCTTCAGCTCCGGAAAGCTGTAGCCATCGCCGCTGATCGATTGCAGCGTGATGAAGGTGTCGCCGAACTCGTCGTTGAAATAGGGGCCGAGCAGGCCGGATGGCAGCTGGTTGGAGATATCGCCGACTTTCTTGCGCACCTGGTAGAAGGCGTCGGCGACCTGAGCGGCGTTGGTATCGCCCTTGACCTGCAGCGTGATGACGGCCGATCCGGCGCGCGTATAGGATTTCACCCAGTCGATACTCGGTGTTTCCTGCAGCTTGCGCTCGATCTTGTTGACCACCTGGTCTTCCATCTCCTGGATGGAGGCGCCCGGCCACACGGCCTGCACGACCATGACGCGGAAGGTGAAATCGGGATCTTCCTTCTGCCCCATGCGCATCAGCCCGAGCACGCCGGTGATCAGGATGAGCCCGAACAGGAAGCGCGCGATGCTCGGATGGCCGATCGCCCAGCGCGACAGGTTGAAGGGCTTCTTCTCGGTGGTGGAATTGTCCATTGTCCCGTTCCCTCTCCTGACCGCTTAGCGAACGACGTCGCCGGTCTCGGCTGTAGCCTCGGCCGATGCCGATTGCTGGCCGGGCAGCTTCACCTTGAGATTGTCGGTCATGAACTGCGTTCCGCGGCAACGACGAGATCGCCGGTCTTCAAGCCGTCCGAAATGCTGACGCCGTCGCCGGTGAAGTCGGCGACCGTGACATCTCGGGCACTCACGGTCTGCTGGTCGCGATCGACCACCCAGACGATCTTCCTGCCGTCCTTCTCGGCGAGAGCCGCGAGCGGAATGGCGACATCGGTGTTGGCGTTGCTGACGCTGGCCTCGATCGTCGCCGTCATGCCGAGGAGGACGCGATCGTCGTTGGGCAGGCTCACGCGAACCGCGAACGTGCGCGACTGCGCATCGGCACTGCCCGAGACTTCGCGCACCTTGCCGTCGAGAACGAGCTTGGCCGAGGACCAAAAGCTCGCCTTGACAGTCTTGCCCGGCTTGAACTCGGCGATGTCGTTTTCCGGCACCGCGATCTGCACTTCCTTTTCGCCGTCGAGCGCGACTGTCGCGACCGGCGTGCCGGCGGCGACAACCGTGCCGGTATCGGCGCTGATCGCTGTGACGATACCGCTCTGGTCGGCCTTGAGCTCGGCATAGCTCACCTGGTTTCGCGCCTGGTCGAGCGAGGAGCGAGCCGCGTCGCGGGTGGATACGGCCTGATCGTAGCTGAGCGATGCCTGCTCGAGCTGCGACTTGGCCGTCACGCTCTTGTCGAACAGCTGTTGCGCGCGCTTGTTGGCGAGATCAGCCGTGCCGACACCCTTTTCGGCGGCCGCCAGATTTGCCTCCGCGGTCTTCGTCGCGAGTTCGTAGTCGGTGGCGTCGATGCGCGCGATCACGTCGCCGGGCTGGACGCGGTCGCCGATGTTGACGCGCCGCTCGGTGATCTTGCCGGCAACGCGGAAGCCGAGGTTCATCTCGACGCGCGCCTTGACCGCACCCGAATAATCGAGCGCGCGGGTCTCGCCGGCCTTGGTGATCTCCACGACCTTCACCGGCCGCAAGATTTCCTTGGTCTCCGCCTTCTTATCTTCGCTGCAGCCGGAAACGGCGAGCGATACGGCGCCAAGAAGCGCGAAACTGGCAACGGACGGCAACCTGACTGTCTTCAGCGAAATCATCTTTCGCACTCCTGAAATGATTATGTTTGTTGATGTGCCTGGCGGTCTGGCGCCAGGCCTATTTCTTCAGCGCGCGGATCGAGAAATCGATCAGCTCGTCCACCGTCGCGCGGTTGGTCTTGGCAAGACATTGCGCCACCATGATCGGGTGGCAGAGGGTCACCGTGGCGGCACCAAAGCAGCGCGAGGCGACGGCGGGATCCTGATCGGCGAACTCGCCGGCGTTGATACCCTGTTGGATGACTTCGGCCAGCAGATCTTGAATGCTGTCGACATGCTTTTCGATGACATGCCAGTCGCGCTCGATGGCGACGACCACCATCTCGTGCACCTTTTCCTGGTCGAGCATGGTCTCGACCGTCATCTCGTATTGTCCGCGCACGAAACGGCTCAGCCGCTCCGACGCTCTGAGCGGCAGATGGCAGATCTCATAGGCCTGCTCGTAGCTCGCCGCGAGCATCCGTCCGCAGATCGCCTGGTGGATTTCGATTTTCGAGGAGAAGAAGCGATAGACGTTGGCCGGCGACATGCCGAGATCGCGGGCAATATCGGCGACCGTGGTCTTGGAGTAGCCATAGTGACGAAACAGCCGCTCGGCCGCATCGAGAATGCGGGTGGCATTCTCCTGTCGGGTGGCTTCGAGAATGCTTTCAGCGGTGTCGTTCATGATTTCTGCCGTGTTGATTTACGACTGACGATTTTTGAATTTCGTCAGTCGTAAGGCATCAGGCGACAGTTGTCAATCTTTTGCATTGCGGTATGGGGTGGGTGAGGAATGTTGCTGTGCAATCAAAAGGCCCCTCCCCAACCCCTCCCCACAAGGGGGAGGGGCTTGCTGGGCGCGATGCCCTGCCTAAAGCCGCAAGCTCTCAACCACCGGTACGAGAGAATTGGGCACAGACGATGCCACGGCTTAGCCCCTCCCCCCTTGTGGGGAAGGTTGGGGAGGGGTCTTCACCGCACCCATGAACGGAAAATGCCGCGGCACAAAGCACCGCGGCATCTCGAACCATCGATCAATCCCCGCTTACGCGAGCTGCGCATCCAGCGTGATCGGCACCGCGGCCAGCGCCTTGGAAACCGGGCAACCCGCCTTGGCCTTGCCGGCGAGCTCAATGAAGGTCTTTTCGTCGCAGTTGGGAACCGTGCCGCGCAGCGTCAGCAGGATGGCGCTGATCGCAAAGCCGCCCTCGACGCTTTCGAGCGTCACCTTCGCCGTCGTTTCCATGCTGGTCGCGGTAAAGCCCGCCTCGCCGAGGATCAGCGACAGCGCCATGGTGAAGCAGCCGGCATGGGCGGCACCGATCAGTTCTTCGGGATTGGTGCCCGGGAGACCTTCGAAGCGGCTGGCAAAGCCATAAGGGTAGGATTTGAGCGCGCCGCTCTGCGTCGAGATCTGACCCTTGCCGTCCTTGATGCCGCCCGACCACTGTGCGGAACCTGTGCGATTGATCTGCATGCCGTTCTCCTGTTGGACTGAGTGTTCTCCAACGCGGCGACCCGCCGCGTCATCCGGTCAAGAGGCGCGAAAACCCCTTCGCCCGAGGATATAAGTCTCTAATCCAGGAAGGCGACAGTCTTGTAAAATTTGATTGCGCCGACCGCCGACATCGCCATCACCGGCAGTGCTGCGCTGATCAGCGGATGGTGCCGGCGGTCTCCAGCGTGAAGAGTTCCTGCGGCCGCTGCACGCCGCGTAGCGCGTAGCGCCCGACGCAGGCAAGCGCGCCACGCTCCGTCTCGGGAACGGCGGCGGCGAAATCGGACGACATCAGCACGTTGAAATCGACCGACCGGCAGAGCGAGGCGATGCGGCTGACCTCGTTGACGGCGGGACCGATGACCGTGAAATCGAGCCGTTCCTGGCTGCCGATATTGCCATAGAAGACGTCGCCGATATGCAGGCCGATATAGACGTCGGTGGTCGGCCGCTCCTCGAAGGCGCGCTCGTTGTTCAGCCTCACCAATCTTTCGTGCAGCATCCGCTCGGCCTTCAGCGCCGCCGAACAGGCATCGGCGGGTGCATCGGCCTTGAAGATCGCCAGCACCCCGTCGCCGATCAGCTTCAGCACATTGCCGCCGGCCTCATGCACCGCCGTGATAACAAGATCGCTGTAGGCGTTCAGCATCGGCAGGATTTCCTCGGGCGAGGCGCTGTCCGAGATCTTCGTGTAGTTCACCAGGTCGGAGAACCACAGCACCGCCGAAATCCGTTCCGACTTGCCGCGGCTGATCTTGCCATCCAGTACCTGCCGCGCCGCGTCCTCGCCGAGATAGACCTCGGCGATCGTGCGGGCGATGCGCCCGAGCGCGATGCACTTGATGGCGAGCGCCAGCACCGGCACCAGCTTGCGCAGGATCATCATGTGATGATCGGAAAATCCTTCCGGATGGCGCGTGACAAAATGCGCGAAGAAGCAATCCATCTCGCCGATCGTACCGGCCTTTTCGAACTTGCGTACCATCGCGACGAAATCGGTATGCCCTTCCGCCTGCATCGTATCCAGCATGTAGAAATCGGCCGGATCGCCGAACCCCAGCCGGCGGCGAACCTCGTTATCGGTGCCCGCCCAAAGATGATAGAAGGCCGAGCGCTGCCAGTTTTCCAGCGAGTTCCCATCGCCACCCATCGGGCCATAGGCGAACTCCGCCTCGACATCTTCCTCGCTATCCCAGCGAAAAGCACGCCCCTCGTGAACCGGGTGCAGCGTATCCATCAGCGCCAGGCTACGGTCGAGCGGAAGGCCAAGCCTTCGGCAGGTCTCGCAGAAGCCGGTCAGCAGCTCGGATTCGGTCGCGCCATTCAGCCCCTGCTCCGTCAGCCACGCCGCAACCGTACCGATATCGCTGTATTCCATGCCACATTCACCTTGTCTGATAGAATAGCCTTAACGTGATTTGACGGCCGACGAAACGGCAAAGCTGACAAACGTCATGTCCCGCCCTCATGTCATAAGGTGTGATGATTCCGACCACCGACAAGGATGCCGACAGGGACGCCACAGCCGTACTTCAAAAATGGCCAGGCGCGGGCCTTTTGCGCGGCGGGGCTCTGGCACGCCGCTTCGTTTACGTTTACGAAGAAGGTCAAATCGCTTTGGGAGGAGCAGCCTGTGTCGCAAGATGCGCTTTACGACATCCGTGACGATCGTTTCAACCGCCTGATCGCGGGCAGCGCCAGGCTGGAGGAACTCTATTCCGGATGCCGCTGGGCCGAGGGTCCCGTCTGGTTCTCCGATCTCAACTGCCTTCTCTGGAGCGACATCCCCAATGAGCGCATCATGCGCTGGGTACCGGACGGCGGCGCCTCGGTCTTCCGCTCCCCGTCCAACTATGTCAACGGCAACACCCGCGATCGCCAGGGGCGGCTGGTCTCCTGCGAACATGGCGGCCGCCGCGTCACCCGCACCGAGCCGGATGGCCGCATCACCGTGCTCGCCGATCGCTACAAGGGCAAGCGCCTGAATTCGCCGAACGACGTCGTCGTCCGCTCCGACGGCTCCATCTGGTTCACCGATCCGAGCTACGGCATCATGTCCGATTATGAAGGCCACAAGGCCGAGCCCGAGCAGGAAACCAGAAACGTCTACCGCATCGATGCCGGAACCGGCGAAATCGAAGCGGTCGCTACCGACTTCATCCAGCCCAACGGGCTTGCCTTCTCTCCGGATGAAAAGCAGCTCTATATCGCGGATTCAGGCTCCTCGAACCACGAGGTGCCGCGCCATATCCGCGTCTTCGACGTGATCGACGACCGCAAGCTGACCAACAGCCGCTACTTCTGCTCGATCGACAAGGGCGTGCCCGATGGCTTCCGCTTCGATGTCGCCGGCAACCTCTGGAGCAGTGCGGCCGACGGCGTCCACTGCTTCGCGCCCGATGGAACCCTCATCGGCAAGATCAAGGTGCCGCAGACGGTCTCCAACGTCACCTTCGGTGGCCAGAAGAAAAACCGTCTGTTCATAACCGCGACGCAATCGCTCTACGCCATTTACTTAACGACCAACGGCGCCCAGTACCCGTAAGCCAAAACCGACATTGAACGTGCAGCCGGGGCCGCTTGTTACGCCGCCGCTGCGCCTCCGTCCCCGATATCGTTACCGCCGTGAGAAACTGACATGCGTTCCATCGTTCCCTATAACGAATCCTGGGCTTTCCATGAGGGTGCCGGCCAGCATCTGCTGCGCGATTTCGACGGCCGTGTCATCGTCAACCTGCCGCATACGGCGGTCGAGCTGCCGTTCAACTATGTCGATGAAGCAAGCTACCAGCGCGCCTTCACCTATCAGAAGCTGCTGCGCTGGATGCCGGAATTCGAGGGCCGCGAGGTCTCGCTTGTGTTCGACGCCGCCATGGCCGACGCCGTGGTCTATCTCAACGGCGAGGAGATCATCGCCCACAAGGATGGCTACACGCCCTTCGAGGCGCGCCTGACCAACGGCCTTCAGCGCGGCGACAATCTGATATCAGTCACCATCGACGGCAGCGAGAACCCCGCCATCCCGCCCTTCGGCGGCGCCATCGACTATCTGACCTATGCGGGCATCTATCGCGAGGTGTGGCTGAAGGTCACCGATCCCGTCTCGATCCGCAATGTCAAGATCGAGACCACGAGCGTGCTGGCCGAAGAAAAATCCGCCTCCGTGCGCGTCCATCTCGCCAATCCTCGCAACGTGCCCTTCCTCGGCACGCTGACCGCCTCGCTTGCCGATATCGATGGCAATGTGCTGGCCACCGCCGCGACGGACACGACCGGCGACGACGCAACGCTCGATTTCGACGGCCTCACCGGTATCGCGCTCTGGGATATCGACAATCCGGAACTCTACCGGATGACGGTTGAGCTCAAGACCAGCCATGGTTCCGACAGGCTGACGACCAGCTTCGGCTTCCGCACCGCCGAGTTCACCGCTGAAGGCTTCAGGCTGAACGGCCGCCCGCTGAAGCTGCGCGGCCTCAACCGCCACCAGTCCTTCCCCTATGTCGGCTATGCCGCCGGCCGCTCCGCCCAGGAACGCGACGCCGACATCATGAAATCCGTGCTGAAGTGCAACATGGTCCGCACCTCGCACTATCCGCAATCGAAGTGGTTTCTCGACCGCTGCGACAAGATCGGCCTCCTCGTGTTCGAGGAGATCCCCGGATGGCAGCATATCGGCGACCAGGAATGGCAGCATGAATCGATCCGCAACGTCCGCCGGATGATCGAGCGCGACTGGAACCACCCCTCGATCGTCATCTGGGGCGTGCGCATCAACGAGAGCCAGGATAGCCACCACTTCTATGCCGAGACCAACCGGCTCGCCCGTGAGCTCGACCCCACCCGCCCGACCGGCGGCGTTCGCTATATCACCGATAGCGAGCTGCTCGAGGACGTCTACACGATGAACGACTTCATCCTCGGCAACGAGGAGCTGCCCGGCGCCAACCGCCCGCGCACGCCGCTGCGGCCGCAGCAGGAAAGTACCGGCCTCTCCTACAAGGTGCCGTACATGATCACCGAATTCGGCGGTCACATGTACCCGACCAAGATCTACGACCAGGAAGCGCGCCAGGCCGAGCATGTCCGCCGCCACCTCGAAGTGCTGAACGCCGCCTATGGCGATCCCGACATAGCGGGCGCCATCGGCTGGTGCATGTTCGACTACAACACCCACAAGGATTTCGGCTCCGGCGACCGCATCTGCTATCACGGCGTCATGGACATGTTCCGCGAACCGAAATTCGCCGCTTACGCCTATGCCAGCCAGTGCGAACCCTCCGAAGACGTAATCATGAAGCCGGTCACCTTCTGGGCGCGCGGCGAACGCAACATCGGCGGCGTGCTCCCCTTGATCGTGCTGACCAATTGTGACGAGGTCGAGCTGACCTACGGCTCGGTGACCAAGCGCGTCGGCCCCGACTACGAGAACTTCCCGCACCTGCCGCATCCGCCCGTCGTCTTCGACCACCGCCACTTCACCGCCGACGAACTCGGCATCTGGGGCCAGAAATGGATCGACGGCAGCTTCGCCGGCTATGTCGACGGCGCGCCCGCGGCGCGGCTGACGCTGGTCGCCGATCCGCTGCCGACAACGCTGCAGGTGATCGCCGACAGCACCCGGCTGAAGGCGCGCGAACGCGACACCACCCGCATCGTGCTGCGCGCGCTCGACCAGCAGGGCCAGCGCCTGCCGTTCCTGAACGAAGTGGTGACGATGGCCATCACCGGCCCGGCGAAGATCGTCGGCCCCAGCACCATCCCGCTCCAGGGCGGCACGGCCGGTCTCTGGATCGAGACCACGGGCCTCACCGGCGAGATCGTGCTCGAGGCCACCTGCCCCCGCTTCGGCCCGGTGCGGCTGACCCTGGCGGCGGTCTGACCGACGATGCCTCGGCAGAGACGGCCGAGGCTGTGACGCCGGCGGTCACGGCAGAGAGTCGCACAGAGCCCGTGTCACGTCGGTTACGACCGGCACCGAGGCAGGACCTCGTCAGGCACCGGCCGGCGCTCCCTGCCTGGCCGGATGCCGGTGGAAATGCCATTTCAACCGCATGATTGCGTTTACAAGGCGTTGCTCCAACCGGCGAGCCGCGCCGCCATTGTCGCGAGGTGATCGCCGGCCGAAAAGCCCGAGATCGTCTTGCGCGGCGTGAGGTCATGATCGCCGTCCTCGAACCAGGCAATCTCGATCGTCTCGGCGAGACCATAGCCCGCGACCTCGTCGCGTGTCCCGAACGGATCGCGCGTCCCCTGGCAGATCAGCGTCGGCGTCGACAAGTGTCGTAGATGCGCCGTGCGCAGTTGCTCCGGCTTGCCGATCGGATGGAAGGGATAGCCGAGGCAGAACAGCCCGACTATCCGCCCGGCCCGGAAGAGATCGTCCGCCACCATGCTGGCAACCCGGCCGCCCATCGACTTGCCCCCGATGATCAGCCGGGGCGGCGCGCCAAGCGCGTCGACGGCGGCGAGATACTCGGATATCAATCGCTCGGCCTTCGGCGCCGGCGGCCTGCGCCCCGACGATCGCCGCTCGGCCATATAGCCGAACTCGAAGCGAACCACGCGCAGCCCCGCCCCGCCGATCGCATCGGCCGCCCGCGTCATCGCCGCCGAATCCATCGCGCCCCCGGCGCCATGCGCCATAAGCAGGGTAACGCGCGCATCGTCGGGACCTGTGATCAGAAAGGATTGGGTCATGTGCCGACCTTACACACAAAATCGCAGCCGTCGCGGACCATTGTGCGTTGTCGCTGTGTCTGCATGGGGATTTGGTTGCGAGTGCGGAATTTGAACCCCGCGGCCTTTCGCGAACGCCAAAATCCCGCGTTTTGCGGGCTTTGTTTGTCTTGTCTTATGTGATTTCAGTCTTTGGAATGATTGGTTGCGGGGGCAGGATTTGAACCTGCGGCCTTCAGGTTATGAGCCTGACGAGCTACCGGGCTGCTCCACCCCGCGTCCAGCGCATTCGGCTTTGCCGAATGGCGCGGCGGCCTAACCGCGAAGCGGTTATGCCTCCTACCGGAGCAAAACCCTATTGGGTTTTGTTCCTGTGAGGGACGCACCATTATAGATCAGGTGCGTCGAAGTTTCATTCTGTATATGGGCCTTAAAGCAGAAAGGACCGCTTTAGGCGGCCCTTTTGTTTCGGCCTTGGCCGTCATGTGATGAGAAGATTTTTTGTTGCGTTTAGCAGACCTGGCAGCGACCGACTCTCCCGCGTCTTAAGACGAAGTACCATAGGCGCAGGGGCGTTTCACGGCCGTGTTCGGAATGGGAACGGGTGCAGCCGCCCCGCCATAACCACCAGGTCAGCGAAGCGCAACAATTGAGAAGCTGGTGAGGCCTGTCAGGCCTCGTTTTGTCTTGAACACGTCTCAGGCGACAACCGGCCGAACACTGCGTGTTCGCCGGGCCCGTATCGCAAAGGCTTCGCCTTCGCTCTGTCAGGCCAAGCGCTTCGCGCTTGCCTTGAGATGAGCATTATCAATGAGAACAATTAAGCCGATCGAGCTATTAGTAACGGTAAGCTTCACACATTGCTGCGCTTCCACACCCGTCCTATCAACGTGGTCGTCTTCCACGGCTCTGATAGGGAATACTCGTTTTCAGGTTGGTTTCCCGCTTAGATGCCTTCAGCGGTTATCCATTCCATATGTAGCTACCCTGCTATGCCGTTGGCACGACAACAGGTCCACCAGAGATATGTCCATCCCGGTCCTCTCGTACTAGGGACAGATCCTGTCAATATTCCTACACCCACGGCAGATAGGGACCGAACTGTCTCACGACGTTCTGAACCCAGCTCACGTACCGCTTTAATTGGCGAACAGCCAAACCCTTGGGACCTGCTCCAGCCCCAGGATGCGATGAGCCGACATCGAGGTGCCAAACAACCCCGTCGATATGGACTCTTGGGGGTCATCAGCCTGTTATCCCCGGCGTACCTTTTATCCGTTGAGCGATGGCCCTTCCACGCGGGACCACCGGATCACTATGACCGACTTTCGTCTCTGCTCGACTTGTCAGTCTCGCAGTCAGGCGGGCTTATGCCATTGCACTCGACGACCGATTTCCGACCGGTCTGAGCCCACCATCGCGCGCCTCCGTTACTCTTTCGGAGGCGACCGCCCCAGTCAAACTACCCACCATACACTGTCCCGGATCCGGATAACGGACCGCGGTTAGACATCCATGACGATAAGGGTGGTATTTCAAGGATGGCTCCACGGAAACTGGCGTCCCCGCTTCAAAGCCTACCACCTATCCTACACATGCCGACACGAATGCCAGTGTAAAGCTATAGTAAAGGTGCACGGGGTCTTTCCGTCTGACCGCAGGAACCCCGCATCTTCACGGGGAATTCAATTTCACTGAGTCTATGTTGGAGACAGCGGGGAAGTCGTTACGCCATTCGTGCAGGTCGGAACTTACCCGACAAGGAATTTCGCTACCTTAGGACCGTTATAGTTACGGCCGCCGTTTACTGGGGCTTCAGTTCAAAGCTTGCACCTCTCCCTTTAACCTTCCAGCACCGGGCAGGCGTCAGACCCTATACGTCGTCTTGCGACTTCGCAGAGCCCTGTGTTTTTGATAAACAGTCGCTACCCCCTGGTCTGTGCCACCCCATCACACTTGCGTACAATGGGGTCACGCTTCTTCCGAAGTTACGCGTGCAATTTGCCGAGTTCCTTCAACATAGTTCTCTCAAGCGCCTTGGTATACTCTACCTGACCACCTGTGTCGGTTTCGGGTACGGTCTATAATGATGGAGCTATTTCCTGGAACCGCTTCCCTGCACCCACAATCCAATAAGTGAATACAAGTTACGCAATCCGTCACTACCACCAGGCCCACGAATATTAACGTGGTTCCCATCGACTACGCGTTTCCGCCTCGCCTTAGGGGCCGGCTAACCCTGCTC
>NZ_JASJPX010000003.1:2815000-3280000 GCF_030053015.1 Rhizobium sp. AN80A | reverse complement strand
TCGATCTTCTCGGCCGACGAGCCGGAACCACAGCCCGGCGTCCGCACCGGCCAGATCTACGGTTCCGACGTCGAGATCCGAAGTCAGCCTGAAGACCGCGGCCTATCCGACATCGGGCTCCGGCCTCAAGGTCGCCGCCGGCATGTCGCTCGACGAGGTCGAGGAAAACGTCCGCTCCAACGGATCCGTCCTCACCGACGGCGTCTCGCAGGTCGCGGCCCTCTACTATGTCGATCCGCAGCGCTTTTCGGCCGACGACAACGACGTCGATCTGGCATCCGGCCTCACGGCGCGCGTGCTCGAGCAGAACATGACGGTCTCGGCGCCGGAATCGATCACGCCGCAGACCGAGGAATTCGCCGACGACATCGTGCCGGTTCGCGAGGATATGCCGATCGTCAAGGCGATGATGGATCCGGGCTATCCCGAGCCGCAGGCAAAGGGCCTTTCCACGTACCTGTCGCCGATGCTCGGTTCGGAGAACCTGTCGAAAGGCGACGTGCTGCGCATCGGTATCCTGCAGAAGGGCGAGCAGGCGAAGATCATCCGCGCCAGCGTCTATCGCGGCTCCAGGCATGTCGTCACCGTTTCGCTCGACGACAAGGATCACTATGTCGCCGGCAGCGAACCGCCGAGACTCGACGCGGTCGCGACCGCTTTCGACGACAGCGCCATGACCGCGCCGTCGAACCAGAACCTGCCGCGCGTCTATGACGGCATTTATCGCGCCGCGCTGTCCTATGGCATGACCAAGGACATGACGGGGCTGATCATCAAGCTTCTCGCCAGCAGCGTCGATTTTCAGGCGGAGCTGCGCCCGACCGATACGCTGGAGGCCTTCTTCTCGGTGGCCGATGCCAGCGGCCAGGCGACCGACCAGTCCGAACTGCTCTATGTCAACGCCCGCTTCGGCGACACCCAGACGCGCTTCTACCGCTTCCAGGATCCCGACGACGGCACGGTCGATTATTTCGACCAGGACGGCAAGAGCATTCGCCAGTTCCTGCTGCGCAATCCGGTCCCGAATGGCAGCTTCCGCTCCGGCTTCGGCATGCGCCGCCACCCGATCCTGGGCTTTGCCCGCATGCATACCGGCGTCGACTGGGCAGCCCCGCGCGGCACGCCGATCATCGCCGTCGGCAACGGCACGGTGGAAAAGGCCGGCTGGGACAGTGGCGGCTACGGCAACCAGACGATCGTGCGCCACGCCAACGGCTACGAATCCTCCTACAACCACCAGAACGCCATCGCCAAGGGCGTGGTCGCGGGTTCCAAGGTGCGCCAGGGCCAGGTGATCGGCTGGGTCGGCACGACCGGCGAATCGACCGGTCCGCACCTGCATTACGAGATGATCGTCAATGGCACCAAGGTCGACCCGCTGCGCGTGCGCCTGCCCGGCGGCAAATCGCTCGCCGGCCCGACGCTCGTCAAGTTCGAGGACGAGCGCAAGCGGATTGATACGCTGTTGGGTAACCAGCCGTCGCCGCAGGTGGCGAGCAAGTAGTTTTCGCCTCGGCCTCCAGAGAGCTGTGTCTAAAGGCCCCTCCCCAACCCCTCCCCACAAGGGGGAGGGGCTAACTCGTGGCATTCGACCTGCCCCATTCTGGCGCCCGCGGCTGTTGATAGGTTGCTGTTCAAGCAAAGCATCGCGCCCTGCAAGCCCCTCCCCCTTGTGGGGAGGGGTTGGGGAGGGGTTTTGACGCAAAGCGATCACCCTACCCAACACAAAAACGGCAGCCGAAGCCGCCGTTTTCTTGTCTCACACGCCAGTCCGCTTACGCCGCTTCGCTGACACCGGCGTTCTTCGTCCGAAACAGCAGCCGATCCGTCCCGCCGGTGATCTTCACCGTCGAACCGTCGGGCACCTGCCCGCCGAGGATCTGCTCGGCCAGCGGGTCCTGGACGTACTTCTGGATCACCCGCTTCAGCGGCCGCGCTCCGTAAACAGGATCGTAGCCCTTGTTGGCGAGCCAGTGCGTGGCCTCGTCGTCGAGCTCGATCGTGATCTTGCGCTCGGCCAAAAGCTTCACCAGCCGCTGCAGCTGGATGTCGACGATCGCGCCCATCTCGTCCCGCTTCAGGCGGTGGAAGAGGATGATCTCGTCGATGCGGTTCAGGAACTCCGGCCGGAAGTGGCCGCGCACCATCTCCATCACCTGCTCGCGCACCAGATCGCTGTCGTCGCCATCCTTCAGCTGCGTCAGATATTCGGCGCCGAGGTTCGACGTCATGATGATCATCGTGTTGCGGAAGTCGACGGTGCGGCCCTGACCATCGGTCAGGCGGCCGTCGTCGAGCACCTGCAGCAGCACGTTGAAGACATCGGGATGCGCCTTTTCGATCTCGTCGAACAGCACGACCTGATAGGGCCGGCGACGCACCGCTTCCGTCAGCGAACCGCCTTCCTCATAGCCGACATAGCCGGGAGGAGCGCCGATCATCCGGGCCACGGAGTGCTTCTCCATGTACTCGGACATGTCCATGCGCACCATCGCCGTCTCGTCGTCGAAGAGGAAGCGGGCCAATGCCTTGGTAAGCTCCGTCTTGCCGACGCCGGTCGGGCCGAGGAAGATGAACGAGCCGAGCGGCCGGTTCGGATCCTGCAGGCCGGCGCGCGCGCGGCGCACCGCCCGCGACACGGCCTGAACCGCGTCACCCTGGCCGATCACCGACTTCGCCAGCTCGTCTTCCATCCGCAGCAGCTTCTCGCGGTCGCCTTCCAGCATCTTCTCGACCGGAATGCCGGTCCAGCGGGAGACGACATGCGCGATGTTGTCGGGGGTCACGACCTCCTGCACCATGGCGCTGCGATCATTGTCCTGCGCTTCGGCTTCCGAAAGCTTCTTTTCAAGCTCCGGAATGACGCCGTAGGTCAGCTCGCCGGCACGCTGGAATTCGCCCTTGCGCTGCGCGATCGCCAGATCGTTGCGGGCATCGTCGAGCTCCTTCTTCAGGTCGGCGGCCAGGCCGAGCTTCTGCTTTTCCGCCTGCCAGCGGGCCGTCAGCGCGTCCGCGCTCTCTTCCAGATCGGTGAGCTCGGTCTCGAGCCGCACCAGACGATCAGCGGAAGCAACGTCCGTTTCCTTCTTCAGCGCTTCGCGCTCGATCTTCAGCTGCATGATACGGCGATCGAGTTCGTCGAGCTCTTCGGGCTTGGAATCGACCTGCATGCGCAGGCGCGCCGCCGCCTCGTCCATCAGGTCGATCGCCTTATCGGGGAGAAAGCGGTCGGTGATGTAGCGGTTCGACAACGTGGCGGCCGCCACAAGCGACGAATCCGAGATGCGGACCTTGTGGTGCTGCTCGTACTTCTCCTTCAGGCCGCGCAGGATAGAGATCGTGTCCTCGACCGTCGGCTCTTCGACGACGATCGGCTGGAAACGACGGGCGAGCGCCGGGTCCTTCTCGACATGCTTGCGATATTCGTCGAGCGTGGTCGCGCCGACGCAATGCAGCTCGCCGCGCGCAAGCGCCGGCTTCAGAAGGTTGGAGGCATCCATAGCGCCATCACCCTTGCCGGCACCGACGAGCGTATGCATCTCGTCGATGAACAGGATGATCTCGCCGTTTTCGGCCTGCACCTCGTTGAGCACGCTCTTCAGGCGCTCTTCGAATTCGCCGCGATATTTCGCGCCGGCAATCAGCGCGCCCATGTCGAGCGCCATCAGCTTCTTGTCCTTGAGGCTTTCCGGCACATCACCATTGACGATGCGCAGCGCCAGGCCTTCGGCGATCGCCGTCTTGCCGACGCCGGGTTCACCGATGAGAACGGGGTTGTTCTTGGTGCGGCGCGAGAGCACCTGGATGGTGCGGCGGATTTCGTCGTCGCGGCCGATCACGGGATCGAGCCGGCCATCGCGGGCTTCCGCCGTCAGGTCGCGGGCGAATTTCTTCAGCGCGTCGAAGCCCTGTTCGGCATTGGCGCTATCGGCCGTGCGGCCCTTGCGGATGTCGTTGATGACCTGGTTGAGCGTCACCGCCGTCACGCCGGCATTCTTCAGCGTGATCGCGGTGGACGATTCCATCGCCAGCGCCTGCAACAGACGCTCGACCGTGACGAAGCTGTCGCCGGCCTTCTTCGATGCCTCCTCGGCGGTCGAGAGAACCTTGGCGAGCGGTGCGGCGAGATAGATCTGGCCGTTGCCGCCGGAGACCTTCGGCAGCTTGGCAAGGGCGGCATCATTGGCAAGGCGGGCGGCCTTGGCGTCGCCGCCGGCGCGCTCGATGAGGGACGCGGCCATGCCCTGGTCGTCGTCGAGCAGCACTTTCAGCACATGCTCGGGCGAGAACTGCTGGTGACCCTGGGCCAGCGCATAAGTCTGCGCCGACTGGATGAAACCGCGCACCCGCTCGGAGTATTTTTCGATATTCATGAATGGACCTCCTTGAATCGCCCTGCCCTCATAAGGCACAGGCCGATGACTGAGATTGAGCTCCCTCAAGAGGCGAGCTGATGTCTCCCCGCCGGCGGTCGAAACCGAGGCGAAGAACTTGCTCAGGATATGGTGGGAAGCCGCGAGAGTTTAAAGAGGTGGCGCGCCCAAAAAACCACGCTTGCGAGCAAGCCGCAGCCGGCCGGCGGGCAACCACCGAGGGGCCGAAACGAGATCGCCCCGCCGGAGGACTGCTCGGGCGGGGCGGGATCGGATTGTATCAAATGGCGCTTACGCGGCGACCAGATCGTCGGTCTCGTTTTCCTTGAACATCTTGGCGAGGTTCAGGAAGCAGATCATGCCGTTTTCGGAAGCGATGATGCCTTCGCAGAAGGCGCGGTCGAAGGATGCGGTGACCTCGGGAACCGGCTGCACCTGGCTCGACGAAATCGTCAGGATGTCGGAGACCCGGTCGACCAGCATGCCGATGACCATGTTGTGGACTTCGGCGACGACGATGGCGCTGCGCTCGTTGGCGACGGTGCTCTTCATGCCGAGCTTGAAGGCGAGGTCGATGATCGGAATGACCGAGCCGCGCAGGTTCATGACGCCGATGACGTCGGCCGGCGAATGCGGGATCGGCGTCGAAGGCGCCCAGCCGCGGATTTCGCGGATGGTCGTCGTCTTCACGCAGAATTCCTGATCGTGGAGGCGGAAGGCAATGATCTCAAGCGTATCGCCACTGAAGCTCGGAGAATTGATCGTCGTCATTAAAATTGTCCCAACTGTCGAAAGCCAGGGCAGAAGCAACAACGCCACCATTGGCGCCGATGCACTTTGCCTTCAAGCCGCCAGTTCTCTCGAAATCGAGAGTAACGTCACGGTTAATGCGGGACATTAATGAAAGAGTGTTTCCCAAATCTAAACCGGCGGGCAGGATTTTTTGCCCGCTTGAAACAGGCGCGGATCGTCCAGCAGGATCGCGTCCGGCCCGATTGCCGCGATCCGCGAAAGCCCGTCCTGATCCACCTCCCCAACAGGAAAAGGCGGATATTCCGGAAGCGCGACCGACCGGGGCTGGCCGACCATCACGGCAAGCCGCAGATTGGCGCGACGAACAGCGGCAACGATCTCCTCCGTCGCCCAGCCCTGCCAGAGCCGGTACCATCTTGCGCCAGCGGCCGCGGCCTGCTCGACAAGATCGGGACTGTCGAGAAACGCCAGGATGTCGATCTCAGGCGTGCGCGATCGGGCCGCGCGTATCAGCGGCAGACTTCTGAGGCCGAGCAGTACGCGCCGCGCCGCGCCCGAACGCACGATGTCCTCCATCACCCGTACCAGGGCGGCTTCATCGGCAAGCTTGAAATCCAGCAAGAGGCCGAGCTTGCCGGAAGCGGCAACGACGTCCCGCAGCGTCATGACCTCGGGCAAGAGCTGGCGCAGCACCGGCAGGTCGAGATCGGCCACGTGACGCGGATCGCCGCAAAGCCGGCTCAGATCCGCATCGTGGACGCAGACGAGAACACCGTCGCGCGTCTGGCGTACATCGGTTTCGATTGCATGCGCGCCCTCGGCCTCGGCGGCGCTAAGAGCCGCGAGCGTGTTTTCAGCCGCCAGCGCGGCGCCACCGCGATGGGCGACGACAAGCGGCCTAGCGGACGGCCCGCCGATGGCCTGTCGCCATGGATCGTGCATCTGGGCTCCGTGAGTGAACAGCATGGTGTCGGCACGTTGCCCGCGCCGCGAGGAGACCGCAAGCCTCAGACGATGGTCTTCTCGATCTGCTCCACAGCCCACTCCACCTGATCCTTGGTGATCACGAGCGGCGGCGCCAGGCGGATGGTGTTTTCGTGGGTGTCCTTGGCGAGAAGGCCGAGGTCCTTGAGCGCGTAGCAATATTGCCGCGCGCCGCCGGCTTCCGGCACCAGCTCGATCGCCATCATCAACCCGCGCCCGCGCACCTCCTTCACGATGTTCGAGCGGATCGACCGCAGACCTTCGAGGAAATAGTCGCCCATGCGCTCGGCATTGCCGATCATGTCTTCTTCCGTCAGCACCTTCAGCGCTGCGCGCGCCACGGCGCAGGCAAGCGGATTGCCGCCGAAGGTAGAGCCGTGCTGGCCGGGCTTCAGCACGCCCAGCACCTCGGAATTCGAAAGCACCGCCGAAACCGGATAGAAGCCGCCCGAAAGCGCCTTGCCGATCAGCGTCACGTCTGCCTCGATGCCTTCATGCTCCTCGGCCAGCAGCTTGCCGGTGCGCCCGAGCCCGGTCTGAATCTCGTCGAGGATGAGCGTCACCTTGTTGTCGGTGCAGAGCTGGCGCACTTTTCTGAAATAGCCCGGCTGAGGGATGATGACGCCCGCCTCGCCCTGGATCGGCTCGATCAGCGCTGCCACCGTGTTCTCGTTGATCGCCGCCGCGAAAGCTTCCGCGTCCCCGAAGGGAACGGTGCGGAAGCCCGGCGTATAGGGGCCAAAGCCTGAGCGCGCATCCGGATCGGTGGAGAAGCTGATGATGCTCAGCGTCCGGCCGTGGAAATTGTCGGCGCAGACGATGATCTCGGCCTTGCCCTCCGGCACGCCCTTCACCTCATATCCCCATTTGCGCACAGCCTTGATCGCCGTCTCGACAGCCTCCGCGCCGGAGTTCATCGGCAGGATCTTGTGCGATCCAGTCAGCGCCGCGAGCTCCTCGTAGAGATGCGCCAGCTGGTCGTTGCGGAAAGCGCGCGAGGTCAGCGTCAGCTTGCCCGCCTGCTCGACCATGGCGGCGAGGATCTTCGGGTGGCAGTGCCCCTGGTTGACGGCCGAATAGGCCGACAGGCAATCGAGATAGCGCTTGCCATCCGTATCCCAGACGTAAACGCCCTCGCCGCGCGTCAGGACCACGTCCAGCGGCTTGTAGTTATGGGCGCCAAGGCGCTGCTCGGTATCGATCAATCTGGCTAAAGTGCTCATGGTCGTCCCCTTTGTTTGTTATGCGGCGCGGGTCGGGCGGTCGAAGATGCGGCGGCCGAACAGGCTTGCCGTCAGCTCGACGAGAACGCGGGCGCTCTTGCCGCGATCGTCGAGAAACGGGTTCAGTTCGACCAGATCGAGAGAGGAGACGAGCCCGCTGTCGCAGAGCATCTCCATGATCAGATGCGCCTCGCGGAAGGTCGCTCCGCCGGGCACCGTCGTGCCGACGCCGGGCGCGACGTCAGGATCGAGGAAATCGACGTCGAGGCTGACATGAAACAGCGCGTTCGCCGCTTCGACCTTGGCGAGAATGTCGCGCATGATCGCCGCCACCCCCTGCTCGTCGATCGAGCGCATGTCGAAGACGTTGACGCCGTGCTCCTTGATCAACTCGCGCTCGGGCGCATCGACCGAGCGTATGCCGACCTGGAAGACATTCTTCGGATCGACCAGCGGCCGGTCGCGCGGCAGGATGTCGGAGAGATCGGCCTGGCCGCAATAATAGGCGACGGGCATGCCGTGAATATTGCCCGACGGCGATGTCTCCGGCGTGTTGAAATCGGAATGCGCGTCGAGCCAGAGCACGAAAAGCGGCCGCTTCTGCTTGGCGGCATAGCGCGCCATGCCCGATACCGTGCCCATGGACAGGCTGTGGTCGCCGCCGAGAATGAGCGGGAAACGGCCGGCATCGGCGATCTCGTAAACGCCGGCTTCGAGCGCCCGCGTGAATGCGCCGACGGTGCGCAGATTATGCGCCTTCGGATTGGTCGGCAGGTCGCGGGCCGGCACGATCTGCACGTCTCCGGCATCAGCGACATCATGGCCGAGATCGATCAAGGCCCGGTCGACACCGGCGATTCTCAGCGCCGTCGGCCCCATAGCGGCCCCCCTGCGGCCGGAGCCCTCTTCCAAAGGCGCACCGATAAGGGTGACCGATCGCGACTGTGCCTGCATTTGTCTCTCCTGCTCACTGCTTCGATTGAATATCCGACATCGCCACGGCGACAAAAAGATGAAAAAGTGCCAGTTTCACAGCATGAATTGACAGTTTGCCAAGTCCAGCCATACAAAGTGATATATGGATGATCTCGATCAGGAACTGCTGAGCGCCCTGCGCCACAATGCCCGCGCGCCCGTCTCGTCGCTTGCCGCCATGACCGGCGCCTCGCGGGCCACCGTCGCCGCGCGCATCGACAGACTGGTCGCCAACGGCACCATCGCCGCCTTCACCATCCGCACCGGCCACGAAACCCGCGCCGCCGGCGTGCGCGCCATCGTCATGATCGAGGTGCTCGGCAAGCTCGCCGACAAGGTCGCCGACCAACTGCGCGGCCTGCCGCAGGTGCGCGCGCTCCACAGCACCAACGGCAAATGGGATTTCATCGCCGAACTCGAAGACCGTGACCTCGTCTCCTTCGACGAAACGCTGCGCCGCATAAGACTGATCGACGGCATCAACACGACCGAAACGAACATACTGCTGAAGACGAGGAAGACCAGCTTTTAAGGCCTCCTAGCCGGCTGAAAGCGATGGATTGGTTCCTCAATTCTAAGCCGCGCGCGCACTGTTTGCTTTGAGATACAACCAAGCCAGGTATTCTTCGTACAGCGATCATAATCCACTGGAGGAAATGATGATGAACGACGAGCAGGAAAGTTCACCTTTCGATGGCCCTCAAATGCAGGGAACTCGTTACGAGCGTGCTGACATGTCAGGCGCCAGCTTCGATGGCGTAGATCTCACAGACGCACGATTTTATGCTGTTTTGACGAACGCGAAGTTCATCGACACCAATCTGTGCCAAGCGGCTTTTGACGATGTGAACCTGGCAGGGGCGCGCTTTGATAACGTCAATCTGTCCGGCGCCGCTGTCACGAATGCAAACCTGTCGCGGCTGACCATAAGTGGTGTCACATTGGCGGATTCGAACATCGACGATGCCGATTTGACCGGGATGAGGATCAATGGAGTTCTCGTAACCGATCTATTCAAGGCATATGAACATATGAAGGGCTGAGGGTCGGCTCGTACGTCGGCAATGTGAATCCGTTCGGCTTGCGGCGTGCGCGGCGCGCACCCGCTGCGGAAATTCTCGATCGTTCCGCCGGTGTCGCCCCCATCAATACTCCTTCTCGTACACCACGCCCGCTTCCCCCGCGCCATTGGCGCCTGCCGCCCCGCGCAGTTTCACGCCGCGCCCGACATCGAGGTTGATGATCGCCTTGGCGCCGTCCTTGGTGTTCTGCTGCAGCTCGATATAGGTGCGCTCGTTGAGATAGCGGCCGACGCCGACATTGGTCTGGCCGTTGGCATCGGTGCTGATATCGAAGTCGTCGACCCCGAGCTGGTTGCGCAATCCCTGGAAAAGCGAGGTCGAGCGGCCGCCCGCGAGCTGGCTGACGGCGTCGGCGAGCTGGGCGATCTGCAGCGCCGACAGCTTCGACATCGACTGCCCGAAGATCAGCTGTGCCAGCACCTCGTCCTGCGGCAGCGCGGGTGAAGAGGAGAAGGTGATGGCGGGATCGGTCGCCAGCCCCGCCACATCGACGGTGAGCGTCGTCGTTCCCGACGTCGAGGTCGCCGCCATCTGCAGCGCCGGCGTCAGATCGCCGGCAAAGGTGATCCGGCTCTTGTCGGAGAAGTCGAGCCGGCGGTTGAGGATGGTGAGGCGCCCGCGCCGCATGGTGAAGCCGCCGGAAACGACAGGCACCGACGCCGTGCCCCGGATGGTCACACTGCCGCCGAGCTCGGCGTCGATTCCGCGTCCGCGCACGAAGATCTGCGAGGGCGCATCGAGCTGGATGTCGAGATTGAGCGTGCTCGATTTACCCCTTGCGCCTTCCTGCGTCGTGTCGCGCAGCTGGGCGAGAACCGCCTTCGGCGCGTTCTTGTGGCGGATATCGATCTCGCGCAGCGAAGTCGGAAGTTTTTCAGGAACGGTGATCGAGGCCTTTTCGAGCCTGAGCTTGCCGTTCAGCGTCGGATTGGCGGTGAGCGGCCCGCGCAGGCCGATCGTGCCATCGACCGTGGCGACCACGAGCGTACCGTCGACATAGACGGCCTTGTTGAGCGTCACATCGATATTGGCGGGGAAGTTCGCCGCCGGCTGAATGCCGACATCGCCGGTCACCGCGATGTTGCCGCCGCTCGCAAGCTGCCCGGTCAGACGCGAGATCACCGCGCGCTGCCCGTCGAAGCGGATATCGGCGGTCAGGCTGTTGATCTCCAGATTGCGCCGGACGTCGATGACCTTGGCGCCGCTGGTGGCGACCGTTCCGTTGATCACGGGCGCACTCGCCGTGCCGCCGACCTGCAGATTGAAATTGGCGTTGCCTTCGGCGACGAAGCCTTGCGCGGCGAGCTGCGCGCCGAGAACGGCAAAGGGAAGGTTGCCGGAAAAGCGCATGTCGAGCACCCGGTTGCCGGAGATGGCGAGGTTGCCGCCACCCTTCAACGACAGGCCGGCATCCCCGGTGACGGTGGTGTCGATGGTGAGCCGGCCGGAGGCGAGCTTGCCGTTGGCGCCGATCGCAAGCGGCGAGACGCCCGCACCCCGGGTCTGGCTGGTCGCCGCATTGCGCCAGTCGAGCTTGAAGTCGACATCGGGCATCGGCAGCTTGCCGGAGGCGTTGACCGTGCCAGAAATATTGCCCTCGGCTGCAAGTCCCGGAACGAAGGCGTTGGCCAGTCCCGCCGGGAGGTTCGATATGTCGGCCTTCACGGCGAGCGATTGCGCGTTGGCGCCCGCGACCACGAAATTGCCCGCCGCCTTCAGCGCCACGTTGTTGCCGGTGAGATTGGTGGTGAAGTCGAGCTTGTTGTCGGCAAGCTTGCCGCTGGCATTGGCCGACAGCGCGCCGACGCCGGAGGCCCGCGTCTGCGTTGTCGCCGCGTTCCTCCAGTCGAGGTTGAAGTCGATGACAGGATTGGCAGGCGTCCCCGAGGTCTTCGCCCGGCCCGAAATCGTGCCCTCGGCGCCGAGACCGGGTACGAAGCCGTTGGCAAGGCTCGCCGGCAGATCGGTGATATCGGCATCGACGGAAAGCCCCTGGATATTGGCGCCGGTGAGTGCCGCCGTCCCCTTGGCCTGCAGCAATGTCTTGCTGTTGCTGGCCAGATTGGCGTCGAAATTGATCTTGTTGTCGGCGAACTTGCCCGTCGCATCGAGGCTCAGCGCCGAAAGGTTGGCGCTCTTGGTCTGCCGCGTCGTCGCGTTCGCCCAGTTGAGCTTGAAATCGACCGATGGCAGCGGCAACGCGCCGGAAACCTTGGCCGTCCCCGAGATCATGCCGCCGGCATCGAGATTGGGAACGAAGCTGCTGACAAGTGCTGCCGGCAGATTGTTGAGCGTCGCATCGGCCTCGATCGTCGTCGGCCGCGTCCCCTCGATCCCGACCTTGCCGGTGGCCGCGAGCGCCGCGCCGGCCTGCCCGTCCAGCTTCGTCGTGAAATCGAGCGCCTTATCCTGGAGCGTCCCTTTCAGCGTCAGCGCCATGGCGGGCAGCTTCGCCGCCTTCGTCTGGCTGGTCGCGACATCGGTCCATGCGAGATCGAAACTGGCCTTCGGTTGCTGTAGCGTGCCGGATGCCGAAGCCGTGCCGGAAATCGTGCCGCTGGCGCCAAGGCCATCGACGAAGCCATTGGCGAGACCGGCCGGAACCGCGCTCACCGTGGCATCGACCTTGAGATCGCCGATCGCCGAATTCTGAAGCTTGAGATTACCCGCCGCCTTCACCGACATGCCGCCGGTGGCCGAAACATTGCTGTCGAAGGTCAGCGTATTGTCCGCGAACGTCCCGCTAACGGAGGCGCCGACACCGGAAAGGCCCGCCGCCTTGATCTGGCTGGTCGAGGCGTTCTTCCAGTCCAGCCGGAACTGAGCTGCCGGCATCGGCAGCTTGCCGGACACCCCGAAGCTTCCCGATATCATGCCCTGGGCGGCGAGATCGGGCACGAAGGCGTTGGCAAGGACCGCCGGAATATTGGCGAGCGTGCCGTTTACCTTCAGCGTCTGCGCTTCATTGCTGGTAACGACGAAGCTGCCATCCGCCTTGATGGCAAACCCGCCGCTGCCGCCGGCATTCGCATTGAAATTGAGGACGTTGTTTTCCAGCTTGCCGCTTGCCGTCAGCCCGAGCGAGGAGAGCTTGGCGACCTTGGTCTGGCTGGTGGCCGCGTTCTTCCAGTTCAGCCGGAAATCGAGCGCCGGCGCGGGAAGCTTGCCCGAAGCGGTGACGTTGCCGGTGATGGCGCCTTCGGCATCGAGACCGGCAACGAAGGCATTGGCCAGCCCCGCCGGAATGTTGACGATATCGGCCTCGACCTGCAGCGCTTGCGCGTTCTGCCCCGAGGTCACGAAATTGCCGGCGGCCTTCATCGAAACGCCGCCCTTGCCGCTCAACTCCGTCTTGAAATCGAGCTTGTTGTCCGCGAACGTGCCGTTGGCGCCGATCGCAAGCGCGGAAAGCCCGGCGCCCTTCGTCTGGCTGGTCGCGGCGTTCTTCCAATCGAGCGTGAATTCGGCCACCGGCGCCGCAGGCGTTCCGGACACAGCGACCTTGCCCGATATCGCGCCCGTGGCATCGAGATCGGGCACGAAGCTGTTGGCAAGGCTCGCCGGCAGTTGCTTGACCACGCCGTTGATGGCGAGTGCTTGCCCGACCGAGCCGGTCACGTTGATCGCGCCCTCGCCGGTCTTGATCTCGAGCCCATCGAGCGTCACCGTGCCATCAGTGATCGCCAATTGCGACGGCGCGGCGAGATCGACGGCGATGCCGCGCGGCTTGGCCGAGAAGCGATCGAGCTGAACCAGCGTCGTGCCGGCATTCGTCTCGACACCGCCGCCCGCCACCAGCGGCTGGTCGTCGTAATAGCCGTCGAGGCTGAAATTCGTCCGGTTCCCGAGCTGCGTGAAATTCACGGCCAGGCTGTCGATCTTGTTGACGCCGGATGCGACTTCGTCGGCCTTGATCGATCCGGTCGCCGCGAAGGCCTTGAGATCGGTGACGGTGACGTCGACATTGGGGCTGACGATCGCGAAATTGCCCTGCTTCACGCCGCCGCCCGTCGCCGCGACCTTCAGGCCGATCCTGCCGGCATCGTTGCTGATGTCTACCGCCCCCTTGAGATCGCCTTCAGCCTTCTGCCCGGCCAGCGCCGCAATCAGGCTCAGATCGGGCAGGTCGAATGTCAGCGCGCCTGATGGTGCGAAGCTCTCGGATAGAGCAACGCGACCGCTCAGGCTGTTGTTGCCGACATTGGCCTTGATCGACGGCAGCGTCGTCTGCCCGTCTTGCGACAGCACGTCGGTGCTGATGTCGATCGCCTGGCCATCGATCTTGCCGGTCGCCCTCACCTGCGCCTTGGGCGCTTTCGGATCGGCGGTCGCGGTGAGCGCCACATCGAGATCCGTGAGCCCTCGCCCGGCCATGTCGATGGCCGGTGCCTTGAGATCGGCCGAGAGCGCGAGCGCGGAGAGATCGCCGCCGGCCTTCAGCGTGTAGTTCACCTCGCCGGAGGCGGTGTCGAGCAGCGGCTTGATATCGGGAACACGGCCGGCAAGCGTCGCATTCAGCGTCGTGCCGTCGAGGACCACATTGCCCGTGGCGACGGTAAGGTCCGACTTGATGCCGAGGTTCGACAGATTGATCTTGTCGGGAATGATCCCCGCCACTTGGCCCTCGATCGTCACGGGCGTCTTGAACCGCGCCGCGACGGCGGGCGGCATCGCCGGTGGCTCGACGGTCAGCTTGGCGTTACCGGTCAGCGAATTGTCGGTGAGCTGATACGCGCCGTTGAGGCTGGCGTTGGCGGACGCGCTCTCGATCGTCGCGCCGTTGAAGCCGATGGTGGCCGGCGAGATCTGGAGCGGCAGGACGATCGTCACCGGCCCCTGAACCGCCCGGTTGATATCGGGATTGGCGAAGGTCATCTCGCCGGCGACGAGGCGGATCTGCACGGCGCCGGAGCGGCCGCTGAGATTGAAGTTGTCGCTCTTGGCCGTAAGCTTCACATTGCCGATCGTCGCCTGTGGCAGCACGGCGGTGTCGAGCGAGGCGCTGACGTTCAGCCGCGACGCCTTGGCGTCACCCGTCAGCGCCAGATTGACGCCGGATATCATGAAGCGCGCTTCGCCCTGCGCCAGCGGCCAGCGGAAATCGACCGGACCGGATGTCCCGAGCACATTCGCGTTCAGGCTGTTCTTGCCCTTCGATCCAGCGTGCCGGAGGCCGCGATGACGACGGCGCCGGTCGCCACGTTGCCGGTCTGGATATCGATCTTGCCGGCATTGTCGAAGTTCGCGGCCAGATCGATGTTCGTCTGGCCGGCGAAAAGCGGCCGGAACGCCGCCGGCATGAGAGAACTCAGGTCGCCGCCGCCCTTGATCTCGACATTGTGCAGCAGTTGGTCCTGCGTCAGCGTATGGCGCGCGTCGATCGCGGCGCGCTGCTGGCCATCGAGGGAGGCCTGCAGCTTGGCGCGCCAGTCGGCGATCGGCCCGTCGCCATTGAGACTGATCTCGACAGCCGGGTTGTTCGGCAAGGCCAGCACGCCGGCGAGCAGTCCGCCCTTGGGTTCGTTGAGCTTGGCCTTGACCGTCAGCTGGCTGTTGTCAGGCAGGAAGGCGACGTCGGCGGTAAGCTTTGCATCCGGAACATCCTGGCGGTTGACCGTGATATTGGCATCGCCGCCGTTCGAATCGGCACGCACGCTGCCATCGGCCGACAGCGTGAAGGCGCGCCCGATCAGCGGTTGCGACAGGCTGATCTTCGGCAGGGAAACCTGATCGATGACGATCTTGAGAGGAAGCGAGAAGCCCCCGCCATCGCCGCCTTCCGTCTCCGGCCGCGACGGCAATGTGCGAACCGGCTTACGCAGGACGCGGATGGCGTCAGCCTCGACGCGCGTCGCCTGGAAGCGCCCGGCGAAGAGCGCCAGCGGATTCCAGTTGATCGACAGGCCGTCTATGTCGGCGAACGTGCCGCGTGTATCCGACAGCACGATGCGCGTGGCGCCGAAACCGCCGGTCAGCAGGCCCTGCGGGTCGAGCACGCGGACGGTCATGTCGCGGTTGGAGATGGTCGAGGTCACCTTGTCCACGAGAATGCGGGCGCCGAAGCCGGTGAAGCCGAAGATCGCGATGGCCACGGCAAGCAGGACCAGAGCCACGCCGGCGCCATAGCCGAGCAGTCGCACAATCCACCTGGAGATATTCGTCAGCGTAAGCATGGACCCGGTTACTATCCCGTTTTCTGCACGGCTATCGCAACCTCGCTGCGAGCCTGAACCTGTTTAGAACGACTGACCGATGCCAGCATAGATGCCGTAATCCGTCCCACCCTCGAACTTGTTGAGGGGAACGGCGAAATCAAGCCGGATCGGACCGAAAGGCGTGGCGTAGCGCAGGCCGATACCCGCACCGGCCCTGATATCCGAAAAATCGGGCGCGACATCGGCGGAGACCACCCCGACATCGATGAAGGGCACGATGCCGATCGTGTCGGTCACCTTGACGCGCGTCTCGAACGACGCGGTCATGAAGGAAGCCCCGCCCGTCGCCTGGTTGGCGGCGTTGTAGGGAGAGATTTCCTGATAGCCGTAACCGCGCACCGATCCGCCGCCGCCGGCAAAGAAGCGCCGGGTCGCCGGAATGTTCGCCAGATCGTCGGCGCCGAGCAGGAAGCCGGCGGACAGCTTGCCGGCGAGCACGATCCGGTCTTCGGCGCCAAGACCGTAATAGCCCGATATCGAACCCTCGAAGGCGGAGAAGATCGTGCCGTTATAGGCTTCGTAGCTCGGCGTCACCTTGGCCATCGCCCGGTAGCCCGACGTCGGGTCGAGCTTGTTATCGCGCGCATCACGGTCGAACTGCAAGGGAGCCGCGAAGGTCAGATAGGTGTTGGTGCCGAACGCATCGTCGTCCTTTTCCCAGCTGACCTCGCCCGCACCGGTAAACGTGTCGGTATCGTTGAGTTCGTAGGAATAGCCGAGCGATGCCGTCACCAGCTTGGCGCTATAGGCATCGGGGTTTTCGCTCTTGGCCAGAATGCTGGCGATCAGCGTCCCCGACGGCACGAAGGCGCCGGGCTTGGTGAAGGTGATACCCGCCGAAAAGTCGAGATCGCCCAGAGCCGTCGCATCCCCAAGCCGACCGACGGCGCCTTCGACGCGCAGCCCTTCCGCCCCTCCGAACAGGTTGCGATGGCCCCAGTAGCCATTGAGGCCGAAGCCGTCGACCGTCGAATACTGCGCACCGACGCCGAAATAGCGCTGCTTGCCCTCGGACACTTCGATGATCATCGGCAGGCTGCCGTCGCCGGCCAGCTGGTCGCCCTCACGCAGGGTGACGCTGGAGAACACACCGAGCGCCCGCAGCCGCTCGCCGGCCTTCTTCAGCGCTTCCGGTGAGTAGCGATCGCCCTTGTTGATGCGCGAATAGCGCTCGATGAAATCCGGCCGCACCGCCTTGGCGCCCGTGACCCCGACCGTTCCGATCGGCGCGACCGGTCCGCCCTCGGCGGCGAGCACGACGTCGACCGTATTCGTGCGGTGGTCGGCCACCACCTTGCGCGTGGTCAGCTTCGCCAGCGGCCGCCCATCGCTCTTCAGCTGCTCGACGATCTTGTCGCCGGCCTTGATGATCGTCAGCGACCCGGCCGAAGCGCCCGGCCCGAGATCGTAATCGGCGGGGTTGCGGTTGGCCGCGTCGCCGCCGAACTGCACCTCTCGCACACGAAATACCGGCCCGGCGGCAACGCTGACATTGACGGGGACCGGGCGCGAGCGATCGAAGGTCGGGTTCGGCGGCAGGTCGTCGATATTGCGGCCGTCGACGGTAATGGTCACGACGCCGCCATAACGTGCCTTCTCGTAAAGCGCCGCGATCAGCCGATCGCGATCGTCGCGCGCCTTGACCACGACGCCGAGGTCGCCCGAAACCGGCTGCTCCTTGTCGCTGACCAGGCGCGAGCTGTTTTCGAGCGCTTCCTTGAGATCAGGATCGGCGGCGTCCGATGTCAGCGTCACCTCGTAGCGAACAGGATCGGGCACCTGGTTGGCGTCCGTATCGTCCTTGCCGAAAAAGTTGATCCCGAAAAGCTTGAAGGCGTAGGCGTCCGCCACGAGTGCCGGTGACAACGCGGTCGTCACCGCGACCATTGTCACGATGCCTGCTCGCCGATACGCAATACCCGGTTTCGGTGACTTCCGTCTGATCTGCATCCGCCGCTTTTTGGTTACATTGGAATTAAGCTGTGCGCCCCCGGCCTGATGCGACCTTAGCGGCAAAATTCATTTTGTTGTACCGTTTTAAAGCGCATGATTGCTGATTTAGCGCAAAAAAACAAAAATCCCGGGCCAGAGACCCGGGATTTGAAAGGCTTTGGCGAACGATCAGCCGCGGCAATCGTCGATATAGCGGCGGCCATACTGGTCGCGGTAGTAGCACTGGCCGGGCTGTTCGGCGACGCGGCCGATGAGCGCGCCGGACACGCCGCCGACAGCGGCACCCACGGCTGCGCCGCGAACATCACCCGTCACCGCGCCACCGATGATGGCCCCGGATGCGGCACCGATGCCGGCACCCTGCTGCGTCGGCGTGCAGCCGGCGATCGATAGGCCGATAAATGCGAGCGCAATAATCTTTTTCATCAATAACTCCTGTTTGATTGCCCGATGGGCAGTGCCGATGGGCCATGTCCGATGGACGGTGCCCGATGGGCGATGGTTGTCCCTGATTCCTGTCTTTTTCGTAACCTAGACCGCAAACTATGGCGCAATAAGGGGCAATCCACCCCTCCGCTCGATTTCAGTCGACGGGACGCACGCAAAGCCGCTCGTAAATCGGTCACCAAGAACCATCCTGGGCACCGTGCCCACCGCCGCGATGCGCGATTGATCTGGCCAAGCGCGCCAATTTCAAATTAAAGTAATTCGAAACTATGGGCCAATTGACGCACATGGTGCTAAATCGGACCGGAAGGGTTGACGTGCAGTCGTCCTTGGGCGGAAAACGCCTGCACGATACTGGAGCATGAGATGGATTTCGAAGCATTCTTCAAGAGCGAGCTGGAGGGCCTTCACCAGGAAGGCCGCTACCGTGTGTTCGCCGATCTTGAACGTCACCGCGGCAGTTTTCCGCGCGCCACGCGCCACACCCCCGAGGGGCCGAAGGATGTGACCGTCTGGTGTTCCAACGACTATCTCGGCATGGGCCAGAACCCCAAGGTGATCGAGGCGATGAAGAACGCCATCGATCACTGTGGCGCGGGTGCGGGAGGCACCCGGAATATTTCTGGCACCACCCACTACCACGTTCTGCTCGAGCGCGAACTCGCCGATCTGCACGGCAAGGAATCAGCCCTGGTCTTCACCTCGGGCTACGTCTCCAACTGGGCGGCGCTGGGCACGCTCGGCGCCAAGATCCCCGGCATGATCATCTTCTCGGATGCGCTAAACCACGCCTCGATGATCGAGGGCATCCGCTACGCCAAGTGCGATCGCGTCATCTGGAAGCACAACGACCTGCAGGATCTGGAAGCCAAGCTCGCCGCCGCCGATCCGAAGGCGCCGAAGATGATCGCCTTCGAGAGCGTCTATTCGATGGACGGCGATATCGCGCCGATCAAGGAAATCTGCGACCTCGCCGACAAGTACGGCGCCATGACCTATCTCGACGAAGTCCATGCTGTCGGCATGTATGGCCCGCGCGGCGGCGGCATCGCCGAACGCGAAGGCCTGATGGACCGCCTGACGGTTATCGAAGGCACGCTCGGCAAGGCCTTCGGCGTCATGGGCGGCTATATCGCGGCGTCCGCGGCGCTTTGCGACTTCATCCGCTCCTTCGCATCGGGCTTCATCTTCACCACGGCGCTTCCCCCGACGCTCGCCGCCGGTGCCGTTGCCTCGATCCAGCACCTGAAGGTCAGCCCGTTCGAACGCGCCCGCCACCAGGACCGTGTCCGCCTGCTGCGCGCCAAGCTCGACAAGGCCGGCATCCCGCATATGCCGAACCCGAGCCACATCGTCCCCGTGATGGTCGGCGACGCCGCCAAGTGCAAGTGGATCTCGGACCTGCTGCTCGACAACTGCGACGTCTACGTCCAGCCGATCAACTACCCGACGGTTCCGGTCAAGACCGAACGCCTGCGCATCACCCCCACGCCGCTGCACACCGATGCCGACATCGAGCATCTGGTGGAAGCGCTGCACTCGCTGTGGTCACGCTGCGCCCTGGCTCGGCACGTCGCGTAAAGTGACGCGCGACGGCGCTGCACTCTCGGCTTGGAGCCTACGGCAGACAGCGAGAGTCATAAGCTATTGAAAGAACGCGGAAACCCCACTCGCCGCGTCATCCTCGGGCTCGTCCCGAGGATCTAAGCACGTTGCCCGGAATGCAACGGTGCTGGGTGTATGGAAGAGCGAAGCAAGCTCTTCACTCTACCGCCAACCCGCGTCTTCTGTCCCGCCAAGCGTCCATCCACGTCCAGCAAGTTGGCCGCTCAGCAGATGCTCGGCACAAGACCGAGCATGACGGTCGTGGGTTTGGGAACGCCGTAACCTATTCGACGAAAACAGTGCCGCACACTCGCGTACGTCGCGGACCGCCCGCAACCAGCCCCTCAGGCCGCTTTTTCGCGGATTGCCACCAGTGCGGCGGCCCGCTGCCGGGCTTCCTGGTCGACGGCGAACACGTCGTCCATCGTCGCGGCATCGGGCAGATGCACCAGCTGATCCATGACGGCTTCCGTCACGTCGGCCATGGCGAGGAATGACAGGCGGCCGGCGATGAAGGCTTCCAGCGCCACTTCCTTGGCGGCGTTCAGAACCGCGCCCTGCACACCGCCGCGCGTCATCGCGAGCCTTGCAAGGCGCAGCGCCGGGAAGCGCGCCTCGTCCGGCGCCTCGAAATCCAGCCGCGCCAGCTTGGCGAAATCGAGCCGCTCGATCGGCAGGTTCGGCCGGCGCGGATGCGCCAGCGCGTAACCGATCGCGGTCCGCATATCCGGCGCGCCGAGCTGTGCCAGCACCGAACCGTCGGTGTAGCCCACCATCGAATGGATCACCGATTGCGGATGCACGATGACCTCGATCTGATCCGGCGCCAGCCCGAACAGATGCTTGGCCTCGATCATTTCGAGCGCCTTGTTGAACATCGAGGCGCTGTCGATCGAGATCTTCAAGCCCATCGACCAGTTCGGATGCGCCCGCGCCGTCTCGACGTTCACACCCGCCATCTCCTCGAGCGAGGCGTTGCGGAATGGTCCGCCCGACGCCGTCAGGATGATCCGTTCCACGGCATGACGCTGGTTTTCCTCCAGCACCTGGAAGATCGCATTGTGCTCGCTGTCGACGGGCAAAAGCTTGCCGCCGCAACGGCGCACGGACTCCACGAAGAGGTCACCGGCGGAAACCAGGCATTCCTTGTTGGCGAGCGCGATATCGGCGCCCTTGCGGGCCGCGGCAAGCGTCGGCGCGAGGCCGGCCGTGCCGACGATCGCCGCCATCACCCAGTCGGCATCGAGGTCCGCGGCTTCCATCAACCCGGATTGACCGGCGGCGACCGCGATTCCGCTTCCCGACAACGCGCCCTTCAGCGCCTCGTAATGGCTTTCACTCGCCGTTACCGCGAGCCTGGCGCCGGCAGCGCGCGCCTGCTGCGCCAGCAGATCGACGTTTTCGTTGCCCGTCAGCACGGAAATCTCGAAACTTTCGCGACCGCCGAGATGTTTCACCACGTCGAGCGTATTTTGCCCGATCGAGCCGGTGGAACCGAAGATGCTGAGGCGCCGAGGCCCGCTTTTGCCTGATGTCATCAAGGATTTCGCCAAAATTCCCGCATTTGTCCTCGGCTCTACAGGGGATTGGAATGAGCGGCAAGTGTGCAGTGCAGCAGATTTTTTGCCGCGAGGGGTTTACATCCCAGCCGGTCGATGTGATCCTGATAACAATCCTCAGGGATAGGAGCATCGGCAATCGTATCGGTTGCAATTTTAAAGCTCCGGCGGCGCAGATTTCGCGCCTGCTTCCGTATCCGCGCCAAGGCCGGACGCGACAAAAACCAGAGCTGATGTTGGGTTTGCAAGGCGAATTCCCGCGCGCTTTCGTGCGTTCATGCCTGAGACCGACATCGACCAGAAGACCCTGACCGTTACGAAGGGACAAATGGCCATGAGAACGACAAGCAGTTTATTGCTTCTGCCCGCCGCGCTCATCTCATTCGCACCGCGCGTCTACGCGGAAAACCTCGTCATCTGGACACCGGTAAAGGTGTCCGAGCGCTCCTACAAGGCGACCATGGGCTTTCGCCTGCCCACCGAATGGGAAACCAGCGCCGGCGCCGATATCGGCCTTGCGGCATCGAAGGGCGGCGTCCTGCTCGGCGGCTCCGAGCAGGCCTCGCTCTGGGGCAAGATCACCAAGGTCAGCGTCACGCCCGCCGCCCGCGCCGAGCGGTCGGCGAGCCTGCGCGTCGATACGCTGCGGGGTAGCGGCGCGCTGATGCTTAGCCGGTCCCGCAGCTGGATTTTCTCCGATACGCTGGACATGGTCTCGACCCGCTTCGTGCAGGTCCGCTATGACGCCGTCGATGCGCGCCAGACATTCGTCGACACCTCGCAGGCCCTGAAGCTGATCCAGCCATGGACCGGCACCTCGATCTCGGCCGCGGCCACGGTGTCAAGCTTCACTGGCGATGTGACCAGTTCGCTGGCACTGAACCAGATAATCCTCCCCGACCTTAATTTGAGCGCAACCATCAGCAATCCTGGCTCATCCACCCGGTCCGGAAGCGTAAATGTGAACTACCGTGTCACATGGTGATCACGCACGCGGCACCGGCGGGTATAATGTTCGGATGGAGGAAGGAAGGCATGACATGGCACATTTTGCGGCAGATGACAGCAGATCACCGTCTTCGGGCGGCATGAACGAACACGCGGCGTTGAAAGCAGATGTCTCCACCGCATTGGCGGTTGCGAGCGGCTTCGACGCCTCGCACATCGCGGTCACGGTCGAGCGGGACGAAATCGTTCTCAGCGGCCTGGTTGCCACGAAAGCCGATCTCGCCAGCGCGATCATTGTCGCCGAAACGACGGCAAGCGATCACACGGTCCGCAATCGCATTGTCGTCGCGCAATCCGTGCTCGACAACCTCGGCGAGGTCGGCTGACCGCAGCGACCGACACTAGCCGGCGAAGCGTTCCATCAGGAAGCTGGAGCCGGCGACGCGGTCTGTCTTCGGTGTCGTGACGGGGCCGCCGGGCTGGTAGCTGACGGCGATCAGAAGGCCGCCGATCAGGAGATACGCAACCGCGAGCATCGAGAGTTTCATGGTCATTGGCCTGGTCCTTTGGCTTGGCTGCTTTGCCAGAACAACGCGACGGCCGGCCAGATGTTCCCTTCTCGAAATGGCACGCCGGCACGGCGCGCCGGCAACGAAAAAGCCGCCCCTGACGGGACGGCTTTTCCTTTGAAATCAAATGATAAAATCAGCCGGCCGGCGTAAGCGTGACCGATGTGCCGGTGGCCGCGACATTGAGGCCGAGCTGGCCGGTGACGCTGATGGTCTGCAGCTGGATCGAGCCCGCCGTGCCGCCGAAAAGGATGTTGGCGCCGACGCCGCCTGCAAGCGTCGCCTCGGCGGTGATCCCCTGATAGAGGCCACCGAGCGAACCGCGATGATAGCCTGCCGTCGGGGCGAACACGGCCCAGACGAGACGGCCGCGCGTGGTGAAGCCGAGATCGACGCCCATCTTGCGGATGGTGCCGCTGTAGCGATCGGACGCGCCGCGCGTACCGCTGAAGACGCAATCGACGGTTTTCGCCGAACCCAAGACGTAGCCGACGCCGCCGCCGACGTCGCAGGTCAGAACGCCGATCTTCACGCCATCGCGCTGATCCGGCTCTTCATAGGTCGTCACGAGATCCGCTGCCGCCACCGAGGTGGCGAAGACTTGAGCCAGCGAAGCTGCCGCGACGATCGTTGCGATTGTCTTGTTCATTGTGGTCTCCTTAGTATCCTGACGGAAAAAGATAGTGCCTTGTTATAAACTACCAACCCCGGCCGTAGGAACAAAATTAACAAATGCTCAAAAGCAAATGTGTGGGGTCTGATTCGCTACATGCATCCTGATTTCTGGCTGATTTCGGGCGCCATTCGGTTAGCGCCTGAATAAATCCCGACCATGGCCTGTTGTTCCACCGCCGTCGCGCATTCTTGTCCTCAAGAACGCCGTTGACGAGAAGCCGGATCGCCGGCGCGCCCACAAAAAAGGACCCCGGGATTGGCCGGGATCCTTGATCGCCAAGCGACGATTACTGAATGTCGGGGCATGCCTCGCTCTGCGAAGCGCCGCTATTGCCACCCTGCGCGGCCGTCGAACCCGGCATCGGCTGCGGCGGGCAGCGCGTCCGATCGACAGTGCCTGTCGTATTGGTATTGGGCCCCGCGTTCATTGTTCCGGGGGTGGTGCTGTAGGTGGCCGTCGGATCGACCACCGTCGGCGATGTCCCAGGCGTATTCGGAGCATCCGGGTTTGCGCCACCGCCGCTATCGACCGTGCTGCCGCCGATCGTCGATCCCGATGGGCTCGGATTGGACTGGGCCATTGCCCCGCCTGCGAGACCGAGTGCCAGGATCGATGCCGCGATCAGTTTCGCTTTCATGATGCTTCTCCTTCGCTGTTGTCTACCCGTGGTCAACGAAGGAGAATCGTCATCGTTCCATAAAAAGCGTCAGCTGCCGGCGCGACGCTCAGGCCGCCAGATCGTCATCGACACGCCGGTTGTCCTGCGTGCTCGGGGGAGCACTGATTTTGCGGCCACTGGTCAGGGCGCCAAGATGATAGGCCGCCAGCCGCGATGCCCGAAACGCGAAACGCGCGATCTCCAGTCCCGCGCGATAGGCATAGACGGGATAGCGTTGAGCGAGCGGCAGCCTGAAGCGCCGCCCCTGCTGGATGTCGGAAGGAAAGCCCGCTTCCTGCGAGATCGGAACCGGCGAAATGAACATCCCGCGCAGCCCGTCGAAGAATTCGAGATCGAACGCGATATCGTAGGGCAACCGCATCGGCACGAGGTCGTTGCACATCCATTCCGCCGCCTTTCGGTTGATCAGATAGGCGCCGGACCCTTTTTCGCGTGTCAGCGAGATCGCCAGCGAACGCGTCTGCGAAAGCGGAACAGCCGTGAACTTGCGTCCCTTGTTGACGCTCGACAGGCGCAGCACGTCCCAATGCCGATGCTCTTCCAGGGCCTCGGCGATGACGGTGGCGAGATTGTCAGGCAGCACGAGATCATCTTCCAGGATCAGCGCGTGGTCATGCGTCGATTCCAGAAGCCGCTTCGCGCAGGCCACATGGCTGAGATAGCAGCCGACCTCTCCCGGATTGGTCAAGCGCCCGTGGCGGCGCCGGAAGCCGGCCTCGTCGTAGGCAGCGATCGGAAAGTCGAGCGCGCGGCCGTCGACGGCGGCGATGCGCTCGAAGGGCAGGCCGAGCGTGTTGAGCTGCCTCGCCATCGAGTGAAGCCGCGCTTCCGCGCGGTCCAGATTGATCAGCATCGTGAGAAAAGATCGTTCCCGCTTGAAATCCGCGCGACTGAACGTCGGAGCGCTGGAGAGCACGCCACCCATGCATTATCCTCAAGACCGTATCAGGCCAGTTCAATGTCACTCACGGCTTGAGACAACATCGACTTATACGTCTCAGCTGCACGGCCAGTTTGCGCCGTGCTTGGCGCAATTTCCGGTCATATTCAAGTGTAAATTCAGATTATCGATCAGGAATACTCACTGAATACTGCGAAACCCTCGACCAACATTAGCTCCTGAAAATACAACACAATTTTGTGACAAGATGTGAAATTTCCGGGACGCCACCCGGAAATTTCTATTGTCTTGGTAAGCTTGCCCTCGCGGGCTCAGCTCTGCCAGTCGTCCGTCGGCGTCTGCGCGGCGGCGACGACCGGACTGTCGTCCAGCGAATAGGCGCGAATGTAGTCGATCTTCATTTCGGAGCCATTGGGCAGACCGTTGGCCGGCGTCCCGGCGATGCCACCGATGGCGAGGTTGACGATCATGTACATCGGGTCGTTCATGTCCTCGGGCGTATCGGCTTTCGCAACCGCGACGTCGTCGAAATACCAGACGATCTGCTCCTTGTCCCAAAGTACGCCATAGGTATGAAAACCCTCGGTGCTCGCGACATTGACCGCCGTCTGGTCCATCGTGTACTTGCCGTTCGCAATCGAATGCGCCGTCACATTGACGATGTTGGGCTCCTGCCCGCGCATTTCCACCACGTCGAGTTCCGGCGGCCAGGAGCCGTCCGCGGGGAGCAGCCAGAACGCCGGCCAGGCGCCCTGCTCCGTCGGCATGTCGGCGCGGATTTCGAAGTATCCGTAGGTCTGCGCGAAGGTGGAATAGGTGTTGAGCATGCCGGACGTATAGTCGAAGCCTTCCAGCTGCCCGGCGAGCGACGCCGGCGTCTCGGCCGCCGTGATCGTCAGCACGCCGTTCTGCACGGAGAACGGATTGACCGCGGTCGTGCCGGCATAGGAAGGATTGATGTACCACTGGTCCTCCGCGTTGTTGGGCAGCGTGCTCCCCTTCTCGCTCGCCCACCAGAACTTGGCGTCCCACGTTCCCTGGTCGCCGTTGCGCAGGGACAGGCTGTTGAACTCGTCCGCGAAGGTGAGCGACAGCGCCGAACGATCGAGCGTCAGCTGGAACTGGTCGGCATTGAGGGCCGAAGCCGTCGTGTTGGCGAGCACGAGGCTCTCTCCACCCCCGAGGTCGATCCTGAGATTGGCGCCCTCCTGTGTCGAGCGGCTGAGAACCTGATCGAAGCTGGTCAGCGAATAGTTGTTGAACCGGATCGTGTCGTCGCTGCTGAAATCGACGATCAGGTCGCTGCCGTTGCCGCGCGTGAACAGGAAAGTGTCGGCGCCGCCGCCACCCGTCAGCACGTCGTTGCCCGCCCTGCCATCGATCGTCTGGCTGCCCGCGGCGCCCGAGATGATGTTGTCGGCGCTATTGCCGAAGGCATAGCGCCCGGCCCCCGTCACCGTCAGGTTCTCGAAGTTCTCGGGCAGCGTATAGCTCATCCAGGTGTTGATCGTGTCGGTCCCGCCGCCCGGCGCTTCGGCCGCGCGATTGATGCCGGAGTAGAGGTAATAGATATCGTCACCCGTACCGCCCTGCATGGTCACGTTCACCGAACTGTCACCCCATATGCTGTCATTGCCGGCGGTGCCGTTGAGCACCGGGCCGGATCCTGTTGCCGAGAACCAGGCGGTTGATGTTCCGCTGTAGAACAGGCTTGCGCCGACCGCGTTCTGAATCGACTGTGGCATGGTCATCTCCTAGGGTTTTCGTCATTGAAATATCGCCAAGGGCATCCTCGCGATGCCCTGATGGCCAAACGCTCCTCCCTTCCCCGATGCGCCTCCTCCCGGACGCCATCGGGCATTACGCACGTCACGTCGAGGCCGGCCTTCATTCCTCCCTGAAGGCCCTCGCCGCTTGGTCGGTGAAGGGCTTGGCGAGATAGGCGAGCGCCGTCCGCTCCCCCGTCTCGATGAACGCCTCCACCGGCATGCCGGCCACGGGTGTCAGTGCCCCGAGCCTGCGCCATTCGTCCTTCCCGATATCGACACGGACGCTGTAATAGCTCTCGCCCGTTCGCTGGTCGGTCGTGAGATTGGCGCCGATGCGTTCCACCCGTCCATTGAGCTCCATGGTGGTGCGCTGGCTGAAGGCCGAAAGCCGCAGCACCACCGTCTGCCCCAGAGCCACCTGGTCGATATCGCGCGGCGCGAGCCTGAGATCGGGCGTCAGCGCATCGCCATCGGGAACGATTTCCATGATCGAGGCCCCCGCCTGCACCACCGCACCCGGCGCATGCACCGAAAGCTGGTGGACGATGCCCGCCTGCGGTGCGCGGATCTCGATATGCTCGAGATCGTCCTTGGCCGCGACGAGCCGTTCCGAATATTCGCCGGTATCGCTTTCGGCCTGCCGCAGCTGCTCGGAGACTTCGCTGCGCCTGTCGTCGCCGAGCTGGATGATCTGCAGTTCCGTCTCCGCGACCTTGCCCTTCACCTCGGCGGCCGACGCCACCAGATTGCCGAGCTCGCCGGTGAGGTTTGCCGCGTCGCGCTCCAGCGCGTAGACCCGCGTTGCCGGTATGATGCCCTGTTTCAACAGCGGCTGAAGGCTCGCCAGCTCCTTGCCGATGATCCGCATCGCCTGCCGCTTGCCATCCTGTTGCGACACCAGCCCGTCCGCCTGCTGGCCGAGCTGGCGAATGCGCTCGCGCAGCTGCGCGACCTGTCCGTTGAGCGAGGCCCGCCGGTCGTCGAACAGCCGCCGCTCGCCCTGCATCAGCGTCTCCCGCTCCTCGGGGGCGGCCTGCGTGACCAGATCGGAAAACGCAAACGTCTCCCGCCCGTCCCGCTCTGCAGAAAGGCGCGCCGTGCGCGCCGCCAGCTGCCGCAATCGGCGAGACACGATCGCGACCGTCGCGCGCACCTGTGTGTCGTCCAACCGCAGCAGCACCTGCCCGGCTTCGACCTTGTCGCCATTGCGAACGAAGATCTCGCCGACGGTCCCGCCCTTCGGATGCTGGATCGGCTTCACGTAGCTGTCGACGACGAGCGTGCCCGAGGCGATCACCGCGCCGTTGAGGCGGATGGTCGCCGCCAGACTGCCGAGAACGCCGACGAGAACGAGAACCGCCGCCAGCGCCAGAAGCGCCAGCCGCCGGATGGCGCGCTCGGCGATCGGTGCGCCCACACTGTTTGCACCACGCTTCATCGTGCCGCCCTCCCCTCGCTCACCCGTCCGAAACGCACCGGCGAGAATGTCGCCGAGACGGCGGCCACGGGCTGTCCGAGCACCTCCTCCTTCGGCCCGAAGCCGCGCATCTGGCCATCGGCGAGCACCATCACCTTGTCGACGCCGGCAAGCGCGCTCGGCCGGTGGGCGATGACGATCGCCACGCCGCCGCGCTCACGCACGCCCGCGATGGCGCGTGTCAGCGCCGCGTCTCCCTCCGCGTCGAGATTGGCGTTCGGTTCATCGAGCACGACGAGGAAGGGATCGCCGTAGAGCGCGCGCGCCAATGCCAGGCGCTGCCGCTGGCCGGCGGAAAGCGTCGCGCCCTCCTCGCCGATCACGGTATCGAAACCGGCGGGCATCCGCACGATCATCTCATAGATGCCGGCGGCCTTCGCGGCCGATATGACGGCCTCCGACGACGCAGAAGGATCGAACCGGGCGATGTTCTCGGCGATCGTTCCCTCGAACAGGCCGATCTCCTGCGGCAGGTAGCCGATGTGCGCTCCGAGCGCTTCCGGTTCCCATTGCGACAGCGACGCGTCGTCGAGCCGCACGGCGCCCGCGCGCGCCGCCCATATCCCGACCAGCCCACGCGCCAGGGACGACTTGCCGGACGCGCTCGGCCCGACGATCCCGATCGCCTCGCCGGCCTTGGCTTCGAACGATACGCCGCGCAAGAGCGGCACGGTCGCGCCGGGAGCCGAGAGATGCAGGTTCTCGACCTTCAGGCCTTTCGTCGGCGCCGGCAGCCTTACATCGGGATCGCCGACACGATCCGCCTCGCTCAGCCGGACAAGACGCGTCCAGCTCTGGCGCGCCGCGGCAAAGCCCCGCCACTGCCCGATCGCCAGTTCGACAGGCGCGAGCGCCCGGCTGATCAGGATGGAGCTGGCGATCATGATCCCGCCCGTCGCCTCCTGGCGAATGACGAGAACGGCGCCCACCGCGAGCACGCCCGATTGCAGGACCAGCCGCACGACGCGCGACAATGTCGATAGCGACACGGTGATGCTGGTCGTTCGAAATTGCGTCTGGCGATAGCGGAGGTTGATCGCCGACCAGCGTTCCTCCAGCCGCCGCGAAAAGCCCATCGAGGCCACCGTCTCGGCGTTGCGACGCGTGGCTTCGGCAAGCGCCGTCCGCTCAAGGGCGATCCCGGCCGCGGCCCGTGTCGGCGCCCGCGTGCGAATTTCGGCGATGATGGTGAGGCCGACCAGAACGAGCGCGCCCGCCAGCGCGACCACCCCGATCCAGACATGAAACAGGAAGCAGAGGCCGAGATAGAAGGGCATCCACGGAAGATCGAACAGCGCCGTCGGCCCCGGCCCGGAAAGGAACCCGCGCACCGTGTCGATATCGCGCATCGGCTGCAGCCCGTTCTCCTCCACGGACCGCCGCGATGGCGCGGTGGCGAAGGACCGGAAGACGATCGGCCCGAACCGCTCGTCGACCGACTGTCCCAGCCGCGCCAGCACCAGCGACCGCAGGAGTTCGAGCAGCCCCAGGAAGGCGAAGAGCGTCAGCGTTATGATGCCGAGGCCGACAAGCGTCGGAAGGCTGCGGCCCGGAATGACGCGGTCGTAGACCTGCAGCATGAAGAAGGAGCCGGTGAGCGCCAGAATATTGACGAAGCAGCTCGTCATGCCGATCCCGATCAGCGTACCCCGCACGGACGAAAGGGCGGAAATCAGGAACGGCGCGGATGTTTTTGCCTTGAATTGGGACAAATTGCCTCTCGATCGCGTGAAACTGGGGCAGTGATGTCCCGAACATGGATCACAACAGTGACGAGAACTTGCTCTTTCTATGGTTGTGCAAAACTAAAATTTCTCACTGTTAACGCGAGTTTTGCACTGCAACATGGGCATGTCCCGTCATGACGCAAGATCGTCCTCCTATGAGACAGCTGCCCAAAATTTCAGTTTCCCGATGGCCTCTCGCCTCGCGGCGGCGAACGGGCGAGCGGGGAATTGGAAAGATGGGGGCGGCTCAACGGGCCCTGTCGTCAAAAGCCTGTTGATCGACACGATCAGTCAAGCTATGCAGGGGACGTTGTCCACGTAGCTCAGCAGGATAGAGCACAGGATTCCTAATCCTGGGGTCGGAGGTTCGAATCCTCTCGTGGACACCATTTTCCTGAAAGTTCAATCTCTTGCCATGGCTCTGGCCGGCTCCGCCGCGTCATGCGCGATGCGGGGAAGACCCGGGGCACCCGGGTCTTCGATATCAGCCGATCACTCGCCCAGGCGCTGTTCGGCCAGCCGCACCCAATATGAGATGCCGTGGCTGATGACCTCGTCGTTGAAGTCGTAGGCCGGATTGTGCAGGCCGGCCGTATCGCCGTTGCCGATGAAGATGAAGGCGCCGGGGCGGGCGTTGAGCATGTAGGAAAAGTCCTCGCCGCCCATCATCGGATCGATATCGGGATTGACGTTGGCGGCGCCCGCGATGTCGGTCGCCACGGCTGTCGCGTAGACGGTCTCGTCCGCATGGTTGGATGTGACGGGATAATTGCGCTGGAACTGGATTTCCGCCGTGGCGTCATGCGCTTCGGCCACGCCGGCGACGATCTGCCTGAAACGTGTCTCCGCGAGGTCGCGCACCGCCTCGTCGAGCGTGCGCACCGTTCCGGCGAACACGGCCTCGTTGGGGATGACGTTATGCGCGAAGCCGGCATTGAACTTGGTGACCGACACCACGACCGAGCGCAGCGGATCGACGTTGCGCGATGCGATCATCTGCAGGTTGGTGATGATCTGCGTGCCGATCGCGATCGGATCGATCGTGCGGTTCGGCTGTGCCGCATGGCCGCCGCGCCCCTTGACCGTGACGGTGAACTCGTCGGTGGCGGCCATGATCGGCCCCTTGCGGATGGCGAAATGCCCGACGGGCAGGCCGGGCATGTTGTGCATGCCGTAGACCTCCTCGATGCCGAAGCGCTCCATCATGCCGTCCTTGACCATCAGGTCGCCGCCGGCGCCACCTTCTTCCGCCGGCTGGAAGATGACCGCGACGTTGCCGTTGAAATTGCGGGTCTCGGCGAGATACTTCGCGGCGCCGAGCAGCATCGCCGTGTGCCCGTCATGGCCGCAGGCGTGCATCTTGCCCGATATCTTCGATGCCCATGGCTTTCCCGATATCTCGGTGAGCGGCAGGGCGTCCATGTCGGCGCGAAGCCCGATTGCGCGCGATCCCGCGCCATTGCCCCTGATCAGGCCGACGACGCCGGTGCGGCCGATGCCGGTCACGATCTCGTCGACGCCGAATTCCTTGAGCTTCTCGGCCACGAAGGCGGCCGTCTCTTCGACCGCGTAGAGCAGGCCCGGCCGTTCATGAATGTGCCGGCGCCATTCGGTCACTTCGTCCTGAAGTTCGGCGGCTCTGTTCAAAATCGGCATGCTTGCTTCCCTGCTGAAAATCGAAAACGGCGGCAATAGCGGGCTTGTATGTCACGGCTCGCAAATAAGTTAGACAATGGCCTTTGCCATGTCATGGCCATATACGTTAAATAGGGGAAACTTTCGAGACATCAGGACATCTTTAAGGACAAACCGTGTCGACGCGCCAGAATCGCCTGCTTGCCGCCCTGCGGCCGATCTCCATCGCCGCCTCGGCGGCCGTCATCGCCTTCTCCGCGACGTCCGCCGCCTATGCCAACCCTTATATACTGGTCGATGTCCAGAGCGGCCGCGTGCTCGAGCACGAGGAAGCCTTCCGCAAGTGGTATCCCGCCTCGCTCACCAAGCTGATGACGATCTATACCACCTTCGCCGCGATCCGCTCCGGCCAGATCAGCATCGATACGCCGATCGCCATGAGCAAGACCGCCGCCGCCCAGCCGCCGGCCAAGATGTATTTCAAGCCCGGCCAGAAGCTGACGCTCGACAGCGCGCTGGAAGATCCTGATCGTCAAATCCGCCAATGACGTTGCCGTGGCCGTCGCCGAAGCCGTGGGCGGTACGCAGGACGCCTTCGTTCTGAGGATGAACGCCGAAGCCGAGCGGCTCGGCATGACCGACAGCCACTTCGTCAATCCGAACGGCCTGCCCGGAAAGGGCCAGTACACGACGGCCCGCGACCTCGCGATCCTGTCGGTCGCCCTGCGCCGCGATTTCCCGCAATATGCCAGCTACTTCTCGCTGGAGGGGATCACCACGGGCAAGCAGAACATTCCCGCCATCAACATGCTGATCGGCCGCTTCGCCGGCGCCGACGGCATGAAGACCGGCTTCATCTGCGCCTCGGGCTTCAACCAGATCAGTTCGGCCACCCGCAACGGCCGCACGCTCGTTTCGGTCGTGCTCGGCACAGACAGCCTTGCCGCCCGCGCCGATGCCTCCGCCGACATGCTGCAAAAGGGTTTCACATCGCAATTCCCCGGCACCGACACGCTGGGCTCGATGAAGCCCTACGGCCAGACCCAGGAGGTCGCCGACATCACGGCCGAGATCTGCAGCGCCAAGGGTGCCAAGATCCGCAGCGAAACGCGCGACGAAGTCGGCCGCATGAAGATCAGCTCTCCCTATATCCAGGAAATGAATCGCGAGCCGAACTTCGTCTATGCCGGCCTGATCCCCGGCCAGGCCGAGCCGCAGCCCGACAAGGTGGCGACGGCCGGCACCGGCGATATCGCCAACGTGCCGATCCCCAAGCCGCGCCCCACATCCTTCTAAGGCATTCAGACCTCCAGGGCATTTTGATATGAGCGCAGTTGCCGATCGCATCCCGGTCACCATTCTCACCGGCTTTCTCGGCGCGGGCAAATCGACCCTCCTGAACCGCATCCTCAAGGATCCGGCCATGAAGGACGCCGCCGTGATCATCAACGAATTCGGCGATGTCGGCATCGATCATCTGCTGGTCGAAAGCTCCGGCGACGCCATCATCGAACTGTCGGACGGCTGCCTGTGCTGCACCGTGCGCGGCGAACTGGTGGATACGCTCGCCAACCTGATGGATGCCATCCAGACCGGCCGCGTCAAGCCGGTGAAGCGCGTCGTCGTCGAGACGACGGGCCTTGCCGACCCGGCGCCGGTCATGCAGGCGATCATGGGCAACCCTGTCATCGCCGAGAGCTTTTCGCTCGATGGCGTCGTCACCGTCGTCGATGTCGTCAACGGGTTGCGGACGCTCGACAACCACGCGGAAGCCGTCAGGCAGGTAGCCGTCGCCGATCGCCTGATCCTGTCCAAGAAGACGCTCTCCTCCCCCGCCCTGCTGCGGACACTGGAGGCCCGCCTGCGCGCGCTCAACCCGCGCGCCGCCCTTGCCGATGCCGACGATGCAGCGACCGGCACCGCCGCCACCCTCGTCAACGGCCTCTACGACCCCGCCACCAAGAGCGCCGACGTCGGCCGCTGGCTGCGCGACGAGGATGCCCACGATCACGAGCATCATCATCACGGACATGACGGCCACGGTCACCATGATCATGGGCATCACCAGCACGATGATCATGACCATCATCACCACGACCATCAGCACGCGCACGACGTGAACCGTCACGACGCCTCGATCCGCTCCTTCTCGATCGTCGAGGACAAGCCGATCGACCCGATGGCGCTCGACATGTTCATCGATCTCCTGCGCTCGGCGCATGGCGAAAAGCTGTTGCGGATGAAGGCGATCGTCGCGATGTCGGATCGTCCCGACCGGCCGCTGGTGCTGCATGGCGTGCAGAGCATATTCCACCCGCCGATCCGCCTTCCCGACTGGCCCGATCCCGCGGACCGGCGCACCCGCATGGTGCTGATCACCAGGGACCTGCCGGAAGCCTTCGTCAAGGACCTCTTCGATGCCTTCCTGGGCAAGCCGCGCATCGACACCGCCGACCGCGCGGCCCTGAACGACAACCCGTTGGCAATCCCTGGAATGCGTTTCTAGCACTCCGGGAATGGGCTTCGTGAGAGCAGGCAGTGGATTGCTATCGTTTGCGGATCAGGAAGCGGTGACCGGTCTCGGTCCGTTCGGTCTCGATCAGCTCGTGACCATCCTCGTTGCAGAAATGCGGAATATCGATCCCGGCGAGAGGATCGGTGGTTTCGACACGGATCGTCGCGCCCGATGGCAGCGACGACATCTTCTTTCGTGTCTTGATGACGGGCAGCGGGCATTTCAGCCCGCGCAGATCGTAGGACATGGCGCTCACGCCGTCAGTTCCTGTCCCAGAACTTCCAGAACGGCTTCTTGGCGGCGAGCTCGACCGATTGAGGCTGCTCGACGGGCGCCAGGGCCGTCGCGGCAGGGCTTATCGGGCTCGGCGTCGGCACCGGCACGGACGCCGGATTGACGATCGCGGCATCGGCCGTCTTCACGGTGGCGGATGCATCCGCGGGCGCCGAGCCGGCGGCCGTGTTGGCGGCGACGGTCGTCGCCGTCTTCGCGGCCGTCATGCCTTCGAGATCGGCGACCTTCATCATCCGGCCGGCTTCGAGCGAGGTCCCCGTCGGCGCGTAGGCGAGCTCGCGGCCCTTGCGGCTCTTGGCGACGACGGCCTTGCGCTCGGCTTCCGACGGATCGTACCACGCCATGCCGTCGAATTGCTTCGACGCCTTGGCGTAGGCGATGTCATAGGTCTTGTCGTAGGAGGCAAGCGCTGCCGTCAGCGCCGGCGGCGCCGACATCTCGGGGCACTTGCCGCCGGGATTGAACGCACCCGCCGACTGCTGGTTGAAGACGTATTTCTTCTCGCAGACATTGACCTCGGGCGGCCGCTTGGTGACTTCGAAATTGTCGTAGCCGACCTTCAGCATCTTCCAGAAGTCGATGTTCTCGCTCGTCCGGTGCTTGAACATGTTCTCGGCCGTCATCCGGAACGGGAAGGCCTGCAGCTGCACGCCGGTCTGGCCGCCCTGGAAGGCGTCGCGCGCGAAGGCGTAGATCTCGAGCACCTGCTCGTCCGTCATCGAATAGCAGCCGGAGGAGGAGCACGCGCCGTGGATCATCAGATCGGTCCCGGTACGACCGTTGACGGCATCGTACTTGTTCGGGAAGCCGGTGTTGATCGCGAGATAATACTTGGAGTTCGGGTTCAGGTTGGCCTTGGTCAGGTTGTAGAAACCTTCCGGCGCCTGCCTGTCGCCCTGTTTCACCTTGGGACCGAGACGGCCAGACCAGGCGCAGATCTTGTAGCCGGCGATCTTGTCGTAACGGTTGTCCGTCTTCGCTTTCCAGATCTCGAGCTGGCCCTCTTCCTTGAAGATGCGGATCAGGATCGGCGAATTGCGATCCATGCTCTTGGCGGCCATTTCGGTGAGGATACGTGGCGGAAGCGGCTGTTCGACCTTGTTCTTGACTTGCGAGAGGTCGATCTGCGTGGTTTCCAACGCGTCGTTGCAGCCGGCCAGGGCCAGCGCCATCAGCGAAACATAGGCAAAATGACGAAAGCGCATTTCAGCTAGCCCAATTACGAGATGCAGCCCGATCCGGTGAACCGTCCAGGGTCACGCGAAGCATTGGCCCGATCTGGTTTACAAAACCTTAATGACCAGGCCGCGCGCCCACGGCCCTCGCAAGCACGAAAGCTATTGATAACACCAATGTGGCCAAGGTTTGGCCGCAATCCGCGGCCGCCCTGCCTGCCCCGCAGCCTCTGTTAGAGGTTGCGGCCCATGTTCAGGAACTTCTGGCGGCGATCGTTGCGGATCTGCTCGCCGGAGCGGTTGGCCAGCTCGCCGAGCGCATTGGCGATGACGTCTCCGGTGGAGGCGATCACGCTGTCGGGGTCGCGATGCGCGCCGCCGAGCGGCTCGCCGATGATGCCGTCGATGATGCCAAGCGCCTTCAGGTCATCCGAGGTGATCTTCATGTTGGTCGCCGCTTCCTTGGCGCGCGCCGAATCGCGCCACAGGATCGAGGCCGCGCCCTCGGGCGAGATCACGCTGTAGATCGCGTGCTCGAGCATGTAGACCCGGTTGCCGGTGGCGATCGCGATCGCGCCGCCCGAGCCGCCTTCGCCGATGACGACGGAGATGATCGGAACCTTGAGGCCGAGGCACATTTCCGTCGAGCGGGCGATGGCTTCCGCCTGGCCGCGCTCTTCGGCGCCGACGCCGGGATAGGCGCCGGCCGTGTCGACCAGCGTGATCACGGGCAGGCCGAAGCGATCGGCCATCTCGAGCACGCGGATCGCCTTGCGGTAACCCTCGGGGCGCGCGCTGCCGAAATTGTGCTTCAGGCGGCTCTTCGTGTCGTTGCCCTTTTCCTGGCCGATGACGGCAACCGGCTGGCCGCGGAAGCGTGCCAGACCGGCCTGGATCGCCGCATCCTCGGAAAACTTGCGGTCGCCGGCCAGCGGCGTGAATTCCTGGAACAGCGTCTTGGCGTAGTCGACGAAGTGCGGCCGCTGCGGATGACGCGCGACCTGGGTCTTCTGCCAGGCGTTGAGCTTCGAATAGATTTCGACCGTCGCTTCGCGAACACGAACTTCGAGCCTGCCGATTTCATCGGATGTGTCGATGCTCTCGTCTTCCGAGGCAATCTTCTTCAGTTCGATGATCTTGCCTTCGAGATCGGAGATCGGCTTTTCGAAGTCGAGATAATTGTGCATGAGGTGCGTTTCCGTTCCTTGTGCCCGGGGCATTTGTCTTCTGGCTGCCCTTGTCGCCGGTCCTAATCCTGCTTTTTCGCCTGTTTGGCAAGGGGGTGATGCGTTTGGACCAGTTGCTGGAGCCTTTCTTCCAGTACATGCGTGTAGATTTGCGTGGTGGAAATGTCCGAATGGCCGAGCAGTTCCTGCACCACGCGCAGATCGGCGCCGTTGGCCAGCAGATGGCTGGCAAAGGCGTGCCGCATCACGTGCGGAGAGATCATCGATGGGGTGAGCCCCGCCCGGATCGCCAGGTTCTTGAGGTCGCGCGCGAAGACCTGCCGGGCGAGATACCCCTCCTTCGAGGCCACCGGAAACAGCCAGGGGCTTTCCTGTGGATTTTCGGCTTTTGCCGCCTCGGCCGCCAGCATCCGCCCGTAGAGCTTCAGCGCGGCGATCGCCGATTGCGACAGCGGCACCAGCCGCTCCTTGTTGCCCTTGCCGCGAATGATCAGGAAGCGGCCTTCCTGGTCGAGCACGCGGGCCGGAAGCGACACCAGCTCGCTGACCCGCATGCCGGTGGCATAGAGGAGCTCCAAGAGCGCCAGCATGCGCAGCCGCTGCAATTGCCCGGGCGCCTCGTCCTGCGCTTCCTCCTCGGCCTTTTCCAGGAGCCTGCCGACCTCGTCGACACCCATGGTCTTCGGCAGCGCCCGCCCCTTTTTCGGCGCGTCGAGGATGCCGGTCGGATCGTCGGTGCGCATCCCCTCGGCATAGAGAAACTTGTAGAACTGCCGCATCGCCGCCAGCCGCCTGGCCTGCGACGACGGCTTGAATCCCTGCGCGGCAAGCGACGCCAGATAGGCCGACAGATCAGCGGACGCCGCCTCCGTCAGCCGCACGCCCTTGCCGTTCAGGAAGGAATGCAGATCGTCGAGATCGCGTTCGTAGGAGGAAAGCGTGTTGGCCGCGGCACCGCGCTCGGCGCTCATCATCTCGAGAAAGGACTCGACGTGAACGCGGCTGAGATCCCTCATCGCATCACTTCTTCGCCGGGCTGATCGCGCCGGTGGCGGGCGGGTTGATCCGCTCGGAAGGAATGCGGATCGTCACGTCGCGCTCCTTCGGCTGGACGAAAGTCACAAGCGCCCACATCGTTCCGTATATCGCTCCGGCGATGACCGCCAATATGGCGAGAAATCGGAACAGACTCGGCATTCAACAACTCCATAACTTTGCTTCTTTATGAAGAAGCGCGTTTGCAAGTGCAAGAAGGAGCATTTGAACCATGATTCCCTTTACCTCCGACTTGACGCTACACCTGCATTTGTTGATACCGTTCGCAAACAAAGTGTGAATGGACCAATGAACGACCCAGTTCTGATCGTTGCCGATAGCCTGAGGGACAGAGCTCGTGCTGCGCTCGGTTCGCGCAATCTGATCCTCGTCGGTCTGATGGGAGCCGGCAAGTCGTCGGTGGGCCGCATCGTCGCCACGCAGCTGGGCATCCCCTTTATCGACAGCGATGCGGAAATCGAGCGCGTATCGCGCATGTCGATCAGCGAGCTTTTCGCCGCCTATGGCGAGGACGAGTTCCGCGCGCTCGAGGGACGGGTGATGAAGCGGCTGCTGAAGGGCGGGCCGCGCCTCGTCTCGACAGGCGGCGGCGCCTTCATCAACGACCGCACCCGCAAGCATATCAAGAGGGGCGGCGTCTCGGTCTGGCTGAAGGCCGATCTCGACGTGCTCTGGGAGCGTGTCAACAAGCGCGACACCCGCCCGCTGCTGAAGACCGAAAATCCCAGGCAGACGCTCGAAAACCTGATGAACGCAAGATACCCGATCTACGAGCAGGCAGACCTCACCGTCATCTCGCGCGATGTGCGCAAGGAAGTGATGGCCGAGGAAGTGCTGAGAGCCGTGATCGACAGCAGAACCGAAAGTGCAGCCTGATGAACGCGATTGCCGCCTCCACCGACCGCAAGGTTCATGTGCCGCTTGGCGACCGCGCCTATGACATCCTGATCGGCCCCGGCCTGATCGCGCGCGCCGGCACCGAGATCGCCGCCCGTCTCAAGGGCCGCAAGGCCGCCATCATCACCGACGAGAACGTCGGCCCGCTCTATCTCAACGCGCTCGTCGAGAGCCTGACGGCCTCCGGCATCGCGTCGTCGGCGCTGGTCTTGCCGGCCGGCGAGAAGACCAAGAGCTTCGAGCATCTGATGACCGCCTGCGACAAGGTCCTGGAAGCCCGCATCGAGCGCAACGACTGCGTGATCGCGCTCGGCGGCGGCGTCATCGGCGACCTCTCCGGCTTTGTCGCCGGCATTGTCCGTCGTGGGGTGCGCTTCGTGCAGATCCCGACATCGCTGCTGTCGCAGGTCGACAGCTCCGTCGGCGGCAAGACCGGCATCAACAGCCGCCACGGCAAGAACCTCATCGGCGTCTTCCACCAGGCGGACCTCGTGCTTGCCGATACCGATGTCCTGAACACGCTCTCCGAGCGCGAATTCCGCGCCGGCTATGCCGAAGTCGCCAAATACGGACTGATCGACAAGCCCGATTTCTTCGCCTGGCTGGAAGCCAACTGGCAATCCGTCTTTTCAGGCGGCGCGGCCCGCATCGAGGCGATTGCCGCAAGCTGCCAGGCGAAATCGGATGTCGTCGTCGCCGATGAGCACGAAAACGGCCAGCGCGCCTTGCTCAATCTCGGCCACACCTTCGGCCACGCGCTGGAAGCCGCGACCGCCTACGACAGCAGCCGCCTCGTCCATGGCGAGGGTGTTGCGATCGGCATGGTGCTCGCCCACGAATTCTCGGCCCGCATGAACCTTGCAAGCCCGGATGACGCAAAGCGCGTCGAGCGTCATCTGAGAGAGGTCGGCCTTCCGACCCGCATGTCGGAGATCCCGGGCACGCTGCCACCCGCCGAAGTGCTGATGGACGCGATTGCCCAGGACAAGAAGGTCAAGGGCGGCCAGCTCACCTTCATCCTCACCCGCGGCATCGGCCAGTCCTTCGTCGCCAACGACGTGCCGGCATCCGAAGTATTGAGCTTCCTCAAGGAAAAACACCCGCAATGACCCTCGAAGGCACGCTGGCATTTCTTTCCGCATATTGGCCGGAAATTCTTTCCATCGTGGCCCTCGTCCTCGTGTCCGCCTTCTTCTCCGGCTCCGAGACGGCGCTGACGGCCGTCTCGCGCAGCCGCATTCACACGCTGGAGGCAAACGGCGAAGAGCGCGCCGGCATCGTGCGCAAACTGATCGAGCGCCGCGACCGGCTGATCAGCGCGCTGCTGATCGGCAACAACCTCGCCAACATCCTGGCATCGGCGATCGCCACCAGCCTGTTTCTCGGCCTGTTCGGCAGCTCGGGCGTGGCGCTGGCGACACTGGCGATGACCGTCATCCTGGTCATCTTCGCCGAGGTGCTGCCGAAGAGCTGGGCGATCTCGGCGCCGGAACGCTTCGCGCTCAACACGGCCGGCGGCGTCAAGCTGTTCGTCGCCTTGGTCGGCCCCGTCTCGTCCTTCGTGAACAGGATCGTGCGCCGCATTCTCGCGCTTTTCGGCATCAATCTCTCGCGGGAAGTGTCGATGCTGACGGCGCACGAGGAACTGCGCGGCGCCGTCGATCTCCTGCATCGCGAGGGCTCGGTGGTGAAGGCCGATCGCGACCGTCTCGGCGGCGTGCTCGATCTCGGCGAGCTCGAACTGTCCGACATCATGATCCACCGCCTGGCCATGCGCTGCATCAATGCCGACGACCCGCCCGAGGTGGTCGTGCGCGCCATTCTCGACAGCCCCTTCACCCGCATGCCGCTCTGGCGCGGCTCGACCGACAACATCATCGGCGTCGTGCACTCCAAGGACCTCCTGAGGGCGCTGGCCGAGCGCGATGCCGAGCCGGAGCATCTCGATATCGTCAAGATCGCCCAGAAGCCCTGGTTCGTGCCCGACAGCACCAATCTCGAAGCACAGCTCAACGCCTTCCTGCGCCGCAAGCAGCATTTCGCCGTCGTGGTCGACGAATATGGCGAGGTGCAGGGCATCGTCACGCTCGAGGATATTCTCGAGGAGATCGTCGGCGACATCTCGGACGAGCACGACATCGAGATACAGGGCGTGCGCCAGGAGGCCGACGGCTCGGTGGTGGTCGATGGCAACGTGCCGATCCGCGACCTCAACCGCGCGCTCGACTGGCAGCTGCCCGACGAGGAGGCGACGACGATCGCCGGCCTCGTCATCCACGAATCGATGACCATTCCCGAGGAGCGCCAGGCCTTCACCTTCTACGGCAAGCGCTTCATCGTCATGAAACGTGACAAGAACCGCATCACCAGACTGCGCATCCGCCCGGCGGAGGAGAACCAGAACAATCCCGCCTGATCGACCGCCCCCTCAACCATTGCACGCTGCGGGAGGAGCCCGGCGGGCAGCATTCTAATGGATTTGATATGTTTGACATTCTCTGGCGCTCGATCGCCATCGGCATCGGCGCCACCATTCTCATGGACATCTGGGCCGTCATCCTCGGCAAGCTGACCGGCACCGGTCTGCCCAACTGGGGACCGCCCGGCCGCTGGCTCTGGCATCTCTTCGCCAAGGGCACGGTCTTTCACGACGATATCGGCAAGGCCGCGCCCTATGAGCACGAAGTCGCGCTCGGCTGGGTCTTCCACTACGCCGTCGGCATCATCTACGGCATCATGCTGGTGATCCTGACCGGCCCTTACTGGCTGATCGCGCCGACCTTCCTGCCCGCCTGGATCTGGGGCATCGTCACCATCGCCGCCGGCTGGTTCCTGCTGCAGCCGGGCCTCGGTATCGGCTGGGCGGCATCGAAGACGCCGAACCCCACCAAGGTCCGCTTCCTCGGTCTCGTCGCCCACACCGTATTCGGCTTCGGCCTCTATGCGACGGCGCTTCTGATCCGTTAGAGGCTGCCCGCCATCCTTGCGAAATCGCCGCGCCGCGCCCATATGACGCGGTGTCGGCTTACCAGCGCACCGGCTCTCCGGGCGCCGCCGGCTCCACCGCCAGCGCATGCAACCCCGCGTCCAGTTCAGGCTTCAGAAGCTCCGTGATCGCCCGGTGACGCGCCAGCCGTGTCATGCCGGCGAACGACGCCGAGACGATCCTGACCCGCATATGGGTCTCGCCAGCCCCCGTGATGTCGGGGTGATGACCGGCATGCAGGTGGCTTTCGTTGATGACATCAAGCCGCTCCGGAGCGAATGCCGCGTTGAGCTTTTCTTCGATGGAGGATTGAACTGTCATGAGCCGATCTTGCTGCCTTGCGAAAAAGGTTCCCACCAAGCCAGCAACATTCCCGTTTGTCAATTCTTGTCCTCACCTATTCTGAGCCCCATAATTAGCGCCGTCATGAGACTTGATTCCAAATATTTCGACCGCATCCGCACCCGCCGCAAACGCGAGCAGGAACCCGAACAGGCCCCTCCGACCTGTCAGTGGGACGGCTGCGACAAGAAAGGCGCGCATCGCGCGCCTGTCGGCCGCAATGCCGAGGGGCAGTTCTTTCTTTTCTGCTTCGAGCACGTCAAGGAATACAACAAGGGCTACAACTATTTCTCCGGCCTCTCGGACGGCGAGATCGCGCGCTACCAGAAGGAAGCGATAACGGGCCACCGCCCGACCTGGACCGTCGGCGTCAACAAGTCGGCTAAGGATAGCCCGATCCAGTCGGATATCCGCTCCGGCGCCTATACCCGCGTTCGCGACCCCTTCGGCTTCGTCAAGGAAAACAAGAGCAGCGGCCCGCGCTTTCCCGAACAGCGCAAGCTGAAGAGCCTGGAGGCCAAGGCTTTCGACACCATGAATCTGGCGGCCAACGCCACATCGGCCGAGATCAAGAGCCGCTACAAGGAACTGGTGAAGAAGCACCATCCCGACGCGAACGGCGGCGATCGTGGTTCCGAAGAGCGCTTCCGCGCCGTGATCCAGGCCTATCAATTATTGAAGCAGAACGGTTTTTGTTAATTCCCGTCCTTGCTCTTGGTCTTCAATCGGGTATGGTCCAAATCGGCTGAGGCCGCAGGCAACCGCGGCACCCGTTTTCGCGTTTGTCTCACAGGCGCCTCGGCCACTTCCGGACGCGGCGTTTCTTGTCCGGGACTATCGTCAAGAATGCTCGCAGGCGGCGATCAAGTCGTCCCCGAGGTTTCGTTTCAGTCCCGGAGAAGCATCGCCGACGTTCAGACATGAGCGCGTGGGATACCCGCGACGCCATGATCGCGAAACGAGCTGAGACAGTATGGCAGGGTGTCGGCCACCCGCCTTGGAGACATGATGAGCAAGATTGACCTTGATATCTCGGAACTTCCGGACACCACCGTTTCCGTCAGGGAGGTCTTCGGCATCGATTCTGACATCCGCGTGCCGGCCTACAGCCAGGGCAGCGCCTATGTTCCGGATCTCGATCCCGACTATCTCTTCGATCGCGAAACCACGCTCGCCATCATCGCCGGCTTTGCTCATAACCGCCGCGTGATGATCTCCGGCTATCACGGCACCGGCAAGTCCTCGCATATCGAGCAGGTCGCCGCCCGCCTCAACTGGCCCTGTGTGCGCATCAACCTCGACAGCCATGTCAGCCGTATCGATCTCGTCGGCAAGGACGCCATCGTCGTCAAGGACGGCCTGCAGGTCACCGAATTCAAGGACGGCATCCTGCCCTGGGCCTACCAGCACAATGTCGCGCTCGTCTTCGACGAATACGACGCCGGCCGCCCTGACGTCATGTTCGTCATCCAGCGCGTTCTGGAATCGTCCGGCCGCCTGACGCTGCTCGACCAGAGCCGCGTCATCCGCCCGCACCCGGCCTTCCGCCTGTTTGCGACCGCCAACACGATCGGCCTCGGCGACACCACCGGCCTCTATCACGGCACGCAGCAGATCAACCAGGCGCAGATGGACCGCTGGTCGATCATCTCGACGCTGAACTATCTGCCGCACGAGCACGAAGTGAACATCGTCGCCGCCAAGGTGAAGAGCTTCGGCAAGGACAAGAACGGCCGCGACACCGTCTCCAAGATGGTCCGCGTCGCCGATCTCACCCGCGCTTCGTTCATGAACGGCGACCTCTCGACCGTCATGAGCCCGCGTACCGTCATCACCTGGGCCGAGAATGCCGAGATCTTCGGTGACCTCGCCTTCGCCTTCCGTGTCACCTTCCTCAACAAGTGCGACGAACTGGAGCGTCCGCTGGTTGCCGAGCACTATCAGCGCGCCTTCGGCGTCGAGCTGAAGGAAAGCGCCGCCAACATCGTCCTGGAGGCCTGAGGCTAACGGATCATGGCAGCGCGTGGTGACAATTCGAAAGCAAAGCCCGGTGCACCCGTCGACGTGGAGCCGCTGCGCCGGGCGATAACCGGCAGCGTGCGCGCCATCGCCGGCGACGGCGAGGTCGAGGTGACCTTCGCCAACGAGCGGCCGGGCATGACCGCCGAGCGCATCCGCCTGCCGGAACTGTCCAAGCGTCCGACGATGCACGAGCTTGCGGTCACCCGCGGTCTCGGCGATCTCGATGGCGCTGCGTCTCGCCTGCCACGACGAGAAGGTGCACACGACCATGGCGCCGCAGGGCTCCGACGCCCGCGCCATCTTCGACGCCGTCGAGCAGGCGCGCGTGGAATCGATCGGCGCGCTGCGCATGGAAGGCGTCGCCAGCAATCTGCGCTCGATGACCTCGGAAAAATACGCCAAGGCCAACTTCTCCGGCATCGAACGCAAGGAAGACGCACCCGTCGGCGAAGCCGTCGCCATGATGGTGCGCGAGAAGCTCACGGGCGAGAAGCCGCCGGAATCCGCCGGCAAGGTGCTCGATCTCTGGCGCTCCTTCATCGAGGACAAGGCCGGCAAGGATCTCGAGAACCTGACCGGCGTCATCAATGACCAGCAGGCCTTCTCCAAGGTCATCCGCAACATGCTCACGGCCATGGAAATGGCCGAGGAGTATGGCGACGACGACAGCGATCCCGACGCCGACGACCAGCAGGACGAGGAAGACAAGCCGAGCGGCGAAGACCAGAACGACGACGATGTCGAGGACGATGCCGGTTCGGATGCAGCCCCCGTCGAGGACAGCCAGGTCGCCGACGAGCAGATGGAGGACGGCGAGACCGAAGGCGCCGAGATCTCCGACGACGACATGCAGGAAGAGGGCGAGGACGACTCGGAGACGCCGGGCGAGACCCGCCGTCCCAACACGCCCTTCGACGATTTCAACGAGAAGGTCGACTACCACGTCTTCACCGAGGAGTTCGACGAGACGATCACCGCCGAGGAACTGTGCGACGCCGCCGAGCTGGAGCGCCTGCGCGCCTTCCTCGACAAGCAGCTCGCCCACCTCCAGGGCGCCGTCGGCCGCCTCGCCAACCGCCTGCAGCGCCGCCTGATGGCGCAGCAGAACCGCTCCTGGGATTTCGACCTGGAAGAGGGCTATCTCGATCCGGCCCGCCTGACGCGCCTGATCATCGACCCCACCCAGGCGCTCTCCTTCAAGAAGGAGCGCGACACGCAGTTCCGCGATACGGTCAGTGACGCTTTTGATCGACAATTCCGGCTCCATGCGCGGCCGCCCGATCACGGTCGCCGCCACCTGCGCCGACATTCTCGCCCGCACGCTGGAGCGCTGCGGCGTCAAGGTCGAGATTCTCGGCTTCACCACCAAGGCCTGGAAGGGCGGACAGGCCCGCGAACAGTGGCTCGCCAATGGCAAGCCGCAGACGCCGGGCCGCCTCAACGACCTGCGCCATATCATCTACAAGTCCGCCGACGCCCCATGGCGCCGCTCGCGCACCAATCTCGGCCTGATGATGCGCGAAGGCCTGCTCAAGGAAAACATCGACGGCGAAGCGCTGATGTGGGCGCATAACCGCCTGATCGCGCGGCGCGAGCAGCGCAAGATCCTGATGATGATCTCCGACGGCGCGCCGGTCGACGATCCGACGCTCTCGGTCAATCCGGGCAACTATCTGGAGCGCCACCTGCGCGCGGTGATCGAGCGCATCGAGACCCGCTCTCCGGTCGAGCTCCTCGCCATCGGCATCGGCCACGACGTCACGCGCTATTATCGCCGCGCCGTCACCATCGTCGATGCCGACGAACTCGCGGGCGCGATGACAGAACAGCTGGCCTCGCTCTTCGAGGATCAGGCGGCGCAACCGCGCGGCGGACGCGCCCGCCGCGCCGGCTGATCGCGCATGATCGTTTCGCGGCTCGTTCGTCGGCAGATCGCTCGAGCGGCAATGATCCTCGCCGTCCTGGCGGCGGGCATGCCGCCGGCGCTTGCCGCGGACGGCGCGAAGGTCGACAGCCGCATCATTTCCGACTTCAAGATCGGCTCGAACGAAACCAGGTTCGGGCCTTTTGAATTTCTTGGCGGACTGGAGATGGTCTCGTCCAATCGCCTGTTCGGCTCGATGTCGTCGATCCGCTTCAAGGAGGACCCGGCACGGTTCGTCGCCGTGCTGGACACCGGCCACTGGATGACCGGCCGCGTCGAGCGCGATGCCGCAGGCAAGCTCTCGGGCCTCGCCGATGTCGAGATCACGCCGATGCGCGACCGCGCCGGCAAGACCTTCGAGGGCAAGGGCTTCATGGACGCCGAGGGGCTCGCGCTGGCGAAGGATCGCGTGCTGGTCTCCTTCGAACAGCTGCATCGCGTCGATAGCTATCCCGATCCCGGTTTCGAAACCTCCCGCGCCATCGAGGGAAAGACGATCCCCTTCCCCCGTAGCGTGCTGCGCGCCAATCGCGGCTTCGAGACGATCGCCGTCGCGCCCGCGTCGAGCCCGCTGAAGGGCGGGACGCTGATCGTCGCCGAACGCAGCCTGGACGACGACGGCAATGCCTATGCCGCCATTCTCGACGGCCCGCTGAAGGGCACGCTGGCGCTCGCGCACTACGGCGACTTCGACGCCACCGACGGCACCTTCCTGCCCAATGGCGACCTTTTATTGCTGGAGCGCCGCTTCAACATGGCCGCGGGCGTGGGGATGCGCATCCGCCGCATCAAGTCGGCCGATATCAAGCCCGGCGCCGTGATCGACGGCGAGATCCTGCTGCAGGCGGATTTCGGCTACCAGATCGACAATATGGAAGGCATCGACGCCTTCACCGCCGCCGATGGAAGCACCCGTGTCGTCCTGGTCTCCGACGACAATCACTCGATCCTGCAGCGCAGTCTGATGCTGGAATTCCGGCTGGTCGAGTAGACGGCCTCTATCTCGCCCGATCAGCCGTCTTGCTGTAGATTGCGGGCCGGGGAGACGGGGATGAAGAACCGGGCGGCAACGCGACGACGAACCAGGACGCGCAAGGCGACGAGCGGCCTCCTGCTGCTGATCGCCGCCTATCTGCTGCTTGCCTATGTCGTCCTGCCTGAGATGTGGATCCTGCGCGACGAGGGCCGCATTGCTCAGTTCGGCCCGATGGTGACGACCACGGAGCAGGATATCCCCGGCGATCCCATCAATGTCGGGCTGGTGGGGACGAAGGAAGAGGTCATCCGCGCCTTCGCCGCCGCCGGCTGGGACCCGGCCGACAAGATCACGCTCAAGACCTCGGCCGAGATCGGCCTCAGCGTCGTCCTCGACCGGCCCGATCTCGATGCGCCGGTCAGTCCGCTCAAATTCGAGGGACGCAAGCAGGATCTCGCCTTCGAGCAGGCGGTCGGCACCAGCGCCGACGAGCGCAATCACGTCCGTTTCTGGATGACGAAGGAGGTGGCGAAGGACGGCCGGCCGATCTGGCTGGGCTCGGCGAGCTTCGACCGCGGTGTCGGCTTCAGCCACGACACCGGGCAGATCACCCACCATATCGGCCCGGATGTCGACGCGGAACGGGATCTGACGATCGGCGACCTGATGAAAGCGGGCCAGTTGTCGTCGACATACGAAATCCCCGGCATCGGCGCCACCAGGACTGGCCGCAACGGCGGCGGAGACCCCTATTTCACCGACGGCAAGGCGCTGGTCGGCGTCATCAGCGAAGGGAACGGCACCCGCAAGTAAGCGGATGCCGTTCGCATCGATTGTCTGCTGGCTCAGCCGGTTGCGCGGGCGCCCTGCATCGGCCTGAGAACGCTCATCAGCGCACCGTAGGGCAGAAGCATCACGAGGCCGACCAGCAGCTTCACCCAGAAATCGCCGATCGCCCAGGAAATCCAGCGCGGTGCCTCGGCGGCGAAGACGCCGAGAACAGGCGAGGCCTCGAGCGCGAACGGCTCGTTCGGGCCGAGGAAGACGAAGACGGCAGCGAACGACAGCGAGAAGAAGATCACCGTATCGAGCATCGAGCCCAACAGGGAGCCGATCAGCGGCGCGCGCCACCAGGCCTGCCGACGCAGCCGGTTGAACAGCGCGATATCGAGCAACTGGCCGGCGAGATAGGCTGTGCCGGAAGCGATCGCGATACGCGGCACCGATGTGAAGAAGGACAGAGCAACGCCGACGAGGAAGCCGGCGAACACCACCTTGCGCGCCGCTTGCGGTCCGAACTGGCGATTGGTGAGATCGGTGATCAGGAAGGCGACCGGATAGGTGAATGCACCCCAGGTCAGGAGGTCGGCGAGATTGACGCCGGCGACCGTGACGTTCAGCGGGAACTGCACGAGGAAGTTCGACGAGACGACGACCAGCGTCATCAGGGCGACGTAGATAATGATATAGCGCGTCTGAAGCATTTTTTTATCCTGGGGTATGCCACCAGCTGGAGGGACGATCCGGCAAAGCAAAAGGCTTGAACGGGATGATCCGTGCAAGCCTTTTGAAGCCGTATAGCTAGACGACGGTTATTGCTTAGGCAGCAACAGCCGTTTCAGCGGTCTTCTTGACGATCTGGCGGCGCAGCAGACGAGCGCGCATCGACAGTTCGTTTTCGCTTGCCTTGATCAGGAAAGCATCGAGACCACCGCGATGCTCGACGGTACGCAGAGCAGCAGCCGAAACGCGAAGACGGTAACGCTGGCCGAGCGCGTCGGAGATCAGCGTAACCTGGCACAGGTTCGGGAGGAACCGGCGCTTGGTCTTGTTGTTGGCATGGCTGACATTGTTGCCAACGAGGACTGCCTTGCCGGTCAATTCGCACATGCGGGACATGGGACACCTATTCTTGTTTTTCTCGGCCATAACTGCCCGCCCGCGCAAAACGGACTTGCAATCCAACAGGCCATGATTGGAAAGTTGCGGTTCTATAATCAGACAGACCGTGCGCGTCAAGCCAAACCTTGGTCTTTCCGGCGATTCCCTCGAAAAGCCTCGCAATTCCGTCAAAAAGCTTGTGTTCTCTCAAGGCCGCGACAGGCGTATAGACGGTATCTCGTGATCTGACCAGCGCACCGAACAAGGTTGAATTCATGGCTCACTGGAGCAAACGCATTCTCATCTCCGCCCTGGCGGGCCTGATGGCCGTGCCGGCGGGCGCCGCCGAGGTCGTGCATCGCACGGAGTACAAGGTCGCGCTCGGCATCATCACCATCGCGCGGGCCGCCTTCATGACCCGTATCGAGGATAACAAGACCTATAGCGTTTCCGGCGACATCAGCTCGGCCGGCCTCGCCGACCTCGTCACGACCATCTCGGCCACGACCAGCGTCGACGGCCAGCTGCGCGGCAACCGCATGCAGGCGACCCGCTATCTCCTCTATTACAAGAGCGGCAAGCGCGCCCGCACCTATGATGTCCGCTACACCAACGGCAACATCACCTCCTCGACGATAAAGCCGCCGCGCCAGCCGCCGAAGAACTGGGTCGACGTGCCCGCATCCGACATGCGCGCCGTGCTCGATCCCATTTCCGGCCTGATCTTCCCGGCCGACACCAATGTCTGCGCGCAGAAACTGCCGATCTATGACGGCGAGATGCGCATGGATCTGGTACTCTCGCCGAGCGGATCGAAGGATTTTTCCACGCAAGGCTTTTCCGGCAAGGCGACGGTATGCAACGTCCGCTTCGTGCCGCGCTCGGGCTACAAGAAGGGCCGCAGCGACATCGAATATCTGAGCAAGAGCAGCCGCATGGAGATCTGGTTCGCCAAGGCCGACTCCGCCAACGTCTTGGCGCCTGTCTTCGTGCGCATCCCGACCCAGTACGGCCCGGTGACCATCACCGCGGTGAAATACAGCGCAAGCTGACGCAGCAGCCCTTCATAAATGAAGGGTGCGGCAAGCCATGCCGCACGCTTGTTCTCGATATTGATCCTGACGATCTATGGCGACAGCGCCAATTAGCGCATCGCGATGACCATCTTGCAGAGCTTGACAAGGCTGCCGTCGAAGCCGCCGCCGGCCAGGATGTCCTTGCACCGGACCTTCATCTTCGCCCGGTCGCCGGCCGAAAGGTCGTTGAAAGCCTGAAGCTGCCTGTTGTTCAGGCCGTTGCGCCCGTTGCTGCCGTTGGTACCATTGTTGCCGTTGGTCGGGTTGGTCGGGTTGTTCGGGTTCTGCGGATCATCGGTACCCGGCAGGCCGAGATTGAGGTTCAGCAGCGTGTTGGTGCCGAGAGCCACCTTCGCTTTCGCCCCCAGAAGCCCCGAACCGCCGACATTGGCGTTGACGCCCGTGTTGAGCCCACGCGATCCGCCGACGCTGGCGGTGTTGCTAACGCCGAGGCCGCCGCCGGAACCACCACCGACGGATGTGTTGGTGCTGACACCACCGGAACCGCCGACCGACGCCGAAACGCCCAGACCACCGCTTGAATTGCTACCGACGTTTGCATTGACGCCGCTGGCGCCGCCGACCGATGCGCTTGCAACAGAGCCGCTGCCGCCGACGGTCGCATTCACGCCGCTGGCGCCGCCGAGCGAGACGCTGAGCCCGTTGCTGGTCCCGATGCTGAGACCACGGCTGCCGCCGACATCAAAGGCACTCGCCGGCAATGGAGCCAGGAAAGCGGCGCAACTGAGGGCCAGGACAGCGTATTTCGATGCATTAGAGTTCATTCCAACCTCCACGAGATGCTGCCGGAGCACTATGCCCAGGCAGTCGAAACCAATGAAGGGAAGCGCGCATTCCCGAAGCGGCGGGCTGTAACCAAGGGTGGAACACACCCCGCCTCTACATGAAAATAAGAATATGCGTAAACTCTAACATTTCAATGTCTTTCGCGCATAGGTTTTGCAAGCCTCGGAAAACGGATAATATATTATGAATGACTAATGCAAAATGCAGACACAACCGGAGACATATGCAGACACAAATGGGACGGATTGCAACAGGATGATACGGCCCGGTGGAATGAGGCGAAACAGGGGCGGCCGATCTGTACCCGTTGTGGAATATAAGCTGCGATTTACGCAACCGATGATACGTATTTCATCATTTACATCGCGCATCAAAATGAAACGGCCGGCACCGCATGGAAGCGATGCCGGCCGTCTCGTTCATTCCGGTATGACGATCAGAATTCTTCCCAGCTGTCAGCAGCAGGCGCCGCCATTCCGTGCGCCCTGGCGACCCGCGAGACGAGATGCAGCGCCGGCGAGCTCTGCGCCGCCCTGGACTGCGGCCGGACCGCATAGGCCTCGCTCAGCTTGAACTGCGCCAACAACCCGCGAAGCGCCTCGGCTTCCGCCGCCAGCTTGTGGCTTGCCGCCGTGCTCTCCTCGACCATCGCCGCGTTCTGCTGCGTGGACTGGTCGAGCTGGTTGACCGCCTGATTGATCTCCTTCAGCCCCGTCGCCTGCTCCCTCGAGCCTTCGACGATCGCCGCGACATTGACGTTGATGTCGTTGACCTGGCTGACGATGGTCTCCAGCGCCTTGCCCGTCTGCCCGACCAGGTCGACGCCGTTGCGAACCTGCTCGCTGGACTTGGTGATCAGCGACTTGATCTCCTTTGCGGCACTTGCCGAGCGCTGCGCCAGCTCGCGCACCTCCTGCGCCACGACGGCGAAGCCCTTGCCCGCCTCGCCCGCGCGCGCCGCCTCGACACCGGCGTTGAGGGCGAGAAGATTGGTCTGGAACGCGATGTCGTCGATGACGCCGATGATGTTGGTGATCTCCCGGGACGACTGCTCGATCTGGCCCATCGCCGCCACGGCGTTGCGCACCACCTGGCCGGATTGCTCCGCTCCCTGCTTGGTCTGGGACACCAGCTTGCCGGCCTCGTCGGCGCGGTAGCTGGAATCGTTGACCGTCGTGGTGATCTCCTCCAGCGCCGCCGCCGTCTCCTCGACGGACGCCGCCTGCTGCTCCGTGCGCTTGGAGAAGGAATCGGCCGTCGCACCGATCTCGCGGGAGCCGGCCGCGATCGCATGCGCGTTCTCGCCGACGGTCTTCATGGTCTCCGAGAGCCGGGCGATCGTCGCGTTGAAATCGTGTCGCAGCTGCTCCATCGACGGCACGAAGGCGGCATCGACCGTCTTCGTCAGATCGCCTTCCGAGAGACCGCGCAGCGCCTGCCCGAGCAGGCTGATGGCGCTCATGCGCTGTGTCACGTCGGTGGCGAACTTCACCACCTTGTAGACCCGGCCATTGGCGTCGGTGATCGGGTTGTAGGCCGCCTGAATCCAGATTTCCTTGCCACCCTTGCCGTAACGGACGAACTCGTTGGCGATGAACTCGCCGGCCGCCAGACGGCGCCAGAAGCTGGCATAGTCCTCGGTGCGCGCATAGGACGGCTCGCAGAACATGCTGTGATGTTTGCCCACGATCTCATTCAGCGAGTAGCCGAGACCGTTGCAGAAGTTTTCGTTGGCCGTGATGATCTCGCCTGTCGGCGTGAATTCGATGACCGCCTGCGAACGCGAGATCGCGTCCAGCTTGCCGGCGTCCTCGACCGCCTTGTTCTTCGCATCCGTGATGTCGGAAGCGAGCTTCACGACCTTGAATGGCTTGCCGTGCTTGAAGACCGGATTGTAGGAGGCCTGGATCCATATCTCCCGGCCACCCTTGGCCAGCCGCTTGTAGGCCCCCGCATCGTATTCGCCACGGCCGAGCCGGGCCCAGAAGTCGCGATACTCCTGCGATGCGGCCAGCGCCGGTTCGCAGAACATCGCGTGGTGCTTGCCGACGATCTCGGAAAGATCATAGCCGAGAGCATTGCAGAAATTCTCGTTCGCCTTCAGCACGTTGCCCTTCAGATCGAACTCGATGATTGCTTGCGATTTTGAAATCGCGCCGAGGATATATCCCGCATCAGATGCCAGACCGAACATTCCCGTCCCCTTTGCCTGCGACGCCATCCACTGGCGTTGCGTCTTGTTGAAAGAGACATCGGGGAACGCGCGTTTCCGACGAAGTATGGGCAAATCCTGAGGGAAAATAACAACTATCTCAGATCGCAATCACCGAAGCTCTCACAACCGATGATCATTCCGCGAGAGTTAATGTTCAGTATACAACGAATATCTAATTTAAGGTTGCATCCCTGTGAAAACTCATAGTGTATTTCTTATATTTCAAGGACTGCCCGACCCGCCGACGACCCGCCAATGAAAAAGGGCGCCACCAGGGCGCCCTCTTCAAACATATCCAACTTTCATGCCGTAACGGCTTACTCCGAAGCAGCGTCTGCCAAGGCTGGCGCTTCGCCGGCATCGCCTTCACCAGCCGCTTCGCCTTCGCCACGACGCGGACGACGGGGACGCGGGGTGGCGGCGCGACGGCGCGGCTGTCGGGTCGTTGCCGCACCGCTTTCCTCGTCCATCGACACCTCGGCCGGAATGCCTTCGATATCAGGCTGCGGGCCGGTACCGTCGATCACTTCGGGCTGGGCGGCGGCAACCGGTGCCGGGCGCTCTTCGCGGCGGCGGGGCTGGCGAGCCGGGCGCTCTTCGCTGCGAGGCTGCTCCTCGGCGCGCGGCTGCGGCTGGGGCTGCTCTTCGCTGCGCGGCTGCTCGTCGTTCTGACTCTGACGGCGCGGCTGCTCTTCGTCACGGCGCTGGCGCTGCTCGTTGTTGAAGCGGCGCTCGTCCGAACGGCGGCCCTGCTGCTCGTCGTTCTGACGGCGCGGCTGCTCATCGTTGTTGCGGCGCTGCTGGTGCTCCTGCTGCTGGCGCGGAGGCTGAACGACCACGACGTCGTCATTGTCGCCGCCATCCATTTCGTCGCCATCGCGCTCTGCGCCATCGCGGTCGAATTCGCCGCGGTCGTCGCGCTGGAAGCGCTCCTGCATCTGCGCCTGTGCGGCGGCAATGATGCGGTAGTAGTGTTCGGCGTGCTGCAGGTAGTTTTCAGCCATGACACGGTCGCCGGAGCTCTGCGCGTCGCGACCGAGCTGCGAATACTTTTCGGCGATGTGCTGCGCGGTGCCGCGGATCTTCACGTCTGGGCCGGAGCTGTCGTAGGTCCGCGTCAGCGGATTGCCGCCCTTGCGGTTGAAATTGTTGTTATTGTTGTTGTTATTTCCGCCGCCGCCGCCGTTGTTGTTGGTACGCCCGCGACCGCGTTTGTTCTGCTGTCCTGGCCTCATCGATCGTTCACCTGAATTCTCTGTTTGTGTGGAGTGATGGCACCGTCAACCGTGGTCGTTCGTCCGACTCAGGGTATTCGTGCCGCAAGCATAATGCGCCTTTGCGCCAACCTGCCGCTTGTTCTCAAGTCAGTTTGACTGATTCACGCATTGGGTCGTCTTCAACCTTTGAAACTCTCGTTTAAGAGAGTGGACCCCCGAGGCCGAGCTAGCTTCGAACGAACAATCGTTCTGACCTATCTCTCCAATACGTGGGGGCAACCTATATTGCTTCCCGTTTAAATCCAAGCCTTTTCTTCGCAATGACACCAATGGACTAGTCTATTCAGCCGCTTGTTGCCAACAAGTGACGGGCGAACACGAGCACACGGTCGTTGTGGCCGTAATCCTTCACCGATTCCAGGCATTTGAAGCCTTCCGCCTCAAAAACCTCGGTCACTTCAGTTCGCTGATCGAAGCCGATCTCAAGCCCTATAACACCGTCGGGATGCATGAACCTTGCGGCATCCTTGGCAATCGCGCGGTAGGCGTCAAGCCCATCCATGCCGCCATCCAGTGCGGCGGCCGGATCAAATTTTGTCACTTCGGGAGCAAGAGTGTCAACGACACTGGACGCTATATAGGGCGGATTTGAGACAATGACGTGAAACGTCCCGTCTATGTCCTGAAACCAGCTGGACCGCACCGCCTTGAAGCGCTGCTGCAGCCCGTTTCTTTCCGCGTTGGATTGCGCCGTCTTCAGCGCGTCGACCGAGATGTCGCTCCCTGTGCCCGATGCCTCGGGACATTCCTTGAGCAGCGCGAGGCATATAGCCCCGGTTCCCGTTCCCATATCCAGTATATGGAGATGACCATGCTTACCCGCAAGGTCTCTCATATAAGGAAGCATTGTATCGACGAGAATTTCCGTATCCGGCCTTGGCTCCAGCGTCGCCGCCGAAAGCGCCAAAGGCAGGCCGTAGAACTCGCGTTCGCCCAGGATCCGATGCACCGGCTCATGCGCCAGCCTGCGCACGATCGCGTCCTCGATCCGCGAGGCGGCCGCATCCTCGACCAGATCGCTTCCCCGGGTCAGCATCCCGGTCGTCGTCAGATCGAGCAACCCCGCGATCAGCACACGCGCATCGGCGGCCGGATCGGCCACGCCGGCCTCGGTGAAGCGTCGCCGCGCCTCGGCCAGAAGCTGGGAAACCGTCGCGGCGACCTGTTTCCCCTTCTCGCTCATGGCTGCTGCTCGCCGAGCTGCGACAGCTGGCTCGCCTGGTAGTCGGCCATCAGCGCATCGACGATCTCGTCGATTTCGCCGACCATCATCCGGTCGAGCTTGTAGAGCGTCAGGTTGATGCGGTGGTCGGTGACGCGCCCCTGCGGGAAATTATAGGTGCGGATGCGCTCGGAGCGGTCGCCGGAGCCGACCTGGCTCTTGCGATCGGCGGAGCGCTCGCTGTCGGCGCGCTGGCGCTCGGCGTCGTAGAGACGCGACCGCAGGACCTGCATCGCCTTGGCGCGGTTCTGGTGCTGCGATTTCTCGGAGCTGGTGACGACGATGCCGGTCGGCAGGTGGGTAATGCGCACGGCCGAGTCGGTCGTGTTGACGTGCTGGCCGCCGGCGCCCGACGAGCGCATCGTGTCGATGCGGATATCCTCGGCGCGGATCTCGATGTCGATCTCCTCGGCCTCGGGCAGCACGGCAACCGTCGCCGCCGACGTATGGATACGCCCGCCCGCTTCCGTCTCCGGCACGCGCTGCACACGGTGCACGCCGGACTCGAACTTCAGCTTGGCGAACACGCCCTTGCCGGTGATCGTCGCGATGATTTCCTTGAAGCCGCCGGCTTCACCCTCGCTGGACGAGAGAACCTCGACCTTCCAGCCGTGTGCCGCCGCATAGCGCTCGTACATGCGAAACAGGTCGCCCGCGAACAGCGCCGCCTCCGAGCCGCCGGTGCCGGCGCGGATTTCGAGGATGGCGCTCTTCTCGTCGGCCGCGTCCTTGGGCAGCAGCAGGATCTGGATTTCCTGTTCCAGCGCTTCGATCCGCTCCTTGACCTCGGGAAGCTCCATCTCGGCCATATCCCGCATTTCGCGGTCGACGGTCTTGTCGTCCAGCAGCGTCTCGAGATCGGCAAGCTCAGACAGCGCCTTCTCATAGGCGCGGATCTTGGTCACGACCGGCTGCAGCTCGGAATATTCGGAGGCAAGCTTGACGTAGACGTCGGCCGAGGGGCCGGCCGACATGCGCGCTTCGATCTCGCCGAAGCGGCGTTCCAGCTCGCGCATCTTTTCAACGGGAAGCTTCGCCACCCTCACTCCAATTCTGTTTGCCTCTGGCTACAGAGGGATGTTGTGTGTTTCGGCGAAATGGGCAAGCAGTTCGCGCATCGATGTCGGCGTCGTCGTGTCGTCGAGCGCCTCGTGCATCGCCTTGGACAGCGCGCCGACGTCGAGGCCGAGCAGCATGGCCTTGACCGGACCGATCGCGGCCGGCGACATCGACACCGAACGGAAACCGATCCCAAGCAGCGCCATGGCCGAAATCGGCTTGCCCGCCAGCTCGCCGCAGAGCGTCACCTGCGTATTGTTGCGTTCGCCTGCCCGCACGATATCGCGCAGGATGCGCAGGAATGGCTTGTCCAGCGTGTCGAAACGATCGGAGACCCGCGCATTGCCACGGTCGACCGCCATCGAGAACTGGAACAGATCGTTGGACCCGACCGACACGAAGTCGACCGCCGCCATCAGCTCGTCCAGCTGCCACAGAAGCGCCGGCACCTCGAGCATGGCGCCGAACTGCAGCTTGCGCGGCAGCCCGTGGCCGAAGCGCGACAGGCGCTGCACTTCCTTCTGAAGCAATTCGCGCACCGCGGTGATTTCCGAGACCTCGGTCACCATCGGCACCATCAGCTTCAATTCCATGCCGGCGGCTGCCTTCAGCATGGCGCGCAGCTGCGTGCGCAGAAGACCAGGGCGGTCGAGCGACAGGCGGATCGCCCGCCAGCCGAGCGCCGGGTTCTCTTCCTCGTGGCCGCGGAAATAGGGCACGACCTTGTCGCCGCCGATATCGAGCGTGCGGAAGGTCACGGACCGGCCGGCGGCCTGTTTCAGGACGTTGCGGTAAAACTGCTCCTGCTCTTCCGCCTTGGGAAGCGTGGAGGCGATCATGAACTGCAGCTCGGTGCGGAACAGCCCGATGCCCTCGGCGCCCGATTCCGACAGTTGCGGCAGGTCGACCAGCAGGCCGGCATTCATCTGCAGCGACACGCGCTGCCCATCCTTGGTCAGCGGCTCGACCGCGCGCAGCGCCCGGAACTGCTCCTGTCGGCGGGCGCGGAACCGCACCTTCTCCTCGTAGGAGCGCTGATGCTCCGGCAGCGGCCGCAGATGCACATGGCCGCCGTCGCTGTCGATGATCACGGCGTCGCCGTTATCGGCCAGCGCCACGATCCCGGCCGCCTGGCCGATGACGGGAATGCCCATGGCGCGCGCCACGATCACCACATGGCTGGTCACGGCGCCCTCTTCGAGCACCAGGCCACGCACATTGGCGCGTGGATAATCGAGCAGTTCGGCGGCCCCCATGGCGCGCGCCAGGATGATCGCGTCACCCGGGAAACCATCGCCCGCGGTGCGGCCGGTATAGCCGGTCAGCTGTCGCAGCAGGCGGTTCGCCAGATCCTCGAAATCGTGCATCCGCTCGCGCAGATAGGGGTCCGTCAGGCGCATCATCCGCGCCTTGGTGTCGCTCTGCACCTTTTCGACCGCGGCTTCCGCCGTCAGGCCGTTGCGGATCGCCTCCTCGAGCTTGCGCACCCATCCCTGGTCGTGCGCGAACATGCGGTAGGTCTCGAGCACCTCGCGATGCTCGCCCTCCATGGAGACGTCGCGCTGCGAGAGCAGATCGTCGATCGAGATACGCAGCGAACCCAGCGCTTCGGCAAGCCGGCGGATTTCCTTGTCGGCGTCGTCGTTGAGCAGGTTGGTGACGACGATGCGCGGCTCGTGCAGTACGACATAGCCGAGCCCGATACCTTCGTTGTAGGTGTCACCGTCGATGGTGACCGAGCGGGTGAGATCGAGCTCGAGCCCCGGCTTGGTGAGCTTCTTCCAGCTCGCCGGTGGCGATCATCTCGGCCAGCACCATCGCCGTCGTCTCGAGCGCTTCCAGCTCCTCGTCGCGATAGTTGCGGCTGGCCTTGTTCTGCACGACGAGAACGCCGAGCGAGCGGCCGGCGCGCAGGATCGGCACACCGAGGAAGGAGTGATAGATCTCTTCGCCCGTCTCCGGCAGGTAGCGGAAGGCCGGGTGCGATTGCGCGTCGGAGAGATTGAGAGGGGCGGCCGATGCGGCGATCGTGCCGACGAGGCCCTGCCCCATCTTCAGCTGCGCCAGGTGGACGGCTTCGCGGTTCAGACCTTCGGTTGCATAGAGTTCGAGCACGCCGTCGGAACGCAGCACGTAGACGGAGCAAACCTCCGCCACCATGTTGCTGGCGATCTGGCGAACGATCCGGTCAAGACGCTCCTGTGGCTCCAGCGGCTCCGCCATCAACTCGCGCAGCCGCTTGAGCAGCACGCGCGGACCGCCGGAAAGGTCTCTCATTGCGTCTCAAGCTCCAAAAACAGAAAGCAAGGTGGCCCGGCAGACAGCCGCGCCACCAATCAACTTGTACGCGCGGCGAGCCTGCTGGGAATCAGTTCTTATCCAGACCGTAGCAGGAATGCAAAGTCCTGACAGCGAGTTCCGCATAAGGACCGTCGATCAGGATGGAAATCTTGATCTCGGAGGTCGTGATCGCCTTGATGTTGATGCCTTTATCGGCAAGTGCCTTGAAAGCGGTCGCCGCCACGCCGGCATGGCTGCGCATGCCGATGCCGATGACCGACACCTTGACCAGGCCCGATTCGTTCTGCACGACGTCGTAACCGATCTTGTCCTTGTGCTCGCCGAGCACCTTGATGGCCTTGTCTACGTCGCCCGACGGCACGGTGAAGGTCATGTCGGTCTTCGAGCCATCTTCGGAGATGTTCTGGACGATCATGTCGACATTGATGTGGTTCTCGGCCAGCGGTCCGAAGATCGCGGCGGAGACGCCCGGACGGTCGGCGAGACGGCGAAGCGAGATCTGCGCTTCATCCTTGGCATAGGCGATGCCGGTGACTACTTCCTGTTCCACGATTTCTTCCTCGTCACAAATCAGCGTTCCGGGCGGATTCAAGAAATCACCCATGCCCGGAGCATCGGGATCTTCAAAAGACGAACGCACGAAGGTGCGCACCTTGTGCACCATGGCAAGCTCGACCGAGCGAACCTGCAGGACCTTGGCGCCGAGCGACGCCATTTCGAGCATTTCCTCGAAGGCGATCTTCTTCAGGCGGCGCGCCTGCGGCACGATGCGCGGATCGGTCGTGTAGACGCCGTCGACGTCGGTATAGATATCGCAGCGGTCGGCCTTGACGGCGGCAGCGATCGCGACCGCCGACGTATCCGAGCCGCCACGGCCAAGCGTCGCGATGCGGTTGTCGGGGCCGAGACCCTGGAAGCCGGCGATGACGGCCACCTGGCCCTCGCCCATGCGCTTGATCATTTCCGAGCCGTCGATCTCGAGGATGCGGGCCGCGCCATGCGCATTGTCCGTGCGGATCGGGATCTGCCAGCCCTGCCAGGAACGGGCGTTGACGTCCATGGCCTGCAGCGCGATGGCGAGCAGACCCGACGTCACCTGCTCGCCGGAGGCGACGATGGCGTCATATTCGCGTGCATCATAGAAAGGCGAGCTTGCGCCGACGACCTTCGGCGTATTCTGCACCCAGCCGACCAGTTCGTTTGTCTTGCCCGACATGGCGGAAACGACGACGGCCACTTCATGACCGGCATCGACCTCGCGTTTGACGTGGCGGGCAACGTTCTTGATACGGTCCAGGTCAGCGACGGATGTTCCGCCGAACTTCATTACGATGCGTGCCATAAGCCTCTACCACAGCAAACCGCCGGGAGAGACGAACGCCAGACCCGGCACGACGAAGCCTTGGAAGCAGCAAGCCGAAGAGCCGGAATTGGGAGTTTCTGGAACCCTTCTAAAGCCCTGCGCCCAAGGGCCCAAGTTGCGGCGTCTCATAACGAGTTTGTGAGGGGGTGGCAAGGTGGAGAAAGGAGAATGACGGCCTCAATTGCGCGCGCAATTTGCAGCCCGCGCAGGCAAAGCCGAACGCATTGTGACATGGGCATGACAATCCCGGCCCCCGCCTCGCCTTCGCACATTTTCCGGCGTAAAGATTAGATTCAGCATTTTTTGGTAATTTCCCGTTAGCAATACCCTTTGATGTTCCTGGCGCCCGTGTGTTCGGCGTTGGTCCTTTGATGAGTAACGGGTTCCCAATGCGTTTTTCGGCTGTGCCAGCAATCGTCCTTGTGTGTCTGACCCTCGCGGGTTGCACGTCGACATCGGGCCCCGACGTCCTGGCTTCGGCTGCGCCCTCGCGCGAAACGACGAATTCGATCGCGCCGCCCGCCGCCGTTCCATCCTCGGCCATTCCCTCCGCCGATATCGGAGCGTCCGGGCAGCAGGTTGCTCCATCGCAGGAAGTGCTGGCATGGGCCGGCCCGATCCCCGAGCCGAAGGCCTTCGAGCCGACGACCCGCACCGTCGGCGCGCCGCTTCCCGCCGAGCGCCCGATGACGGCGATGATGGTGCCGCCGGCGCGTCCGCCGCTCGCGGAACCCGCCGTGCAGCGCCCCGATCTTCCCGATATGGATGAAACGGGCCAGCCGCGCACCCGCAGCAAGCTCTACGGCCGCCAGTTCCGCGATGCCAAGCCGATCAACTTCGGCTCCGCCTCGCCGCAGAAGCTCCCCGTTCACGGCGTCGACGTCTCGCGCTGGCAGGGCGATATCGACTGGCCCAAGCTGCGCACGCAGGGCGCCAACTTCGCCTATATCAAGGCGACCGACGGCGGCGACCACCTCGATCCCATGTTCAAGACCAACTGGCGCAAGGCCAAGGACGCCGGCCTGAGGCGCGGCGCCTATCACTTCTTCTACTGGTGCCGCACGGCGGGCGAACAGGCGGACTGGTTCATCCGCAACGTTCCGCGCGATCCCGACGCCCTGCCGCCGGTCATCGACGTCGAGTGGAACGGCGAATCCGCCTGCAAGCGTCGCCCCACGCGTGAAACCGTGCTGGAAAAGATGCAGGTCTTCATGGACAAGCTCGAAAACTACTACGGCAAGCGCCCGGTCATCTATACCGCGCCGGATTTCTATGCCGACAACCTGCAGGGCGCCTTCCAGAACTATCCTTTCTGGCTGCGTTCCGTCGCCGCTCATCCGTCCAAGCGCTATCCCGGTCGCAAGTGGGTCTTCTGGCAGTATTCCGGCTCGGGCCTGTCGCACGGCGTCGAGGGGAAGATCGATCTCAACGTGTTCAACGGCAGTCCGGATCAATGGATGCGCTGGTCCGCCGGGCGCCCCAGCAACGGGATGATGGCGGCCAACGACTGACGCCCCCGCAAGTTCCACCTAAAGAGAAAACGGCAGCAATTAAACGCAACTCTGGCGCTAAACCGGGGCCGCCGGCAGCTACAAATATGCCACACTACTAAAAATCGGGTAATGCGGATATTTCCAACCAAATGTAAGTGTGATTCTTCTTTGATTGTAAGTATGCGGCGTAAGTTGATTCGCGAAAATCTTTGAAGCTGAATGATTTGGCGGAGATTCCGAATGAGAAATCCTGATATTGAGACCTGGGCACTTGCACGCGCCCATCACATTGTTTTGAACGAGGGGCTAAGTCTTGCCAAGGCGGCCCAGGATCTGGATCGCAAGCGGTCTCGATCCCTCGTATACGAGTTGCGCAAGGTCATAGCCGCGGCAATTCTCGAAGCCCACGCAGCTTCGGCCAAGCAGGACACGGCACCGCAGGGCTGATCATCGCGGCCCGGCGGCAAAACCGACTTCCATGCAATTAATTGTTGCATCACTACAGAATACAACTAATCTTTCCGCTTGCGGCTGCGCATCGTGGAGAGATGTCATCATGCCATTCACAATAACGAAATCCATACCTGCGGACCAACGCTGGACGCGGGTCTGCGACCTCAGGCAAGGCGCGACCTACGCGTTCAAGGCATCGGGCACGTGGACGGATTGGTATATCAAGAAGAGTGCGAATGGCTATGAAAGCCCGTGGCTTGAGCCAGTTGCGAAATGCAAGGTCATGCCCGACAAACCGTGGTTCGTCCTTGTCGGCGCCATCGACAAGGATAAGTCGACGGCCTTTGCCATTGGCGAGAGCCTGAAACCCTGGAGCGCCCCGCGAGACGGCATCCTGTACTGCTGCGCAAACGACATTCCGTGGATGTACTGGAACAACAGTGGCGCGGTCGAGCTGACATGCACTGAACTCTAGCAGCGCCGAACGCCCGAAAGACGCAGTTGCGCCACGCCCGGGAAACAGGCAGCCTAGATGCGCCTGGAGCCTGGCGTCGCGAACCATCGCTTCGACCGCTGCCAGGCTGCGGGCGCGGGAGCCGGTCCGATCATGACACGCATGCAGAAAATCGGCGTGGTTCTCGGTCTCGCGCTCGTCGCGACCCTCACGCTGCTGCGCGCCGCCGATCCGCCGCTCTTGCGCCAGATCCGCGACATCACGTTCGACGAATACCAGCGGATCACCCCCCGCAAGTTCGAAAACACGCCCGTCCGGGTCGTCGATATCGACGACGCCTCGCTGCGGGAATTCGGCCAGTGGCCATGGCCGCGAGACCGGCTGGCGCTTCTGGTGCAGCGCCTGTCCGAGATGGGGGCGGCCGCTATCGCCTTCGACGTGCTGTTTGCCGAGGCCGACCGGCTGTCGCCGCGTTCGATCATGCGCGATGTCGCCGGCGTCGATCCGACACTTCTTAGCCGGCTACCTGACAACGATCAGACCTTCGCGGAGGCGATCGCCGGCAAGCCCGTCGTGCTCGGCTTCGGCCTGTCCATGGACGGCAGCTACAAGCCGCCGGTCAAGGCCGGCTTCGCCTTTACCGGCGAGAGCCCGTTCAACGCGCCGCCGCGGATGACGGCGGCAACGCCGCTGCGCCCGCAATTGCAGATCAACGCCACCGGCCTCGGCCATATCAGCCTCAATCCCGGCACCTATTCGGCCACCGTCCGCCGCGTGCCCCTGCTGCTGGGCGACGGAGAGCAGCTTTACCCCAACCTGGCCCTCGAGGCGCTGCGGGTCGCGCAGGGCGCCTCGACCTATGTCGTCGCGGCGGCACCCGGTATTTCCGACACGCTGACCTCGATCAAGGTCGGCGACTTCGTCGTGCCGGTCACCGCCTCCGGCGAACTCTGGCTCTACACCAGCCCTGATGTCGCCGAGCGCTATGTTTCCGCGGCCAGGGTGCTGGCTCCCGACGGCCCCGCGCCCGAGGTGGCGGCGGCCATCGAGGGCAGCATCGTCTTCATCGGCACCTCCGCGGCCGGCCTGCAGGATATCCGCACCACGTCGCTTGGCGAAAACGTACCCGGCGTCTCCATCCACGCGCAGACCGTGGAGCAGATATTGTCTGGGCGCTTCCTCTCCCGGCCGGATTGGGCCGATGGCATGGAAATCCTGCTGATCGCGGTTCTCGGCACCTGCCTCGTCATCGTCACCACCTTCGTCAGCCCGGCCGTCGGCCTCGCCTGGGGGCTGATCGTCACAGCGCTGGCCTTCGCTTCCTCCTGGTTCGCCTTTCTGCGATGGGGCCTGCTGTTCGATCCGCTGGCCCCGATCATCGCCGCCTCGATCATTCACTTCGCCGCCACCTCCTTCCGCATCCTGGTCATCGACCGCGAGCGGCGCGAGGTCCGCAAGGCGTTCGGACAGTATCTCTCTCCCTCGTTGCTCCACCGCATCGAACACAATCCGGATGCGCTGCGCCTCGGCGGCGACGATCGCGAGTTGACCGTGATGTTCGTCGACGTCAGGGGGTTCACGACGCTGAGCGAGCGCCTGCAGCCCGCCGAGGTCGTCCGCTTCCTCAACACGCTGCTCGACGCGCTGAGCCGCCATGTTGTGGCCAACGAAGGCACGCTCGACAAGTTCATCGGCGATTCCATCATGGCGTTCTGGAACGCGCCGGTCGATGTCGCCGATCATCCCGTCAAGGCCGTGCGCGCCGCCCTTGCGATGCGCGAGACGCTGGCGAGGCTGAACGCCACCGACGCCTTCGGTTTCGGCGAGGAGTATCAGGTGGGGATCGGTATCGGCATCCACACGGGCCTTGCCTGCGTCGGCAACATGGGCGCCGAAAGCCGGTTCAACTACTCCGCCGTCGGCGACGCGGTGAACGTCTCGGCCCGCATCGAGGGTTGCTGCAAGGAGGTCGGCTTCGACATTCTGGTCTCGGAGACGACCGCTGCGGCGCTGCCGCACTTCGCCCTGCTCGACGCCGGCTCGCTCGGGCTCAAGGGCAAGAGTACGCGCACAAGGCTCTATGCGACGCTGGGCGACGAGACCGTCGGCCTCTCGGCGACCTTCGCGCTCCTCGAGACCGCGCACCAAGCCTTGATCGACGCCTTCGCCAGCCGCTCCGCAGACAGCCGCAAGCTGCTCGGAAAGGTCAGGCAGCGCGCGCAGCCATACGGGGCGACGACACAGGAGTTCTACCGCCGCCTCGCCCGCCGCGCCGAACATTTTCGCGAGCCGCCAGCCGCGCCCGCAAGCGTGCTGTCGGAACAGGCGTCGTGACGACTATCCCTGTCGCAATGAACCCGCTCCACAAAATGTCTCCCGAAACAGGGTATCGGGACACGGACATGCTCGAACCGAAAGGCATGCGCGAAACAGCGGACTGAAGCGCAACGGTCAAATTTCGGGGATCGCGATGCGGCTCAGTCGCCGCCGCCGCGGTCGCGCATGTGGCCACCGCTGCCACCGCCGCCTTGCCACCCGCCGCCGCCATTGCCTTGCCCAACACCGCCGCGGTCCTGCCTGTTGCCATGACGGCCGCCCGTGCCCGACGGATCGCCGCTCCCGGCGCCACCGCCGGCCCCGATACCGCCGCCACCCCCGGCACTTTCACCGGAAGCGGGATTGGTCACCGTTCCGCCGGCCTGCGTCGGCCCATCATTCCCGGGCGCGGAACCGCCCTTCTGCCGGCCGCGATGCCCGCCCTGATCGCCATTGCCGCCATCGGAGCGATCCCGACCCGCGTGATTCCGGCCTCGCTGATCGCGATCGGCCTGATCCCGGTTTCCATGATCGCGGGTGGCATTGCCCTGATTTTCCCGATCCCGCGTCGCATGGTCGCTGCCGCCGCGATCGCGCTGCCCCTCATGCCGGTTGCCTGCGCCATCGCGCGGGCCGTGGCGGCCCTGGTTGGCCTGGTCGTGCTGTCCGCTGCGCTGGCCCCAGCCGCCGCCGTCATGACCCCGGCCACCCTCGGCGCCATTCTCGTTGTCACGGCCGCCATGTTGCCCGTCGCGATCGCCTCCGCGTCCTCCCCAGGGACCGTGATCCCGGTCCCGATCGGAGTGGCGGCGATCCGGACGGTGGTCCCTGTCCTGGTGATGCCTGTCGGGACGATAATGCGGCTTGTCGGGTTTATCGGGCTTATCCGGCTTCTGCGGCCGCTCCGGTGCCGGCGGCGTCTGCTGCGGCGGCGCGAAGAGCGGCGGCGGCGTTCTATCGGCGGGCCGTTCCTGCCGCTCCGCGCGCATGCTGCGCAGCCCGCAACTGGTGCGGATATTGCCAAGCGGGCCCGACAGCTGCTGGTTTCCCGAAAGGAATGGCAGCGCCTTGTTGTTCCTCAGCGTCCGCAGTGTCGTCTGGTCGACCTTGCGCGGATCCGACACGCCGCCGCCGCGCGACGCGATCACGCAGTCGCATTGCTCCCGCAGCTGCTTGCAGCCGCCGGCGCCGCAAAACTGCGCCGAACCGTTGAGCAGCACCATGGCCGTGGTGCCGTTGGGCGCGACATAGACGTCGAACGCCGTGCCGCGCACGCCGATCGTTCCCGCCGGCGTCACGATCGAATAGGCCGATGACGAGGAATTGCCGCTGATCCAGCGAAACGTGCCCTTCGCCGCCTTGATCGTCAGCTTCTTGACCGAATTGGCGTCGTCGTAGACGTAGCTGTCGATCACCACCGACGACCCCGCGCCGACGGCGAGCTTGGTGCCGTCACGGAAGACGAATTGCCCAAGCCCGCCAATCGAGGTGCGGATGCGCTCGTCGCGATAGACAGGGTCCTTGACCACCAGAGGCCCGTTTTGACCGGCGACCTCCGTCTTGATGAGAGTCGCCTCCCCGACCGCAACTTCCGCGTACGCCGGAAACGGGAAACACATCGACAGGCCGAGCACGGCGGCCAATGCATGACGCAGACGCAACATTGCCCTTACCCTCAACAATACATTAACTATATCACAATGTATTGAAGGACGTCGCCTTATCCACTTGTAGTAGCCGGGCGCGAAAGCCGAGCACTACCGCGACGACGCGACACTGTCGCCGGCTCTTGACTTCGCGAGCCGTTCGTCCGACTTCACTCCTGACCAACGAAGGAGCAGGACCATGACGGAAGCGGCGAAGAGCACGATCGACCAGAGCGAAGTGGATCGCTTCTCGGCCATGGCCGCCGAGTGGTGGAGCCCGACCGGCAAGTTCAAGCCGCTGCACAAGTTCAACCCCGTTCGCCTCGCCTATATCAGGGACAAGGCGGCCGAGAACTTCGGCCGCGATCCGCGCTCGGCCCGGCCTCTGGAAGGCCTGCGGGTGCTCGATATCGGCTGCGGCGGCGGCCTGTTGTCGGAGCCGGTCGCCCGCATGGGCGCCACCGTCATCGGCGCCGACCCGTCCGAAAAGAACATCGGCATCGCCTCGACCCACGCGAAGGCGTCCGGCGTGCCGGTCGATTACCGCGCGGTCACGGCAGAACAACTGGCCGAGGCCGGCGAGACCTTCGACATCGTCTTGAACATGGAAGTGGTGGAACACGTCGCCGACGTCGATTTCTTCATGACCACCTGCGCGAAAATGGTCCGCCCCGGCGGCCTGATGTTCGTCGCCACCATCAACCGCACGATGAAGGCAGCCGCACTCGCCATCTTCGCCGCCGAAAACGTCCTGCGCTGGCTGCCGCGCGGCACCCACCAATACGAAAAGCTGGTGCGCCCGGAAGAGATCGAAAAGCCGGTCGCCGCGGACGGCCTCACCATCATCGACCGCACCGGCGTGTTCTTCAATCCGCTGTCCAACCAGTGGAACCTGTCGCGCGACATGGACGTGAACTACATGCTGCTCGCCAGGCGCGAGGCGTAAGGGCACCCGCCGCCATTCGACTAGACTTTCAAGGTCCTGACATGCGCAAGCAGATCGGCTTGCGTTTCGGCGTTGCGCGCCGCCAGTTCCTTGACGCGGGCGCGATCGATCCCGATCTCCGCCCCGTCCGAGCCGAACGGGGCCTTGAACGTAAAAGCCCGCGCGCTCGGCCCGTGATCCGCCAGATGCTCGAAGCGCTCGACAGCCTCGGCCCAGTCAGGCCGGTGATGCGGCCCCACCCACCAGAGAACGAGCGGCGGCCATGACGGTTTGACGTTCCAGTTGCGCGCGTGCTTCAGCGCATCGGCATGCACGCCATCATAGCTGAACGCCATCAGCGATTCGATATCGGTCCAGAGCGACAGGGAGGATGGCGCGGCATCAAAGCCGCTACCCTCGATGAAACGCGGAAAGACCTGCGGTCCCCAGCTTCGCACGCCCGGTTCGCCGGCATAGCCGGAGCGGCCGACAAAGCCGCAGGCGCGGCGTGCAGCCTCGAAATTGGCCGGCTCGCGCAGGCGAAAACCCTCGACAGCGTCGCTCTCGAAGGGCGCCACGTGCAAACCGAAGTTATACATCGCAAGGCGCGCGTCCGAATTCATTTCAGTGCACGTCGTCGGGCAGCACGGGAAGCGCCGCGATCTCGATGCCTTCGTCGAGAAGCGCCTGCGCCTCGTCAGGTGTCGTCTGGCCGATGATCCCGCGCGCATCGGCCTCGCCGTAATGGATCTTGCGCGCCTCCTCGGGAAAGCGCTCGCCGACATCCTCGGAATTGGCCTTGATCGCGGTCACGGCCTCCTTGAGCTTCTGGAACGCCTCGCGGCGCGCGGCATCCATGGCGACCGTCTGCATCTGGTCCTTCTTGCGCGCGGTCGAGACCGACGGCGCCATCAGCACCTTGGAGACGGCGGCCGAATTGCAGGCGGGACAGGTGAGAAAACCGGACGCGACCTGTCGCTCGAAATCGGCGCTTTCGGAAAACCAGCCTTCGAACTCATGGGCATTGTCACAGCGCAGCGAATAACGGATCACGCGGCCACGCCTCCGGACACATCGCCGCCAACCGTCTCGATCGAGAACTCGCGGGCATTCTTGAGATTCGGGATCTTGTCGCGCGCCGCCTTCACGGCGGCCGGATCGATCTCGGCGATCACGATCGCCTCGCCGGTGCCGCCAGCCGAAGCCAGTATCTTGCCCCAGGGATCGATGATCATCGAGTGCCCGAAGGTCTCGCGCCCGTCCTCATGCACGCCGGCCTGGGCGGCGGCGATCACGAACATGCCGTTTTCGATGGCGCGGGCGCGCAGAAGGATCTCCCAATGCGCCTCGCCGGTCTGGCGGGTGAAGGCGGCGGGCACCGTCATCACCTCGGCGCCGGCAACCGCCTGGGCGCGAAACAGCGCCGGGAAGCGAACGTCGTAGCAGATCGCGAAACCCATCTCGGCGAACGGCAGCGACACAACACGCGCCTCCTGGCCGGGCCGGTAGGCGGCGCTCTCACGCCAGCTCTCGCCGTTGTCGAGATCGACGTCGAACATGTGGATCTTGTCGTAGCGGTTCAGGATCTTGCCGTCGGGACCGAAGAGATAGCCGCGATTGGCAAGCTTGCCGTCGTCGAGCGCGATCGCCGTCGAACCGACATGCACGTGGATACCGAGTTCGCCGGCGAGTTCGCGGCCGGTGCGCACGATGATGTCGTTGGCCTCGTCGCAAAGATGCGCCTTGGCGGCGGCGCGGTCGCGCTGCAGCATCCCTGTCATCTCGGGCGTCTGCACATAGGTGGCGCCCGAGGCGGCCGCCTCGCGCACCAGCCGCGCCATATCGGCCGCGTTGCGCTGCGGATCGATACCCGAACACATCTGAATGGCGGCGGCCTTGAAGGTCATTGGCATATCCTAAGCAGCCAGCAGCGGGTCGAGCTTGCCCGCACGCTCCAGCGCATAGAGATCATCGCACCCGCCGACATGCTTGTCGCCTATGAAAATCTGCGGGAACGTCGAGCCGCCATGGGCGCGCGCGATCATCTCGGCGCGGAAGGCCGGCGTGGAGCTCGCATTGTGCTCGACGAAATCGACACCCTTCTGGGAAAGAAGGGACTTGGCGCGCACGCAGAAACCGCAGCCGTCGCGCGTATAGATCGTAACCGGTACCATCAGGGGCTCCAGACAAGGCATTTATCTCACTGTCATATAGTTTCCGAAAGAGCCCTTGCAAAGGTCAAAACCGTGATCTCGGCGGCGCCCGCGCGGCGCAGCACCCTGGCGCGGCCGCGACAGTCGCGCCCGTGGTGTAGACGTCGTCGACCAGCACCAGCCGCTTGCCGAACACATCTCCCTCGCGGCCCGCGGCGATCGCGAAAGCGCCGCGCACATTGTCTTGCCGCGCCTTGGCGCCCAGCCCCACCTGCTGGCGCGTGCGGCGGACACGCAGCAGCGTCGCCGGCAAGAGCGGGCGTTCGGCCTGCTTCGCCATGTGACGCGCGAGCTCCGCCGCCTGGTTGAACCGGCGCGACAAGATCCGCGTGCGGTGCAGCGGCACCGGCAGGATCGCGTCGCAGCGCTCGACGGCACCGTCTGATGCTCTCAGCATCCACGCCGCCATCATCGGCGCCAGATCGGTGCGGTCGCGGTATTTCAGCCCGTGTACGAGATTGCGCACTGCCTCGTCGTGAAAGGCCGCCGTGCGCAGGCGGTCGAACGGCGGCGGCTCGGCGATGGCGGCCGCGCTCAGTATCCCTGGGCCGAGATCATGGGAAAACGGAATGCCGAGAACCTCGCAATAGGGCCGCTCGATGAAGCGCAGCTCCGACCAGCATTTCGGGCAGACGCCGCGATGCCGCCCCGTCGATACGCCGCAGACGGCGCAGGCGGGCGGATAGACAAGGTCGACCAGAAGCGAGAGCGGACGCCTCAGCACCCGGTCGATCCCCGCCAAACCTCTCAGACCGCGCAACCCCATGGCGAAACGATAGCGCATTTCGCGCGCCGGGAAAATCATTCGTAAATCATCGGTAAAGTTGCCGGCAAGGTCAGTGGCAAAATCGCCTTGCCGCCCCGGCCCGGCGGGATTATTGACGTCGGCATGGATATCATCTTCGATACATCGAGGATCGCGGCGAACCGTCATCGCGCGCTTCGCAACAACGATCCGAAGGCAACCTTCCTGCTCGATATCGCAGCCGACGAATTGGGCGAACGCCTCGCCGTCGTCGAGCGGACCTTCGAGCATGCCGTGGAATTGCATGGCGCAACCGGATCGGCCGCCCGAGCCGCCAAGGCCACCGGCAAGATCGGCAGCCTTACCCGCGTCGAAAGCGAACAGGCCTACGCCACTTCGGACGATGCCTTCATCGAGGCGCCGCTGGAGATGGTTCCGCTGGAGCCGCAATCGGCCAATCTGGTGATCGCGCCCCTCAGCCTGCACCTGACCAACGACACGCCCGGCGTCTTCATCCAGATCCGCCGCGCGCTCCGTCCCGACGGCCTGTTCCTCGCCGCCATTCCCGGCTCCGGCACGTTGCAGGAACTGCGCGACGTCCTGCTCGCCACCGAGATCGAGATGACCGGCGGCGCGAGCCCGCGCGTCATTCCCTTCGCCGATGTCCGCGATGTCGGCGGCCTGATGCAGCGCGCCGGTTTCGCGCTGCCCGTCATCGACGCCGAGACCTATACGGTCCGCTACGATTCCATCTTTCCGCTGATGCGCGACCTGCGCGCCATGGGCATGGCCAATCCGCTCGCCGAGCGCAGCGGCAAGCCCCTGACGCGCGCATTCTTCCTGCGGGCCGCCGAACTCTACGCGGAGCGCTATTCCGATCCGGATGGCCGCATCAGGGCGACCTTCTCGATCATCTATGTCTCGGGGTGGGCACCGCACGAAAGCCAGCAGAAGCCGCTGCGGCCGGGTTCGGCCAAGGTCAGGCTCGCGGACGCGCTGAAGGTCGAGGAGCACAAGCTCAAGCAGTAGCCCGGCTTGCGGCCACCTGGCTTCAGTTGAGTGCCGGTATCTGGTTGGCGATGGTGGTGAAGATGTTGTTCAGCTGCCCGCTGACGGCGCCGACGCCGGTGATGAGCGCTGTGGCGATCAGGGCGGCAATCAGGCCGTATTCGATGGCGGTGGCGCCATTGCGGTCGGCGACAAATGCTTTCAGCAGTCTCATCATTCGTCCCTCGCGCGACATCAGCGTCGATTGTTTTGCATCGCCCCGGGCATCAGCCCTCAGCAGCCGGTACTGCTTCCGTAACCCTGCACCACGCAGACGGAGCCCGGCATCTCCTGCAGCACGCTGCGACGGATCGTATAGCGCTTGCCGTTCTCGTTCTCGGTCTTCGGGATCGAACCCGTCGTGATGGAATCGAATTCAGACGGCGCGCTTGCGAAGACGCTCGACTTCGACTTGTCGGCGAGCATCGGTGTCAGGATCAGCGTCAGCGCCACCACGGCCGTGCCAAACAGCAGGGCGATGTTCAGCACCCCCGTCTTGCGCGAGGAAGCCGAAGCCTGCTCTTTTTCCCGAACTGCTTTCCAGAAATCGTCGTCCATGCGTCAAGCCTTCATACACACACGCCAGTTGCTTGATTGAGGCCGATCTTTGCCAGAATCTGTTAAACGATCGATTAATATCCACAGCCAGAATGGCACGGAAATAGTTATACAGTAGAAATATCTAAAGTAAGTCCTGGAGGATGGGGATCAGCGGCTCGTCGGCCGGTGGCATGGGATAATCCCGCAGCGCCTGCGGCTTCACCCACTTGATCGCCTGCCCCTCGCGACCGACGGGAATACCCTCGAAACGACGGCAGACGTAAAGCGGCATCAGAAGATGGAATTTCTCGTAGGTATGGCTGGCGAAGGTGAGCGGCGCCAGGCACGCGACCTTCGTCGTGATTCCGAGCTCCTCGTGGAGTTCGCGCACCAGCGTCTCCTCAGGCGTTTCGCCCGGCTCGATCTTGCCGCCGGGAAACTCCCAAAGGCCGGCCAGCGATTTGCCCTCGGGCCGCTGTGCCAAAAGGATACGGCCGTCCGCGTCGATCAGGGCGCAGGCGACGACGAGGAGAATGCTGTGCCCAGTACCGCTCACGACTGTAGCGCTCATCGGCAAAGATCCCGCCGCCAGTAGGAATAGCGATAGGCTTCGACGAAACCGAGCCGCTCGTAAAGCGTGATCGCCGGCACGTTGCCGGTCTTGACCTGCAGCCAGGCGGAGCGCGCGCTGCGCATCCGCGCCCAGCGCAGCGCCGAGGTCAGAATCTCGAGCCCGAGCCCCTCACGGCGGCGCGCCGGGGTGACGGAGAGCGACATGATGCCGGCGAGGTCGTTGTCCTGCACGCACAGCACGGTCGCCAGCGGCCCCGTTTGCGGATCTTCGACCATGAACAGGCCGGATGGCGGCTTGATCGCGTTGATCACCTCGGCCAGCGCCGGCTTCAGCTTCGTCGACACCTGGTCGGTCGCCAGATTGGCATCCACGAAGCGGCTGATGTCATGCGTCGGCAGATGATCGAGCGTATCCGGCAGGTCGGCATGGGCGAGGTCGCACGTCATGACGATGGTCTCGTCGAACGGCGTCCAGCCCTCGGCCTTCACCAGATCGATCAGGACAGGCGACGCCAGCGGCGTCTGCCTGAGCACGGCGGGGCGGGCATAGGCCTCGAACTTGCGGCTTGCCTTGGCCAGCCGGATCTCGACGTCGCGATGATCGGAGGGATCGAGCGGCACGATCGAGTTCAGCCGGTTCGACGGATGTCCCGCCGTCAGCCGCACCTGCCAGCTGCCGTCATAGACAACCGACGAGGCCGGCCAGGCGCGGAAACCGACGGCTTCAAGCCTGCGTACGAGCGGCAGATTTGCCTTCTTGGGGAGTGCTTCGGTCAATGAAAGATCAGCTCCGATAGTCACCGTTGATGGCGACATACTCCTTTGTGAGGTCGCAGGTCCAGACCGTTGCCGTGCCGTTTCCGAGACCGATTTCCACCTTTACCGGAATGTCCTGCTTTTTCATGACGTTGGAGGCAGCCTCCTCGGAGTAGCCTGCATCACGTTCGCCATTGACGGCAACGCGCACGTCGCCGAACCAGATGGCGAGGCGGTCGCGGTCGGCCATTTCGCCGGACTTGCCGACGGCCATGACGATACGACCCCAGTTGGCGTCCTCGCCGGCGGCCGCGGTCTTGACCAGCGGCGAATTGGCGATCGACAGCGCGATCGTCTTGGCGGCGGCGTCGCTTTCGGCGCCCGTCACGGTGATCTCGAGCATCTTGGTGGCGCCTTCGCCGTCGCGCACGACCTGCAGCGCCAGATCCTTGAGGAGATCGTTGAGCGCCGCGCGGAACGACGCAAGACGCGGATCGTCGGCCGTCTCGACGCGAACCTGGCCGTCCTCGGCGGCAGCACCGGTGGCAAACAGCATCAGCGTATCGGAGGTCGAGGTGTCGCTGTCGACGGTCATCGAGTTGAAGGTCGGATCGACGCCCTGAGACAGCATCGCCTGCAGCGCTGCGGGCGCGATGTCGGCGTCGGTGACGACGAAGGAGAGCATCGTCGCCATGTCGGGCGCGATCATGCCGGCGCCCTTGGCGATGCCGTTGATCGAGACCGCAACACCGCCGATTTCGGCCGTGCGGGTCGCGACCTTCGGGTAGGTGTCGGTGGTCATGATCGCCTTGGCGGCCTCGAACCAGAAATCGCCTGACGCGTCGGCGTAGAGCGTGTCGAGCACGCCGGAAAACTTGGTGGCGTCGAGCGGCTCGCCAATGACGCCGGTGGAGGCCAGGAAGATCTCGCTCTCGGCGCAGCCGACGGCGGCGGCCGCGGACTTGGCGGTGAGCGCGGTCGCCTCACGACCCTTGACGCCGGTAAAGGCGTTGGCATTGCCGGAATTGACGACCACGGCACGCGCCACGCCACCGGGCAGGTTGGCGCGGCAGAAATCGACGGGCGCCGAAGGGCACTTGGAGCGGGTGAAGACACCGGCGACGGCCGCCGGCTTGTCGAACACCATCATCAGCACGTCGGTCCGGTTCCTGTACTTGATCCCCGCCGAGGCGGTTGCCATGCGAACACCGCGTAGCGCGGGCATGGACACGAAGGTTTTGGGAGCGAGCGGGGAAACGGAACCGGACATGATCATCGACCTGGCATTGGAAGGATATGGAAGGGCCCGGAAAAACCGGGCCCTCGATGGATGATATTACTGCTGAGCCGGGGCGGCGGGCTCTTCGCCCGGCTGCGGCTTCTTGTTGGCGTCCTCGTAGCCCTTGCGCAGGGCTTCGTCCGTGATGTCGATCTTGGACTTTTCCTTGGCGGTGGCGAGAAGCGCGAGATACTTGTCGCGCATGACGAGCTGGCGAACCTGATCCTTGACCTGGTCGTAGGGCGGAGGAGCGGAGTCGCGCTTGTCCTCGACGAGGATGACGTGATAGCCGAAATCGGTCTTGATCGGGGTCTTGGTGTAGGTGCCCTTTTCAAGCGCGAAGGCTGCGTCCTCGAATTCCTTGACCATGCGGCCCTTGGTGAAATAGCCGAGATCGCCGCCGTCGGCCTTGTTCGGATCGGTGGACTTTTCCTTCGCCAGATCGGCGAAGTTCTTGCCGGCGTCCAGCTGCTTGATGACGTCCTGGGCTTCGGCTTCCGTCTTCACCAGGATGTGGCGGGCGCGAACTTCTTCCTGCTTCGGAAGGGCGGCGACTTCCTTGTCGTAGCGAGCCTTGACGTCGGCGTCGGTGATCGTGTCGACGACGTACTTCTTGAAGTAGGCGTTATGCAGCTCGCGATCGGCGAGATACTGCATGCGCTTCTTGAACTCGGGCTCCTGGTCGAGCTTCTCGGCGGCCGCATCCTTGGCGAGCAGCTTCACGTCGATGGCGGCCGAAAGAGCGGCGACCTTCTTCTGGTCGTCGGGCAGCTGGCCCAGCTGCGGGTCGAGGTTGGCAACGGCCAGATCGAGTTCCGACTGCAGGATGTCGACGTCGCCGACCTTGGCGACAACTGGATCCGCCTTGTCCTGCGCGCGTACCGGTGCCTGAAACGCAACAAAAGCTGCAAGCGCCACGACGGCAAATTTGTTGTAATTCAACATTCAATATTCCTTCACAGTTAAACCACCGGCTTCAACTTCGTGAATCGAGCCCGAAACAGCCATCAACACTGGAATGTGGCCTTTCTATATCAGCCAAATCCGTTGACATCATTCGACCCCCCTCTTATCTGTCACGCAACCTCGCGTCCAGAAAAGTTTCCTGGCGTTTCGATACGTGCGCCCGAAATTCGGCCGGGCAGCACTTAAGAAAAGCCCGGGATGAATATTCAGAAAGGACCAGTCGTATGGTCAGCTTTGGCGGTATCGCCCGTAAAATATTTGGCTCTGCCAACGATCGCCGCGTGCGGTCCTTCACGCCGAACGTCGCCTCGATCAATGCGATCGAGGAGAAAACCAAGGCGCTGTCCGACGAGCAGCTCGCCGCCCAGACGGTGGAGTTCCGCAAGCTGCTCGCCGAAGGCAAGACGCTCGACGACATCCTCGTTCCGGCTTTCGCCGTGGTGCGCGAGGCCTCGCGCCGCGTTCTCGGCATGCGACCTTTTGACGTACAGCTGATCGGCGGGATGATCCTGCATTCCAACGCGATCGCGGAAATGAAGACGGGTGAAGGCAAGACGCTCGTCGCGACGCTTCCCGTCTATCTGAACGCGCTGTCGGGCAAGGGCGTCCACGTCGTCACCGTCAACGACTACCTCGCCCAGCGCGACGCGGCCACCATGTCGCGTCTCTATGGCTTCCTCGGCCTGACCACCGGCGTCATCGTCCACGGTCTTTCCGACGAGGAACGCGCCGCGGCCTACAACTGCGACATCACCTACGCGACCAACAACGAGCTCGGCTTCGACTATCTGCGCGATAACATGAAGTACGAAAAAGCCCAGATGGTCCAGCGCGGTCACAATTTCGCGATCGTCGACGAAGTCGACTCGATTCTGGTCGACGAAGCCCGCACTCCGCTGATCATCTCCGGCCCGCTCGACGACCGTTCCGATCTCTACAACACGATCGACGCCTTCATCCCGTTGCTCGTCGAAAGCGATTACGAAATCGACGAGAAGCAGCGCTCCGCCAACTTCTCCGAAGAAGGCACCGAGAAGCTCGAGAACCTGCTTCGCCAGGCCGGCCTCCTGAAGGGCGAGAGCCTCTACGACATCGAGAATGTCGCGATCGTCCACCACGTCAATAACGCGCTGAAGGCCCACAAGCTCTTCCAGCGCGACAAGGACTACATCGTCCGCAACGACGAGATCGTCATCATCGACGAGTTTACCGGCCGCATGATGCCGGGCCGCCGTTACTCGGAAGGCCAGCATCAGGCGCTGGAAGCCAAGGAAAATGTAAAGATCCAGCCTGAGAACCAGACGCTGGCGCAGATCACCTTCCAGAACTACTTCCGCATGTACGACAAGCTCGGCGGCATGACGGGTACGGCGCAGACGGAAGCCGAAGAGTTCGGCAACATCTACAATCTCGACGTCGTCGAGGTGCCGACCAACCTGCCGATCAAGCGTATCGACGAGGACGACGAGGTCTACCGGACCTTCGAGGAGAAGTACAAGGCGATCATCGCCGAGATCGCCGATGCGCAAAAGCGCGGCCAGCCGGTTCTCGTCGGCACGACTTCGATCGAAAAGTCCGAATATCTGGCTGACTTGATGGAGAAGCAGGGCTACAAGAACTTCCAGGTTCTGAACGCCCGCCACCACGAGAAAGAAGCCTACATCGTCTCCCAGGCCGGCGTTCCCGGCTCCGTCACCATCGCCACCAACATGGCGGGTCGCGGTACCGACATCCAGCTCGGCGGCAACCTCGAAATGCGTGTCGAGCGCGAGCTTGGCGAAGTCGAGGCCGGGCCTGAGCGCGAGGCCAGGATCGAGGCGATCCGCGAAGAGATCAAGCAGCTCAAGGAACAGGCGCTGGCCGCCGGCGGCCTCTATGTCATCGCGACGGAGCGCCACGAAAGCCGCCGCATCGACAACCAGCTGCGCGGCCGTTCCGGCCGTCAGGGCGACCCGGGCCGCTCGAAGTTCTACCTTTCGCTTCAGGACGACCTGATGCGCATCTTTGGCTCGGACCGCATGGATTCGATGCTGACCAAGCTCGGTCTCAAGGAAGGCGAGGCAATCGTCCATCCCTGGATCAACAAGGCTCTGGAACGCGCGCAGAAGAAGGTCGAAGCCCGCAACTTCGACATCCGCAAGAATCTGCTCAAGTACGACGACGTTCTGAACGACCAGCGCAAGGTGGTCTTCGAACAGCGCCTCGAGCTGATGGAAGCGACAAACATCTCCGAGACCGTTTCCGACATGCGTCGTGAAGTCATCGAGGAGCTCGTTCAGAAGCACATTCCCGAACACGCCTATGCCGAACAGTGGGATGCCGCGGGCCTGAAGGAGCAGACCAACGCCCTCCTCAACCTCGACCTGCCGATCGAGGACTGGGTCAAGGAAGAAGGCATCGGCGAAGACGATATCCGCGAACGCCTGACGGACGCGGCCAACGCCGTCTTCACGGAAAAGTCCGAACGCTTCGGCGACGACATCATGCATTATGTCGAGCGTTCGATCGTCATGCAGACGCTGGACTCGCTGTGGCGCGAACATATCGTCAATCTCGACCACCTGCGCTCCGTCGTCGGTTTCCGCGGCTATGCCCAGCGCGACCCGCTGCAGGAATACAAGTCGGAAGCCTTCGAGCTCTTCACCTCGCTGCTCAACAACCTCCGCCAGGCCGTCACCGCCCAGATGATGCGTGTCGAGCTGGTGCAGCAGGAGCAACCGCAACCACCGGTCATGCAGGCGCATCACATCGATCCGAATACCGGCGAAGACGAGTTCGGCTCGGTCTACCAGGCATCGGACGTCACCGTCGCACCCGAAAACCGCAACCCCGGCGACCCCGCCACCTGGGGCAAGGTTGGCCGCAACGAGGTCTGCCCCTGCGGTTCGGGCAAGAAGTACAAGCACTGCCACGGTGCCTTCGAACAGGCCTGAAGCCGGTTCGAGCATTGAAATCGAAGCCCTCGCGACAGGCATGTCGCGAGGGCTTTTTCATGCGCGCATTCCGCCGCTTTGTCTCGCCAGCGGTAAAATCCGCCCACAACTTGCAATTTCATGATCCGCCCGGAATTCAGCCGCAAAACAGTCGCTTTGTTCGTCGAGCTTGCGGGCTGAAAGGGACCATCGACCATGACGACAAATTCAACCCATCGCCCGAGAGATTCCCGCCCGCGCATCGCCATTCTGTTCGGCGGCCGTTCCCCCGAACACGACGTCTCCATCTTGTCGGCCGCCAACGTCGTCGCGGCCCTCGACGCCGACCGCTACGACGTGCTGCCGATCTTCGTGACCAGGGAGGGACATTGGCTGCTTCTGCCCAAGGGTACGGCGCCTTCGGCGGCGGCCAGGGTCGAGGAAGCGGTCGAGGTCAGCCTTGTTCCCGGCGGCCACGGCCGCATGCTCGCCATACCCCAGGGCGCGCAGCCCTATGAAGTGTCCGCGATCGACGTTCTCTTTCCCGTGCTGCATGGAATGCACGGCGAGGATGGTTCGGTCCAGGGGCTGGCATCCGTTGCCCGTGTGCCGCTCGCAGGCTGCGGGCTGCTCGGATCGGTCACCGCCATCGACAAGGACATCGCCAAGCGGCTGCTGCGGGATGCCGGGCTGCCCGTGGCGAAAGCGCTCTGCATCCAGCAGGACAGCGTGCCCTCCTTCGACGCCGCCGCGCGCGAACTCGGCCTGCCGCTCTTCATCAAGCCCGCCCGCCAGGGCTCTTCGGTCGGCGTCAGCAAGGTGAAGACTCAAGAGGACTTCGCCGCCGCCCTCGCGGAAGGTTTCAGGCATGACGGCAAGCTGCTCGCCGAGGAGTTCATCGCCGGCCGCGAGATCGAGTTCAGCGTGCTCGAGCACGCGAACGGCGACATCACCGTCTCGCTGCCTGGCGAGATCGCGCCGGCCGAAAGCCACGGTTTCTACAGCTACGAAGCGAAATATGTCGACGAGGCCGGTGCGGCGCTGCGCGTGCCGGCGCAGCTGCCGAAGGCGATCGAGGACCGACTGCGCCGGACCGCGCGCCAGGCCTTCAAGGCGCTCGGCTGCGACGGCATGGCCCGCGTCGACTTCTTCCTGATGCCCGACATGACCTTCGTCGTCAACGAACTCAACACCATCCCCGGCTTCACCAATATCAGCATGTACGCCAAGGCGATGGCGGCATCGGGCGTCGGCTATGCCGAGGTCCTCGATGTCCTGATCGACAGGGCGCTTGCGCGCGGCGGCGGCTAAGGCTTCGGACTGGGGACGGGTTAAGCCGCGGCATCCCGGCACAACCGTTTCTTAACCGTGTCATGCCACTACTCTAGGCACGATTTGCCAGAGAGTTTTGCGTGTCCATTATGGCGGTCATCGAGACGGCGGAGAAGATGCTACCGGCGAGCCTGCGTCCTGCGGGCGGTCGCCTGCTTCGCATGCTCGGCGATATCATGACCCGGCGTGGCGAGAAGGCCGCCGCCCAGCGCATGGCGCTCACCGCCTTCCTGATCCGCATCGTCAGCGCCGCCCTTGCCTTCCTCGCGCAGATCGTGCTCGCGCGCATGATGGGCGAATACGAATACGGCATCTTCGTCTTCGTCTGGGTGCTGATCGTCCTCTTCGGCGACCTCTCCTGCCTCGGCTTTCAAACCGTCATCGTCCGCTACCTGCCGCAGTACAAGGCATCCGGCGCCTTCGAGGAAATCCGCGGGCTGACCGGCACGGCCCGGCTGTTCGGCCTTCTGTCTGGGACCGCCATGCTCGCCATCGGCATGATTGGCCTCTATCTCTTCGGCGACCGCATCCAGGGCTACTATGTCGTGCCGATCTTCCTCGGGCTCCTCGCCATGCCGATGATCGCGCTCGGCGACATCCTGGAAGGCACCTCGCGCGCCAACCACTGGCCGGTCATGGCGCTGAGCCCCATCTACATCATCCGCCCGGTCCTGATCATCGTCTGCATGCTGATCGCCATCGGTCTTGGCGCCCCGCGCACGGCCGTCACCGCCATGCAGGCGGCGCTGGTCGCCACGTACCTGACCGCGCTCGGCCAGTATGTGGCCACCCTCATCCGCCTGCGCCGGCATTATCGTCACGGCCCGAGCAAGACCGATTTCCTGAGCTGGCTAAGCGTTGCCTTCCCGATCTTCCTGATCGAGGGCGTCAGCTTCCTGCTCACCAATTCCGATGTCGTCGTCGTCGGCATTTTCCTGGCGCCGCACGAGGTCGCCATCTACTTCGCCGCCGCCAAGACGATGGCACTCGTCCATTTCATCAACTTCTCGGTCAAGGCGGCGTCCGGGCCGCGCTTTTCCAGCATCATCGCCGAGGGCACCCGCGCCGAGCTCGCCGCCGCTGCCTTCGACGCCGCGCGATGGACCTTCTGGCCGGCACTGGCGGTCGGCCTTGTCGTCCTGGCATCGGGACACCTTCTGCTGTCGCTCTTCGGCGGCGCCTTCACGGCCGGTTACGTGCTGATGGCGATCCTTCTGACCGGCATTCTCGCCAAGGCGCTGGTCGGCCCGGCCGAGACGCTGCTGATGATGGCCGGAAAGCAGAACATCTGCGTCGCGGTCTATGCCGGGGCGCTGACGGCCAACATCACCCTCAACGTTCTCCTCATTCCCTATTTCGGCATCGAGGGCGCGGCGATCGCCACGGCCTCCGCCATGGGCGTCGAGGCCGTGCTTTTGCATCTCGCCGTGCGCCGCACGCTCGGCATCGCCCTCTTCGCCTTCGCCAGACCGGCCAGCGCCGGCAACGACATGGAAGCCTGACAGCATGGTGCGCAATCCTCCCGGAACCCAGACCACCGACGCGACCACCAACCGCATGGTCCACGAGCTGGCATCGCTGGAATTCGGCATGCCGCAGGCCGAAGCCCGCGTCGAGATCGGCCGCCCCGGCCGCGAACTCTGCGTCTACTCGGGCAAGCTCGGCTACGACCTGCAGGACGAACTGGATTTTCTCTCCAACCGCGCGCTGGAGCCGAATGTCTTCTTCACCGGCCGCTTCCTGGCGCCGGCCATGCCGCGCCTCGACGACCGCGAGGTCAACTTCGCGCTGCTGCGCGACCACAACGAGACCCGCAGCCGCCTGCGCGTGCTGATGCCGTTCTCGATCGAGAAGCCGGGTTTCGCCGTCGGTCCCTCGATCATCCGCGTTTGGGCCAACAGCTTCGCGCCGCTGGGCACGCCGCTGCTCGACGGCGAGGATGCCGCCGAAACGCTCGACAACCTGCTCGATGGCCTGACCGCCCGCGACCTGCGCATGCCCGGCATCCTGGTGCTGCCAGACCTGCGGCTGAACGGCATCTTCGCCCGCATGATCCGCGCCGTCGCCATCGGCCGCAACCTGCCGATCACGACCACCAACCCCTATCTGCGCCCGATGCTGCAGAGCGACGAGGACGCCGTCGCCTATCTGCGCCAGTCGGTCTCCTCTTCGCACATGCGCGAGATGCGCCGGCAATGGCGACTGCTCGAGGAAAAGGGTACCGTCGTCTACAACGTCGCCCGTCAGCCGCGCGACATCCATATGCGCTTCGAGGAGTTCCTGGCGCTCGAAGCCGGCGGCTGGAAGGGCAAGAAGCGCAGCGCCCTCGTCACCGACCGTCTGCACATGGCTTTTGCCCGTGAGGCGATCTCCAACCTTGCCGCCGTCGACGCCGTGCGTATCCACTCGATCGACTTCAACGGAAAATCCATCGCCTCCACCGTCGTCCTGATGATGGGCGGCGAGGCCTATACCTGGAAGACCGCCTATGACGAGGCCTACGCCCGCTACTCGCCGGGCAAGCTCCTGATGGGCGAACTCACCGAATGGCACCTCGACGACGCCAACATCGTCCGCTCTGACTCTTGCGCCGTCCCCGACCATCCGATCATGAGCCGCTTCTGGCAGGAACGCGAGGAAATGGGCACCGTCGTCATCGGCCTCAACCAGAACGCCGACCGCGACGTCCGCCAAGTGGCCACCCAGCTCCACCTCTACAGCAGCACGCGCAATGTCGCGAAGATGCTGCGGCAGAAGATCATGTCGCTGGCTGGGCGGGGGTGAGGTGTGAGGCCTCGAGAGCGGCCCCATCTGGTGTCGACCGTAAGCCGTCGTTGACGTCGTGCCGTGCGATACCCCCCTTTGCCCTGCCGGGCATCTCCCCCACAAGTGGGGAGATTGGCTGGGCGCGCCCGCTCGCTCCTGCCTCAACGTTTGGCGACGAGCTCTCCACGAGTCGATCTCCCCCTTGTGGGGGAGATGTCCGGCAGGACAGAGGGGGGTATCACACGGCACAAGCTGAATGACGAAAAAGCCAGGAAGAACGCGGCAGGATATAAGAACTCACACCCAACCACACCACAAAACCCCGCGCCGGAGACCTCTCCGCGACGGCATGGCAGGATGGGAATGGGCAGGCAACGTTTGGTATAGAGTAGGATTGTCAGGCAATATCGCCTGCCCGATCATATCGAGGCGTCCGGATATCCAGGCCGACAGGAGCGTCTCTCGGCCTTTCGCTTCCGGATGGATGGGAGATCCTGACGACCCGATCATCCACCTTTCAACAACCATCACCGGACGCCGGGCTTGCGCCCAGATGTGTCAGATCCGGTTCGCGACCCGGCTCCCTGTCCAATGACGTCATCAGTATGGGAGCAACGATTGCGGCGGGGATGGATGGGGAAAATCGAATAAGCAAGTGGCTGATATCAAGGCGATTTCTTTCACCGCGCAAGATTATTATCCCCACACTACCCCTCCGCCACCGCCCGCTCCCGCAGCATCCGCCGGATCACCTTGCCCGACGTCGTCAGCGGCAGCGCGTCGACGAACGCCACCTCGCGCGGATATTCGTGCATCGACAGCCGCATCTTGACCCAGTCGCGGATCTCCGCCGCCAGCGCGTCGCTTGCCGCAAATCCTGGCGCCAAAACCACGTAAGCCTTGACGATCTCGGTGCGCAACGCATCGGGCTTGCCCACCGCCGCCGCCATCTGCACGGCCGGATGACCGGTCAGGCAGTCCTCGATCTCGGCCGGGCCGATGCGGTAGCCGGATGAGGTGATGACGTCGTCGTCGCGGCCGAGGAAGGTGATGTAGCCGTCTTCGTCCTGCCGGCCGAGATCGCCGGTCAGCAACCAGTCTCCGGCGAATTTGCGCGCGGTCGCCTCCTCGTCGTTCCAATAGCCGAGAAACATCACCGGATCGGGCCGCGCGATCGCGATCTGTCCCACAGTGCCCGAAGGCAGCACCGCACCGGTCTCATCAACGATCGCCACCCTATGCCCCGGCACCGCTTTGCCGATCGCCCCCGGCTTGCTCACGCCAAGCGCGGCATTCGACGACAGCACGAAATTGCACTCCGTCTGCCCGTAGAATTCGTTGACATTGATGCCGAGCGTGCGGCTTGCCCAATCATGCGTCTCCGCCCCCAGCGCCTCGCCGGCGGCGCCGATGGTGCGCAGCTTGAGATCGTATCGCTGGCGCGGATCGGGCACCGATTTCATCAGCCGCAAGGCCGTCGGCGGAATGAAGCCGTTGCGCACCTTCATCTCGGCCATGATCCTGTAGGCCATGTCGGCATCGAACTTTTGCGCCGGCGACGAGACCACGGGCACGCCGAGCATCAGGCTCGGAAGCAGCGCGTTGAGCAGCCCACCCGCCCATGCCCAATCCGATGGCGTCCACATCCGGTCGCCCGGTTGCGGAAAATTCTCGTGCGCGAACTGGATGCCCGGAATATGCCCGGCCAGCACCCTGTGCCCATGCAGCGCTCCCTTCGGCGCACCTGTCGTGCCCGAGGTGAAGATCATCAGCGCCGGCTCGTCCGGCCCGGTCGGCGGCACGTCGAAACTGGGTGAATTGCGCTCGACAAGGCTGCCGAAGGAGACGACGTCGGCCTTGTCGTCAGAAGCATCGACGCTGATCACCGTCTTGAGGTCCGGCAGCCGGTCGCGGATCGCATGGATACGCTCAAGCCCGAAAGCGTTGGTCACGACAGCGGCCGCGCCGGATGTTTTCAGCCGATATTCCAGCGCCTCGACACCGAACAGCAGCGCCAGCGGCACCGCAATCGCGCCCATCTTGTAGATCGCCATATGGGCGATCACCGTCTCGAAGGATTGCGGCAGAAGCAGCGCCACCCCATCGCCTTTTGCGAGACCGAGCGCGACGAGCCCATTGGCAAGAGAGGCAGAGCGCGCCGCAAGCGCGCCATAGCTCAGCGAAAGATGATCACCATCCGGGCTGAAGTGCTGAAGACAGATCCGCTCCGGCTCGCGCGCCGCCCAATCGTCCGAACACACGCGGCCGATGTTGAAATCCTCGGGGATCGTCCAGGCGAAATCGCGGTAGAGATCGTCATAGCGAGCGCGCGGCGGCAGCTTCATGGGCGCAGGATCATCGGTGGGGTCTCGGGGCAAGAGTCCGGTTATGCTGCAGCAGCTAACACCGTGGACGCGGCTCACGCAAGCGTGAAGCCCGATCGCCCTTCTCACCCCGGGGAACGCATGGTTGTTTGTTGCCGCCGCTGCCAATCTGCAGGTCACCGCCCTAGATAGGGGTAGCGCCAGGGTTTCTTTTCTCATCACGGAGCGATTTCATGGAATACGTCAAATTCGGCGGCACCGGCCTCGAAGTCTCGAAGATCTGCCTGGGCTGCATGACCTTCGGGGAGCCCGGCCGTGGCAATCACAGCTGGACGCAGGCCGAGGAGCCGAGCCGCGCGCTGATCAGGCAGGCGCTCGAAGCCGGCATCAACTTCCTCGACACCGCCAACACCTATTCCGACGGTTCATCCGAGGAAATCGTCGGCCGCGCGATAAGAGATTTTTCGCGCCGCGACGAGATCGTGCTCGCCACCAAGGTGTTCAACCGCATGCGCCCGGGCGCCAATGGCGCCGGCCTGTCGCGCAAGGCGATCTTCGACGAGATCGACAACAGCCTGCGCCGCCTCGGCACCGATTATGTCGACCTCTACCAGATCCACCGCTTCGATCCGACCACGCCGATCGAAGAGACGCTGGAGGCGCTGCATGACGTGGTGAAATCCGGCAAGGCGCGTTATATCGGCGCGTCCTCCATGCATGCCTGGCAGTTCGCCAAGATGATCTACACATCAAGGGCCAATGGCTGGACGCCCTTCGTCAGCATGCAGGACCACCTGAACCTGCTCTACCGCGAGGAAGAGCGCGAGATGCTGCCCTTCTGCCAGGACCAGAAGATCGCCGTCATTCCCTGGAGCCCGCTGGCGCGCGGCCGGCTGACGCGCGACTATGACGAGAAGACCGCCCGCAGCGAGACGGACGAGTTCGGCAAGACGCTCTACCAGCAGGCCGAGGACGCGGACCGCGCCATCATCGGCGTTGTCGGCGATCTCGCCAGAAAGCACGGCGTCTCCCGCGCCCAGATCGCCACCGCCTGGATCCTGCAGAAGAGCGCCGTCACCGCCCCGATCATCGGCGCCTCGAAATCAGGCCACATCGACGATGCCGTCGGCGCGCTTTCGATCAAGCTTTCGGCCGAGGATGTCGCTGCACTCGAAGAGCCCTACGTGCCGCACCGCGTCGAGGGCTTCAAGTAACGCGGACAAGGTGCGGCTATTTTTTAGCCGGCGAAAGAGCGTCGCGCGTCGTGAACAGGAAACTGTCGGATAGCTCGCGGCTCTCCACCGCGCGCGCCAAAATCACCGCCCCCATCATCGCCGACAGCGTCGTGAACCCCTTGGCGCGGCGCTCTTCGGCGCTGTCGCCGGGCACGATCCCGGACAGGATATCGACCAGCGCGGACAGCCCGTCGTTAAAGGTCGAACGCACAGCACCTTGGCTGCGGCTCACCTCCTGCACCAGCGAGGCGAAGACGCAGCTGCCGCCTGGATCGTCGACGCTGCAACGCGAAAGATAGTGCTTGAGGAGCGCATCGAGCTGCGCGTCCGGCGCGCCTGCAATGATCTCGTTCCAGCGGACCTTCACCCGCTCGATCAGCGCCCGGCTGACTTCGAGCGCCAGATCCTCCTTCGACTGGAAATGCCCGTAGAAGCCGCCATGGGTCAGCCCGGCGGCCTTCATGATCTCGGCCACGCCGGTGGATTCGAACCCTTTTTCGCGAAACAGCACGCCGGCGACGCCAAGGATCTTCTCCCGGTTTTCAGCGAATTTCTCCCGGCTGACACGCATTAAAATCTCCAAAAAACACCGCTTGACATTTTATATGACGTCCATCATCAATAATCAACAATGATGATGACCATCATCTAAATATTTGCATTAGCCTTCCGGCAGCCCCCGAACGGAACAACCCCCATGGTCTCCACTGCACTTGCCTCCACGCTGGCGCGGCGCAACATCCATTACGGATGGGTCGTCGTCGCCGCCACCTTTCTCACCATGCTGGTCACGGCCGGCGCCATGGGCGCGCCGGGCGTGCTGATCAAGCCGCTGCAGGACGAGTTCGGCTGGGAGACGTCGCAGATCTCCTCGGCGCTCGCCGTTCGCCTGCTGCTCTTCGGGCTGATGGGCCCCTTCTCCGCCGCCTTCATGAACTATTTCGGCGTCCGCAAGGTCATCGTCTTCGCCATGGTCCTGATTTCCAGCGGCTTCGTCGGCTCGCTGTTCATGACCGAGATCTGGCAGCTGCTGTTGCTCTGGGGCATCGTCGTCGGCCTCGGCACCGGCCTGACCGCCATGGTACTGGCCGCCACCGTATCGGCCCGCTGGTTCACCAAGCACCGCGGCCTCGTCGTCGGCATGCTGTCGGCGAGCTCCGCCACCGGCCAGCTGGTCTTCCTGCCCTTGATGGCGCAGCTCACCGAGAGTTACGGCTGGCGCGCGACGGTCTTCTTCGTCTGCGGCATGATCCTCCTTGCCGCCCTCGTCGTGCTCGCCTTCATGCGCGACCGACCCTCCGACCTCAACCTCCCCTCCTTCGGCGAGGAGCACGTCACCCCGCCGCCGGCACGCACGGGCGGCCTCCTCACCATGCTGGCCGCACCGATCGTGGTGCTCAGGGAAATCTCGAAAACCTCGACCTTCTGGATCCTGTTCGCCACCTTCTTCATCTGCGGCCTGAGCACCAACGGCCTGATCCAGACCCATTTCGTCACGCTCTGCGGCGATTTCGGCATCCTGCCGGTGGCCGCCGCCAGCGTGCTCGCCGTCATGGGCATCTTCGATTTCTTCGGCACGATCGGCTCCGGCTGGCTGTCCGACCGCTTCGACAATCGCTGGCTGCTCTTCTGGTATTACGGCCTGCGCGGCCTCTCGCTGCTCTACCTTCCATTCAGCGATTTCTCCTTCTACGGCCTGTCGATCTTCGCCGTTTTCTACGGCCTCGACTGGATCGCCACCGTGCCCCCGACGGTCAAGCTCGCCGCCGAGCGCTTCGGGAAGGAGAAGGTCGGCATCGTCTTCGGCTGGGTCTTCACAGGCCACCAGCTGGGCGCCGCCACCGCCGCTTATGGCGCCGGCCTGTCGCGCACCGAGCTGCAGAGCTATCTGCCCGCCTTCTTCATCGCCGGTGCCTTCTGCCTGCTCGCCTCGATCCTGGCGATCACGCTGAAGAAATCCGGCCTCGCCGCCCCGGCCGCCTCCGCCGCCCACTGACGGCCCCTTTCCGGCCGAAGCCTCCGGCCGGAAGCCCCGCGAAATCAGCCCGATAACTTCGCCCGCCGTCTTGCGCGCGCGGGCGAACGCATGCTAGAGACCCGCCTCGTCGGTATCCGTTGCCCCATTGGCGGAATTGGTAGACGCGCTCGACTCAAAATCGAGTTTCGAAAGAAGTGCTGGTTCGACTCCGGCATGGGGCACCACTGGACTTCCCGTTACCGCCGGGCCTTTGCGTTTTACTGTTATCTGAAGTTGAAACCGGTCATCGCCCTATTACGCGTGGCGCTCCCGAGGCTCACGCGGCAGGCTCATGGCCCGATTGTCAAAAAGCAGGCGCGGGAACGGCTCCCTCACGCTCTCCGCCTCCTCATACATAGCTCACTTTAAATCAGCGGTTTAATTTCCTCCGCACTTCGGTCAAAGTGCCCGCTCTCGAAAAGGAGACCACACCAGCGTGCCGCACGAAGTCCCGCTCATCGCCACCATTGCCGTCAGCTTCGGGTTCGCGGCGATCCTCGGCTATCTCGCCGATCGCCTGCAGCTGCCGCCGCTGGTGGGCTATCTGCTGGCCGGGATCCTGATGGGGCCGATCACGCCGGGCTTCGTGGCCGATACCGGTCTTGCCAGCCAGCTGGCCGAGATCGGGGTGATCCTCCTGATGTTCGGCGTCGGGCTGCATTTCTCGGCGCGTGACCTGCTCGCCGTGCGCGGCGTCGCCATCCCCGGCGCGATCGCGCAGATTGTCCTGGCGACCGTGCTCGGCGTCGCCATGGCGGAATGGTGGGGCTGGAGCCTGGGCGCCGGCATCGTCTTCGGGCTCAGCCTGTCGGTCGCCAGCACCGTCGTGCTCCTGAAGGCGCTGGAGGAACGAAATCTGGTCAACGCAGCCAGCGGCCGCGTCGCCGTCGGCTGGCTGATCGTCGAGGATCTGGCCATGGTGCTGGCGCTGGTGCTGCTGCCGGCGCTGGCCGAACTGCTTGGCGGCAGTGCCCCTGGCGCCGATGGCGGCATGCCCTTGCTGCTGACGATCGCGCTCACCCTTCTGAAGGTCGGCGCCTTCGCCGCCATGGCGATCTTCCTGGGCCCCAAGGTCGTGCCGTGGCTCCTGATCCGCGTTGCCCGCACCGGCTCGCGCGAGCTCTTCACCCTGACGGTTCTGGCGCTGGCGCTTGGCATCGCCTTCGGTTCGGCGCAGATTTTCGGCGTGTCCTTCGCGCTCGGCGCCTTCTTCGCCGGCGTGGTCATGAGCGAATCCAGCCTCAGCCACCGCGCCGCCGCCGATTCCCTGCCGTTGCAGAACGCGTTTTCGGTTCTGTTCTTCGTGTCGGTCGGCATGCTGTTCGATCCGTCGATCATCGTGCGCCAGCCGCTCGGCGTGCTCTCGGCCCTGCTCCTGATCATCGTCGGCAAGGCGATCATCTCCTTCGTCGTCGTCACATTGCTGCGCTATCCCATCGGCATGGGCCTGACGGTGGCGGGGGGCCTCGCGCAGATCGGCGAATTCTCCTTCATTCTCGCCGGCCTCGGGGTGACGCTCGGCCTGCTGCCGACCGATGGCCAGGACATCATCCTGGCGAGCGCCATCATCTCGATCACCCTCAACCCGCTGGTTTGCGCCGGCGCCGAAGCGCTGCACCAATATGTCCAGCGCCGCTGGCCGCAAAGCGTCCGCCACGGCCACGCCAATTTCGATCTCCTCAACGACGAACTCGACAAGATCCGCGCCATCACCGAAGCGCGCGAACACCAGCACCAGCTGGAGATGCGTGAGCTCAGCGAGACCTTCCCGCTGTTTGCCAATGTCGACGAGAACTCGCAGGAAGAGCTGCTCCTGCTGTTCCGCCCGAAATCGGCGCTTCCGGGCGAGCGTGTCATGCGCAAGGGCGATCGTGGCGGCGGCATGTACTTCCTGTCGGCGGGTGCCGTCGAAGTACAGCTTCCCGACGATGCGATCCGGCTGGAACCCGGCGCCTTCTTCGGCGAGATGGCGCTGTTGAGCGGCGGCCGCCGCAACGCCGACGTGGTCGCGGTCGACTTCTGCCATTTCTTCGTACTGGAACGGCGTGATTTCAACATGTTCACATCAAAGCACCCGGCGCTGCGCCAGATGGTCAGCGAGATGGCGCGTGAACGCACCGAGATGAACGTCATGCGCCAGAAGCGCGTCCCCTCGTCCGGCGTCGTCTCCTGATCCGGCGGATGATCATCACAGTTTTTTGCCGCACTGCCGCATGACTGACACAGCAGGCATTTACAGGCGCATGTCAGCCCCATAAAGCTGGCGCAGGCAACCTGAAAGGACCAGAATGCTTCGCAGATTGTATGACTGGACCATGTCGCTGGCAGCGCGCAAATCGGCCGAAGTCTGGCTTGCCATCATCGCCTTCGTCGAAAGCTCCGTCTTTCTGGTACCCGCCGATGTGCTCTACGTGCCGATGGCGCTGGCCAAGCCCGAGCGCGCCTATCGCTACGCGGTGGTTGCCACCACCGCCTCGGTGCTCGGCGGCATAGCCGGCTGGGCGCTCGGCTATTACGCCTATGACACCATCGCCCGACCGATCCTCGAATTCTACGGCAAGCTCGACGCCTTCGAGCAGCTCAGGGTCTTCATTCAGGGTCAGTGGGAAATCGTGCTGCTGATGCTGGTCACCTCGGGGCTTGCGCATCTGCCGCCGATCAAGGTGGTGACGATCCTTGCCGGCGTGGTTCAGATGAACCTCGGCTTCTTCATCATCTCGGCCATCGTCGCCCGTGGCGCGCGCTTCCTTTTCCTCGCCTGGCTGCTGCGCCGCTATGGCGAATCGATCCGCCACTTCATCGAAAAGCGCCTCGGCCAGATCACCGCGATCGTCGCCGGCCTGCTGATCGTGCTCGGCGTCGGCTACAAGCTGCTTGCCTAGTGACCATCCACCAAGCCAAAGCCCCCATGCGTTACCTGCCCGGAGCCCCCGCATGACTGCCTCTTTCTCTGTTCGCCGTCCCACCTTCCTCTATTCCGTCCTGCTTGCGGTCGGCATGGCTGCCGTCATCGGCTCCGCGCTCGGCTTCCAGTATATCGGCGGCTATATCCCCTGCGAGCTCTGCCTGCTGCAGCGTCAGCCCTATTATTACGGCATCCCGCTCGTCCTCATCGGCGCGCTGACCGCGGCCTTCGGCCTGCCCAACTGGATCGGCCGCACGCTGCTGCTGGCCGGCGGCCTGCTGATGGTTGTGGGCGCTGGCATGGGCGTTTATCACGCCGGCGTCGAATGGGGTTTCTGGGCTGGTCCCACCGCCTGCTCGACGAGCGCCGGCAGCATGACGAAGAACGCCAGCGACCTCCTGACCGAACTCAACACCATCAAGGGACCGTCCTGCACCGAGGCGGCGCTGCGCGTGCTTGGCCTGTCTATGGCTGGATGGAACGTCGTCGCGAGCCTCATCCTGGCTGCCTTCGCCTTTATCGGCGTGCGCAAGTCGGCCTGATCGGTCCGCCGCGAAGCGGTCCTGACCGGAGGCGATCTCGACAAAGGTCAGGGCTGCAGTTCGCTATCCCAGTAGAGATAGTCGAGCCAGCTGTCGTGCAGATAGTTCGGCGGGAAGAGCCGGCCATTGTTGTGCAGGTCCTGCACGGTCGGCTGGTAGGGCTTCTGATGCGGGAACATGCCTGCCTGTTTCGGGAGCTTGCTGCCCTTCCTGAGATTGCAGGGAGAGCAGGCCGCCACGACATTCTGCCACGTCGTCTCGCCGCCATGGGCGCGCGGAATGACGTGATCGAAGGTCAGATCCTCGTGCTGGCCGCAATACTGGCACTCGAACTTGTCGCGAAGGAACACGTTGAAGCGCGTGAAGGCCGGGTTGCGAGAGGGCTGCACGTAGGTTTTCAGGCATACGACGCTCGGAAGCCGCATCGAATAGCTCGGCGAGGAGACCGAATGTTCGTATTCCGCGATGATATTCACACGGTCAAGAAAGACCGCCTTGATCGCGTCCTGCCAGGACCAGAGCGACAAGGGATAATAGCTCAGCGGCCGATAGTCAGCGTTCAGAACGAGCGCTGGCAGGGCCTGAGGTGAAACAGCAATCGTCAAGGCACTCTCCTGATCGATTCGGCATCTGCACTCTTATATTAGGCCGGTTGTGACGGCATTGTGAAGTCCAATAAATTCAAGCCACACAATGGCATTTGTATGTGTTGCCGTTCAGCCGACCGGAACCAGGCCACGTCCCAGTTTCGCTGCATAATACGCCCAGAAAAGCCGCGCGGCCACCGATCTCCACGGCGCCCACTCCGCTGCTATCAGGGCCAGCGCGCGCGTCGTCGGCCGCTGGTCGAGACCGAAGGCGGCAGCCACCGCGTTCTGCAGCGCCACGTCGCCGGATGGAAAGACGTCGGCATGGCCACCGCAAAACATCAGATACACCTCCGCCGTCCATGGCCCGACGCCCTTCAGCGCCGTCAGCGCCGCCAGGGCCTCCCGTGGGGGCAGGCCGGAAAGCGCCTGCAGATCGAGCCCGCCGGAGGAAACCGCCTCCGCGATCCGTGTCAGCGTCTCCGCCTTGGCGCGCGAAAGACCGACCTCGCGCCATGCCTCGGGGTGAAGACCTGCATAGGCCTCGGCCGTCAGCGCGGCATCGCCGGGCCGCAGCCTGCGCCAGATCGCCTCGGCACTCGCCCGCGACACCATCTGCGACACGATGATATGGGCCAGCCCCTCGAAGCCGGGCTCCCGCAACCTGAGAGGAAGCGGACCGGCATCGGCTGCGATCGAAACAAGGCGCGGGTCGATGACGACCAGCTCGGCCAATCCCTGGGCCACGTCCCCGTCGGTGCGAATGATATGCACGCTTCCTCGCGATAATCAAAAATACGTGGCAAAAGAAAGCATGATCGCGATTCCCCGTCAAAAGCCCGTCTTCCGTTTTGCCCCGAGCCCAAATGGCCCGCTGCATCTCGGCCACGCCTTGTCGGCCTTTCTCAACCGCGACATGGCCGACGCCGCCGACGGGCGCTTCCTGCTGCGCATCGAAGACATAGATCTCACCCGCTGCACACCCGAATTCGAAGAGGGCATCTACGCCGACCTCGAATGGCTCGGCATCGGCTGGGAAGACCAGGTGCGCCGGCAGTCGGAGCATTTCGACGCCTATCACGCGGCACTGGCCGGCCTGATCGACCGTAGCCTTGCCTACCCCGCCTTCCTCACCCGCGGCGAGGTCAAGGCCAGGGTCGCGGCGTCGGAGGCGGCAGGCATCGCATGGCCGCGCGATCCCGATGGCTCTCCGCTCTACCCCGCCGATGACCGCGACCGCCCCTCGGGCGAGCGGCAGGCGATGCTCTCCTCCGGCCAGAAGCACGCCTGGCGGTTGGATATGGCAAAAGCGCTCGACCTGGTCGGCGGGCAGCTCTCATGGCGGGAAACAGGAGACGGCGAACGGGGCGCCATCACCGCCGACCCCTCGTCATGGGGGGATGTCGTGCTGTCGCGCTCGGACGCGCCGTCGAGCTATCACCTTTCCGTGACGATCGACGACGCGCTGCAGGGCGTCACCCATGTCGTGCGCGGTCTCGATCTCTTTCACGCGACATCGGTGCATCGCGTCCTGCAGACGCTGCTCGCGCTCCCGGCGCCGATCTATCACCACCACCGCCTCGTGACCGACGCGACCGGCCGCAAGCTGTCGAAAAGCAGCGGCGATACGGGGCTTTCAGACCTAAGATCCCGAGGCGTCGCGGCGCACGATATTCGCCACCTCGTCGGGCTTTGACGGCTTCTGGCCCTGACCCTGGCCGCTCAGGAAATTGTGCGAGAAGATCGCCCGCACCCGGAATTTCAGGAGTGCCGCGTTGAGTTCGGCGCCGATGATGAAGATCACGCCGATCATGTAGAGAAAGATCAGCACGATCATGACCGATGCCAGGCCGGCATAGGTGGCGGCGTAGTTGGCGAAGGTTGCCAGGTAATAGGCGAAGATCAGCGCGCCGATGAACCAGAGAATAAGCGTCAAAAGCACGCCCGGCACGACATCGAGCACCCGCCGCCGTCCCGCCGGAAGCCACAGATGCACGACCAGCAGCCCGACCGTCAGCACGAACAGCGTGCCGTAGATACGCCAGTTGAAGACGATGTCGAGCGTGTCGGCGAACAGCGGAAACCATTGCCGGGCATAGTCGAGCGCCAGCGGCACCGCCACAAGCAGGATGCTGATCGCCGCGAAGATCGTCACCGCGATCATCACGAAGCCGAGACTGGCGAGGCGGGTGAAATACCATGGCCGCGTTTCCTGCACGCGGTAGGCGCGGTTGAGGGATATGCGCAGCGCCTCGACCCCGTTGGAGGCGAAGTAGGCGGCGGCCAGCACCGAGATCGTCAGGAGCCCGCCGCGCGGCACGGTCAGCACCAGGAGCACCTGGTCGGCGAGCGGCTTGGCGATCTCCTCCGGCCAGGTGTCGAAGACGAGATGAACGGCCGTCATGGAAAACTGGTCGGCGCCGAGGAAATTGGCGAGCGCGGTACCGAAGATCAGGAAGGGAAAGACGGCGAGAAGCGTCGAAAGCGCGACATGGCTTGCCATGGCGAAGCCGTCATCTTCGAGGAAATGCCAGATCGCATCGTAAAGCACATCATACAAGATGCGAAAAAGTTTCGGCATTCCGGCTCCCGGCATTCCTCATTGTGTCGCCCGATCGAATATGGGAAACGAGTCCTAGTTTGTACAGGAATCATTCCATGTCGGATCAACGCACTATCATCATTACCGGATGTTCGTCCGGCATCGGTGCTTATTGTGCCCGTGCGTTGAAAAAGACGGCTGGCGCGTCTTCGCCACCGTCAGGAAGGTCGACGATCTGGCGCCGCTTCAGGCCGACGGCATCGAAGCCTTCCGCATGGATTACACCAGCACCGATTCGATCGCCGATTTCGTCCGCGAGGTCACCGAGCTCAGCGGCGGCCGCATCGACGCGCTCTTCAACAACGGCGCCTATGGCCAGCCGGGCGCCGTCGAGGACCTGACGACCGACGTGCTGCGCGAGCAGTTCGAAACCAACTTCTTCGGCTGGCACGAACTGACACGTCGGATCATTCCGCTGATGCGCAAGCGCGGGCGCGGGCGCATCGTCCAGTGCTCGTCCATTCTGGGTGTCGTGCCCTACCGCTATCGCGGCGCCTACACCGCCTCGAAATTCGCGCTCGAAGGCTTGAGCATCACGCTCCGCATGGAGCTCGAAGGCAGCGGCATCCATGTCAGCCTGATCGAGCCCGGCCCGATCGCCTCGCGCTTCGTCGCCAATTCGCTTTTGAAGATCAACGAGCATATCGATATCGGGGGCTCGGCGCATGTCGTGGATTACCGCCGCCAGCTGGCAAGGCTCGATGGCTCCGGCCCCGCCAATCGCCACAAGCTTGGCCCCGATGCCGTCTACGATGTCCTGAAGCACGCGTTGAGCGCCCCACGTCCGCGACCACATTACCCAGTGACGCGGCCGGCCAAGCAGGGCATGCTTTTGAAAAAGCTCTTGCCCGCGGACCTCTTCTACCGGCTGCTGCGCAGGTTCGATTGAGGAGGAGGAAAACCAATGTCATCTGTCGTCTACGTTCTCGCCATCATCGTGATGGGCCTTGTCGCCATCGTTCTCATCCGTGGCCTTTTCAACATGATGAAGGGCGGCGACGCCAACCTGTCCAACAAGCTGATGCAGCTGCGCGTGCTCCTGCAGGCGGTCGCCGTGCTGCTGATCATGCTGACGCTGTGGCTGACCGGCGGCGGTCGCCCCAGCTGATCACCCCCGGCCGATCACAGAGGAGGAGATAAAGCATGGTCAAGCTCAACAAGATCTACACCAAGACGGGCGACGACGGCACGACCGGGCTGGTCGCCGGCCCGCGCCGGCTGAAGGACGACTTGCGAGTCGAGGCCTTCGGCACCATCGACGAGGCCAATTCGGCGATCGGCATCGCCCGGCTGCACATGCAGGGCCAGCCTCATACGGACATGCCCGAGCTCGATGCCATGCTGATGTCGATCCAGAACGACCTCTTCGATCTCGGCGCCGATCTCGCCACGCCCGACACCGGGACGCCGCCGGAATACGAGCCGCTGCGCATCATCGAAAGCCAGGTGACGCGGATCGAAAACGACATCGACAAGCTGAACGCCGATCTGCAGCCGCTCAGATCCTTCGTGCTGCCGGGCGGCCACCCCGCCGCGGCCCACCTGCATCTGGCCCGCACCATCACACGCCGTGCCGAAAGATTGATGGTGACGCTGTCGCGCAGCGAGGACGAGATCGTCAGCGCCGCGGCGTTGAAATACGTCAACCGCCTCTCCGATTTCCTCTTCGTCGCCGCCCGCCATGCCAATGATCGCGGCCGCCAGGATGTGCTTTGGGTTCCCGGAAAAAACCGCTAGGCTCCTGAATTGACCGATATCAGGCAACTGGACCGCCGGCCCATATGTTCATACCGCTGCACGATGCCAACACACTGAAGCATATCAAGCTGCAATGGGTGACGATGGGGCTGATCGCGATCAACGTCGTCGTCTGGCTGTTCACCGGCGTCATCGCCACGGAATCGGTAGCACAGGCGGCCTTCGTCGGCCTCGGCTATATCCCGGCCGTCGCCTTCCACTACGCCTACCTTGAACCGGCGCTATCAATCACGCCCGAGCCGCTGACCTATGTCAGCTACTCCTTCGTCCATTCCGGCTTCTGGCACCTCGCCTCCAACATGCTCTTTCTCTGGGTCTTCGGCGACAATGTCGAGGATGCGATGGGCCATATCCGCTTCCTCGTCTTCTATCTCCTTTGCGCCATGGCGGGCGCGCTGGTGCATGGGCTGATCGGCATGACCTCGCAGGCCCCGCTGATCGGCGCGTCCGGCGCCATATCGGGTGTGGTCGCCGCCTATCTGATGCTGCATCCGCGCGTGAAGGTCTGGGTGCTGGTCTTCATGCGCGTGCCGTTGCCGCTTCCCGCCTTCGTGCCGCTCATTCTCTGGACCGGCCAGCAATTCGTCATGCTGGCGCTCGAGCCCGATGGCAACGTCTCCTGGGGCGCCCATGTCGGCGGCATTGTCGCCGGCGCTCTTCTGGTGCTCGTCATGCGCCGCCGCGGAGTACCGCTCTTCGACAGGGAAGTGGTGATGCCGAGAGCCGTGCGCGACCGCCCGACGCCCAATCCCGCCATGATCACCCTCCCCGGCCAGCCACCCCGGCCGCGCCTGCCGTGGGACAAATGACATCGAAGAATTTGACGTGAACGTAAGCGTAATATAATCGTCATGGAATTTGTCTGTCTGCGCCATGCAAGCGTTGTCTTTGGAGGAAAAACGCGTATCCATGTCGCCATTCGACAATCGGAGCGGCGCGGAAACGCGCATTTTCTTGGTGAAAGAGTTGAAGGAAGGACCCCATGAAGATTCTCGTCCCCGTCAAGCGGGTGGTTGACTACAACGTGAAGATCCGGGTGAAGCCGGATGGCACGGGCGTCGAACTGGCCAACATCAAGATGTCGATGAACCCCTTCGACGAGATTTCGGTGGAAGAGGCGCTTCGCCTGAAGGAAGCCGGCAAGGCCGAGGAAGTGATCGTGGTCTCGATCGGTCCCGCGAAAGCCGAGGAGACGCTGCGCACGGCGCTCGCCATGGGTGCCGACCGCGCCATCCTGGTCGAGACCGACGATGCCGTCGAGCCGCTCGCCGTCGCCAAGATCCTGAAGGGCGTCGCCGACGCCGAACAGCCCGGCCTCGTGATCGTCGGCAAGCAGGCGATCGATGACGACTCGAACCAGACCGGCCAGATGCTGGCGGCCCTCTTGGGCACCGCGCAGGCCACCTTCGCCTCGAAGATCGAGATCGACTCTGCTGGCCCAGGGGGCAAGGCAACCGTGACTCGCGAAGTCGACGGCGGCCTGCAGACCATCGACGTCAAGTTGCCCGCGGTCGTCACCACCGACCTGCGCCTCAACGAGCCGCGCTACGCTTCGCTGCCCAACATCATGAAGGCGAAGAAGAAGCCGCTCGACAAGAAGAGCCCCGCTGATTTCGGCGTTTCCACCGCACCGAAGCTCAAGGTGCTGAAGACCGAGGAGCCCTCCGGCCGCAAGGCAGGCGTCAAGGTCGCATCGGTCGCCGAGCTCGTCGAAAAGCTCAAATCCGCTGGCGTCCTCTAAGGTTCGAGAAAGGAGATATCATCATGGCCATTCTTCTTCTGGCTGATCACGACAACGCAAGCCTTTCCGACCAGACCGCCAAGACGCTCGCGGCAGCCGCAAAAATCGGCGGCGACGTGCATGTGCTGGTCGCCGGCAAGGGCGCCAAGCCCGCGGCCGATGCAGCCGCCAAGCTGTCGGGCGTCTCCAAGGTCCTGCTCGCCGAAAGCGACGAGCTTGCCAACAATCTGGCCGAGCCGCTGGCCGACCTGATCGTTTCGCTGGCCGCAAGCTACGACACCATCATCTCGGCCGCCACCTCGGTCGGCAAGAACGTTCTGCCGCGCGTCGCAGCCCTGCTCGACGTCGCCCAGGTCTCCGAGATCATCGAAGTCGTCTCAGCCGACACCTTCAAGCGTCCGATCTATGCCGGCAACGCCATCCAGACGGTACAGTCGACCGACGCCAAGAAGGTCATCACCGTCCGCACCGCGTCCTTCGCCGCTGCCGCCGAGGGCGGTTCGGCTTCGGTCGAGGCGATCCCCGCCGTGTCCGATCCGGGTCTGTCGACCTTCGTCAAGGATGCGCTGTCGACCTCCGACCGTCCGGAGCTGACATCGGCCAAGATCATCATCTCCGGCGGCCGCGCGCTGGGCTCGTCGGAGAAGTTCCAGGAAGTGATCCTTCCCGTTGCCGACAAGCTCGGAGCCGCGGTGGGCGCGAGCCGCGCGGCGGTCGATGCCGGCTACGCGCCGAACGACTGGCAGGTCGGCCAGACCGGCAAGGTCGTTGCGCCGCAGCTTTACATCGCCTGCGGCATCTCCGGCGCCATCCAGCACCTGGCCGGCATGAAGGATCTCGAAGGTCATCGTCGCGATCAACAAGGACGAGGAAGCACCGATCTTCCAGGTCGCCGATTTCGGCCTCGTCGCCGATCTCTTCGACGCACTGCCGGAACTGCAGAAGGCTCTGTAATTCCGTGGGGCCCGGTTTCCAACGCGGCTCCGGGCTTCCATCATCGCCCGTCATCTTTCGCACATGCGAACGACTGGAAAATTATCTTTTTAGGGGCTACTACTGCTGCCGGGCGATCATTCGCCCGGCAGTTTTGTTGAATAGGTACGGCAATCGCGGGGGCGAAGGCCGAGCAGGGGTGTGGAGATGACTGCGGTGTTCAAGACGATCGGTATTATCGGCGCGGGCCAGATGGGTTGCGGTATCGCGCAGGTTTCGGCCAGCGCAGGCTACAGGGTCCACATCTACGATCTCACCCAGGATCGCATCGAGCGCGGGCTGGCCACCATCAACGGCAACCTCGCCCGCCACGTCACCAGCGGCAAGATGACCGACGAGGAACGCTCGAGCACGCTCTCGATGATCGCGGGCTCCGCCGACATCAACGATCTCGCCTCCTCCGATCTCGTCATCGAGGCCGCGACCGAGGACGAGAGCGTCAAGCGCAAGATCTACGCCCTGGTCTGTCCGGTCCTGAAGCCGGAAGCGATCATCGCCACCAACACCTCCTCGCTCTCGATCACCCGGCTGGCCTCGGCCACCGATCGCCCCGAGCGCTTCATGGGCATCCATTTCATGAACCCGGTGCCGGTCATGAAGCTGGTCGAACTGGTGCGTGGGATCGCCACCGAAGAGACGACCTTCAAGAAGGCCCGCGAATTCGTCGCCTCGCTCGAAAAGACCGTCACCGTCGCCGAGGACTTCCCGGCCTTCATCGTCAACCGCATCCTTTTGCCGATGATCAACGAGGCGATCTACACGCTCTACGAAGGCGTCGGCACCGTCGATGCCATCGACACCGCCATGAAGCTTGGCGCCAACCACCCGATGGGCCCGCTGCAGCTCGCCGATTTCATCGGCCTCGACACCTGCCTGTCGATCATGCAGGTCCTCCACGACGGCCTGGCGGACTCGAAATACCGCCCCTGCCCGCTGCTGGTGAAATATGTCGAAGCCGGCTGGCTTGGACGGAAGTCCGGCCGCGGGTTCTATGACTATCGTGGCGAGGTTCCGGTTCCGACGCGGTAGGGTTCGGTCTTCGGAAGACCGGCCGCAATCATCGAGCCCGGAGCCCCCTCATCCCCGGTGCAACTTTTGCACCTGACCTGCCGGCACCTTCTCCCCGTTGGGGAGAAGAGACTTGTGGCGGGCTGCTCGCCTCCCGATCTAACGAAATTCTTCATCTGAACGCTTAATTTGGGCAAAACGCCCGCGCCCAGCCCCTTCTCCCCCTCGGGGAGAAGTGCCGGAGCGCCAGCGAGGCGATGAGGGGGCCACAGGCGCAAACGTCGCGGCCAGCCTCACAAACTAGATCCCCACCGCCGCCTTGATCAGCGCCTTGGCGTCCTCGCTGTCCCACGCCGCCGGCCCGTTCATCGACGAGATCAGGCACCCCTTCTGGTCGATGAGCAGCGTCACCGGCAGGCCGAAGGCCAGTCCCTGTTTTTTCAACCCGTTGAATACCCCGATCGTGTTGTCGCGGTAGAGGTTCAGCGCATCGACGCCCGTCTCCGAAAAGAACGTCTTCGGCTTCTCGTCGTCGCCGGTGTCGATGTTGACGGGCACCACCTGGAACTTGTCACTGCCGAGCTGCTTTTCCAGCGTGTTCAACGCCGGCATTTCCTCGCGGCAGGGAAAACACCATGTCGCCCAGATATTCAACAGCACGGTCTTGCCGGCGAATTGGTCGAGCGTCATCGGCTTGCCAGCAGGATCGTTGAAGGCGACCGATGTCATGAGCTTCGGCTCGTCGGCGGCGACCATCGCCGCCACTTCGCCCTTCAGCAATGGCTTGATCCGGGTCGCGATCTCCCTGGTGGCATTGCAATCGCCCGCCGCCATATCGGCGCCGCCATTGCCAGACCCCGTCTCACTGATGTAAACCGCTGCCGCACCGGCAATGATGCCTGCGACGACCGCGATCCCGACCAGTTTCAGGGATGGCAGGCGCAAGGGCGTTTTTGTGGTCATTTCATTCTCCCGGACACGCGTTCTTCAAGGCAGGCATTCTTCATGGCCGACAGCACGGACACCAAATCCTCCAACCAGATGTGGGGCGGACGTTTCGCTTCCGGCCCAGATGCGATCATGGAGGAGATAAATGCCTCGATCGATTTCGACAAGAAGCTGTTTGCGCAGGATATCCGCGGATCGATCGCCCACGCCACCATGCTCGCCCACCAGGGTATTATCGCCGGCGATGATAAGGACAAGATCGTCGAAGGGCTAAACACGATCTTGTCAGAAATCGAAGCCGGCCAGTTCGAGTTCTCCCGCAAGCTCGAGGACATTCACATGAATGTCGAGGCGCGCCTGGCGACGCTCATCGGTCCGGCCGCCGGCCGCCTGCACACCGCCCGCTCGCGCAACGACCAGGTGGCGCTCGATTTCCGCCTCTGGGTGAAGGAAGAGCTGCAAAAGACCGAACAGCTGCTGACCAAGCTGATATCGGCCTTCCTCGACCGTGCCGAGGAACATGCCGATACCGTCATGCCTGGCTTCACGCATCTGCAGACCGCCCAGCCCGTCACCTTTGGCCATCACTGCATGGCCTATGTGGAAATGTTCGGTCGCGACCGCCAGCGCGTGCGCCACGCCATCGAGCACCTCGACGAGAGCCCGATCGGCTCGGCCGCCCTTGCCGGCACCGGCTATCCGATCGACCGCCACATGACGGCCAAGGCGCTCGGCTTCCGCGAGCCGACCCGCAATTCGATCGACACCGTTTCCGACCGCGATTTCGCCATCGAGTTCCTGGCGCTGGCCGCCATCTGCGCCATGCACCTGTCGCGGCTCGCCGAGGAGATCGTCATCTGGTCGACGCCGCAGTTCGGCTTCGTGCGCCTGTCGGATGCCTTCTCCACCGGCTCCTCGATCATGCCGCAGAAGAAGAACCCTGACGCCGCCGAGCTGGTGCGCGCCAAGACCGGCCGCATCAACGGCTCGCTGATCGCGCTGCTGACGATCATGAAGGGCCTGCCGCTCGCCTATTCCAAGGACATGCAGGAAGACAAGGAGCAGGTCTTCGACGCCGCCGAAAGCCTGGAGCTGGCGATCTCGGCCATGGCCGGCATGGTCCGCGACATGACGATCAACACGCAGCGCATGAAGGCCGCCGCCGGCTCCGGCTATTCGACCGCGACCGATCTCGCCGACTGGCTGGTGCGCGAGGCCGGCCTGCCCTTCCGCGATGCCCACCATGTGACCGGCCGCGCCGTGGCGCTCGCCGAAAGCAAGGGCTGCGACCTCTCCGACCTGTCGCTCGCCGACTTGCAGGCGATCAACGCCGCCATTACGGACAAGGTCTACGACGTCTTGACCGTCGAGGCCTCGGTCGCCAGCCGCAAGAGCTTCGGCGGCACGGCGCCTTCGGAAGTCAGGAAGCAGATCGCCTACTGGCGCGCCCGCAACTGATCGCGAAAAGGGCGGAGCGCAACCGGCTTCGCCCCTTCGATTTCGCAAAGCGCGAGACCTCAACAATCAGGGTGCACAAGGCGGATAAACTTCGCTATGAAGGTGTCCATCCGTGCCGCTTCCCAAGAGGAATTCCATGCAGACCAGCTTCCCGCAGATCATCCGCCTGACGGTCGTTTTCGCCGTAATCGGCCTTGCCGTCGCCGGATGCGGGCGCAAGGGCGACCTCGATCCGCCGAGCGTGCAGGCGACGAAGGGTGGCGACTCGTCCAAACCGACGCCGCAGCCCGGCGTCAAGGACAAGCCCTTCTTCCTCGATCCCCTTCTGTAACAGGCCACCAAAGTGAACCATTTCGAGTATCGCGACGGCATCCTCTACGCCGAGAACGTTCCCGTTCCCGAGATCGCCAAGGCCGTGGGCACGCCCTTCTACGTCTATTCCACGGCAACGCTCGAGCGCCACTACAAGGTCTTCTCCGGGGCCTTCAGCGATGTCGACTCCATGGTCTGCTACGCCATGAAGGCCAATTCGAACCAGGCCGTCCTGAAGACGCTCGGCAACCTCGGCGCCGGCATCGACGTCGTCTCCGAGGGCGAGCTGCGACGCGCGCTGGCGGCCGGCATTCCGGCCAACCGCATCATGTTCTCCGGCGTCGGCAAGACGGCGCGCGAGATGGACTATGCGCTCGAGGCCGGCATCTACTGCTTCAACGTCGAATCCGAGCCGGAGCTCGAGATCCTCAACCAGCGCGCCATCAAGGCCGGCAAGAAGGCGCCCGTCTCCTTCCGCATCAATCCCGATGTCGACGCCCGCACGCACGCCAAGATCTCGACCGGCAAGAAGGAAAACAAGTTCGGCATCTCCTGGGAGCGCGCCCGCGCCGTTTACGCCCGCACCGCCACCCTTGACGGCATCGAGGCCACCGGCATCGACATGCATATCGGCAGCCAGATCACCGAGCTGCAGCCTTTCGACGACGCCTTCAAGCTGCTGCGCGAGCTCGTCGGCACGCTGCGCGCCGACGGCCACGACATCCACCATGTCGATATCGGCGGCGGCCTCGGCATTCCCTACAAGGAAGACAACAATCCGCCGCCGCTGCCCGACGCCTATGCCGCGATCGTCAAGAACCAGCTGCGCGAACTGAACTGCAAGATCGTCATGGAGCCCGGCCGCCTGATCGTCGGCAATGCCGGCATCCTGGTGACCGAAGTGCTCTACGTGAAGGATGGCGGCGAAAAGACCTTCGTCATCGTCGACGGCGCCATGAACGACCTCATCCGCCCGACGCTCTACGAGGCCTGGCACGAGATCCGCCCTGTCGTGATCTCCGCCGCCAACGCGCCGCGCATCAAGGCCGATGTCGTGGGCCCCGTTTGCGAGACCGGCGATTACCTGGCGCTCGACCGCGAGATGGCGATGCCGAAATCCGGCGACCTCTTCGCCGTCTCGTCCGCCGGAGCCTATGGCGCCGTGCAGGCCGGCACCTACAACAGCCGGCTTCTGGTGCCCGAGGTGCTGGTCAAGGGCAGTGATTTCCACGTCATCCGTCCGCGCCGGACCTATGAGGAACTGATCGCGCTCGACAGCGTGCCCTCCTGGCTGGACTGACGCCGGCAATCACTTTTTGGCGACCGTGGAGCGAAAAGCCGGCATTGACCGGGCCTTGCCCTCGTCTTCGCCACAAAGAGTGTTATCCTTATCCACCAAGCAACTTGCCCGGCGGTCGCCGTGCAAGCCCTCTCTGCCCCTAGCGCCAGATCGCGGAGACCGGATTGAAGAACAGCCCCAGCAGCGAAAAGAAAGGTGCCCTTGCCCTGAAGCCGTCGCTCGCGCGGCTGGTGGCGGCAAAGCGCCTGACCGCCCGATGCGTGTTGCTGTTCGAGCAGATGCTGCCGCTGACGCTGCCGATCCTGTCGCTTGGCGCTCTTTATCTCGCCGCGTCCTGGTTCGGTGTTTTCCGCACGGTTCCCGACTGGTTGCGCATCGTGCTGCTCGCCGGCTTCGGCATTGGGCTGCTGGCGTCGCTTTATCCCTTCCGCAAGCTGCACTGGCCCGGCCCGGCGGCCGCCGACAGGCTCCTGGAAGAGCGCAACGGCCTGCCGCATCAGCCGGTCGCCGTCCAGGAGGACGAGCCGGCCTTCGACACCCCCTTCGTCCGGGCGCTGTGGCGCGAGCACCAGACCCGCATGGCCGAGAAGATCGCCACGCTGGATGCCGGCTTCCCGCGGCCCGATATCGCCTCGCACGACCGCTGGGCGCTGCGCGCCATCCCGGCCCTTCTGATCGTCGTCGCCTTCGGCTATTCGCTGTCGACCAATGGCGGCTCGATCACCGACGCGCTGCAGCCGCGCCCGCAGGCACAGGCGACCGACCCCGCGGTGCGCATCGACGCCTGGATCACGCCGCCCGCCTATACCGGCCGTGCCCCGGTCTATCTCACCGCCACCGGCAGCGAGCAGGGCGCGATCAGGATCCCGCAATCGTCGAACCTTACCGTCCGCGTCTCGGGCGGCAAGGCCGAAGAGAAGGTGGTCTTCGCCGGTGAGGACGGCAAGCGCATCGAGATCGCCGCCACCGAAAACGCCGCCGCCGCGCCGAACGCTCCCGCCGCCGCAACGCCCGCGACACCCGCTCCGGCAACGGCCGAGGCCCAACAGCCTGCAACCGCGCCGACAACCGCCTCCACGCATCTGATGAAGCTCGAGGAAAACGGCACGCTCGAGGTCAACGGCCGCAAATGGGCCTTCGACGTCATTCCCGACGAGGCGCCCGAGATCGCCTTCAACGGCCTGCCGAAATCGACTGTCAACGGGGCGCTGGAGATCGGCTACACCATCAAGGACGACTATGGCGTCCAGGAAGCAACGGCGGAAATCGTGCCTGTCGAGACCGACAGCAGCGCCACGCCCCTCTATGCGCTGCCGGAGTACAAGCTCGACATTCCGCGCCGCAACGCCCGCGACGCCAAGGGTGTCGCCAGCAGGAACATCACCGAGCACCCGCTGGCGGGCAAGCGCGTGCGCATCACCCTGATCGCCAGGGACGCCGCCGGCCAGACGGGCCGCAGCCCGCCGCATGAAATGACGCTTCCCGCGCGTCCCTTCACCGAACCGCTGGCCGCCGCCGTCGCCGAACAGCGCCAGACCTTCGCGCTCGACACGCGCAAGATGCCGGAAGCGATCGCGCTCAACGAGGCGCTGACGCTGCGCCCGGAAGAGACGATCCCCAATCTCACCAATTACCTGCTGATCGAATCCGCCCGCCAGCGCATGAAGCTCGCCAAGGGCGACGTGGCGCTGAAGGACACCGCCGACTATCTCTGGGAGATCGCCATCGGCATGGAGGACGGCAATCTCTCGCAGGCCGAGCGCAACCTGCGCAACGCCCAGCAGAACCTCGCCGACGCCCTGCAGCGCAACGCGCCCGACGCCGAGGTCAAGAAGCTCATGGACGAGCTGCGCAAGGCGATGCAGGACTACATGAAGGAGCTGGCGCAGCGCATGCAGAATGCGCCGATGCAGCCCAACCAGAACGCCCAGAACGTCATCCGCCAGCAGGATCTGGAGCGGATGATGAACCAGATCGAGAACCTGGCCCGCTCCGGCAACCGCGACGCCGCCCAGCAGATGCTGTCGGAACTGCAGCGGATGATGAACAACATGCAGGCTGGCCGCCCGCAGCGCGGCCAGCAGCAACAGGGCCAGGACAACAGCCAGATGCGCCAGCAGATGGACAAGCTCGGCCAGATCCTGCGCGACCAGCAGAAGCTGATGGAAGAGACCTTCAAGCTCGACCAGCAGCTGAAGGACCGCATGCAGCGCGGCGACCCCAACAACATGAACCCCGACCTCGGGATGAACGATCCGCTTCTGGACGACATGCCGATGGACAATGACGGCATGCCGCAGGACCAGCAGCGGCAACAGGGCCAGCAGGGTCAGCAGCAACAGGGCCAGCAGCAACAGGGACAGCAAGGCCAGCAGGGCCAGCAGGGCCAGAACCCGTCCGACGAGATGACGGCCGAACAGCTGCGCGAGGCGCTGAAGCAGCTGCGCGAGCGCCAGGACCAGCTCGGCAAGCAGCTCGGCGAAATGCAGAAGAGCCTCGGCGACATGGGCATGAAGCCCGGCCAGGGCTTCGGCCAGGCGCAGCGCGAGATGGAAGGCGCCGGCCGCGAGCTCGGCCAGGGTCGCGGCGAACCTGCCATCCAGGGCCAGGGCCGCGCGCTCGAGGCGTTGCGCCAGGGTGCCCGCGACATGATGAACCAGATTATGCAGGCGCAGCAGGGCCAACAGGGCCAGGGTCAAGGACCGCAGGGCCAGGTCGGCCAGGGCAACCAGAACGGCCGTGATCCGCTCGGCCGCCCGCGCCGCGCCGATGGCCCCGATTTCGGCGACCAGGTGAAGGTGCCCGACGAGATCGACGTCCAGCGCGCCCGCGAAATTCTGGATGCCATCCGCGAAAAGCTGGGCAACAACCCTTCACAGGAGATGGAACGACGCTATCTTGAACGCCTGCTCGATATTCAATAAAGCACGCAGGATATATTCTTGATTTCAAACTTGCCCCGAACAGCGGCTCTTCACCCGTATGGGGCTATTCCAAAACCGCGGAAGCTTCGTAATGTCGCGGCGGCAGGCGACGAACGATAGCGATCCGATGGCAATTCTCTTCAAGACGGTAATCGACGAAAACACCGCATTCGGCATGATCGAAAGTGCCCTGTCCGGCCATGGCAGCGATTATGACGGCTATCTGAACGTCGTCGCCGACGAAGGCGAGCAGACGCTCACCTGGGGGCCGAACATGCATGCCGAGCAGTTCCAGGCCGAGGTCACGGAAATCTTTCGCGCCACCTGGGATCTCTGCAGTTTCTGGGTGGTGTACGAGCGCCGCGACGACCGCAAGGACCCCGCCGCCAACGACATCCGCAACGCCGCCTTCCGGCTGACGCGCACCTATGACGGCGTGCTCGTCGTCACGCTGAGCCTGCTTGGCAAGCTCGACGATGCCGACGACATCGAACTGATCTTCGTCTGCTTCAAGGAAGACCCGCAGCGCCGGAATTTCCGCGTGCGCTTCGAGGGCAAGTTCATTCAGCCGCAGAACTGAAAAAGCCGGCGAGGACCGCCGGCCATGATGCGATAACCGGCCTCGGGCGACCCTCAGGCCGCCAGCGCGCGGGCGACCGCCTTGCGGATATCGGGAAGCGCGAACGGCTTCGACACGACATCGACGATCTTTTCGGCGAGGTCGTCGGCGCGTTCGCGCTGTTCGGCGTAGCCGGTCATCAACAGGATCTTCAGCGCCGGAAAGGCCGACTTCGCCTGGTGCGCGAGCTCGATGCCGTCCATCACGGGCATGCGGATATCCGACAGCAGCAGGTCGTAACCGCCGATGTTGAGCTTCTCCAGCCCTTCCGCACCGTCAGCCGCTTCTTCGGTCTCATGACCGTCGAGGCGCAAAGCGCGGGCTACGAAAGAACGCAGGGAATCTTCGTCTTCCGTAATCAGAATTCTTGCCATGGTGTGCATTGCTCCGTTTCATGCCCTGCATCGCAAATCACACGACTTTCCTTTGCGAGTGGTAAACGGCCGAAGGCAATGATCCGGGCGATGGACGGAATGGTTAACAACCCGTCTTGAAATGGTGCAGGTGAGAGGTGACTAAGCGTCGCCCGTCACCACGCCCACGAAGGGAAGCTCGCGGAAGGCATAGGCCACGTCCATGCCGTAGCCGACGACGAAATAGTCGGGGCATTCGAAGCCGACATAATCCGCTTCCAGCTTTTCCTTGCGCTTCACGCTCTTGTCGAGCAGCACGGCGATGGTGACGTTGCGGGCACCGCGCTCGTAGAGCAGTTCCTTGGCGAACTTCAGCGTGCGGCCGGATTCGAGGATGTCGTCGATCAGGAGAACGTCGCGGTCCTTCACCTCGCTGTCGATGTCCTTGACGATCCTGACACCTTGAGAAACCGTGCCGGTGCCGTAGCTCGACAGCGTGATGAACTCGACCTCGGGCGCAAGCCCGCTATCGTGCAGCGCGCGGATGAGGTCGGCCGCGAAAATGAACGATCCCTTGAGGACGGCGATGACGAGCAGGTCCTTGGTCGGCCCCTTGGCGATCTCGCGGGCGATGGCATGATTGCGCTCGGCAATCTGCTCGGCCGTGAAAAGAGGATCGATATTCTTACCGCGCACCACAGGCATGAAGGCTTGCTCCTTGAAAACAAGCACAAGCCGTTACCACAAACCGCGCGGTGAAACACCCCTTAAAGCAACGCTATCCGCAGGATCGCGGCGGGCGTCAGGGCATGAAGGCGAGGCGAACCTCGGGCGTCTTCGCGCCGGGATACTGTATCTTCGACGAGAAGCCGCGGCTCTGGCCGCCGTAGATCACGTCGGTGGGCGCGTCGATCACCACGCTGGCGACCAGCTTGTCGTCGGCGTAGAGGTTGGCGCGGATCGGCCGCACCATCTGCGTCGTGCCGCTGACATTGTCGATGATGCCGTTGATCAGGAGCACCCGCATGCCGTTGGCATCACGCGGCGTCGCCGTCACATGCGTGAAGTGCAGCGGCTCGTTGTCGACGGCCGCATTGGACGCCGACAGCCCCGAGAACCCGCCGGACAGGCCGAAGACGAGGACGCACAGCGCCACGACAAGCACGACGAAATGCCTGGCCGACGCCCGCTGCAGCCAGTCCTCCGCCGCCTGAAGCAGGGATGGTGCCTGAGCAGGTACTGCTCGCTCGGCGCGCGGCTGCGGACGACCGGCGCTGCGGCTGTTGTCATTGAAGCTGCGGCCGTTGAAATTGCGGTCGGTGGAATCGGCGCCGCGCTGCCTGCCGATGACGACGAATTCGGCGTCGGCGACATCGTCGGGACGGCTTTGCCGGCGATCGCGCTTCACGGCTTCGGGCGGCAGGAAATCGTAGGCCCGCCCGGGTGCCTGGCGCTTGAACGAGGAGGATGTCATGACGACCGCCTTTCCGGTATCCACTGCTTTCACGGTCCGCAACGGATGCGGGCATTGAAACGAATCCTCTCTACTCGTAAATTTTATTGGTTAATGCTTCGCAAAGACCGCCATCAAACAGGCGTCTTTCCAGCGAAATTTACCGGTTGTTAACGGATCTGGTTAACAAGTCATGCGGTGAAACAACAAGAAACTGAGCGGCCCGTTGATCCACTTCGAGAATGTCGGTTTGCGCTATGGAATGGGGCCGGAGATTCTCCGGGACCTGACCTTCGACATCCCGAAGAAATCCTTCCAGTTCCTGACCGGCCCCTCGGGCGCCGGCAAGACCACGCTGCTTCGGCTTCTGTTTCTCTCGCTGCAGCCGACGCGCGGCCTGATCCGCATGTTCGGGCGCGACATTTCCGATATTCCGCGCAGCGAGCTGCCGCTGCTTCGCCGCCGCGTCGGCATCATCTTCCAGGAATTCCGCCTGCTCGACCATCTCACCACCTATGAGAACGTGGCGCTGCCGCTGCGCGTGCGCGGCAAGGATGAGAGCTCCTACAGGACCGACGTGCTGGAACTCCTGAAGTGGGTCGGCCTCGGCGAGCGCATCAACGTGCTGCCACCGGTGCTTTCGGGCGGCGAGAAGCAGCGCGCCGCGATTGCCCGCGCCCTCATCGACCGTCCCGAGATCCTGCTCGCCGACGAACCGACCGCCAACGTCGATCCGCCGATGGCCCGACGCCTCCTGAACCTCTTTCTCGAACTCAACCGCCTCGGAACCGCCGTCGTCATCGCCACCCACGATCTGACGCTGATGGACCAGGTGGACGCCCGCCGGATGATTCTCTCGGAAGGGCACCTCGACATCCATGACTGAGCCCTCCTCCCGCCCCGCCGCGCCCGTCGCCCCCAAGGGTCAGAAACGCCCGGAGATGAAGGTGCGCCCGACCGCGCCGATCCTCCCCTCGGCCAATATCCAGGGCAACGCGCTGATGGTGGTGATCGCGATCATGGCCTTCCTCGCCTGCCTGACGCTCGGCGGCGTCTCGATGGTGCGCTCGACGGCGGCGAGCTGGGAAAGCCAGATTTCCCGCGAGGTCACGATCCAGATCAAGCCCGAGGACGGCCTCGACATGGACAAGGCGCTGACCGAGGCGCGGCGCATCGCGCTGACCTTCGTCGGCACCAAGGACGGCCAGATCGTCGATGAGGCCGCCACGGCGCGCCTCCTCGAACCCTGGCTCGGCAGCGGTCTCGACATCAAGGAACTGCCGGTCCCCCGCCTCGTCGTCATCACCATCGACGAGACGAACCCACCCGATTTCGAGGCGATGCGCGCGCTTCTGAAGGAGAGCATTCCGCAATCCTCGCTCGACGATCACCGCACCTGGGTCGACCGCCTGGTGTCGATGGCGCATACGACCGTGATGATCGGCACCGGGGTGCTGCTGTTGGTCTTCTCCGCCATGGTGCTCACCGTCGTCTTCGCCACCCGTGGCGCATTGTCTGGCAACAGGCACATCGTCGAAGTCCTGCATTTCGTCGGCGCCGAAAGCTCCTTCGTCGCCACCGAGTTTCAGAAGCACTTCCTGAAGATCAGCCTCAAGGGCTCGGCCATCGGCTCAGCACTTGCCGCGCTCTTCTTCATGGGCGCCGGCTTCCTGCAAAGCCGCACACTCGCCACCCCGCAGACCGACCAGGCTACCGCGCTGTTCGGCACATTCTCGGTGGGAGCGTTGGGCTATGCCGGCATCTTCGCGACGATGATCGTCATCGCCCTTCTGACCACCTTCACCGCCCGCCTGACCGTCATGCGCACCATCTATGAAATCGACACGCTGCGCTCGGACCCGACCCGAGCCGACGGCCTTCCGAATTGAGATCGCCGGCTGCATTTTGCCATGAAAGCGTCTGTTCGCCGCCCTAATCTGCGTATATTTTTCGATTCATGAGCATGAGCCGCATGTCGCACGACCCGATTCGCCCGAAAACGGAGCTTCCCCGTTCCGAAGGCGAGCCCGCGCGCCGTGGTCCCGTCCGCCGCATGCTGCGCTGGGGCGGCGTCGCATGCGTGCTCCTTATCGCCCTGGTTTTCGGCGGTTTTCTGTTCTTCGCGGATTCGGTCACGACCCTGAAGCCGCCGCTTGATCCGCATGCCGACGCCATCGTCGTCCTGACCGGCGGCTACCAGCGCATCGACCAGGCTGTGGAACTGCTGCAGCGGGGCGCCGGCAAGCGCCTGCTGATCTCGGGCGTCTACCCGAGCACCACCCGCGCCCAGATCCGCAAGATGACCCAGGCGGCACCCGAGATCTTCGATTGCTGCGTCGACATCGGCTACGATGCGCTCGACACCATCGGCAACGCCGAGGAAGCGACGAACTGGATACACGCGAAGGGCTACAAGAGCGTGCTCGTCGTCACCAACAACTACCACATGCCGCGCAGCCTCGCCGAACTCGCCTATGTCGATCCCGACACCGAGTTCGTCCCCTATCCCGTCGTCAATACCGATCTCAAGAACAGCAACTGGTTCACCGATCCCAACGCCATGCGCGTGATGCTGGCCGAATACGGCAAGCTGCTCTTCGCCGGCGCCCGCAATCTCACCGGCCTCTTCCGCAATCCGGGCCTGCGCTCGGCCGACGGCGACACCTAGAGCCTTTCCGACTCCAGCCGATCAGCGCTTTTTATGCGGATGAATATCGTGTAGGACGGCTGAGCCGCCCGTCTGGCGGATACTGGCCTCGGGAAACTTCATGATCGCCCTGCGTTCCGTCCTCTTCAACACGATCTTCTACGCCAATCTCATCCTGCGGATGATCGTGTTCTCGCCCTATTACTTCCTGGCGCCGCGCAGGTCCGCCTACAAAGTGCCGAAGAACTGGGCGCGCTCCAACCACTGGCTGATGGAAAAGATCGTCGGCACCACCTTCGAGATCGAGGGCCTGGAGAACCTGCCCGAGGGCGGCTACATCCTGGCGCCCAAGCACCAGTCCTTCTGGGACACCTATGCGCTGCTCCCGTGGCTGAAGGACCCGGTCTATATCCTGAAGCGCGAACTCATGTGGATTCCGCTCTTCGGCTGGTACGCCAAGAAGCAGCGGATGATCCCGATCAATCGCGGCGCCCGCGGCAAGGTCATGGTCGAGGCCCTGCGCCGCACCAAGGAGGAACTCGCCACCGGCCGCCAGCTGATCATCTATCCCGAGGGTACCCGCCGGCCGCCGGGCGCCGAACCGCTCTACAAATACGGCATCGCCCGCATGTACCGCGACCTGCAGCTGCCGGTCGTGCCCGTCGCCATGCATCCCGGCCTCTTCTGGCCGCGCCGCTCGACCATGCGCTATCCCGGCCACTACAAGGTGCGCATCTTGAAGCCGATCGAACCCGGCATGGACCCCGATGCCTTCTTCGCCCACCTGATCGAGGTGACCGAACGCGCCAGCGACGAACTCCTGATCGACGCCGCCGAGCGCAACCCGGACCTGCCCTTGCCGCCGACCGTCGTCCAGCGCCTGAAGGAACTGCGCGAGCAGCAAGCCACGACGGCCTGATCCCCGCCAGGCCGTGCGGCGCCTTTGCCGTTCAAGCCGCCCGCAGCCGCTCCACCTCGTCGACCACGCCTTCCAGCCAGTGATCGCGAATGCCCATCTCCTTCAGATGCGTCAGCGTGTTGAAGACATAGGCGTCGTTCGGGCCGGACTTGCCCTGCGCCTGGTGGACGATGCGCGCGGCATCCACGGTGTCGAGCGAACCGGCATATTGCGTATGGGCGCGATCGACGACATAGGCGACGCCCCGCACGCCGCGCCCGCCCTTCAATTGCAGCGGAACCTGACGCTCCAGATAAACGTTTGTCACCAGTTCGCGTGCTCTCAGATAGGCGATGACCTCGTCCCAGTCCTCGGCCGCGACACGAAACGCCATCCCGCGGCACGATCCTCCGCGGTCCAGCCCCAGCACCAGTCCCGGATTTTGCTGGGTTCCCCGATGCACCCAAGAGCGAACGCAGAGAGACCGTCGATAGCCATGAACAAGCGCTTGTGACCGTTCAACAAACGCGAAGCCCGGATTCCACATTAGCGATCCGTAGCCAAACACCCAAAATTCGTCCATATCCCAAGCCAGACCGAGATTCCCATTTGCGGATAACCATTGGAGAACATCATGGCAGCGTCAAGCCAATCCCGTAGCGGCAAGAAATTCTGGTTGCTCGGAACAGGCATCGTTCTCGTGATCGCGCTTTATACAGCCGGCTGGTTCTACGCAGCCTCGACCCTGAAGAACACGGTCCTGTCGACGATCGGCCCCGGCAACAGCGGCGGCGTGTCGGGCGAATGCTCCGATATCGACTTCCGCGGCTACCCCTTCCGCATCGGCCTCTTCTGCTCGAAGGTGGATGTCGACGACAATAACAACGGCGTGTCGGCGACCTTCGGCGCGTTGCGATCGGCCGCCCAGGTCTACGCCCCCGGCCATATCGTCTGGGAACTCGATTCGCCGGCCGAGATCCGCACCGCGCGCGGCCTGTCGGTCAACGCCGAGTGGGCGAACATGCAGTCGAGCCTCGTCACCAAGTTCAAGGGCGTCGACCGGTCATCGACGGTCATCGACGGGCTGAAGGCCACGGCGGTCTCGTCCGCCACCGGCCAGACGATCACCTTCGACGCCGGCCGCACCGAATTGCATCTGCGCCAGAACGGCCCCGACCTCGACGGCGCGGTCTCGCTCATCGATGCGCAGACCGTCATCAAGGACTGGCCGCAGGTCTTGCCGAAGCTCTCGGCGAGCGCCGACCTGACGCTGGCGGGCAAGGCCGGCATGATCGACGGCCGCGACGCCAAGGGCCTTTACGGGGCCAGCGGCGAGCTTCGCAAGGCCGTGGCCGATATCGGCGGCGGCAAGGTGATGACGCTATCGGGCCCCTTCTCCTTCGATGAGGAGGGCTATCTCAGCGCCCAGTTCAAGCTGCAGATCGAGGACGTCAACGCCTGGCGCGACAGCATCAAGCAGAGCTTCCCCGATATCGCCAAGACGGTCGAGACGGCCGCCAAGCTCCTGAAGGCGATGGCGGGCGGCGGCGGCACGGTCTCGGTCGATCTCGTCGTCCAGCGCGGCAACGCCACCGTCAGCGGCTTCATCCCGCTCGGCCAGATCCCGCCGATCTGAGGTTTATGCCGGGCTGAGAACACGCCACACGTCGTAATGTGACGCCGGCGCTTCCCCACACTCCCTCATCCCGGCCTTGTGCCGGGATCCAGTGCGATCAAGTCCTTGATCGCAAGAGACTCCCTTCGCCACGCGGACGCGCGGCGGCTGGATCGCTGTGACATCACCCGGGCGAAGCCTGGGCACAGGGATGAGGGTGGAAATGGTAGCGCTTGTCGCCTCACCGGAGAGCGCGAAGCAGATGCGACGCAATGAGCTCGCGTCGCCCCACCTCACCCCTTCTTGTCGAGCGTATGCGGCCGCCCGAAGTCGGGCGCGTCGACATCCTGGCCGGCCTCGATGATCGAGCGGCGGATGGCGCGGGTGCGGGTGAAGAGGTCGAAGATCTTGTCCCCTTCGCCCCAGCGGATCGCCCGCTGCAGATAGGCGAGGTCTTCGGAAAACCGCGCCAGCATCTCAAGAATAGCATCCTTGTTGTGCAGGCACACATCCCGCCACATGGTGGGGTCGGAGGCCGCCAGACGCGTGAAATCGCGAAAGCCGGAGGCCGAATACTTGATCACTTCCGATTCCGTCACCGTGCCCAGATCGTCGGCCGTGCCGACGATGTTGAAGGCGATCAGGTGCGGCAGGTGCGAGACGATGGCGAGCACCTTGTCGTGGTGCTCGGGGTCCATCACGTCGATCTTCGAGCCAAGCGTCTCCCAGAAGCGGCTGAGCGCGGCAAGCGCCTTTTCGTCCGTGCCCTCGAGCGGCGTGAAGATGCACCAGCGGCCGGCGAACAGGCCGGGGAAGCCGGCATCCGGACCCGACTTTTCCGTGCCCGCCAGCGGATGGCCGGGAATGAAGTGGACGTTGCCGGGCATATGCGGCTGCATCTGCGCGATGACGGAGGCCTTGGTCGAGCCGACATCGGTGACGATGGCGCCCGGCTTCAGGCTACCGGCGATCTCCCTGGCAACCGCCTCCGACGCGCCGACGGGCACCGAGACGATGACGAGGTCGGCATCCCCGACCGCTTCGGCCGAAGACGTCGTGTAGCGGTCGCCGAGCTGCAGCTCTTCCGCCCGCTTCAGCGTCTCGGGGCTGCGAGTGGCGATGACCACCTCTTTCGCCAGCCCCAGTCGCTTGATGTCATGCGCCAGCGACGAGCCGATCAGGCCGATGCCGATAAGCGCGATGCGATCGAACTGGACTGTCATTTGTTCTGGCCCGTTGTCTGGCGCGTCATGAACTCGCCGAGCGCCTCGATGACGCCGCGATTGGCCTCTTCCGGACCGACGCTCATGCGCAGCGAATTCTTGAAGCCGTAGCCCTTGACCGCGCGCAGGATATAGCCGCGGCTGGTGAGGAACTCATCGGCCTCGTCGGCGCGCTTGCCGTCCACATCGGGGAAATGGATGAGCACGAAATTGGTGACGGAAGGCGTGACCTTCAGCCCGATCGCCTCGAAGGCGCCGGTCAGCTTGTCGATCCACATCTGGTTGAAGGCGACGGCTTCCTGCATGAAGGACTGGTCGCGGATCGCGGCCGCACCGGCCGAGATCGCCGCCATGTTCATGTTGAACGGTCCGCGCACGCGGTTCAGCGCGTCGATGATATCGGCGGGCGCGTACATCCAGCCGACGCGCAGGGCCGCCAGGCCGTAGACCTTCGAGAAGGTACGGGTCATCACCACGTTCGGGTTCGACGACACGATCTCGATACCGGATTCATAGTCGTTGCGGCGCACATATTCGGCATAGGCCGCGTCGAGCACCAGAACGACGTTCTTCGGCAGCGCCGCATGCAGGCGGCGGATTTCGCTGACCGGAACATAGGTGCCGGTCGGATTGCCCGGATTGGCGATGAACACCATCTTCGTCTTCTCGGTGACGGCGGCGATGATCGCGTCGACATCGACGGTCGCCTCCTTCTCCTTGACCGTGACGACGGTGGCGCCGGCGCCCATGATCTGTATCTTGTAGACCAGGAAGCCATGCTCGGTGATGATCGCCTCGTCGCCGGGCGCCAGATAGACATGGCAGAGCAGGCCGAGCAGCTCGTCCGAGCCGTTGCCGCAGAGAATATTAGCCGGGTTGAGCCCATGCACCGCCGCGATCGCCTCGCGCAGCTCGACGGCCTGCCCATCCGGGTAGCGCTCGAGATTGTCGGCCGCGGCGCGATAGGCGGCAATCGCCTTCGGGCTGGCGCCGAGCGGCGTTTCGTTCGACGAGAGCTTATAGACGCGCGCCACGCCCGGCGCATGTTCCTTGCCGGGCACATAGGCCGCGATGTCAAGAATACCGGCACGGGGAACAGGCTTGCTCGTCTCTACGCTCATGGGATCAACCTTGGAAAAGGCCGGGGTGTCCGGCTGGAAATTGCCTTGAGGCAATAGAACGGAAACGGCGCGTTGTCGAGTGGTGGGGGGCGATAGGGCGAGCGCCCACCACGAGTCTCTTCCCCCCTGCGGGGGGAAGGTGCCGGCAGGCGGATGAGGGGGCCAACGGCACAACGTCCACTAATTGCCGGCAATAAGACGACGAGGTGGACTCCGAGCCCGGAGCCCCCTCATCCGGCCCTTCGGGCCACCTTCTCCCCGAGGGGAGAAGGGAAAACGCACCCTACCTATTCCTTGTCGTCGGCACGCCATGCGGCGAAAGCACCGGCACGAAGACGCGCCGCGAGGCGCGCACCGCCACTGGCAGGCCCTGATAGAGCCGCTTCTGCGCCTCGACGATGATGACCCCTGAAAACGCCGGCCAGAGCGCCCGCCCGACATATTCGAATGCGCCACGCAACCGCATCATCGTGCGCAGCTTCGACGGCGGGAACAAAAGCGCTTCGGCGGACGCGCCCGGCGTGAAATTCGTCTCGCGCAAGAGATGCGTCAGCTGCCCGCGCGAGTAGGGGCGGCCCGAGCCGAAAGGCGTGTGCTCCAGCCGCGCCCAGACGCCGCGCCGGTTCGGCACGACGATGACCAGCCGCCCGCCCGGTGCCAGCACCCGCCAGAGCTCCTTCAGCGTCTCGCGCGGATTTTCCGCGAATTCCAGCGAGTGCACCATCAGCACCCGGTCGATCGACGAATCCGGCAGCGGCAGTTCCTCGTCGAATATCAGCGCCGTCGACGACAGCGATCCCATCGGCCAGTTCACGGCGCCCTGTCCAGCCGGCATGAAAGCGAAGGTACGCTCGGTGTCACCACGCAAACGATCGAGAAACGGCACGGCATAGCCGATGCCCACCAGCCGCTCCTGCGGCAGCCGCACCCAGAGGGACGAAAGCGCCATGGCGATCGACTGCTCGGCGATGCGGCCGAGGTCGGAATGATAGAACTGGCGTAGGTCGACAATATCCGCGTGCATTGCGATAAATGTTATCAGCGGGCGGTTGGACTTCAAGGCCGCAGCCTCTACATTTGGGGTCAGTCCGAGATAAAGAGGCACTTTAGATTATGAAACCTTTGGATTTAGAAGTTTTTCTCTGCCGCACCGATAATTTCGGCGTGCTTGTTCATGATCCCGAGACCGGCCACACCGCCTCCATCGATGCGCCCGACGCCGACGCGGTCATCGCCGCGCCGACCGTCGCGGCTGGACGATCAGCCACGTCTTCACCACCCATCACCATACCGACCATGTCGAGGGTAATCTGGCGCTGAAGGAGAAGTACGGCTGCGAGGTCATCGGCCCGATCAACGAGGCGGTGGCGATCCCCGGCCTCGACCGCACGATGGCCGACGGCGACACCTTCGGTTTCGGCGACCATACCGTCCACGTCATCGAGACCCCCGGCCACACCGCCGGCCATATCTGCTACCACTTCGCCGACGACAAGCTGCTTTTCGCGGCCGACACCCTCTTCGCGCTCGGCTGTGGCCGGCTGTTCGAACGCCCGGCCGCTGATATGTGGTCCTCGCTGCAGAAACTCGCTGTGCTTCCCGATGAAACCGCGATCTATTTCGGCCACGAATATACGCTCTCCAACGCCCGCTTCGCGCTGACCATCGATCCCGACAACGAGAGGCTGAAGGCACGGACCGCCGCAATCGAGGCGCTGCGCGCCGAGGGCAGGTTCACCATTCCGACGACGCTCGCGCTCGAAAAGGAAACCAACCCCTTCCTGCGCGCCGGCGACCCCGCCATCCGCCGCAACCTGTTGATGGAAACCAAGACCAATGAAGAGGTCTTCGCCGAAATCCGCAAGCGCAAGGATAATTTCTGATGACGCGGGCGCCGATCTCGGCCGACGACATCATCCGCGAACTCGATATGCAGCCGCACCCGGAGGGCGGCTTCTACATCCAGACCTTTCGCGACAGCGAAGGCGGCGCGCGCGGGCACTCGACGGCAATCTATTACCTGCTGACATCCGGCCAGCGCTCGCACTGGCACCGCGTCCACGACGCAGCCGAGGTCTGGCACTATTATGCCGGCGCGCCGCTGGCGCTGCACCGCGCCGAAGACGGCGGCCAAAGCGAGACGCTGATGCTCGGCCCCGATATCCTCGAAGGCCAGCGCCCGCAGGCGATCATTCCCGCCAACTGGTGGCAATCGGCCGAGACGCTCGGCGACTATACGCTGGTGGGATGCACGGTCTCGCCCGGCTTCGAATTCGCAAGCTTCGAGATGGCGCCACCCGGCTGGTCGCCGGACGCCTGAAAGGCCCTACCCCTGCTGCTCGGCCCCGTCGGGCAGCATGACGAACAGCGATTGCAGCAGCGACACCGTGCCCGAGTGGCCGACGCTGTAATAGATCATGCGTCCCTCGCGACGGGTATTGACCAGACCCTCGAGACGAAGACGGGCCAGCTGTTGCGAGACCATGGCCTGCTGCATGCCGAGAATGTCCTCGATCTGGCCGACGGTCTTCTCCTCTTCCGCGAGAATGCACAGGATGAGCAGACGCGTATGATGAGCCAATGCTTTCAGAAGTTCACTTGCTGCCCGAGCTTTCGTCGAAAACCCCTGCAATTCGTGATCGGCCATACCCGATCGAGGTGTCGGCAAGTGCATGTTACGTCTCTGCTTGCATATATATCAAAACTGACAGGTGTTCATAACATATACGCAAAGCGCGATAGTTTGGATTTCCTAAAATGCCAAAAAAAGTCGATCAGCAGATAAGCTGGCCGCCATTGATCTCGAGCACCTGGCCGGTCACGTAACCGGAGAGCGACGGCGCTGCCATGAACAGGTAGGCGGGCGCGCAGTCCTCGGCGGTTCCGAGCCGCTGCAACGGAATGCCCTTGCGCGTCTGCTCGAGTTTTTCGGCCGACGAATAGCGCTGATGGAAATCGGTTTCGATCGTTCCGGGCGAGATGCAGTTGACGCGAATGCCGTCGGGCGCGAGCTCGCGAGCCAGCGCCTTCGAGTAAGTCGAGACGAACGCCTTGGAGGCCGAGTAGATGGCCGAGCCCGGGCTGCCGCCTGTCAGCGCCGAGATCGAGACGGTGTTGACGATCGCCGCCTCGCCGGCCGCTCTCAGCGCCGGCAGCAGCGCCCTGGTGACCTCGACGACCGACGTCTGGTTCAATTGCACCACCTGGCCATATTGCGCCTCGGTCAGCGTACCCGCCGGAAAGCGACCGACCATCGTCCCGGCATTGTTGACCAGCGCATGGATCTTGTCGAAATGGCCAAGCACCTTCTTGGTGAAGGCGTCGCATCCCTCCCCCGTCGAAAAATCGCCGGCGATGAGAATGGCGCGCCGGTCCTCTTCCGCCGTCAGCAGGAAATCGGGCAGCGCCCGCTCGCCGTCGCGGCCGGTGTGAACCAGAACCCGCGCGCCGCAATCGAGAAATTGTCTCGCGACCTCGAGCCCGATCCGCGGCCTGCGCCCGTGACGACCACGTTGCGGTTTTCGAACAACTTCGGATGAAACATCAAACCCTCCCGATCAACGGCCGAACCGATCTGTATCCGACGCGGTGAGAAGATAGCCTTTGCATCCGCCAATGATCAACCGTTGGCACGCTGCTTCGCCATCTCGTGATGAGATGGTGAACATTGGTCGACCGGCCAACAAAAAAGCGGCCTTGCGGCCGCTTCGATGACAGTCCGAACCGTAGAGAGGCTCTAAGGCTCAATCCTTGCCGACGACACCCTGCAGGTGCGTCATTTCCATGATGAAGTGTTCCAGCTTGGACTTGTGCTCGTGATGATGCGTATCCTCGAGTTCGGCCTTGGCGGCTTCGATGCGGCGGTCGAGTTCGTCCTTGGAGACGTCTTCGACAGGGATCGCCGATTCGGCGAGCAGCGTGCAGCCGGTCGGCAGGATGTCGGCGAAGCCGCCGAACACCACGAAGTCCTTCTTGACACCGCTGGCGGAGCGAACGCTCACGACGCCAGGCTTGATGGTCGTCATCGTCGGCGCGTGGTTCGCCATGACGGTCATCTCGCCCTCGGTTGCCGGAATGACAACTTCGGTCACCATCTCGGACAAGAGCAGACGCTCCGGAGATACGAGTTCAAAATTGAAATTGTCAGCCATGACGTTTCACTTCTTGATTGTCTTTGAAACGAGAGACGGCGCGCGGGGACGGTCCCTGCGCGCCGTAAGTGAATGCATCAAGCGGCTGCGGAGAGCTTCTTGGCCTTTTCGATGGCTTCTTCCATCGAGCCGACCATGTAGAAGGCTGCTTCCGGCAGGTGATCGTACTCGCCGTTGACGAGGCCCTTGAAGCCCTTGATCGTGTCTTCGAGAGCAACCAGCTTGCCCGGCGAACCGGTGAAGACTTCGGCGACGAAGAACGGCTGCGACAGGAAGCGCTCGATCTTGCGGGCGCGGGTAACCGTCATCTTGTCCTCTTCGGACAGTTCGTCCATGCCGAGGATGGCGATGATGTCCTGCAGCGACTTGTAGCGCTGAAGCGTCGTCTGCACCTTACGGGCGACTTCGTAGTGCTCTTCGCCGACAACCATCGGGTCGAGCATGCGCGAGGTCGAGTCGAGCGGGTCGACGGCCGGGTAGATACCCTTTTCGGCGATCGAGCGCGACAGAACGGTCGTTGCGTCCAGGTGGGCGAACGAGGTGGCCGGAGCCGGGTCGGTCAAGTCGTCGGCGGGGACGTAAATGGCCTGAACCGAGGTAATCGAGCCCGTCGTCGTGGTCGTGATGCGTTCCTGCATCTGGCCCATGTCGGTGGCGAGCGTCGGCTGGTAACCAACGGCCGAAGGAATACGGCCGAGCAGAGCCGACACTTCCGAACCTGCCTGCGTGAAGCGGAAGATGTTGTCGACGAAGAACAGAACGTCCTGGCCCTTGTCGCGGAAGTCTTCAGCGATGGTCAGACCGGTCAGAGCGACGCGTGCGCGTGCGCCCGGCGGTTCGTTCATCTGGCCGTAAACGAGCGCTGCCTTCGAGCCTTCGCCGCCGCCATGCTTGTTGACGCCCGATTCGATCATTTCGTGGTAAAGGTCGTTGCCTTCGCGGGTACGTTCACCCACGCCTGCGAAGACCGAGTAACCACCGTGCGCCTTGGCGACGTTGTTGATCAGTTCCATGATGAGAACGGTCTTGCCGACGCCTGCGCCGCCGAACAGGCCGATCTTGCCGCCCTTTGCGTAAGGTGCGAGCAGGTCGACGACCTTGATGCCGGTGACGAGGATCTGTGCTTCGGTCGACTGGTCGACGTAGGCAGGCGCATCCTGGTGGATGGCGCGCTTGCCGGAAGTGACCAGCGGGCCGGCTTCGTCGACCGGCTCGCCGATGACGTTCATGATACGGCCGAGCGTTTCCTGGCCGACCGGAACCGTGATCGGTGCGCCGGTGTCGGAAACGGCCTGACCGCGAACCAGACCTTCGGTCGAGTCCATGGCGATCGTGCGGACTTCGTTTTCACCCAGGTGCTGAGCGACTTCGAGCACGAGGCGGTTGCCGCCGTTCGTGGTTTCGAGTGCGTTCAGGATCGCCGGCAGTTCGCCTTCGAAAGCAACGTCGACGACGGCGCCGATAACCTGCGTGACCTTGCCGGCGGAGCCTGCCGCGGCCTTCTTGGGGGTAGCTGCCTTAGCCATCTTCTTACCCTCTTTCCCTAACCTCAGAGCGCTTCCGCGCCCGAAATGATTTCAATGAGTTCCTTGGTGATCTGAGCCTGGCGCTGACGGTTGTAGTTCAGCGTCAGCTTGTTGATCATCTCACCAGCGTTACGCGTCGCATTGTCCATCGCGCTCATCTTGGCGCCCATTTCGCCGGCGACGTTCTCGAGGAGCGCGCGGAAGATCTGGACCGAGATGTTGCGTGGAATCAGATCCTCGAGGATCGATGCCGGATCAGGCTCGTATTCGTAGACTGCGCTCGCATGTGCCGCGTCCTCGGCAGCCACTTCGCCAGCCGAGGCCGGGATGAGCTGCTGTGCCGTCGGAACCTGCGAGATCACCGACTTGAACTCGGAATAGAAGAGCGTGCAGACGTCGAATTCACCGGCTTCGTACATCTCGATGATGCGCTTGCCGATGCTGTCGGCATTTTCGAAGGCGACGCGCTTGACGTCGCGAAGTTCCTTGCGCTCGACGATGAGCGAGAGGAATTCGCGGCGCAGGCTGTCGTAGCCCTTCTTGCCGACGGTGAAGATCTTCACCGTCTTGCCTTCTGCGACCAGCTTGCGGGCGTGGTCACGGGCAAAACGAGAAATCTGCGAGTTGAAACCGCCGCAGAGGCCACGCTCGGCGGTGCAGACGACGAGCAGGTGAACCTGATCCTTGCCTGTACCTGTCATGAGCGTCGGCGCACCATCCGCCTCGGTGACGGCATTGGCGATATTCGCCAGTACCGCGTTCATCCGCTGCGAATAGGGCCGGGCGGCCTCGGCCGCCTCCTGCGCACGCCGAAGCTTCGCCGCGGCGACCATTTTCATCGCCTTGGTGATCTTCTGCGTCGCCTTGACGGAGGCGATCCGGTTTTTCAGATCCTTAAGTGAAGGCATCCGTGATCCGTCCTAACTGGGTCCGATTACGAGAAAGACTTCGCGAAGCTGTCGATGGCAGCGGTGAGCTTGCCCTTCGTGTCGTCGCTGATGGCCTTGTCGTTACGGATTGCGTCGAGGATCGCCGAACCTTCCGAGCGGAGGTACGACAGCAGGCCCTGCTCGAACTTGCCGACCTGGTTGACCGGGATCTTGTCGAGGTAGCCGTTGACGCCGGCGAAGATCACCGCGACCTGCTCTTCCGTCTTCAGCGGCGAGAACTGCGGCTGCTTCAAGAGTTCGGTCAGGCGTGCGCCGCGGTTGAGCAGACGCTGCGTGGACGCGTCGAGGTCGGAGCCGAACTGGGCGAAGGCGGCCATTTCGCGATACTGGGCGAGTTCGCCCTTGATCGAGCCGGCAACCTGCTTCATGGCCTTGATCTGAGCGGCGGAACCAACGCGCGAAACCGACAGACCGACGTTAACGGCCGGACGAATGCCCTGGTAGAACAGGTCGGTTTCAAGGAAGATCTGGCCGTCGGTGATCGAGATCACGTTGGTCGGAATGAACGCCGAAACGTCGTTGCCCTGGGTCTCGATGACAGGCAGAGCCGTCAGCGAGCCAGCGCCCTTTTCGTCGGAAAGCTTTGCAGCGCGCTCGAGGAGACGCGAATGCAGGTAGAAGACGTCGCCCGGATAGGCTTCGCGGCCCGGCGGGCGGCGCAGCAGAAGCGACATCTGGCGATAGGCGACAGCCTGCTTGGAAAGGTCGTCGTAACCGATCAGGGCGTGCTGGCCGTTGTCACGGAAGTATTCGCCCATGGCGCAACCGGCGAACGGCGCCAGGTACTGCATCGGAGCCGGATCGGACGCCGTGGCGGCGACGACGATCGAATACTTCATCGCGCCGCGTTCTTCGAGAACCTTGACGAACTGGGCAACGGTCGAACGCTTCTGGCCGATAGCGACGTAGACGCAGAACAGCTTGTCGCCATCCGGGCCGTTGTCGTGGATCGGCTTCTGGTTCAGGATCGTGTCGAGAATGATCGCGGTCTTGCCGGTCTGGCGGTCGCCGATGACGAGCTCGCGCTGGCCGCGGCCAACCGGGATGAGCGCGTCGATGGCCTTGAGGCCGGTCGACATCGGCTCATGAACCGACTTGCGCGGAATGATGCCAGGAGCCTTGACGTCGACGCGCGCACGGCGGGTCGCGTTGATCGGGCCCTTGCCGTCGATCGGGTTGCCGAGAGCGTCGACAACGCGGCCGAGCAGTTCCGGACCAACCGGAACGTCAACGATGGCGCCCGTACGCTTGACGGTGTCGCCTTCCTTGATGGAACGGTCGGAACCGAAAATAACGACACCGACGTTGTCGGCTTCAAGGTTCAGCGCCATGCCGCGGATGCCGCCCGGGAACTCGACCATCTCGCCTGCCTGGACGTTGTCCAGACCGTATACGCGAGCGATACCGTCACCGACGGAGAGCACCTGACCGACTTCCGAGACCTGGGCCTCTTTGCCGAAATTTTTAATCTGATCTTTGAGAATTGCGGAAATTTCCGCGGCGCGGATATCCATCAGCCAACCTCTTTCAATGCAAGCTTAAGGGTAGAGAGTTTGGTACGAAGAGACGTATCAATCTGACGGGACCCGACCTTCACGATCAGACCACCAAGAATTGACGGATCAACCGTGACGTTGACCGCCACGTCTTTGCCGGTGACGCCCTTCAGCGCCGCCTTCAATTCAGTTTCCTGCGCTGCGTCGAGCGCATGGGCCGAGGTGACCTCGGCGGTAATTTCGCCACGCTGACGGGCAGCGATGACACGGAAGGCCTTGATCATGCCCGGGAGAGCGAACAGGCGGCGATTGCGCGCCACGACCTTCAGGAAGTTTGCGACGAACCCGCTGATGCCGGCCTTTTCGCTGATCGCGATGATCGCCTTCAGCTGATCCTCGGCCGAAAAGACCGGGCTGGTCACGAAGCGGGTCAGATCCTCGCTCTCGTCCAACATCGCCTGAAAACGGTCGAGATCGGCGGTCACGGTAGCGACGGCACCCTCTTCGAGCGCCAGTTCGAACAGCGACGAGGCATATCGCTCTGCAACACCAGATGTAAGCTGGGACGTGTCTGCCACGGGCACAAATTTCCCTGATTTCAACCCAAGAATCCGGCCTCCGGCGGGCGCCTGATTTAAATTCTTGAATTCGTTATGATTTCCCCCAGAAATCGCAAGAGAAGCCTCTTGCTTCTTCCGAAATTCGGGGTCCGTCTAACATAGGATATCGGGACTCGCAACACGCGTAACGCCGTAATCCTGTTTTAGCTGCGATTTATGCCGCAAAAATGCTGAAACCGTTCACGGCCCACAGGCGGCCGCTCCGAAATCGGCACGTTTCAGGCGGAAAAGAAACCGAAGACATAGCCGAGCGGAAGCGCCGCCAGAACCACTTGCACAACCAGAAGTACATAGTTCATGACAGTGCTTCCCCGGTCCGACAGCAGCGAGATGATGCGCGCGAAAGCCGCCATCGCGAAAGCGCCGCCGAGCGCCAGGTAGGTGAAGTCCTGCGCCAGCATGATCGCCGCCAGCCCGAAGCCGAGATAGAAGCCCCCCATCGAGCGCAGCTCGGCATAGCCGTCGCGGCGCCCCTCGCGCACCTGCATGCCGTAGAGCCGCATCGCGTAGCCCGGCGCGAACATGATGATGAAGCCCGCAAGCGCGGTAAACGCGGCGGCGCCGAAGGCAAGCTGCTCGCCCAGCTCCATCGGAAAGTAGAAATCCATGGTGTGACCCCAAATCACTGTGATTTGCAGCCCTTATGCCACGATTGGCCGAGACCGCAAACGGCCGAGATCGCCTGTATCTAAAGGAAGCTCTGCGGATCGATATCGAGCTGCACATGGATGGAGCCGCGCTCTTTGGGAGATTGCGCCAGCATGGTGCGCAGGTAGGCCTGCATGTCGGAGTTCCGGCGACCATGCACGAGGAGCCGGAAGCGATGGCGTCCGCGCACCAGCGCCAGCGGCGCCTCGGCCGGGCCGAGCACGGAGATGCCTGTTACCTGTGGGGCGGCGTTGCGCATGCCGCGCGCATGCCCCTCGGCGTCCTGCCGCGTTTCCGCCGAGACGATGATCGACGCCAGCCGACCGAACGGTGGCAGGATCGCCCTCTCTCGCTCGGCGATCTCGCGCTCGTAGAAGGCGCCCGCGTCGCCCGACACGATCGCCTGCATCACGGGATGCTGCGGCTGGTAGGTCTGCAGCAGGCCGTGGCTCTTGAGGCCCGTGCGTCCGGCGCGTCCCGTCACCTGCGACAGCAGCTGGAAGGTCCGCTCGGCCGCGCGCGGATCGCCGTTCGCCAGCCCGAGATCGGCATCGATGATACCAACAAGCGTCATCAGCGGGAAGTTATGCCCCTTGGCCACCAGCTGCGTGCCGATGACGATATCCGCCTCGCCCTTGGCGATGGCGTCGAGCTCCAGCCTCAGCCGCTTCACCCCCCCCATGATGTCCGAGGAGAGCACGATGGTCCGCGCCTCGGGAAAATGCCGCTCCACCTCTTCGGCGATCCGCTCCACTCCCGGCCCGCAGGCAACGAGATGATCGAACGTGCCGCATTCCGGGCATGCCTCGGGCGTGTGCTGGTGATAGCCGCACTGGTGGCACTGCAGCTGCCGCTTGAAGCGGTGCTCGACCAGCCAGCTGGAGCATTGCGGGCACTGGAAACGATGGCCGCAGACCCGGCAGAGCGTCAGCGGCGCATAGCCGCGCCGGTTCAGGAACAACAGCGCCTGCTGCTGCTTCTCCACCGTCTTGCCGATCGCCCGCAACAGCACCGGCGACAGGAAGCCGCCACGCTCCGGCGCATGTCGGCGCATGTCGACCAGATGCAGATCCGGCAGCGCCGCGTCGCCGAAGCGTGTCGGCAGATGAATGGTCGTATAGCGCCCGCTCTGGCCGTTGACCTGGCTCTCCACCGAAGGCGTGGCCGAGACCAGCACGAGAGGAAAATCGCCGATCCGGGCGCGCACGACCGCCATGTCGCGGGCGTTGTAATAGACGCGGTCTTCCTGCTTGTAGGCGGGATCGTGCTCCTCGTCGACGATGATCAGCCCGAGATCCTCGAACGGCAGGAACAGCGCCGAACGCGCGCCCGCCACGACCCGGACCTCCCCCGTCACCGCCTGCCGCCACACCTTCTCGCGCGTCTTCGGCGCCAGATCCGAATGCCACTCGGCGGGCTTCGCCCCGAAGCGGTCCTGGAAACGCTCGAGGAAACTGGCCGTCAGCGCGATCTCCGGCAACAGGATCAGCACCTGCTTGCCGCGCTTCAGCGTCTCGGCGATCGCCTCGAAATAGACCTCCGTCTTGCCCGACCCCGTGACGCCATCGATCAGCGACACCGCGAACTGCCCGTTGCGGACTTCCTCAAGGATCTCGTCGGCCGCCTCCTTCTGCGGACCGGCGAGCCGCGACGGCGCGAAATCCGGATCCGGCTTCGCCACGATCGGCGGCGGCGGCAGGAAGATCGTCTCGAGTATCCCCTGCGCGATCAACCCATCGACGACGCTGGTCGAAACACCGGCCGCATGCGCGAGGCCGATCCGCGTCCACGACAGCCCGTCGCCGGCCGCATCGAGCACGCGGGCGCGCGCCGGCGTCATCCGCTCCGGCTCGCCGCCCACGAAGCGCAGCCCCTCGACCATCGGTTCCGGATCCAAGGCGTTCGGCACGCGCAGCGCCATGCGCGCCACCAGCCCCGGCGGCGACAGCGTATAGCCCGCCACCCAGTCGACGAAATCGCGCATCTCCTTGGACAGCGGCGGGCAGTCGAACACCTTGGTGATCGGCCGGAGCTTCTTTGGATCGACGCCCTCGTCGCCCCCCTCCCAGACGGCGCCGATCACCTGGCGCGGCCCGAGCGGCACCTGCACCACGGAACCGGGCTCCACCGCCATGCCCTCTGGCACCGAGTAGGAATAGGGCCTGAGCGCCGGCATGGGTACGAGCACCGACACCGTGCGCACGGCGGGCGGCGGCTCGATCGGGCCAAAGAGGTCGGACGAATCTATGCTCATCGGGCGCGACCATGCCCGCAACGACAAAAAAATGAAACCCGCGACATCGCGCTATCAATCGTCATCATCGTCCTCGCCGGCAATGGTGCCGGTCAGCCGCATGCCCTCGATCCAGGTGGCGCCGTTCTCGCGGATCACCTTGCGCGGCCTGACCCCGCAGCGCTCGCGCACGGCTTCCGCCAGCAGCGCCGAGTGGGTGACGACCCACACCTGGCTGCTCTTCGAAGCCGTCGCGATCATGTCCGCCAGCGGCTCCAGCATATCGGGATGCAGGCTCGCTTCCGGCTCGTTGAGCGCGATCAGCGGCGGCAGCCGGTAGGACAGCAGCGCCGCGGCCAGCCCGAGAAAGCGGATCTGCCCGTCCGACAATTCGCGCGGCTGGAACACCCGATGCGGAAAATCGGGAAAGGCGAGCCCGAACGACGCCGTCTCCTCCGGCTCCGGCACCACGAGCCGCGCGCCGCCGAAGGCCGAGGCGACGACGCGGTCGAGATCGACGGTATCCTGCCTGGTGTGCCTCAGCGTCGCGAACACCGCCGCCAGATTGGCGCCGTCCTCGTCCAGCATCGGCCCGGTCACGGCAAGGCAGGGCTGGCGCAGCGGCGAGGCGCGATCGGTGCGGAAACCATGGAAGAAGCGCCAGTTGGCCACCACCCGGCGAAAGGCGGCAATCTCGGGAAAATGCCCGGCATCGCCAAGCAGCGCCATCGCCGTCTCTGATGTCAGCGCCTGGTCCGGATAATCCTGCATGCGGCCCGAGCCATCGCGCACGTGGATGGCGGGCCCCGCCCGCTTCATCATCGTGACCGGCCGCCCGTGATCGACGACCAGCTCCTCGGCCTTCACCTGCGGCTCCAGCGGAAAGCCGGCCGCGGCCTCGGGCGGACGCAGGCCGACCTCGACCCGGTAGCGGAAAGTCACGGCCCGCTCCTCGTCCAGAAGCTCGACCTCGAGCCGCACCCGCGCCGGCCCGTCGCTCTGCTTGCGCGTGCCCGACCACAAGACCGAGAACATGCCGCCCTCGGCCGCGAGCTCGCGCACCAGACGCCCGGTCACCGCCGCCTGCACCAGCTGCAGCGCGCGATAGAGATTGGATTTGCCCACGCCGTTCTCGCCGAGAAACAGCGAGGTCTCCGACAGATCCATGCGGATCGAGCGCAGCGACCGGTAATTCTGGGCGAACATGGAGCGGAGTTGCATGCCCCGCTTTACCCCATCCGCTCAGCGAAATGAATGGGCATCGGCCATCTCGGGCAGGCTTGGCTCGACGAGCGGCTGGAACCGCGCGTCGCCATCCAGCTTCAGCGCCTCGACGGTATGCGTCTCCAGCGCCCTTGTGACGTCGTTGATATCGCCATCAAGATGCTCGACCGGGATCATGTCGCCGATGATGAAATCGAAGCGGTCGCCGCGCTTGTTGAGGAGTTCGTGGAACACCGTCATGTCGCGCAGCTCCGTCGACCACTTGGCGAACCAGTAGAACAGCCCGGAATTGCGCGCCGTCATGTGGACGGGCAGGATCGGCAGATTGTACTTGCGCGCCAGTCCCACGGCGGACGTCTTCCACGGCCGCTCGTTGAGCCGGCCGTTCGCCCAGTAGGCGATCCTCCCGGAGGGAAAAAGCACCGTCGCCTTGCCCTCGCGCACCGCGTGGTTGGTCAGCTGTAGCGTCTCGCGCGCCTTCAGCTTGCTCTTGTGCTCGTCGCGCCATTCGACCGGAATGATCATCTCGGCAAAGCGCGGATTGACGCGCACCGCATCGCGGTTGGCGAACACCATCATATCAGGCCGCCGCGACTTCAACAGGTCGAACACCGCGACGCCGTCGGCGATCCCGGTCGGATGGTTGCTGACGAGAATGAAGCCGCCCTTTTCGGGAATCCGCTCGGCATTGGTCACGCCGATATCGAGATTGAGGAGATCACTCATATACTCGAAGCACTGGAATCCAGGCATGTTGGCGATGTCGTTGGCGAAGGTCATCGCCTTGTTGTAGCGCAGCAGCGTGTAGAGAAACGGCCGCATGACCGGCCACAGCGGGTGGCCAACGATGCGTTGCCCGCGTTCGGCGATCAGCGTGTCGACGATGTGTCCTGGCCTACCTTGGGAAACGAGCGCGATCGTTTCTGCGAACTGTCCGAATGCCGTCGTGGGGTGGCGCCGTGCCATGCAAGATCCTGCCTCGTTGGGAAACCAGTTATCGCGATTATTATGATCGAAGCATGACAGGCACTTGGCCGATGTTAGCGATTCCATAACCGTCCCTCAGGCAAAATTGGCGGCCCGACGGGCAAATTCAAGAGGCGGAAACGTGAATGAACTCCTGATCATGGCCGATGCGCGGCTGATGGCGGAACGTGGCGCCTGGCTGCAAAGCCTAGCCGGCGAACGACGTCTTTCGCAGCACACGCTCGACGCTTACGAGCGCGACACCCGCCAGTTCCTGACCTTCATGACCGGCCATCTCGCCGGCCCGACGACGCTCAAGGACATCGAGGCGCTGCGGCCCGCCGATTTCCGCGCCTTCCTCGCCGCCCGCCGCCGCGACGGCACCGGCGCCCGCTCGCTCGGCCGCAATCTCGCCGGCCTGCGTTCGCTGCTGCGCCATCTGGAAAAGAAGGGCCTGGTGAACGCCGCCGGCGCCGGCGCCATCCGCTCGCCGAAGCAGCCGAAATCGCTCCCCAAGCCGCTCTCCGACAGCCAGGCCGTCACCGTCGTCAGCAACGAGGCGCAGCTGCACGAGGAGCCCTGGATCGCCGCCCGCGACGCCGCCGTGATGACGCTGCTCTACGGCTGCGGCCTGCGCATCTCCGAAGCGCTCGATCTCCTGCCCGGCGACATCGCATCAGGCGCCACGACCCTGCGCGTCACCGGCAAGGGCAACAAGACCCGCCTGGTGCCACTGCTTCCAATCGTCTTCGAGGCGGTCGACAGATACCGGGCGCTTTGCCCCTATCATCTCACCGCCGACCAGCCGCTTTTCCGCGGCGCCCGCGGCGGCAAGCTGCAACAGGCGATCGTCCAGCGCACCATGCAAAAGATGCGCGGCGCCTTCGGTCTGCCGGAGACGGCGACGCCGCACGCGTTGCGCCACTCCTTCGCCACCCATCTCCTGGCCGGCGGCGGCGATCTCAGAACCATCCAGGAACTGCTCGGCCACGCCAGCCTGTCGACCACCCAGGTCTATACGGGTGTGGATGCATCGCGGCTTCTCGACGTTTACGACCGCGCCCACCCCCGGGCGTAATCCTTTGTTAACGTCTTCTCTTAAAGGAATATCATCAGCCGAGCGCGTAAAGCTCGTGCATTACTCCTTGTGACCGGAACACCATCATGACGATTTCGCTCGGCCACCGCAATCCCCGCCTGGTATCCCCGGATCGATCATCGATGCGGCCGGCATCATCGGGCAACGTCGCGCTCTGGCTGATCGCCGCCATTCACGTCCTGCTGGCGGCACTTCTGATCGCCACCCTCGTCTCGGTCTCGCCGGCATCGGCCGCCGATGCGGGCGCCTGCACCGGCCGCAATGTACTCGACGATCTCAAGATCAGCGATCCGGCGCGCTACGAGCAGGTCGTCAGGGAAGGCGATGCGGTGCCGAACGGCAAGGGCATCTTCTGGAAGATCGAGAAGCCCGGCATGAAGCCCTCGTGGTTGCTCGGCAGCATGCATGTGACCGATCCGCGCGTCCTGCAGCTGCCGCCGCGCACCCAGGCCGCTCACGATGCCGCCGACACCATCATCATCGAATCCGACGAAATTCTCGACGAGAAGAAGGCCTCCGCGGCGCTGATGACGAAGCCGGACCTGATGATGTTCACCGACGGCACCACGGTCGAAAAACTGTTGTCGCCCGAGGACTATGCCCGGCTCGAGGAGGGCTTGAAGCAGCGCGGAATTCCGCTCGCCGCCGTATCGCGAATGCGCCCCTGGATGATCGCCAGCGCGGTCGCACTTCCCGCCTGCGAGATGGAGCGAAAGGCCAAGGGCGTACAGTTCCTGGACCAGAAGATCGCCACAGACGCGCTGGCCAAGGGCAAGCAGGTCAAGGGTCTGGAAACATTGGCCGAGCAGCTGCAGGCCATGGCCGACCTGCCGACCGAATTTCACATGAAGTCGCTGATCCAGACGCTGGAGCTGGGCGAAAAGATGAACGACGTCGTGCAGACGATGACCGACCTCTATCTCTCCGGCGACATCGGCATGACCATGCCGATGCTGAAGACCGTGAGCCCCGACAGCAAGGACGACACCAACGACTACGCCGCCTTCGAGCAGCGCATCATCCTCGACCGCAACAAGATCATGGCCGAACGCGGCGCCCCGATCCTTGCCAACGGCAACGCCTTCATGACCGTCGGCGCCCTGCACCTTCCCGGCGAAGCCGGCGTGATCGAACTTCTGCGCAAGCAGGGCTTTACGGTGACAGCGGTGAATTGAGAAGGCTGCGGACCAAGCTCTTCGCTTGCCGTTAAAGTCCCCTCCCCAACCCCCTCCCCACAAGGGGGAGGGGCTAGCTTGTGGCGATGCCGAGCGTCGCTTTTACCCTTGCATCAGTTGAGAGAGCAAAGTTCTGCCGAGCGATTGCCGCCCGGAAGCCCCTCCCCCTTGTGGGGAGGGGGTTGGGGAGGGTCTTACGACAACGAGCAAACCGCGCGAGGGTTAGCCAAACGAAAAAGGCCGCAGTCCTCTCGAACCGCGGCCTCTTCGAAGTTTATGTCAAAGCCTTACATATGGATCGGCTTGAAAAACGCCGCCAGCGCCGCTTCCTTCACGCCTTCCGACATGGTCGGGTGCGCGTGGCAGGTGCGGCCGAGGTCTTCGGCCGAGCCGCCGAATTCCATCAGCACGGCGATCTCGTGGATCATTTCGCCGGCGCCGAAGCCGACGATATGCCCGCCGAGAACCCGGTCGGTGGTCTTGTCAGACAGGATCTTCACGAAACCGTCCGTCGTCAGCATCGCGCGCGCGCGGCCGTTGGCCGTGAACGGGAACTTGCCGACCTTGTAGGCGACGCCAGCCGCCTTCAGCTCTTCCTCGGTCTTGCCGACGGAGGCGACTTCGGGCTGCGTGTAGACGACGCTCGGAATGACGTCGTAGTTCACATGGCCATGCTGGCCGGCGAGGATTTCGGCGAGTGCCACGCCTTCGTCCTCGGCCTTGTGGGCCAGCATCGGGCCCTTCACCACGTCACCGATCGCGTAGATGCCGGCAACATTGGTGCGGAACTGGCCGTCGATCTCGACGCGGCCGCGATTGTCGAGCGCAACACCCGCTTCCTCGAGACCGAGGCCGGCCGTGTAGGGAATGCGGCCGGTGGAGATCAGCACGACATCGGCCTCGACCGTCTGCGCGGCGCCGCCCGCGACCGGCTCGAAGGTCACCTTCGCGCCCTTGCCGCCCTTTTCGACGCCCGTCACCTTGGAGCTGAGATTGATCTCCATGCCCTGCTTGGCGAGCATCCGCTGGAACTGCTTGGAGACGTCGCCGTCCATCGCGCCGAGGATCTTGTCGAGATATTCGATGACGGTGACCTTGGCGCCGAGGCGCGACCAGACCGAGCCGAGCTCGAGGCCGATGACGCCACCGCCGACGACGATCATCGTCTCGGGCACCTTGTCGAGCGCGATCGCGCCGGTCGAGGAAACGATCACCTTCTCGTCGATATCGACCTTGACGCCGGGGATGCCGGCGACGTCGGAACCGGTGGCGATGACGATGTTCTTGCCTTCGATCTCCTGGACCTTGCCGTCCTCGGCCGTAACCGAGACCTTACCTGCGGAGACGATCTTGCCGGTGCCGATGAAGCTGTCGATCTTGTTCTTCTTGAACAGGAAGGCGACGCCTTCGACGTTCGACTTCACCGTGAGGTCCTTGTGCGCCATCATCTTGTCGAGGTTCAGCTTCGGCGCCGCGACCTCGATGCCGAGCGCGTCCATGCCGTGGCCGGCCTGATGGAACATTTCAGACGCGTGCAGCAGCGCCTTGGAGGGAATGCAGCCGACATTGAGGCAGGTGCCGCCGAAGCTCGCGCGCTTTTCGACGACGGCGACCTTGAGGCCGAGCTGGGCCGCCTTGATGGCGCCGACATAGCCGCCAGGGCCGGTTCCGATAACGATCACATCATAGGACATTGTTGTTTTCCCTTTCGTTATTTGTTTCGTCCGCCGCGCCGAGGAGCGCGAGACGGAAGCCGAGGCCGACCACGCGGCGCCGGGAATGCGGTTGAACTCGTGAACCCGATCATCGGCCGCCACTCACGTTGAGGATCGCGCCGGTCACATAGGATGCGTCCTTGGACAAGAGGTAGAGCACCGCGTCGGCGATCTCGTCGGCCGTGCCGGCGCGCTGCATCGGAATGCTTGGCGCCATCTGGCGCGCCCGGTCGGGCAGGCCGCCGGAGGCGTGGATCTCGGTGTCGATGACGCCTGGCCGCACGGCGTTGACGCGCACGCCCTCGGTCGCCACTTCGCGGGCGAGGCCGATGGTGAAGGTGTCGATCGCGGCCTTGGAGGCGGCGTAGTCTACATATTGCGAGGGCGAGCCGAGGATCGCCGCCATCGACGAGATATTGACGATCGCGCCGCCCTTGCCGCCATGCCTGGTCGACATGCGACGCACGGCCTCGGCCGCGCAGAGAATCGAGCCGGTGATGTTGATGCGCATCATCCGCTCGATGCGCGCGACCGACATCTCGTCGACGCGCGCGGGCGCATCGACGATGCCGGCATTGTTGGCGAGCCCGTCCAGCCGGCCGAAATGCCGGTCGACGGCTTCGAACATCGCGGTGACGTCGCCGGCCTTGCCGACATCGCCCTTGATCGCGACAGCGTCACCGCCGCCGGCCTTGATCCTGGCCACGATATCGTCGGCCGCCTCATTGTTGGCGGCATAGTTCACGGCGACGCGCCAGCCGCGAGCGGCCGCAAGCAGGCTGATCGCGGCGCCGATGCCGCGGCTGCCGCCGGTCACGAGAAGCACGGGTTGGTCGCTCATGACGCACATTCCTTGAAGTCGAGAACGGCGGAGGGCGCAACCGACGCCTTACCCTTGCCCCGGACCGACACGGCGCGGAAGGCCGATCCGAACGCATCCGCCCGCGCTGCCGGATGGCCGGGAGCGGGCGCGATATTCGACGGACGGAAGGCGGGATTCAGCGACATCAGGTGTTCCGGTGCTGAGGCGAAAAGGGCCGCTCGCGCGGCCCTGTCGGTTTCTTAGAGATCGAGAACGAGGCGCTCCGGATCTTCCAGGCTTTCCTTGACGCGCACGAGGAAGGTAACCGCTTCCTTGCCGTCGACGATGCGGTGGTCGTAGGAGAGCGCGAGATACATCATCGGGCGGATGACGATCTGGCCGCCGACGACGACGGGACGATCCTGGATCTTGTGCATGCCGAGAATGCCCGACTGCGGCGCGTTCAGGATCGGCGAGGACATCAGCGAACCGTAGACGCCGCCATTGGTGATGGTGAAGGTGCCGCCCTGCATGTCGGCCATCGACAGCGAACCGTCACGAGCCGACTTGGCGAGACGGCCGAGGTCCTTTTCGATCTCGGCGATCGACATCTGGTCGGCATCGCGGATGATCGGAACGACCAGGCCCTTGTCGGTGCCGACGGCCATGCCGACGTGGCAGTAGTTCTTGTAGATGATGTCGGTGCCGTCGATTTCGGCGTTGACGGCGGGCAGTTCCTTCAGCGCGTGGGTGACGGCCTTGGTGAAGAAGCCCATGAAGCCGAGCTTCACGCCGTGCTTCTTTTCGAACACGTCCTTGTACTTGGCGCGCAGCGCCATCACGGCGCTCATGTCCACCTCGTTGTAGGTGGTGAGCATGGCGGCGGTGTTCTGGGCGTCCTTCAGGCGCTTGGCGATCGTCTGGCGCAGGCGCGTCATCTTCACGCGCTCTTCGCGGCCGGCATCCTCGACCGTCGACGGGCCGCGTGCGGCGGCAGGGGCCGCCGGAGCGGCAGCGGCAGGAGCCGCGATGCCCTTGGCGACGGCGGCGATCACGTCGCCCTTCAGAACCTGGCCGCGCTTGCCGGAGCCATCGACCTGATCGGCCGAAAGGTTGTTTTCAGCGAGCATCTTCGAAGCAGCCGGTGCCGGCGGCATCGAGGATGCGGCAGCCGATGCGGAGGCGGCGGCAACCGGTGCGGCAGCGGCGGGAGCCGGCTCGGCGGCCTTGGCGGGAGCGGCGGCGGCAGCCGGTGCAGCAGCGGCACCTGCGCCGGCGGAGATCTGGCCGAGCAGTGCGTCGAGACCGACGGTTTCGCCGGCCTGCGCGACGATTTCGGAAAGCACGCCGGCAGCCGGGGCCGGAACTTCGATGGTCACCTTGTCGGTTTCAAGCTCCACCAGCGGCTCGTCGGCCTTGATGACATCGCCGACCTTCTTGAACCAGGTGCCGACGGTTGCCTCGCTGACGGATTCACCGAGAGTTGGAACGCGGATTTCTGTGGCCATTGTTCAAATCCTGAATTTTGATCTTTGTGATATGGGACGGCGTCGCGGCGCAGACGGCCGATATGAATTAATGCGGAGAGGAAGCGCTGGCGCTCCCTCCCCGATCTCATTCTCGTCAGCCGCCGAGCGCGTCCTCGAGGAACGCGGCGAGCTGTGCCAGATGCTTGGACATCAGGCCGGTTGCGGGCGATGCCGCGGCCGGACGTCCGGTGTAGCGAACGCGCTGGTACTTCGCATCGATATGGGCAAGCACCCATTCCAGATACGGGTCGATGAACGACCATGCGCCCATGTTCTTCGGCTCTTCCTGGCACCAGACCATTTCCGCGTTGCGGAAGCGGGAGAGCTCGTTGATGAGCGCCTTGGCCGGGAACGGATAGAGCTGTTCGACGCGCAGCAGGTAGACATCGTCGATCCCGCGCTTTTCGCGCTCTTCCAAAAGGTCGTAGTAGACCTTGCCGGTGCAGAGCACGACGCGGCGGATCTTGGCGTCCTTCTGCAGCTTGATCGGGCCGTCCTTGATGACCTCGGCATCGTCCCAGAGCAGACGGTGGAACGAGGTCTCGCCGGCCATTTCGGCCAGGCCCGATACGGCGCGCTTGTGGCGCAGCAGCGACTTCGGCGTCATCAGGATCAGCGGCTTGCGGAAGTCGCGCTTCACCTGGCGGCGCAGGATGTGGAAGTAGTTCGCCGGCGTCGTGACGTTGGCGACCTGCATGTTGTCTTCAGCGCAAAGCTGCAGGAAGCGCTCGAGGCGGGCCGACGAGTGCTCCGGACCCTGACCTTCATAGCCGTGCGGCAGCAGGCAGACGAGGCCGGACATGCGCAGCCACTTGCGTTCGCCCGACGAAATGAACTGGTCGAACACGACCTGCGCACCGTTGGCGAAGTCGCCGAACTGGGCTTCCCAGAGCGTCAGCGCGTTCGGGCGGGCCAGCGAGTAGCCGTATTCGAAGCCGAGAACGGCTTCTTCCGACAGCATCGAGTTGATCACTTCGTAGCGCGCCTGGGTCGCCGACAGGTTGGCGAGCGGAATATAGCGCTCTTCCGTTTCCTGATCGTAGAGAACCGAGTGACGCTGCGAGAAGGTGCCGCGTTCGCAATCCTGGCCGGAGAGACGGATCTTGTGACCTTCGGTGACGAGACCGCCGAACGCCAGCGCTTCCGCCGTCGCCCAGTCGATGCCCTCGCCGGTCGTGATCATGTTCGAACGGTTTTCCATGAAGCGCTGGATCGTGCGGTGCGCATGGAAGCCTTCCGGGATCTCGGACAGCTTGCGGCCGATTTCCTTCAGCTGCTTCATCGGCACGGCGGTCTTGCCGCGACGCTGCTCGTCGGCATTGTCTGCCGTGCGCAGGCCCGACCACTCGCCGTCAAGCCAGTCGGCCTTGTTCGGCTTGTAGCTCTGGCCGGCCTCGAACTCCTGCTCGAGATGGGCGCGCCAGTCGGCCTTCATCTTCTCGACTTCGCCCTCGCTCAGCACGCCCTCGGAAACGAGACGCTCGCTGTAGAGCTGCAGAACGCTCTTGTGGGCGCGGATGACCTTGTACATCTTCGGCTGCGTGAAGGACGGCTCGTCGCCTTCGTTGTGGCCGTAGCGGCGGTAGCAGAACATGTCGAGGACGACAGGCTTGTGGAACTTCATGCGAAATTCCATGGCAACCTTGGCGCCGTAGACGACGGCTTCCGGATCGTCACCGTTGACGTGCAGGATCGGCGCCTCGATCATCTTGGCGACGTCCGACGGATAGGGCGACGAACGCGAGAAGGCCGGGTTGGTGGTGAAGCCGATCTGGTTGTTGATGATGACGTGCATCGTGCCGGCGACGCGGTGACCGCGCAGACCGGAAAGGCCGAGGATTTCGGCAATCACGCCCTGGCCGGCGAAAGCGGCGTCGCCGTGGATGAGCAGTGGCAGAACCTTGGCGCGCTCCGACAAGGGAATGATGTCGCCGTCCCAGGCGGTGGCGCTCATGTCCTGCTTGGCGCGGGCCTTGCCCATGACCACGGGGTCGACGATTTCAAGGTGCGACGGGTTGGCCGTCAGCGACACATGAACCTTGTTGCCGTCGAACTCGCGGTCCGAGGAGGCGCCGAGGTGGTACTTGACGTCGCCGGAACCTTCGACTTCATCAGGCGCGTAGGAGCCGCCCTTGAACTCGTGGAAGATGGCGCGGTGCGGCTTGCCCATGACCTGGGAGAGCACGTTCAGGCGGCCGCGATGGGCCATGCCGAACACGGCTTCCTTGAGGCCGAGATGGCCGCCGCGCTTCAGGATCTGCTCGAGCGCCGGGATCAGCGATTCACCACCGTCGAGGCCGAAACGCTTGGTGCCCTTGAACTTGACGTCGAGGAACTGCTCGTAGCCTTCGGCTTCGATGATCTTCGACAGGATCGCCTTCTTGCCTTCGGCGGTGAAGGCGACGCCCTTGTCCGGACCTTCGATCCGTTCCTGGATCCAGGCCTTTTCCTCGGGGTTCGAAATGTGCATGAACTCGACGCCGATCGTCGAGCAGTAGGTGCGCTCGAGGATCTCGATCATCTCGCGAACGGTGGCGTATTCCAGGCCGAGCACGTTGTCGATGAAGATCTTGCGGTCGTAGTCGGCTTCGGAGAAACCGTAGTTTTCCGGCGACAGTTCCTTGTAGTCCTCGACGGGAGCGGCGATGCCGAGCGGGTCGAGCTTGGCGTGCAGGTGGCCGCGCATCCGGTAGGCGCGGATCATCATGATGGCGCGCACGCTGTCGCGCGTCGCCTGCAGGATGTCGGCGCCTTCGGTCGGCTTGCCCGCTGCTTCGGCCTTGGCCTTGACCTTGGTCTCGACGACCTTCTCGATCACGCCCCAGTCGCCGTCGAGCGCCGAGACGAGGTCTCCGCTCGCCTGCAGCGGCCAGTTCTTCTTGCGCCAGGATGCGCCCTTGGCGGCCCGCTTCACATCATCGGGATTGTCTTCCAGCGCCTTGAAGAAGGCGCGCCATTCCTCGTTGACCGATGCCGGATCGTCTTCGTAGCGCGCATAGAGCTGCTCGATGTAAGCAGCGTTGGCGCCATCCAGGAACGAGGTGATCTGAAACTGCTCGTTGGCTTCTTGCCGTGCCATGGTGTTACGCGGACGCTTCCGCCCGCCTCCCGACTCTTGTGATTTTGCCGGTCCCATCGACCGGCTGCCGCATCTTGTGTCCAGCCGCCTGTCCGCGGCTCGTCTCGTGGTCGAAACCGGGCAGGAGTTTCCCCCTGCCCGGGCATATATGTCGGATCAGCCCTTGAGGACTTCAACCAGCGTCTTGCCGAGGCGTGCCGGCGAAGGCGAAACCTTGATGCCGGCTGCTTCCATGGCGGCGATCTTGGATTCCGCATCGCCCTTGCCGCCGGAAACGACAGCGCCGGCGTGGCCCATGGTGCGGCCCTTCGGTGCCGTACGGCCCGCGATGAAGCCGGCCATCGGCTTCTTGCGGCCCTTCTTGGCTTCGTCGATCAGGAACTGGGCTGCTTCTTCTTCAGCCGAACCACCGATTTCGCCGATCATGATGATCGACTGGGTGGCGTCGTCCGCAAGGAACATTTCCAGCATGTCGATGAATTCGGTGCCCTTGACCGGGTCGCCGCCGATGCCGACAGCCGTCGTCTGGCCGAGGCCTTCGTTCGACGTCTGGAACACGGCTTCGTAGGTCAGCGTGCCGGAGCGCGAAACGATACCGACCGAACCCTTGCGGAAGATCGAGCCCGGCATGATGCCGATCTTGCATTCTTCCGGCGTCAGAACGCCCGGGCAGTTCGGGCCGAGAAGGCGCGACTTCGACTTGTCGAGCTTGGCCTTGACGCGCACCATGTCCATGACCGGGATACCCTCGGTGATGCAGGTGATGAACGGCACTTCGGCTTCGATCGCTTCGATGATCGCATCCGCGGCACCTGCCGGCGGAACGTAGATCACGGTCGCATCGGCGCCGGTGCGTTCCTTGGCTTCGGCAACCGAAGCGAAGATCGGCAGCGCCGTGCCATCGACGCCCGACGACCAGGTTTCGCCACCCTTTTTCGGGTGGATACCGCCGACCATCTTGGTGCCGTAATAGCCAAGCGCCTGTTCGGTGTGGAACGTGCCGGTCTTGCCGGTCAGGCCCTGAACGAGGATCTTGGTGTCTTTATTGACGAGAATAGACATGTATCAGGTTCCTCAGATTAGGCTTTGATCGCCGCGACGATCTTCTTCGCCGCGTCATCGAGATCGTCGGCGGCGGTGATCGCCAGACCGGACTCGTTGAGGATCTTCTTGCCGAGCTCGACATTGGTGCCTTCGAGGCGAACAACGAGCGGAACCTTCAGGCCAACTTCCTGCACGGCAGCGACAACGCCTTCGGCGATGACGTCGCAGCGCATGATGCCGCCGAAGATGTTGACGAGGATGCCCTCGACCTTCGGGTCGGCGGTGATGATCTTGAAGGCGGCCGCGACCTTCTCCTTGCCGGCGCCACCGCCGACGTCGCAGAAGTTAGCCGGCTCCTTGCCGTAGAGCTTGATGATGTCCATCGTCGCCATGGCGAGACCGGCGCCGTTGACCATGCAGCCGATGTTGCCGTCGAGGGCGACATAGGCGAGGTCCCACTTGGAGGCTTCGATTTCCTTGGCGTCTTCCTCGGTCTCGTCGCGCAGCGCCTTGACGTCGTCGTGACGGAACAGGGCGTTGCCGTCGAAGGACATCTTGGCGTCGAGAACGCGCAGATGGCCGTCCTTCATGACGATCAGCGGGTTGACTTCGAGAAGCGCCATGTCCTTTTCGCCGAACGCTTTGTAGAGCGCCGGGAACAGCGACTTGGCGTCTTCCGCGGCGGCACCCGAGAGCTCGAGAGCCTTGACGATCTTGGCGACGTCGTCACCGGTCACGCCGGCTTGCGGGTCGATGGCGATCGTGTGGATCTTCTCGGGCGTGTCGTGGGCGACAGCCTCGATGTCCATGCCGCCTTCGGTCGAAACCACGAAGGCAACCTGACCGACCGAACGGTCGACCAGCAGCGAGCAATAGAGTTCGCGGTCGATATCGGCGCCGTCTTCGATGTAGAGGCGGTTGACCTGCTTGCCGGCATCGCCCGTCTGCGCCGTCACCAGCGTGTTGCCGAGCATTTCCTTGGCGTGAGCGACGACTTCGTCGATCGACTTGGCGAGGCGAACGCCGCCCTTGGCGTCGGGGCCGAGTTCCTTGAACTTGCCCTTGCCGCGGCCGCCGGCGTGGATCTGGCTCTTGACCACGTACAGCGGGCCCGGCAGCGACTTGGCGGCCGCTTCGGCTTCCTCGACCTTGAGGATCGGCACGCCCTTGGCGACCGGCGCACCGTAGCCCTTCAAGAGAGCCTTGGCCTGATATTCATGAATGTTCATGGGTGTATTCCTGTCTGGATTGCGTCAGCGGCCGGTCGGCTTACTTCAGCGACGGCGCGATGTTGATGCAGGCTTCGCACAGGCCGGCGACAGCGCCGACGGACTTGTCGAAGGCTTCTTTTTCGGCCTTGTTCAGGTCGATCTCGATGATGCGCTCGACGCCGCCTGCACCGATGACGGTGGGAACGCCGACATACATGTCCTTGACGCCGTACTGGCCGGAGAGCTGCGCCGCGCAAGGCAGGACGCGCTTCTTGTCCTTGAGGTAGGATTCGGCCATTTCGATCGCCGAGGCGGCCGGTGCGTAGTAGGCCGAGCCGGTCTTCAGGAGACCGACGATTTCGGCGCCGCCATCACGGGTGCGCTGGATGATTTCCTCGAGGCGCTCCTTGGTGACCCAGCCCATGGTGACGAGGTCGGTGAGCGGGATGCCGGCAACGGTGGAGTAACGTGCGAGCGGCACCATCGTGTCGCCGTGGCCGCCGAGAACGAACGCCGTGACGTCCTGTACGGAAACGTTGAATTCCTTGGAGAGGAACAGGCGGAAGCGCGAGCTGTCCAGAACGCCGGCCATGCCGACGACCTTGTTGGCCGGAAGGCCGGAGAACTTCTGCAGCGCCCAGACCATGGCGTCGAGCGGGTTGGTGATGCAGATCACGAAGGCGTTCGGGGCATACTTCTTGATGCCGGCGCCGACCTGTTCCATGACCTTGAGGTTGATGCCGAGCAGGTCGTCGCGGCTCATGCCCGGCTTGCGGGCGACGCCGGCGGTAACGATGCAGACATCGGCGCCTTCGATCGCGGAATAGTCGCTGGCACCGGTCATGTTGGCGTCGAAGCCTTCAACCGGCGAGGACTGCGCGATGTCGAGGCCCTTACCCTGCGGGATGCCGTCGGCGATATCGAAGAGAACGATGTCACCCAGCTCCTTGAGCCCGGCGAGATGCGCCAGCGTGCCACCAATCATGCCAGAACCAATGAGAGCGATTTTGTTACGCGCCATTTCGGTGTTTCCTTTGCGACCAAAATTCGTCGGGCGACGCATGAAGGGGCAGCGCCCAATTGCCGCAATCGCATAGACCCTGGGGCCAAAAATGGCAACCTATTATTTTTGGTGAAGGAATTTCAATCGTTTAGAAGGCAAAATTCTTACGTAAACGTAATAATTTTTGTCATCAAACTGCTATTCGGCAGCGCGCTTCTCGTGATGCAGGGCCAGATATTCCGCGCTCCGCATCTCGAACAGCCGCGACGCCGTTCGATCGAACTCGAAACCTTCGGTACCACGCGCCTGTGTCAGCAAGTTCTCAGGCATCGCCGCCGCTGAGATATAGAGCCTCACCGCATGGTCGTAGAGCGTATCGACCAGAATGATGAAGCGCTTCGTCTGGTTCCGTTTCTCGGGTCCGAGCAAGGGAACGTGATCGACAAATATGGCATCAAAGCGTTCGGAGATGGCAAGGAAGTCGGCCGCACCCAGAGGCTTGTCGCAGAGATCGGCGAAACTGAAGCGCGCCAGCCGGTCGACGGCGAGCGGCACATGGATCGAGCGCCCCTTCATCGGGAGCTCGATCGGATGCGCCTTGCGCCCGTGCAGCGCCTGGTTCCAGGCGGCGTCCATGGCCATGTCGGCATGACGGTCGAGGGGCGTGATATAGACGGGCAGGCTGTCGATCTTCTCCATCCGGTAATCCGTCGGAGAATCCAGCGTCACGGTCTCGACGTGCTTGTCGAGGAGATCGATGAACGGCAGGAACAGACCACGGTTGAGACCGTCGCGATAGAGATTGACGGGCTCGACGTTGGAGGTGGCGACCAGCACGCAGCCGCGACCGAACAGGTCGGAAAACAGCCGCGACAGGATCATCGCATCGGCGATATCGGTCACGGTGAATTCGTCGAAGCACAGAAGCTCGGCTTCATCATAGAGCGCCGCGCCCACGACCGGGATCGGATCGGCCTGCTTGGTCTCGCCGTTCTTCAGCCGCAGCCGGTGGGCGGCGATGCGGTTGTGCACATCGGCCATGAATTCATGGAAATGCGCCCGCCTTTTCTTCGAAGAGGGCGCCATCTCGAAGAACATGTCCATCAGCATCGTCTTGCCGCGACCGACGCTGCCGTGGATATAGAGCCCCTTGACCTTGTCGGAGGGCTTCTTCTTGGCCGCGAACAGCCAGCCGAGCGCGCTCGACTTCGAAGCCGGACGCTTCTGCTTGAGCTCCGACAGCACCCGATCCAGGCATTTGGCCACGTGCATCTGCGCGGGGTCGAGTTGAAGCGAGCCCGAAGCCGTCAGCGACTTCAATTGTTCGCTGACGCTCAAGCTGTAGTCTGGCATCGGTTGCATTGAAAAAATCCGCCTGGAGAAGATAGGCGGAGCGAGCCGCCGGCTCGCTTATCGGCTGAGCGCGATCGGCTGGCCGCTGTTGGTCTGGCCGCTGAAGGCGTTGTCGGCGGTCTTGTAGACGCTGCCGATCTGGTTGCCGTTGCGGTCCTTGAGCAGGACCTGCTTGCCCGACACTTCCCAGGAGCCCATCGCCGTGAGTTCGCCCACGCAGCCGCGCGTGCCGCCGCGCGAACCGCTGCCGAGGTTGGTGAGCGTTAGGAACATGTCGCAGGAGCCGTTGACCCGCCAGCTTCCCACCAGCGATTCCTTGGTGACGTCGAGGCCGCCGCCGTTCGGCGCCATCGCCCCGCCCTGCACGCCGCCCATCGGCGCCGTAGAAGCGGGAGCGGCCGGAAACTGCGAGGAACCACCGGGAGGAGGCAGCTGGCCACCCTGCACCTGAGGCACGGGCTGTGCCGTCAAGGGCGCCGGTGCCGCATTGTAGTTCGTGTCGTTATAGGCCGTACGCTGGCAACCGGCGAGTGACAGAACAACCGCCATACCTGTCATCGCATATCGCAACTGCATCTGAATGCTCCCGAATGTCCGCTTTGTCGCTAAAAATAGTAATTAGCTTATTTTCGAATGAACGTGTTTCACTTTGGTTAATCAAGCCGTAATGGCCGTGAATTGCCTGACGGAGCTAGGCCTGCGACAGCGCAATTCAACCTTTACGGCTGAGAACTTCCTGAAGATAGAATTTGTCAGCAAGGTGATGAGCTGCTGTTTCTTCATCATTGTCCCGCTGACTGGGCAACGACAGATCGCGATAACGTTCCGCGATATCGCCAAGAAACCGGTCGATTTGAACTGGCGGCTTCCCTTCCCCCATTTCCCGTGTCTGCTTCTTTACTTCCACCAACTCGATAATCGCATGTCTCAAGGTGGAGTCGATTTCGGTCGTCTCGAGGCATTCCATCATGTTCATCGGAGGCAAGGCAACGAACGAGCGCTGACGCATCCATTCCAAGGCAATAGCCGGACGAAGCGCATAGAGCAGCTTCTTGAGCCGTATCGGCGCACCCTCTTGCAGCGTCCACTGTTGCCGGAAGAGGCCAACATAATGCTGGGCAACCTTGCCGGGCACCATGATTTCATCCAGAAGCGTACCCAGCCGATCGCGGAAGCCAGCCTCCTCCTCGTAAACGATCGGCGATTTCAGCCACTCGACGAGCACCGCATTGCCCTTGAGCGCGAGCAACAGCGCCTTTTTCAGATCCCACCCTCCAGTGTCGATATCGCCCACGATCGGAAACTCGATTACATCGCGGGCCGCGCGCAGCCTGAGGTGGTCGTTGAGCGGCCTGACATAGACGAAACGACAATCATAATCGCTATCTGGCGAAGGGAACCCCCATGCCCTGCTGCCGCTTTCGATCGCGAAACCGATACGGATACCGTCACGGTGAACCGACTGCAGACGGGATCGGATCTCGGCAACCGCCTGCGGATCGAAATCCTCGGTTCCCCGCCCCGTCACAGAGGATTTTTGTGTTTCAGCCAAGACTATACCCGGCGCTCGACCATCATCTTCTTGATTTCGGCGATCGCCTTGGCCGGGTTCAGGCCCTTCGGGCAGGTCTGCGCGCAGTTCATGATCGTGTGGCAGCGATAGAGGCGGAACGGATCCTCGAGATTGTCGAGGCGCTCACCCTTGGCTTCGTCGCGGCTGTCGATCAGCCAGCGATAGGCCTGCAGCAGTACGGCCGGACCGAGATACCGGTCGCCGTTCCACCAGTAGCTCGGACAGGAGGTCGAGCAGCAGGCGCAGAGAATGCACTCGTACAGACCGTCGAGCTTCTGGCGATCTTCGTGGCTCTGCTTCCACTCGGTCGCCGGCGCCGGCGACACCGTCTTCAGCCAGGGCTCGATCGAGCGGTGCTGGGCGTAGAAGTTGGTGAGATCGGGCACCAGGTCCTTGACGACAGGCATGTGCGGCAGCGGATAGATCTTCACCGAGCCCTTGATGTCGTCGAGACCCTTGGTGCAGGCCAGCGTATTGGTGCCGTCGATGTTCATCGCGCAGGAACCGCAGATGCCCTCGCGACAGGAACGGCGCAGCGTCAGCGTCGGGTCGATCTTGTTCTTGATGTAGAGCAGACCGTCGAGCACCATCGGGCCGCAATCGTCGACGTCGATGTAGAACGTGTCGATCGACGGGTTCTGGCCATCGTCAGGGCTCCAGCGATAGACGCGGAATTCGCGTGTATTGGTGGCGCCGGCCGGCTTCGGCCACACCTTGCCTTCGCGTATCTGGGAGTTCTTGGGAAGTGCGAGTTCAACCATGTTTGTTTTCCTGTGCAGAGGCGAACAGCGCGTGCGCCGTTTCGAGAGTCCGTATCCGGTCACCCTCGCCGGCAGCATGTGCCTTGGTTAGAAATTTCATGTCGGACGTCACGAGATAGCTGTCGTCCGTCGAGAGCGTTGCCGCGAGATACATGCAGTCATAAACAGAGTGATCAAGCTTCCGTGAAAGGTCGAAAGCTTGCCGGCAAAGCGCCTTCGAGGGCAGGATCTCGTCGATGCTCTCGTCCAGCGTCGTCAATCCATCGACTGCCTGCTGCGCGGTGATCTGACCAAGCCGCACCTTCCGCTGCAGGACATTGGCGACTTCCGCGAAAATGAGATCCGGAGCAACTCTCCGCATCGAATTGCCAAGCAGAAAATCGGCGTCGACATGCTCCGGCTCGGGCACGAACCATGCGATCGCGGCCGATGCATCGACAACGTAGATCAACGATCCCTGTCCTCTCGCAACATCTCCACCGCGGACGTCTGCCTGACGCCTTTCGGCGTCATGGCGCGAATTCTGGCAGCAATCGCCGGCAGATCCTCGCGTCTGGGACGAGCCGGCACCGCTGCCTGAAGCAGCGCCTCCACCTCTTCCTCGACGGAGCGGTTGTTCAGCCGCGCCCGATCGGAAATACGCGTCAGCAGCGCTTCATCAGCGATCTTGATCTGCATTTCACCCATGGCAGTGCCTCCGGCAACGATCCTTTTGCCTATTCTCTCACATTCCCCATCAGTAAACACGCGCCTTGGGCGCGATCTTCTGCGGGTCGATACCCTCAGCGATCAGCTCGGTATGCACGGGGCGGTAGTCGAGCTTGACGTCGCCGGCGTCGTTGACCCAGGCCAGCGTGTGCTTGCGCCAGTTGACGTCGTCGCGGCCGGCGAATGCGCCTTCCGTGTAGTCCTCGCGGGCGTGCGAACCACGGCTCTCCTTGCGCGCCTCGGCGCCGTAGATCGTGGTGATGGCGTTGGCCATCAGGTTCTGCAGCTCGAGCGTCTCGACGAGGTCGGAATTCCAGACCATCGACCGGTCGGTGACCTTGATGTCGCGCATTTCCTGCCAGATGGCCGAGATGCGCTGGCAGCCCGATTCCAGCGATTCCTGCGTACGGAACACGGCGGCGTCTTCCTGCATGGCGCGCTGCATCTTCTCGCGAAGATTGGCAGTCGGCGTAGAGCCTGAGGCGTGACGCAGGCCGTCGAAGCGGTCCATGATCTTGTCGCAGGCGGCGACGTTGAGATGCGGCACCGGTGCCGCGCGGTCGATGACTTCACCGGCGCGGATGGCGGCGGCGCGGCCGAAGACCACGAGGTCGATCAGCGAGTTGGAGCCGAGGCGGTTTGCCCCGTGCACCGAGGCGCAGCCGGCTTCGCCGACGGCCATCAGGCCCGGAATGATCCGCTCGGGGTTGGAGCTGTCGGCGTTCAGCACTTCGCCCCAGTAGTTCGTCGGAATGCCGCCCATGTTGTAGTGAACGGTCGGCAGAACCGGGATCGGCTCGCGCGTCACGTCGACGCCGGCGAAGATCTTGGCGCTCTCGGAAATCCCCGGCAGGCGCTCGTGCAGAACGGCCGGATCGAGGTGGTCGAGATGCAGGAAGATGTGGTCTTTGTTCTTGCCGACGCCGCGACCTTCGCGGATCTCCAGCGTCATGCAGCGCGAAACGACGTCGCGCGAGGCAAGGTCCTTGGCCGACGGTGCATAGCGCTCCATGAAGCGCTCGCCCTCGGAATTGACGAGGTAGCCGCCTTCGCCGCGCGCACCCTCGGTGATCAGACAGCCGGAGCCGTAGATGCCGGTCGGGTGGAACTGCACGAACTCCATGTCCTGGAGCGGCAGGCCGGCGCGGGCAACCATGCCGCCGCCGTCGCCGGTGCAGGTATGCGCCGAGGTGGCCGAGAAATAGGCGCGGCCGTAGCCGCCGGTCGCCAGCACCACCATCTTGGCGGCGAAGCGATGGATCGTGCCGTCGTCGAGGCACCAGGCGACGACGCCGGTGCAGCGGCTGCCGTCATCCGACATGATCAGGTCGAGCGCGAAATACTCGATGAAGAATTCGGCGTTGTGGCGCAGCGACTGGCCGTAGAGCGTGTGCAGGATGGCGTGGCCGGTACGGTCGGCAACGGCGCAGGTGCGCTGCACCGGCGGGCCTTCACCGTAATTCTGCATGTGGCCGCCAAACGGGCGCTGGTAGATCTTGCCTTCCTCGTTGCGCGAGAAGGGAACGCCGTAATGCTCGAGCTCATAGACCGCCTTCGGCGCTTCCATGGTCAGATACTGCATGGCGTCGACGTCGCCGAGCCAGTCGGAGCCCTTGACGGTGTCGTAGAGGTGCCACTGCCAGCTGTCGGGCGTCATGTTGCGCAGCGATGCCGCGATGCCGCCCTGCGCCGCCACCGTGTGGCTGCGCGTCGGGAACACCTTGGTGATGCAGGCGGTCTTGAAGCCCTGCTCGGCCATGCCGAGCGTGGCGCGCAGGCCCGCGCCGCCGGCGCCGACGACGATCACGTCATAGGAGTGATCGATGTACTTGTAGGCCTTCCCGTTCTGAGCGGGGCCATTCTGAGCGGATGAATTCGATGCCATGATATCAATTATCCTACGAAGGCGATCTTCAGAATGGCGAAGAGACAGAGCCCCGCCATCAGGATCGAAAAGAAGGTGTTGAGCATCACGAGCGCGATCTTGGTGACTTCATGGTGCACGTAGTCTTCGATGATGACCTGCATGCCGAGCTTCATGTGGATGACGCCCGACACGACCATCAGGCCCATGACGACGGCGACGAACGGGTTCGACAGCGCGCGAACCACGTCCGCATAGGGCTGGCCGGCATAGACGATCATGAAGATGATGAAGAAGAGGAAGAGCGGCACGTTGGCGACGGCCGTCAGGCGCTGGCGCCAGAAATGCTCGGTGCCGTCCTTGGCCGAACCGAGGCCGCGAACCTTACCCAAGGGGGTACGCATATCCATGTGATCAACCTTTAGAAGCGAATGATGAAGCCGATCACCCAGACCAGCAAGGTCAGACAGAGCGAGGCGACGATGTTGGCGATGGCGAGCCTGGTGGAGAATTCCTTCCCGAAACCGTGGCCGAGGTCCCACATGAAGTGGCGGAAGCCGCCGAGCATGTGGTGGATCAGCGCCCAGGTATAGCCGAGCAGCACGAGCTTGCCGACAATGCTGCCGAGTACCCAGTTGGCCCAGTCGTAGGCGCCGAGGCCGGTTGCGGCCGCGACCAGCCACCAGGCGACCAGCAGCGTGCCGACATAGAGCGCCCCACCGGTGATACGGTGGACGATCGACATGACCATGGTGGGGATCGGTTTATAAATCTGCAAATGCGGCGACAGGGGCCGATTGTTTGTCACGTTCGCCATCAGAACCTCGCGGCGGTCTTTCTGCGCCTCCCGGGATCCGGAAAGCATCCAAGCAACCACACGAAGGTCACAAAGCTGTGCGTGCGTTGCATCATTGGCGACGTTTAATCACGGAAACACCTAACGACAAGTATAATTGACGCACCCGGGGAATTTAATCGATTTGCGTCTTGACGTCGCAGTTGACATAGGCAAGCGCGCCCGAGCCGCTACCCTTTGCGGATGAGTTTTCAAGCTTTTGTGGACAAGCCGGCGCTTTTGGCGCATTTTCGCGTTAACACTTTGTTAAGAATTCCGTTTCCGGAGACCGGCGCGATGTTGAACACACCCTCGAAACTCGTTTCGCTCGCCGCGGCGGTGCTGATCGCGCTGCCCGCCACGGCCGGCGATTTCGGCGGCAATCCCTCCCCGCGCCCGCACAATCGGGGCTATGATCGCGGCATGGCACAGGGCGTCGTCGGGCATGGCGGCGGCATCGGCCGTCGCGACATCGCAAACGGCCTCGCATCCGGCTCGCTGGTGATCCGCCATCGCGGCACCTCCATCGTCGGCGATTATGGCGGCTGGGGCAACGGCCCGCGCCGGATAGCCGGCGGCTACGATGGCTTCCGTCCAAAGCCGGGCCGCGGCCGCTTCATCCAGCGCTTCTCCTCGGCCTCGTCCAACATCGCGCGCAACAACATCGTCATCATCGACCGGCGCGGCGAGGCGCGTGCGCCATCGGGCACCTATGCCGGCTCGTCCTACGCCTACGGCGCGGATGGCGGCACCTATGTCGGCGGCTACAGCTATTCGGGCTATGGATACCAGCCGGCAACCAGGCTGGCGCCGATGGCCAAGGTGATCAACATCCGCAATGCCAGGAACCCCTGCTCCTACGAACAGGGCGTCTGCGTCATCCGCCCCTGATAGACTAGCGCCGGTCAACGGGTGAAGCGCCAGACCGTGGTCTTCTTGATCTCGCTGTCCTCGAGCGCCCGCGTCACCGGCACCTGATAGACCGCGCAGGCCGACAGCCGATCCTTCGGCAGATAGGCCCGCCCTGGGTCGCCGACGAGCACGGTCATCCCACCAGCGGCCAACCGCTCGAACCACGGCACCAGCGCCATGGCGAAGTCGCGATCATAGAACACGTCGCCCGCAAGCAGCACATCGGCATCGACCTCGGAGCCGATCAGATCCTCGCCCGTGAAAGCGATCTCGACCCCGTTCAGCTCGGCATTGAGCGCCACCGCCGTTCTGGTCCACGGATCGATATCGGCGGCGAGCACCTCGCTTGCGCCCGCCATCCGCGCCGCGATCGCCACCAGCCCGGAGCCGCTGGCGAAATCGACGACGCGCTTGCCATCAACCATATCGGGATGATCGAGCACATAGCGCGCCAGCCCCTGTCCGCCCGCCCAGGCGAAGGCCCAGAACGGCGGCGGCAGGCCGATCTCGGCAAGCTCCTCTTCCGTCTTCAGCCACAGCTCATGCGCTTCGCTCGCCAGATTGAGCCGGATTTCCGGCACATGCGGCGGCGTCATCGGGCTGGTATTGTCGCGGATGAAGAGCGCGGGGTCGGTCTTCACGGGAGATCAGCGCGGCGGGTTGTCGAGCCCGCCCATGCGGCAGACCTCGGCCCACTCCTCGTCGGTCACCGGCTGCACGGAAAGCCGCATCGACGTCACCAGCGACATCTTCGACAGCTTCTCGCTCGCCTTCACATCCTTCAGCGTCACCGGCTTCGGCATGTCGCGGACAGCGCGGATATCGACGCAGTCCCACTTGGGGTCGCCCTTGGCGGTGGAATCGGGATGAGACAGCGCGCAGACCTCGACGATGCCGACGATCTCCAGCCCGTCATTGGAGTGGTAGAAGAAACCCTTGTCGCCGATCTGCATCGCCCGCATGTTGTTGCGCGCCAGATAGTTGCGAACGCCGGTCCACTCCGTGCCCTTGTCACCCGCAGCCTTCTGCTGCTCCCAGGACCATGCGGACGGTTCGGATTTGTAAAGCCAGTGCGCCACTTGCTTACGCCTCCGGCTTGTTGAAGACCCAGTTGAAGGGCTTCACCTCGACACTTTCGAACAGGCCAGCCCTAGCATAGGGATCGGCATTGGCGATTTCGGTTGCCGCCTCGATGCTTTCGGCCTCGACGATCACGAGGCTGCCGCAGGGCTTGCCCTCGGCATCGAGAAACGGACCGGCCATCTTCAGCGTGCCGGCGTCGTTGAGCGCGTTGAGATGCTCCAGATGCGTCGGCCGCGTCTCCATGCGGACATTCAGGTGGCCAGGCTTATCCTTGCAGACAAAGGCGAAAAGCATGCGGTTCTCCTATTCGGTCGTGATCGGACGTGTCATCAGCCGGTCGATGGCATCGGCAATGCCGAGCTTGCCCTCGATGATATCGGACACCGCGTCGGTAACGGGCATGTCGATATCAAGCGCTTTGGCGAGCCGCGACACGACGGCGGCGGCGAACGCGCCCTCGACGAGCTCGCCATGCGCGGGGTCACGCGTCTCGCCGCGCCCGAGCGCGATGCCGAAACGCAGGTTGCGCGACTGATGGCTGGTGGCGGTCAAGACGAGATCGCCGAGCCCCGACAGACCCGGTACCGTATCCGCCTGCCCGCCCTTGGCGACGACGAAGCGCGACATCTCGGCCAGCCCGCGCGCGATCAGCGCCGCCCGCGCCGAATCGCCGATGCCGGCGCCCTCGACGATGCCGCAGGCAATCGCCAGCACATTCTTCAGCGCGCCGCCCAGCTGCACGCCGATCCTGTCCGACGACGGATAGAGCCGGAAGGTCCGCCCGGAAATCGCCTGCGCCAACCGCTCGGCGGTCTCGCCGTTTTCGGCGGCGACCACCATCGCGGTCGGCAGGCCCTTGGCGATATCGGCCGCGAAGCCCGGCCCGGACAGTACGGCAATCGCATGCCCCGGCAGCGCCTTGGCCAGCATGTCGGTCAAAAGATTACCCGTGGTCTTCTCGATCCCCTTGGCGCAGGTGACGACAACGGCATCCTTAGCCAGGTAAGGTTCATATTGCCGCGCCGCATCGGCCTGCGCCTGCGAGGGCATGGCGAAGAGCACGATGCCGGCATCAGTGATCGCATCCGGCTGTGAAGAAAACTGCAGCGTCTCGGGCAGCGGAATTCCGGGAAGCGCCGCGTCGTGCAGGTGCTCGGCGGCGAGATCGGCCATCAGCGCGGGATCGCGCCCGATCAGCGTCACCTTGTGTCGCCCCGCCAGCGCGATGACGGCGGCGAGCGCCGTTCCGAACGCGCCGGCGCCGATGACGGCGATCGTTTCGCTTTCTCCGCTCATGCCTTTGCTCCCCGCTTGCCGAAGCCGAGCAATGTCTCGGCGCTCGAATCCAGCGGCCAGCGCGAGCGCGGCTGCACGTCGAGATCATCGGGCGCCACGCCCTTAGCCATCCGCTCCAGCCCGGCCCAGGCGATCATCACGGCGTTGTCGGTGCAGAGATGCAGCGGCGGCGCCACGAAGCGGAAACGGTTCTTGTCGCACAGCGCCTGCAGCGTGCCGCGCACGACGAGATTGGCGGCAACACCGCCCGCCACGACAAGCGCCGGCTGTTCGACATCGGGATAGAGCCCCTTGAACCGCTCCAGCCCGCGCCCGATCCTGTCCTTCAGCGTCCGCGACACGGCATCCTGGAACGAGGCGCAAATATCGGCCACGTCCTGGTCGGTCAGCGGCGCGATCTCGGTCGCCGCCTGCCGCACGGCGGTCTTCAGGCCGGAGAAGGAGAAGTTGAGCTTCGCCTCGCCGACCAGCGGCCGCGGAAACTTGAAACGCTGAGGATTGCCCGATTTCGCCGCCCGCTCGACGGCCGGCCCGCCCGGATAGGGCAGGCTCAAGAGCTTCGCCGTCTTGTCGAAGGCTTCGCCCAGCGCGTCGTCGATCGTCGTGCCCCAGCGCTCGTACTCGCCGACCCCGCGCACCAGGATCAGCTGCGTATGCCCGCCGGACACGAGCAGCATAAGATAGGGAAAGGAAAGCCCGTCCGTCAGCCGCGCCGTCAGCGCATGGCCCTCGAGATGGTTGACGGCGTAGAGCGGTTTGCCGGAGGCCTTGGCGATCGCCTTGCCGGTCATCAGCCCGACCAGGAGCCCGCCGATCAGCCCCGGACCCGAGGTCGCGGCGATAGCGTCGATGTCGGACAGCGACACATTGGCGCGTTTCAAAGCCTCGTCGATCAGCGTATCCAGCGCCTCGACATGGGCGCGGGCCGCGATTTCTGGCACCACGCCGCCATAGGCACTATGCTCTTCGAGCTGGCTCAGCACCACGTCGGAACGCACGGTCGGCACGCCCTCGGCATCCCGCTCGACAACGGCGGCGGCGGTTTCGTCGCAGCTTGTTTCGATGCCGAGGATGCGCAGAATGGGAGCCATGGAGCCTGATCGTTGATTGCGATGGGTCTGAAACCTGTTTACGAGAAACTCCGGTAACAACGGATCAATGCGGATGCAAACAAAACCTTTCCGGATCGGCACCAGAGGCAGCCCGCTGGCGCTCGCCCAGGCAAACGAAGCCCGCGACAGGCTGATGGCCGCCCATAACCTCCCCGAGGAGATGTTCGAGATCGTCGTGCTCTCGACCAAGGGCGACCGCATCACCGATCGTTCGCTGTCGGAGATCGGCGGCAAGGGCCTGTTCACCGAGGAGCTGGAAGAGAAATTGGCGAGCGGCGACCTCGACATCGCCGTGCACTCCTCCAAGGACATGCCGACGACGCTGCCCGAGGGGCTCTGTCTCTCCGCCTACCTGCCGCGCGAAGACATTCGCGATGCTGTCGTAGGCCGCACCGCCCCGAAACTGATCGACCTGCCGCACGGCGCCACCGTCGGCTCCTCGTCGCTGCGCCGCCAGGCGCTGATCCGCCGCATGCGCCCCGACATCAACGTCATCACCTTCCGCGGCCTCGTCGACACCCGTCTGCGCAAGCTGAACGAGGGCCAGGTCGACGCCACACTTCTGGCGCTCGCCGGCCTGAAGCGGCTCGGCAAGGTCGAGGTCATCACCGACATCCTCGATCCCGATACCTTCCCGCCAGCGCCTGCACAGGGCGCGATCTGCATCGAAAGCCGCATCGGCGATGCGGCAACCGACGCGTTGCTCGCTCCGATCAACGATATCAGGACCTACGACACCGTCTCCTGCGAGCGCGCCTTTCTGGCGGCACTCGACGGCTCCTGCCGCACGCCGATCGGCGGCTATGCCGTCTGCGAGGGCGACCAGATCCGCCTGCACGGCCTGATCATCACACCCGATGGCCGCAGCCAGCATGCCATCAGCATCGACGGCCACCGCCGCGACGCGGTGGCGCTCGGCACCCGCGCCGGCCAGGATATTCGCGCCCGCGCCGGCACCTCGTTCTTCGACAGCTGGAGCTGACGGCTGATGCGCGTGCTCGTCACCCGTCCACCGCATCCGGGCGAGCGCACCGCAAAACGGCTGGCGGAGATGGGACACGAGCCGGTCATGCTGCCGCTATCGGCCCCCGTGCACGACCCGGACGCCGCCTTCGCGGCGCTCGCCAACTCCGACGGCCCGATATCGGTCACCAGCGCCGAAGCCATCCGCGTCCTCACCGAGCGCCCCGATGACCTCGCCCCACATCTCTCCCGCCCCCTCTACGCCGTCGGCGATGCCACCGCCGAGGAGGCAAGGGCCTCGGGCTTCACGGATGTCACCGCCTCCACAGGCGACGGCGCCGACCTCGCCGAACGCATCGCGCAGCTAGACGTCGCGCGATCGGACACAACCCGGCTGCTCTACCTCGCCGGAGCCCCCCGCGCCGAAACCTTCGAGACCCGCGCTTTTGAGCTTGGCCTGACCGTCGATACGGTCGAATGCTACCGCATGCGCCGCCTCACGGTGCCCGACCAACTGCTCCGCGAACTCTTCTCGGCCCACGAACCGGACGCGATCCTCTTCTACTCGCGCCGCACCGCCGAGGATTTCTTCGCGCTCAGGGAAATAGCCGCCAACCTCGACGCCCTCATCGGTGTCCGCCTGCTCTGCCTCAGCCAGTCGATCGCCGACGCCGTTCCCGCGACGCTACAGGGCCAATCGGCGATCCCCGACCAACCGGATGAGACGGCGCTGTTGTCGCTTCTGTGAGCGGTTAGGCGATCATTTCAGAAGTTGCGTTTCCGCCCAGGCCGCGAAGTCTTCGAGCTTGACGAGCGCCTGCGCGGCATCGTCCCGCGACTTCGTGCGCACCCCATATTGCACTTCGTCCTTCTGCTCCAGAAGCGTCCGAAGGTTTGCCTCCTGGTGCTTCGGAAATGCATTGCCGAGTGCCGCGCGAAGCAGCTTGATCACCGCAGCGTGATCTCCCTGATTGATCTCGCCGCGGTACTTCGCGGTGATCGCATCGGCATAGGCAATCGCGCAGGTGATCGACGTCGCGATGGACGGGTTTCCGAGATCGCCGAGGTCCGCCCATTCATTGCTGTTCCGGGCGTCTTTCAAATAGGCCCTGGCCACAGCAAGCCGCGCCGAGACATAAGCCGCATCCGTCTTCTTGCCCGGCCTCGATCTAACCATCCGCATCGCCCCCCGCCGAGGCGGCAAGCTCCTCCGGCCGCCTGCCCGCCAGCACGATCGCATCCTCGACCGCATTTGCCCACCAGGGATCGCCCTCGCGCGTCAACCGCTCGACATCGGACATATCGAGACCGACGACGCTTGCGGCAAAGCCGAGCCGCCCGGAATGCGCCTCCAAGTCATCTCTGATGGTCTCGACCACCGTCGCGAGATCGCCCGCGTCGGCCACGACGGCCACGTCGAGGTCACTCCCAAGCCGGTCTTCGCCGCGCGCGACACTGCCGTAGATCCATAGGCTTTTGACCAGTGGCGCCTTGTTGCCGGCGCTATCCTTCACAGCCCCGACGATCGCTGCGAACCGCCGATCCTCGGCGGCGAAGAGACCGCGTATCTGGTCGGCGAGATAATGCGCGGCATTCAGCCGGTATAGCCGGCTGTACCCCGCTCCCTCTGCGACGATAACACCACTCTCCTCCAGCGACAGCAGCCCGAGACGCGTGCTGCTTTTCGACAACGCCGCGCGCTGGCTGATATCGGCGGCGGACAGCAGCCCGCCATGGCGCGCCAGCACCCGCAGGACGCGAACATTCGAATCCACCCCGAAAATCAGGTCGACAGGGTTTCTGATCGCACTCTGCGAAATGCTTCTGGCCACGGTTGCTCGACTCCCAAATGTTATCAATCGATCCGATAACGGATCGATTGGATCGATATCAAACCAATCGACCTATTATTAAACCTTGTCTGCGATCCTGGCAACGCACCCCCGTCGGCCTTCACGAACTGGTCCGATTTCAGCCAAGGTCGCGACCTAATTTCGCAAATTTCATCTGGCCTCTTTCCTTCACCGGCCTCACTGACTACTTTCGAACCACTGTAAGAATTAAGAGGGTCTCATGGCACCAGGAAATCCCCCCGCCATTCGAAGAGCACCGACAAGCCGGTCACGATCGACTTGGATGCGCAGGAGATTGCCTCGGAAGAGACTGCCAGCAAGGACATCCAGAACGGGACCGGCAAGCCGGCCGACGAGGTTGTCGAATCGCCCCCGGAGACCGCCGAATCGGTCGTTCCCGACGAGGGCATGGGCGAGAGCGACGCCGTAAAGGCCAAGGTCGAAGAACCGGCCGAGGAGACAGCCGGCCCCTTCGCCTACGACAAGGCGCCCGACCCCGAACTGCCGCCCTATAATCACGCACCCGAACCCGTGGAGCCCGCCAAGGCCGAGCCCGCGCGCCAGCCGGGCGGCACCTCGGGGCTGATCGCCGCCGGCATCGTCGGCGGGCTGATCGCGCTTGTTGGCGCCGGCGCCATCCAGTATGCAGGCCTCCTGCCCGGTGCCTCGGCCCCCGAGGCGCCGTCGCCCGAGATCGCCAGCCTGTCGGGCGAGATAGACGGCCTCAAGCAGTCCGTCGCCAATCTCGCCGCCGCACCGCAGGCCGCGCCGGGCAACGACGCGCTCGAAAGCCGCCTCGCCGCGCTCGAAACCGCCGCCAAGGCAACGCAAGCATCCGGCCCGGGTGCCGATAGCGCAACCGTCGACGCGCTGAACCAGAAGATATCGGATCTCACCTCCGAGCTCGACCAGCTCCGGGGCGCCGTCAGCCAGGCGACCGAGCAGCGCGCGACCAACGGCGCCGCGCTGGAACAGCGCCTCGCCGCCGCCGAACAGAAGCTCAGCGAGCCCCGCCAGGACGTCGCCGTCGCCAAGGCGATCGCGGCCGCGGCGCTCAAGGCCGCGATCGATCGCGGCGGCCCCTTCGTCGCCGAGCTCGACACCTATGCCGGCGTTTCGCCCGATGATGCCGTCGTCGCCGATCTCAGGAACTTCGCCGAAACCGGCGTGCCCTCGCGCGCCGAGCTGATCCGCCAGGCCCCCGATGTCGCGACCGCGATCGTCGAGAGCGTCAACAAGCCCGACCCGAACGAGAGCTGGTCCGACCGGCTGATGGCCGGCGCCAAGTCGCTGGTCAAGGTCCGCCCGGTCGGCAACATCGAGGGCGACAGCGTCGAGGCGATCGCCGCGCGCATGGAAAACAAGGTGAAGAACGGCGACCTTCCCGGCGCCGCCAACGAGTGGACCACGCTTCCCGTCGATGCCAAGCAGGCGTCCGCCGCCTTCAAGCAATCGCTGGACGCCCGCATCCGCGTCGAGGAACTTGTCGGCAGCGCGCTGTCGAAGGCCGTCTCCGGCACCGGTAAGGAGGGCTGATCATGATCCGGCTCGTCGTCTTCGCGCTTCTCGTGCTTGCTCTCGGCTATGGCTTTTCCTGGCTTGCCGATCGCCCCGGCGATCTCTCGCTCATCTGGGAGGGCCAGCTTTATCAGACCCGGCTGATCGTCGCCGCCACCTTGATCATCGCGCTGATCGCGCTGGTCATGGTCGCCTGGTGGCTGGTGCGCGTCATCTGGACCTCGCCGCACTCCGTCACCCGCTATTTCCGCGCCCGCAAGCGCGACCGTGGCTACCAGGCGCTGTCGACAGGCCTGATCGCCGCCGGCGCCGGCAACGCGCTGATGGCCCGCAAGATGGCCGCCCGCTCGCGCGGCCTGATCCGCGCCGACCAGGAGCCGCTGATCGCGCTGCTCGAAGCGCAGGCAGCCCTCATCGAGGGCCGGCATGACGAGGCCCGCGCCAAGTTCGAGGCGATGGTCGAGGATCCAGAGACCCGGGAGCTCGGCCTGCGCGGCCTTTATCTCGAGGCCAGGCGCCTGGGCGCCAACGAGGCCGCCCGCCAATATGCCGAAAAGGCCGCCGACAACGCCCCCTATCTTCCCTGGGCCGCCCAGGCGACACTCGAATACCGCAGCCAGTCCGGCCGCTGGGACGATGCGATCCGCCTGCTCGAACAGCAGAAGGCCGCCCGCGTCATCGACAAGGCCGAGGCCGACCGCCTGCGCGCCGTGCTGCTGACGGCGCGCGCCGACGAGAAGCTGGAAAACGATCCGGCCGGCGCACGCGACGACGCCACCCACGCGCTGAAGCTGTCGGCCGATTTCGAGCCGGCCGCGATCATCGCCGCCAAGGCACTGTTTCGCGAGGACAAGCTGCGCAAGGCGGCAAGCATCCTCGAACAGGCCTGGAAGACCAGCCCGCATCCCGAGATCGGCGCCACCTATGTGCGCGCCCGCAGCGGCGATTCCCTCGCCGATCGGCTGAAGCGCGCCGAAAAGCTGGAGGCGCTCCGCCCCAACAACATCGAATCGCTGTTGATCGTCGCCCAGGCAGCACTCGACATCCGGGATTTCGCCAAGGCCCGCGCCAAGGCCGAGGCTGCCGCCCGCATCGAGCCGCGCGAGGCGGCCTTCCTGCTGCTCGCCGACATCGAGGAAGCGGAGACCGGCGACCAGGGCCGCATCCGCCATTGGCTCGCCCAGGCGCTGAAGGCGCCGCGCGATCCGGCATGGGTGGCCGATGGCTACGTCTCCGACAAATGGCTGCCGCTGTCGCCGGTGACGGGCAAGCTCGACGCCTTCGTCTGGAAGGCGCCGTTCGGCCAGCTCGAGGGCCCGGTCGAGGAAGGTTCGGTCATCTCCATCGACAGCGCGCTGAAGAGCCTGCCGCCGGTGCGCGACGTCAGGCCGGAAAGCGAGGCCAGCGATCACCGCATCATCGAGCTGGAGCGCGCCGCGACCATCGCCAGGGCGGCCCGCCCGGCAGCCGAGCCGCCGGCGGCACCGACACCGGCCAAACCGGCCCCGAAGGAGCCGGCGACCGCCAGCAAGCAGACGGAAGCCCCCGAGCCGCGCCCCTTCTTCGGCGGCCTGCCGGATGATCCGGGCGTGCGCAACCCATCGGCCGAGCCAGGACCCAAGACACGGCTTCGCCTCTTCTAGCCAAACAGGACCCGCATGTTCGAACGCTTCCAGGCATTTTTTCAGAACCTGACCACAGACAGCCACAAGAGCAGCTTCGCCCCCGACGATCCCCGCATCGCGGTGGCGGCGCTGTGCATGCAGGTCATGGAGGCCGACGGCCAGATCAAGGACAGCGAGAAGAAGCGTCTGCGCACGCTTCTGAAGGACCAGTACGGCCTCGATCGCAAGCAGCTCGACGCGCTGATGGCCGCCGGCCAGGAAGCCGAGAGCGACGCCGTCGACTATTACCGCTTCACCTCCGACCTGAAGCGCCACCTCGACACCGAGCAGCGACTCGAGCTGATCGGCATCCTCTGGGACATCGTCTATGCCGATGGCGAGCGCAGCGAGATGGAGGACGACGCCATCTGGCGCATCGCCGAGCTTCTCGGCGTCTCCGCCCGCGAGCGCATCCAGAAGCGGCAGGAAGCGGCAAGACGCGTCACCGGCATCCAGGTGGTGCAAGACGATGCCGACTGACGGTTCGGGCACGGGTATAGCTGGCACACCCGTCGGCGATCCCGGCAAGCCGGGCCCAGGCGTCAAGGGCAAGCGCCCGGTGCTGATCGTGCTGCATCAGGAGCGATCCAGCCCCGGCCGTGTCGGCCAGCTGCTCGCCGAAAAGGGCTATCCGCTCGACATCCGCCGCCCGGTTCTCGGGCAGACACTGCCGGCCACGCTTGCCGACCATGCCGGCGCCGTCGTCTTCGGCGGCCCGATGAGCGCCAACGATCCCGACGATTTCGTCAAGGCCGAGATCGGCTGGCTGGACGTGCCGCTGAAGGAGAAGAAGCCGCTGCTCGGCATCTGTCTCGGCGCGCAGATGCTGGTGCGCCATCTCGGGGGAAAGGTCGAGGCCAATGCCGATGGCTCGACCGAGATCGGCTGGTACCCGCTGCGCCCGACGGAAAAGGGCCGGCAGCTGATGCACTGGCCGAAAATGGTCTACCACTTCCACAGCGAGGGCTTCGAATTGCCGCGCGGCGCCGATCTGCTCGCCGAGGGCGACGTCTATCGCAACCAGGCCTTCCGCTACAACGGCCACGCCTGGGCCCTGCAGTTTCACGCCGAGCTGACCCGCGCCATGATGCACCGCTGGGTCGTCCACGGCGCCCATCGCTTCATATTGCCCAACGCGCAGCAGGGTCGCGAGCATCTCGAAGGCCGCATGCTGTTCGACGCGCCGCTGCGCGCCTGGCTCGACGAATTCCTCGATCTGGTCTTCGAGGGCAGGAAGCCGAAATCGGCGCCATCCGCCAGGGCCACGCTGACGGCCTGATGCGGAGAGCCGCGCGCCGTGCTATGATCGATGCCGTCACCTCGACGGCATTTTCGATCGCATTTTTCGACGGCATGTCTCCCCGAAAGTGATCACCGGTTTCGGGATCAGGACATGCGCAAGGCATGAGCCGGAGCACGCCAGCCGAAGATCGCGGCGCGCTTCGGCGGACACAGGTTCCGATCCACGATCCGGCCGTTTGGTCGCGCAAGGCGCCGCCATGACCGCAGCCATATCAGGGGAACAGCATGTCGAACTACGAACAGAAGCTTGTCTCGCTGGGTCTCGTCCTGCCCCAGCCGCTGAAACTGCCCTCGCACATGACGCTGCCCTTTCCCTGGGTCAACGTGCGCGGCGACAGGGCCTTCATCTCCGGCCACGGCCCGCAGAACCCCGACGGCTCGCCATCGGGCCCCTTCGGCGTCGTCGGCGACACGGTGACGGTCGAGGAGGCCCACGCCTCGGCCCGCAAGGTGGGGCTTGCCATGCTCGGCAGCCTGAAGCGCGAACTCGGCAGCCTCGACCGCATCACCGGCTGGTGCCGCGTGCTGGGCATGGTCAACTGCGCCCCCCACTTTTCCAACCCGCCCGCCGTCATCAACGGCTTCACCGAGCTGATCAACGAGGTCTTCGGCCACGACGTCGGCCGCCACGCCCGCTCCGCCATCGGCGTCGCCGGCCTGCCGCTGAATTTTCCCGTCGAGATCGAGGCGGAGGTGATGATTTCGGGGTGAGGGTAGGATTTTTGGTATGGCGGACGTCGAGTGCGTGGCCCCCTCATCCGCCTGCCGGCACCTTCTCCCCGATGGGGAGAAGAGACTCGGGGCGGGCGACTCGCTCCATCTTCCCTTCGCCCCAACGGGGAGAAGGTGGCCCGGAGGGCCGGATGAGGGGGCCACGCACTCGGCGCGAACCACCCCAAAAACTCTCACCCCCGCGTCACATGCTCCGGCGCATCCAGCGTATCGATCTTCCGCAGCTGCGGAAACCCGCTCGCCCACAACGCCGCCACCACAAGCGTCCCGATGCCGCCGATGACAACCGCCGGCACGGCGCCGAACACCGAGGCCATCGTGCCTGCGCGAAACTCGCCGAGCTCGTTCGATGCACCGACGAAGACCATGTTGACGGCGTTGACGCGGCCGCGCAGCTCATCGGGCGTCCAGAGCGCGATCAGGCTCTCGCGCACGTAGACCGACACCATGTCCGCCGCCCCCATCAGCGCCAGCGCCGCGATCGACAGCTCGACATTCGTGGATAGCCCGAAAGCGATGGTCCCCAGCCCGAACAGCGCCACGCCGACGAACATATAGACCCCGGCGCGATGCTTCAGCGGATAGGTCGCGAGCAGCACCGCCATGACGATGGCGCCGACGCCGGGCGCAGAGCGCAGCAGGCCGAGACCCCAGGGGCCGAGCGTCAGGATATCGCGCGCGAAGATCGGCATCAGCGCCGTGGCGCCGCCCAAGAGCACGGCGAAGAGATCGAGCGAGATCGCGCCGAGCACCACCTTCTCGCTGCGGATGAACTTGAAGCCGCCGAGGATCATCTCCCAGCTCTTCGCCTCGCCGGTGCTCTTCTGCGCCGGCTTCGGGATCAGGAACAGCAGCCCCGCCCCGAGACCCGCGAACACCACGGCGACGGTATAGGCCGTCTGCGCGTTGATGCCGTAGAGCAGGCCGCCGATAACCGGGCCGGTGATCGCGGCGAGTTGCCAGGACGACGAATTCCAGGCGATCGCGTTCGAGAGATCGTCGGCCGGCACGAGATTGGGCGCCAGCGACTGCACCGCCGGCGACATGAAGGCGCGCTCGATGCCGAAAACCAGCAGCACCGCGAAAACAGGGATGGGCGAGAAGGTGCCCGTCATGGTCATGCCGAGCAGCGTCAGCGTGCACAGCGCCGCCACCAGCGAGCACAGCGAGGCGATGGCGCGCCGGTTATAGCGGTCGGCCACCGAGCCGGTGACGAGGATGAGGAGCAGCGAAGGCAGGAACTGCACCAGCCCGATCAGGCCGAGATAGATGGCGCTGCCCGTCTGGTCGTACATCTGCCAGCCGACCGCGACGCTGACGATCTGCTGCGAGAACGACAACAGAAAGCGCGCGAAGAAGAAGCGGGTGTAGGAGGAGTGCCGGAACGCCGCGAAGCGGTCGCCGTGAGCCGAAATGGACATGATGTCTTTCCAACAAACGGACGAAATATCGGTCCCCGACGCGTCCGTTGAGCATGAATTGCCGCGGCAGCGCACACGGCTCTTGCCGGTTTAGTCGCCAATGTCTACATGTCTGTCAACAACGAACTGGAGATTGCGATGCTTGCGCTTTTTCAAACCATTGATTTGGCTTTGAATCTTTACACCTGGATCTTGATCGCCAGCGCGATTTTCTCCTGGCTCTACGCGTTCAACGTGATCAATTCCAGCAATCAGTTCGTCAATTCGGTCGGAATGTTCCTCTACAACGTCACCGAACCGGTGCTGAGGCCGATCCGTCGCGTGCTGCCGAACCTGGGCGGCATCGACATCTCGCCGATCATCCTGCTCCTCATCATCTTCTTCATCCGCTCGTTCATGTGGAACACCATCGTCCCGATGGTGATGTGACAAGGCCCTGGCAGGCCGCCGACGGTCATCTCGTTCTCGCCATCCGGCTGACGCCGAATGGCGGGCGCGACGAGATATCGGGTATTGAGCTGGATGCCGACGACAAACCTCATCTGAAGGCTCGCGTCTCGGTCGTTCCCGAGAAGGGCAAGGCCAACAAGGCCTTGATCGCGCTTTTAGCGAAGTCGCTCGGCCTCGCGAAGTCGTCGGTGACCCTCGTCTCGGGCGACACGGCGCGCAAAAAAATCCTCCGGATCGATGTCGAGCCGGAGGATGTGATCAGAAAGCTGGAAGCTTTGCTTCGCCTGTAATCAGGCCTTTTCGTTCTTGGCGCGTTCGATCGCCTCGATGATCAGCTGGCCGGCTTCCTTGGCGTCGCCCCAGCCGTAGATCTTCACCCACTTGCCGGGCTCCAGATCCTTGTAGTGCTCGAAGAAATGCTCGATCTGCTTCAGCGTGATCTCGGGCATGTCCGTGTAGTCCTTGACCTTGTCGTAGCGCATGGTCAGCTTCGCCGAGGGAACGGCGATGATCTTCTCGTCCTTGCCGGAATTGTCTTCCATCTTCAGAACGCCGATCGGGCGCACGTTGATGACGCAGCCGGGAACCAGCGGGCGGGTGCTGGCGATGAGCACGTCGATCGGGTCGCCGTCTTCCGACAGCGTGTGCGGAACGAAGCCGTAGTTACCCGGGTAGGTCATCGGCGTGTAGAGGAAACGGTCGACAACCAGCGTGCCGGCTTCCTTGTCCATCTCGTACTTGATCGGGTGGCCGCCGACTGGAACTTCAACGATGACGTTGACGTCCTCAGGTGGGTTCTTGCCAATGGAAATGGCGTCGATGCGCATGCGATTACTCCCGCGACGTGAAATCTTCGCAGCCAGATAATCGGATTCATGACGCGACGCAACACACGACGACCGCGCAGCCACATGATTGTTTTATGATCCGGCCTTCAAAATGCCGGAAAACTGGGCAGAGGCCGCGCTTGAACGCTAGGCTAGGCCCTCAGTTCCAGATGAAGCCGATCTTCTTCAAGGGCTTCTCGTCGAAGGTTTCGGTCCCCTCGCAATAGTCGATGCCGCCATGGCCGCGATAGAAGTCGGCGCCGCCCTCGTTTTCTTCCAGGCACCAGACCACCATGCCCTTGCAGCCGAGCGACTTCAACAGCCGCCGCGCTTCGGAAAACAGCATGTGGCCGAGGCCGATGCCCTGATATTCGGGGCGAAGATAGAGCTCGTAGATCTCGCCTTCCTGCGGCAGCGCGCGGGCGCGGTTGAGACCAAGCGTTGCATAGCCGGCAACCGTTCCGGCGACGTCGAGCACGAGCAGCGTCGCCGGTCCGCGTGTGGCCTTGCGCCACCAGCTCTCGCCGCGGCGCTCCACCATCTGCGTCAGCGCCTTGTGCGGAATGATGCCGGCATAGGTATGCTTCCACGCAAGCCTGTGCACCTCCGAGATGGCTCGGGAATCATGCGGCTCGGCCCGCCGAACATCGATCGACAACGTCTTCATAACGCTTACTCTGGCCCGGTCGCGGACAATTAACCATATGCGCTAACGCATTCAGCCGGATTGCCCACAGGGTTAACATGTGGACGACGGCTGAAATTTAACGCTTTTTTAACTATTGCGACAAGAAGGATTCGGCGAACCGCACAAAATAAAAACCCCGGCGCGATGGCCGGGGTTTCGAAGTCTCTTGTGAGCCTGTTCGACTTAGGCGGTCTTCGCCTTGGCGAAGCGCTTGCGGTCGTTGGCGTCGAGATACATCTTGCGCAGACGGATCGACTTCGGCGTCACTTCCATCAACTCGTCGTCCTGGATCCAGGAGAGAGCCCGGTCGAGCGTCATGCGGATCGGAGGCGTCAGCTTGACGGCTTCGTCCTTGCCGGCGGCGCGGATGTTGGTCAGCTGCTTGCCCTTGAGGACGTTGACCTCGAGGTCGTTGTCGCGGCTGTGAATGCCGATGATCATGCCCATGTAGACCTTTTCGCCGGGCTCGATCATCATCGGGCCGCGATCTTCCAGGTTGAACATGGCGTAGGCCACGGCTTCGCCGGCGGCGTTCGCGAGCAGAACGCCGTTCGTGCGGCCACCGATTTCACCCTTGTAGGGCTGGTAGTCCTTGAACAGGCGGTTCATCACGGCGGTGCCGCGCGTGTCGGTCAGGAGTTCCGACTGGTAGCCGATCAGGCCGCGGGTCGGAGCGTGGAATACCAGACGAACGCGGTTGCCGCCCGAAGGACGCAGCTCGGTCATTTCGGCCTTGCGCTCGGACATCTTCTGAACGACGACCCCGGAATGCTCTTCATCGACGTCGATGACGACTTCCTCGATCGGCTCCATGGTCTGGCCGCTCTCGTCCTTGTGCATGACGACGCGCGGACGCGACACGGCAAGCTCGAAGCCTTCGCGGCGCATGGTTTCGATCAGAACGGCGAGCTGCAATTCGCCGCGGCCGGACACGTAGAACGAATCCTTGCCTTCGGCTTCTTCGATCTTCAGCGCGACGTTGCCTTCGGCTTCCTTGAACAGGCGGTCACGGATGACGCGCGAGGTAACCTTGTCGCCTTCGGTGCCGGCGAGCGGGCTGTCGTTGACGATGAAGGACATGGTGACCGTCGGCGGGTCGATCGGCTGCGCGGTCAGCGCTTCGGTGACGGCGGGATCGCAGAAGGTATCGGCGACCGTGCCCTTGGAGAGGCCGGCGATGGCGACGATGTCACCCGCATGCGCTTCCTCGATCGAGGTGCGCTCGATGCCACGGAAAGCGAGGATCTTGGAGATACGACCGGTTTCGATCGTCTTGCCGTCCTGGCTCAGAACCTTGACGGCCTGGTTCGGCTTGATCGAACCGGAATTGATGCGGCCGGTGATGATGCGGCCGAGGAAGTTGTTGGCTTCCAGGATGGTGCCGATCATCGTGAACGGGCCTTCGGCGACCTTCGGCTCCGGAACGTGCTTGAGCACGAGGTCGAGCAGCGGTGCGAGACCCTGGTCCTTCGGACCCTCGGGATTGAAGTTCATCCAGCCGTCGCGACCGGAACCGTAGAGGATCGGGAAGTCGAGCTGTTCGTCGGTGGCGTCGAGGCTGGCGAAGAGGTCGAACACTTCGTTGATGACTTCCTCGTGGCGGCCATCGGGACGGTCGATCTTGTTGATCGCGACGATCGGACGGAGGCCGACCTTCAGCGCCTTGGAGACGACGAACTTCGTCTGCGGCATCGGGCCTTCCGACGAGTCGACCAGAACGATCGCGCCATCCACCATCGACAGGATACGCTCGACTTCACCGCCGAAGTCGGCGTGGCCGGGGGTGTCGACGATGTTGATGCGAACGCCGTTCCACTCGACCGAGGTCGCCTTCGCAAGGATCGTGATACCGCGTTCCTTTTCCAGGTCGTTGGAGTCCATCACGCGTTCCGCGACGCGCTGGTTCTCGCGGAACGAGCCGGACTGTTTCAGGAGCTCGTCGACCAGTGTCGTCTTGCCATGGTCAACGTGCGCGATAATCGCGATGTTGCGAAGTGCCATATGTCTAAATCTCTGAGGCTGGGGCGCCACGCTGGGGAGGGCGCCAATTGCATTGGGGCGGCTCTTACAGTGTTTTTCGCGAATGCGAAAGGGGGGAGCCCGGAATGAAGGTCGGGAAGGCTGGAGTCTGGGGGTTTGTGACGGTTTGGTGTCGGTTTGCGCGCTGGGATGGTGGGTTAGGTTCGGCTCGCGCTGCGGCAAGCAATACCCCCCTCTGTCCTGCCGGACATCTCCCCCACAAGGGGGGAGATCGGCAAGTGGTCTGCTCACCAGACAAACGTGGAGGCTGCGGCGAGCGGGTAAGTCTAGCCAATCTCCCCACCTGTGGGGGAGATGCCCGGCAGGGCAGAGGGGGGTATCCCACCCACAAAGGCCGAAGGGGTATCAACTCAACCGCAGGAGTTGCCACCTTGCCCCAACATCAAACCCCCTCACGCATCGCTCCCCGAAAGCTCCTCGAACGTCGAAAGCCCGCGCTTCACCAGCATCGCGTCCGGGCTCGGCAGCTTGCCGCGGAACGCCCGGTAGGTATCCTCGGGATCGACCGACCCACCCACCGAATAGACGTGATCGCGCAATTTCCGGGCGATCTCGCCATTGAACGCATCGCCCGTCTCCTCGAAGGCCGAAAACGCATCGGCGTCGAGCACCTCGGACCACATGTAGGAGTAATACCCGGCCGAATAGCCGCCGGAGAAGATGTGCTGGAAGTGCGGCGAGGCATGGCGCATCACCATCGACTTCGGCATGCCGAGCTCTTTCAGCACCTCGGCCTGCACCGCCATCGGGTCCGCGACCGCGTCGCGCGTATGGAACGCCATGTCGACCAGCGCCGACGAGGTGAACTCCACCGTGTTGAACCCGGCATTGAAGCTGCGCGCCGCCAGCACCTTGTCGAGCAGCTCCTGCGGCATCGGCTTGCCCGTCTCGAAATGCACGGCGTACTGCTTGAGGATCTCGGGCACCGTCAGCCAGTGCTCGTAAAGCTGTGACGGCAGCTCGACGAAATCGCGCGACACGCCGGTGCCCGACACCGAGGGATAGGTGACATTGGAGAGCATGCCGTGCAGCGCATGGCCGAACTCGTGGAACAGCGTGCGGGCATCATCCAGCGACAACAGCGCCGGCTTGCCCTCGGCCGGCTTGGCGAAGTTGCAGACATTGTAGATGATCGGCAGTTCGCCCTTGGCACCGTTCTTCAAGGTCAGCTTGTGCTGCGACTGGAACGCGCTCATCCACGCCCCCGAACGCTTCGACGAGCGCGCGAAATAGTCGCCGAGGAACATCGCCACCAGCTTCTCGTCGCGGTCGCGGATCTCGAAGACGCGCACATCGGGGTGATAGGCGGCGACACCCTTCTTCTCCACCGCGTGAATGTCGAACAGCCGCCCCGCCACGTCGAAGCAGGCGTCGATGATCTTTTCCAGCTGCAGATAGGGCTTCAGCTCTGCCTCGGAGAAGTTGAATTTCTGCGCCCGGATCTTTTCGGCGTAGTGACGCCAGTCCCAGGGCATGACCTCGTGGTTGCGGCCCTCGTCGGCGATCAGCCTGGCGATATCGGCCTCTTCCTCGCCGGCGCGCTTCACCGCCTTCGCCCACACCTTCTTCAGGAGATCGTTCACCGCATCAGGCGTCTTCGCCATGGTGTTGTCGAGCTTCAGCTCGGCGAAGTTTCCATAGCCGAGCAGCTTCGCCACCTCGCCGCGGAGCTGAAGCGTTTCGCGGATGATGCCGCGATTGTCCGACGGGCCGTCGTTTTCGCCGCGCGCCACCCAGGCCTTGAACGCCTGTTCGCGCAACTCGCGGCGCTCGGAGAAGGTCAGGAACGGCTCGATTATAGAGCGCGACAGCGTCACCGCGAACTTGCCGTCCTCGCCGCGCTCGCGCGCCGCCGCTGCCATCGCGTCCCTGAGGAAATCGGGAATGCCCTGCAGATCGTCGCCATCGGCAAGGATCAGCGCCCAGCCTTTCTCGTCGGCAAGTACGTTCTGGCCGAACTGCGTGCCGAGCCCCGCAAGCTTCTCGTTGATGCCGGCGAGCTTTTCCTGCTCCGCCTTTTCAAGCTTGGCGCCCGACTTGACGAAGCCCTTCCAGTGCCGCTCCAGCACCCGCGTCTGCTCCAGCGTCAGCCCGAGCGTCTCGCGCGTCTCCCATAGCGTGTCGATGCGCTTGAAGAGTTCGGCATTCATGCCGATCTTCGAATAGTGCCTCGACATCTTCGGCGAGATATCCCGCTCCAGCGCCTGGATCGTGTCGTTGGTATGCGCCCCGGCGCGGTTCCAGAACAGGGCCGACACCCGCGAGAGATCGTCGCCCGCAAGCTCCAGCGCCACGATCGTGTTGTCGAACGTGGGTGCTTCAGGATTGTCGGCGATCGTATCGATCTCCTCTTCGTGCCGGGCAAGGGCCGCATCGAAGGCCGGTGCGAAATCGCCGTCATTGAGCGCTTCGAAGCGCGGCAGGCCATTGAGGCCGTTCCAGTCGGTGAGAGCGGGGTTGTTGGCGGGCATACGGAGATCCTTGTTGGCGGGCTTGTTTGGCGGGCATGTTGTCTCGGAAACCAATATAGGAAAGCCGCGCCGCGATTGGTATCGCCACCATGCGCGGGTGGCGACGCCACCTATACGAGAAGTTGATCCCTAAAAATGCTATATAAGAATTAACTGTTTGTTAACGATTGACCATGGTGCGGCGCACACGGTATTTTCGCTTGATCTTTTTTAATCGTGGATGCTGGCAATGGAAATCACATCGCTGCGGTTTTCACCGACCCTTTCGTTTCGAAAATATTCCGATAATTCGCAATTTAACAACGGCTTGGCCGAGACGTTCGACACCGCGACCAATGCCGTGCAAGCCTTCCGCGTCGAGGAAGCGGCTGCCGTCCGGCCCGATTTCACCGCCATCAGCGCCAGCCAATTGCGCAATCACGCGCGCCAGGGCTTCGACAACGGCACGCTCGACCAGGACACCTATGCGGCGATTTCCGAGCCGCTGCCGATGCGCACCATCGATCCCTCGGGCAACATTCTCGATCTCTCCGACATTACCGACGGCACCAGCTTCAACTTCAGGGACTATTACAGGGACCAGTTGCGGATCGCCAAGTCGATCGGCGCGCCGGAGACGGTAAAGACGCTGGAATCGGTCGTCAGCTTCCTCGACGCCTGATCCATCGCGATCCCGGCCCGCCCCGGCGCCGGCCTCAGGCCTTGCGCCACCCCAAAAGACCCGGCGTCGCGTGCAGGAGCGCCTGCACGGCGAACCCCATGAACAGAACGCCCGAGCAGCGCACGATCAGCCTTTCGTGCGCCCGGTAGAAGCGCCGCACAGCCCCCGTGCCGACGATGGCGATCAGGATCATGTCGGCGACGATGAAGCCGAGGAACGATACCGCGAGCAGCACGGGCAGCGTCTCGAACCGCAAGGCGCTCGCCGAGCCCGCCACCAGCGCCGTGAACGTCGCCAGCGCCACCGGATAGCCCTTCGGGTTGGTGACGCCGAAGATCAGCCCGCGCCGGAACGGCCGTTCGACAACCATCAACGCCTGCCCCTCGCCCTTCGGCTTGGCGCGAAACGCGTTCCAGCCGATCCAGGCGAGATAGAAGCCGCAGGCGAGCCCCAGCGCGTCGAACACGAAGCTGCCGATCGTCTTGGCGCCGATGATCGCCACCAGCGCCAGCGACGCCCACAGCGTATCGCCGACCAGATGCCCGCAGACGAACTGCGCCCCCGCTTTTCTCCCCTGCCCGGCCCCGATCCCCAGCAGCGCCAGAAACGCCGGCCCCGGAATAAGCACATAGAGAAGCGCCGCCAGAAAGGCGCCCGCGAGCAGCGACTGCGTCATGAAGAATCCCCCGTGAAAAGACGGAGATTATGCGGTGTGGCGGGGACGTCAAGCGGGCGCGCTCAGCGTGCCGCTCAACTCAAGAAATATCGGCCGAACTCGTCCCGGCGCAGACGGCCCAACGAGGCCGCCCGGCTAAGCGTCGATGGAACAGAAGATAGCTTCATGCCAGGCATGATCTTCTCGATCGCCTCTCTCACCTCTCCCGAGGTCAGCCCGCCACCTGCATCGGTAATGGCCCGCACGCACAGCTCTTGAATCTGACCGCGCGCGGCCCGTTGCGGTTCTTCGTCGAGGCCAAGAAAGATCTCAAGCTGCTCCTTCTTCTTCTCCAGTGCCTCGATCTCGTCAACGATCTTGTCCAGCTCGGCCAGCGCCTCGTCCCGCATTGCGGCTTCCGCCTGCACCAGCCGCTGTTTTTCTTCTGCAATTTTCTGCAGCCGCTCTTCCAATGAACTCACGTCAATCCTCTTACTCTGCTGCTTCCACGCCAAACTCAGGATCACCCTGTAGCGATGAAAGCTTCTGTCTGATCCGCTGCTCGCGCTCGGCCACGAAGCGGGGGAGCATCATGATCGACCAAAGATGCTCATCCTCCGGTATCAGATGCTTGGCAAGGAAAGAATGGTCCCTGGTCCTGATCCAGTCTTCGAAGGTGGCATTGTTCTTTTCGAGGTTTTCAGCGCCGACAAGCAACTGCAGGTTTCCAATACGGTTGGCACAGGACACCAGCTCCTCGATCTTCGACATCGGAACGTTGTTCTTCATCAGGTGCTTGCGATCAACGCGGCTCTGCGGGAAAATATGGTCAATGTGGTGCGCGGTAGAGCCCCAGCTTTTGTTGTCATAAAGAAGAGAAAGCAGCAGGAACATTTGCCTACTCCCGTACTGCAGTTCCATAATGCCTTCCAGCGTCTCGCTGGCAATATAGGATGGACGCTTGATTTGCCGCGATAGCGCCGTGTTCAGCTCACCGAGAGGAAAGTCCTTCGAACCCTGCATAGCCGATGCAATGGTATTCTTCGCGGCGCCAATCGTGCTGTCGGACGTGCCCCCGAAAACCCTGTTCAACAGCGCCGCGATCAGCCATCGGCGGATACGTTCTGCGTTGGTGACGAAGAACGGTGTCGTCGCGCTTAGCAGATCGAGATCAAGCTTATGCAGGTAATAGGCGATCGGAAGAAGCGCGTTCAAGCTGGTCAGATTTTCGCGATCGATGCCGAAGCTGTTCACCAGCTGGAATGTCCGCTTCAGCGACCGCTGAATATGCGGCCAGTTGCCCCGCATGATCTCCAAATTCTTGTTGGTGAAGTTCTTGACTTGGTAAACGTGATCGAGATCGGACAGCAGCAGGCATGCCTTCATGACGAAGTCTTTGTTGACGTCGTTCTTCCGGTCCAGCCGGCTGTTCAATGTCTCGACGAAGTTGTAGATCTCCTCGCGGGCGGAGATATCCGTCCATTTCGATGAGATCATGGATAGCATGAGGTCGGATTTGCTGAGCTTCGTGCCGCCATCGTTGGCGCGAACGAAGATGCCGAGCACCCGATCATAGTCCTGATTTGTCTCGGTGTAGTAGCTGACGATCTGATCGACCCAGATCAAATCGTAAAGGCGCTGCAAATTACGCTTCGCCGTTTCGACCACCGTCCAATTGCGCGTAGGCGGCAGACGTTCGAGCGTCCCCTCCACGAAGGCGTCAAAACGCCCCGGTTCCGGATAGTTCAGGATCTCGCCGACAGCGATCCAGAGGTTCGCCGGGCCCGACTGCGGCACATTTTCGAAGAGTTCGAAACCGTAGGGATGCTCAATGTCATCTTCGGTGTCCTCGCTCTTCGGTATCTGCGATGGATCGACCAGCAGATCGATGTAGAGACGCTTGCGTTGCCATGCACTGGCACTGTCCCACCGCTTCCCCTTCGCCTTAACGGTGAATGAGCCGCGCAGGCCGATGAGCATCGAGGTCAACCGTTGCTGTCCATCTAGAACGAGTGTCAGCTTTCGGCCGGCCGGGTCGGCAATCTCATTGTGAACCTCTCCGAAGCGGAAGTTCTCTGCAAATTTGTATATTTGCCAGTTCATTTTGTTTTCCGGCGCGACGTCCCAGAACAGAAAAGAGCTGATTGGATAGCCCTTCATAAGGGAATCGAACAAAGCCACCATTTGATCAGGTGTCCAAACGAAGGGGCGCTGGATGGCTGGCAAAAAATACTCTTGGTTTATTTTGTCGATCGTCGTGGCAATAGTAGCGGTGCTATAAGGCATGAAAAATTGTTCTCTATCGTCGGGATGTGAACTCTCAAGCGCCCATCAAACGGTCTCATCTAACGCAGCGACAAACCATAACGCGCGCTAAATCTTATGCAACCTATGTCTGCAGATATCAATGAACTTCGCAGAGCGCCTAACATAACTTTTAGACGCAGCGATGGGCCAACTACAATGAGCGATAAAGCGGATGGGGCGTCACACTTTCGCATTGCGATGTCACCTCGTCTTGCGTCAAATAGAACCGTCCTCCACCTCCGCACACAGCCCGCGCAACCAGCCAGTCGAGTACCAGCATGCCCCCATTCAGGATGAGCGCAAGGCGAACGAGCATGCTCGGCGCGCTGCTTGTCACCATCGGCCCGATTTCCATGTCGATCTACACGCCCGCCATGCCGGCGCTGGTGGGCGCTTTCGGGACCACGGAAGCGGCGATCAAGCTGACGCTGTCGCTCTATTTCGCCGGCTTCTCGATCGCCCAGCTGCTTGCCGGCCCGCTGTCGGATGCCTTCGGCCGCCGCGCCGCCACGCTCGTCTTCGTCGGTATCTACATGGTGGGCAGCCTGTTGTCGGCCTTCGCGCCCGGCATCGAATGGCTGCTCGCCGGACGGCTGATCCAGGGCATCGGCGCCTCGGTCGGAATTACCGTGGCGCGCGCCATCGTCCGCGACCAGTTCACCGGCGCCGATGCCTCCAGGATCATGAACCTGATCGGCATCATGATCGCCATCGGCCCCGCCATCGCGCCGACCGTGGGCGGCCTGGCGCTCGCCGCCTTCGGCTGGCGGTCCGTCTTCTTCCTGCTGATCGGCTTCGGCCTTCTTGTCTGCCTCTCGGTCCTGGTCTTCATGCGCGAGACCGGCACGCCCGACCGCCGCCGGGCTTTGCCCGGGGCGCTGTTGCAGGCCTATGGCGAGCTTGTCCGCGAACCGCGCTTCGTCTCCGCCTCGCTGGTGCTCGGCGGCTCGATCGGCGCGCTCTACGCGCAGGCGACGATGCTGCCCTTCATCTTGATCAAGCTGGTCGGTCTCTCGCCCACGGCCTTCGGCCTCGGCATGCTGATGCAATCCGGCTCCTATTTCCTCGGCTCGGTCGTTCTGAGAATGACCGCGGCCAGGCTCGGCGGCGACGGGTCGGTCCGCGTTGGCCTTACCCTGCTCGGCCTCTCGGGCGTCATGATCGCGCTCTCGGTCGCGTTCGTGGCGCCGAGCTACCTGTCGATCATGGGCCCGGTCGCCTTTCTCGCTTTCGGCCTGGCCTTCCTGACCCCGCACATGACGACCTCGGGCCTCTTCCCCTTCCCGCATATCGCCGGCTCCGCCTCGGCGATGATGGGCTTCATCCAGATGGGCGGCGGCTTCACCGGCGGCCTGATGGCCTCGCTGATCGGCGCCCCGCTTCTGGCCTTCGGCACAATCATCCCCGCCATGGCCCTGATCGCGATCATCAGCTACCTCTGGTTCCTGCGCGCCACCCGCCGCGCGGCGGTGCTGTCGCGGTCCGGCCTCGGGGAGTAGCGGCGCCGCCGCTCGCATCAGCCCAGCGGCACGTCGAACACCTCGCCGGCCCTCAGCGGCCGAAACCGTTCCGGCGTCACGCCATGCTCCCGCAATGCGGCCTCCAGGGCGCGGACCGGCGCATCCATCGCCTCGTCGGTCAGCTGGAAGGTCGCGAAGTGGTGGCCGGCCACATGGGCGGCGTTGCAAAGTTGCATGCCGCGGACGGCCTCGTCCGGGTTCTGGTGCTGCCCCTTCATGAACCAGCGCGGCTCGTAGGCGCCGAAAGGCAGGATGGCGAGGCGGAAGACGCCGTGCTTCTTGGCCACGGCGCGATAGTTGATGCCGTCATGAAAGCCGGTGTCGCCGACGTGGTAGATCTTGCCCGACGGCGTCGAGATGACGAAGGAGGCCCAGAGCGCCATGCTGCGGTCACCGGTGCCACGCGCCGACCAGTGATGCGCCGGCTCGGCGTCGATGGTAATCCTATCGGTGATCGCGATCCGGCCGCCCCAGTCCATGACGGAGATCCTGGCATCGGGCGCGGCGCGGCGGATGATCGTGTCGTTGCCCAGCGGCGTGACGAAGTGGGGGCCGTGGGCGGCCTGCAACCGCTTCAGCGTCGCGACGTCGAGATGGTCGTAGTGATTGTGCGAGACGAGCACGAGGTCGATTTCGGGCAAGTCCTCGAAGCGGATGCCGGGGGCGGTCACGCGCTTCGGGCCGGCGAAACCGAAGGGGCTGGCGCGGTCCGACCAGACGGGGTCGGTCAGGATGTTGAGACCCGCCACCTGCACCAGCATCGAGGCATGGCCGACCATGGTCACCCTCAGCCCGTCGCCTTCGACGCGCTCTTCGGGCCTCGCCTGCGGGAAGGGGCTCGGCACCTGCTTTTGCCAGGTCTGCCGCTCGCCGTTGAACTGCCAGCGCAGCATGGCGCGGAAGCCGAGGGGCGCGATGCCACCAGGATTGAAGAAGCGGGTGCCGTCGAAATGGTCGGTGACCGGGCCTTGGTAATAGGGGTTCTTGGGTTTGCTCACTTGCTCTGCTTTTTCACGTACCAGACGAAACACGCCAGCTTTCTCCAGTCATGCCCTTGGTCGATCAGCGGACCAAGATGATCGGGGAAAGCCTTCAACCCCTCGGCAAGAAAGTCGAACTCCTCGAACAGTTTGGAGAACTGTTCCAGAGCATCGCTAGCCGAGCCTCGCACCCGCTCCGGCCACTCCGGGGCTTTTGCTACCGTTCGATAGGTGGTGACTTCCACCCAATAGCACTCGCAAACTGCCCCGTCTGGGAGGCGAAACTGCAGTTGCCCACCAACGTTCCAAAGGTTGGCTTGCCGCGCCGCATCGATCACCAATGGAATATCATCGAGCGGCCATGCATACTCGTTTCCGCGAAGAGATGCGCGGCGGACGATCTCGGCTGGCAATAATGTCTCTATATCAGTCTTCATTTTCCATGCTCCAGATCAGCGCCTGATATCCGCGCTGGGTCGTCCCGGTCGCTTATTTCCCCTGATTGCCTTGACTCTCCGCCCGTTTTCCTGTTTACCGCCGCTCAATCTGCGACGAGCTTCAAGACTCGAGCCACCGACCGGGACCCGCAAAGGTATAAATCGATCCCGGAGGTCCACACCCGACAGCGCGATGCGCCCTCGGGTGCTTTTTGGCTATGCGTCTTGTTTTCGTCAAGGAAAAGCACAAGGTTTCCCTATCCGGAAATCACAAGGAAGAGCCGATGTTTGAGAACCTCCAGGACCGTCTTGGATCCATTCTGAATGGACTGACAGGCCGTGGCGCGCTTTCGGAAAGCGATGTTTCCGCGGCGCTGCGCGAGGTTCGCCGTGCGCTTCTGGAAGCCGACGTCGCGCTCGACGTGGTGCGCGCCTTTACCGATCGCGTCCGCGAAAAGGCCGTCGGCGCCGAGATTCTGAAGTCGATCAAGCCCGGCCAGATGGTCGTCAAGATCGTCCATGACGAGCTGATCGAGATGCTCGGCGGCGAAGGCGTGGGCGTCGACCTGCATGCGGCCGCCCCCGTCGTCATCATGATGGTGGGCCTTCAGGGCTCGGGCAAGACGACGACGTCCGCGAAGATCGCCAAGCGGCTCACCGACCGCGAGAAGAAGAAGGTGCTGATGGCGTCGCTCGATACGCGACGCCCGGCCGCCCAGGAGCAGCTGCGCCAGCTCGGCGTGCAGACCAATGTCGACACGCTGCCGGTCATTGCCGGCCAGTCGCCGACCGATATCGCCGCGCGCGCCGTGCAGGCAGCCAGGCTCGGCGGCCATGACGTCGTCATTCTCGACACCGCCGGCCGTACGCATATCGACGAACCCTTGATGGTCGAAATGGCCGACATCAAGAAGAAGTCAAACCCGCATGAAATCCTGCTGGTGGCCGACAGCTTGACCGGTCAGGACGCCGTCAATCTGGCGCGCAACTTCGACGAACGCGTCGGCATCACCGGCCTCGTGCTCACCCGCATGGACGGCGACGGCCGTGGCGGTGCAGCGCTCTCGATGCGCGCCGTGACCGGCAAGCCGATCAAGCTCATCGGTGTCGGCGAGCGCATGGGCGAACTCGAGGAGTTCCACCCGCGCCGTATCGCCGACCGTATTCTCGGCATGGGCGATATCGTTTCGCTGGTCGAGCGCGCCGCCGAAAACATCGACGCCGAAAAGGCGGCCGCCATGGCCGCCAAGATGGCCAAGGGCAAGTTCGATTTGAACGACCTCGCCGACCAGCTGCGCCAGATGCAGAAGATGGGCGGCATGGGCGGCATCATGAGCATGATGCCCGGCATGGCTGGCATGAAGGACAAGATGGCTTCGGCCGGCCTCAACGACAGCCTGTTCGGCCGCCAGCTGGCGATCATCTCCTCGATGACCAAGGCCGAGCGCGCCAATCCCGACATGCTCAAGCATTCGCGCAAGAAGCGCATCGCCGCCGGCTCCGGCACCGACGCCTCCGACATCAACAAGCTTCTGAAGATGCACCGCCAGATGGCGGACATGATGAAGATGATGGGCGGCAAGGGCAAGGGCGGCATGATGAAGCAGATGATGGGCGGCCTTGCCGGCAAGATGGGCCTGGGCGGCCTTGGCGGCGGCATGGGCGGCATGCCCGATCTCTCCAACATCGATCCGAAGCAGCTCGAAGCCTTGCAGAAGCAGGCGGAAGCGGCCGGCCTCGGCAAGCCGGGCGGCGGCATGCCGGGTCTCGGCGGCGGTGGTCTGCCAGGTCTCGGCGGCGCGAAGCTGCCCGGCCTCGGCGGTGGTTTCCCGGGCCTTCCCGGCCTGCCAAAGAAGAAGTGAAGGGGTCGCCCAGACTATGATTGATCCTGAAATCAAAGCCCAGCTTTCGAGCTATCGCCAGTCGATCGACAATATCGACGCGGCGCTGGTGCATATCCTGGCCGAACGGTTCCGCTGCACCAAGGAGGTGGGCGTTCTCAAGGCCAAGTACAAGTTGCCGCCGGCGGACCCGGCGCGCGAGGAATACCAGATCGAACGCCTTCGCCGCCTGGCCAAGGACGCCAATCTGGATCCGGATTTCGCCGAGAAGTTCCTGAACTTCGTCATCAAGGAAGTCATCCGGCATCATGAGCAGATCGCAGCGGACCACGCCGAAAACGGCGCTGCTGCAAAGTAACAAGGCCGCTTCAAGAAAGAGCGGTTAGACACATCCAAGGAGTAAAGAAAATGGCACTGAAAATTCGTCTCGCACGCGGTGGTTCCAAGAAGCGCCCGTACTACCACATCGTTCTCGCCGATGCCCGTTCGCCGCGCGACGGCCGCTTCCTCGAGAACCTCGGTTCCTGGAACCCGATGCTCGCCAAGGACAACGATGCCCGCGTCAAGCTCGACGCCGAGCGCATCACCCACTGGATCGCACAGGGCGCACAGCCGACCGACCGCGTTCTGCGCTTCCTGAACGAAGCCGGCATCGCAAAGCGCGAAGCCAAGAACAACCCGGAAAAGGCAAAGCCCGGCAAGCGCGCTCAGGAGCGTGCGGCTGAAAAGGCTCAGAAGATCGCCGACGCTGCGGAAGCTGCTGCTTCCGCGGAATAATTCCGGGCTTCGGCCTTGATCGAACGGGCGGCATGGCGACATGCCGCCCGTTTTCGTTTCCATTCCCGTTCACTTCGGTTATGACGAACCAAACCTCCGGCTTCGACATTAGGGACGCCATGACAAAGCTAGAAAATCCGGTGCTGATGGCAACGATCGGCGGCGCGCAGGGGCTGCGCGGCGAAGTGCGCGCCAGGTCCTACAGCGCCGATCCGACCGCGCTCGGCGATTACGGCCACCTGCACAGCATGGACGGGCGCAGCTTCGAGGTGCTTGAAATCCGCGAGATGAAGAATGTCGTCGTCGTGCGCTTCCGCGGGATCAACGACCGCAACGCCGCCGAGGCGCTGAACGGTCTCGAGCTCTATATCGACCGCGACAACCTGCCCGACGACGAGCTCGAGGAAGACGAGTTCTTCTATGCCGATCTCGAGGGGTTGGAGGCCGTCGACGACCAGGGCGTCAGCTACGGCACCGTTACCGGCATCTTCGATTTCGGCGCCGGCGACCTGCTGGAGCTCAAGGGCCCCGGCAAGCGGCCGGTGCTGATCCCGTTCTCGGAGGCCTCGGTGCTGGAGATCGACCTCGAAGCCGGCAGGATCACCATCGACCCGCTGGCATCCGGTCTCGTCGACAGCGACGACGACGGCCCGTCGTTCACGCCGGATGATTCCGGCAGCGACAAACCGAAGAAGAAGAAGTGAGCGACCAGATGGCCTTCCGGGCGACTGTCCTGACACTCTACCCGGAGATGTTTCCCGGCCATCTCGGCTATTCGCTCGCCGGCAAGGCGATGGAGCGCGGCCAGTGGGCGCTCGATGCCGTGCAGATCCGTGATTTCGCCACCGACAAGCACCGCACCGTCGACGACACGCCGGCCGGCGGCGGCGCCGGCATGGTGCTGAAGCCCGACGTGCTCGCCCGCGCCATCGACACCGTCTCCGAAAACGACAGCCGCCCGCGCCTGTTGATGAGCCCGCGCGGCAAGCCGCTGACGCAAAAGCGCGTGCGCGAACTGGCTGCGGGCGACGGCGTCATCATCGTTTGCGGCCGCTTCGAGGGCGTGGACCAGCGGGTGATCGACGCGCGAGAACTGGAAGAAGTGTCGATCGGCGATTACGTTCTGTCAGGCGGCGAACCGGCGGCACTCACCGTGCTCGACGCCATCGTCCGCATCCTCCCCGGCGTCATGGGCAACGACCTCTCCGGCCTGCACGAAAGCTTCGAGGGCGGGCTGCTCGAACACCCGCACTATACCCGCCCGCAGGAATGGGAGGGACGCGAGATCCCCGCCATCCTGACATCGGGCAATCACGGCGCGATCGACAAGTGGCGCCGCGAGCAGGCGGTAAACCTGACCCGCGAACGGCGGCCGGATCTGCTGGAAAAGCCGGTCGGCGAGAAATAAGTCCGCACAGGCTGAGATTCAGCCATCCACGGTGACAAATTTGTCGAGCTGGGGATGACAAGCCGGCCTCAGTGGTGTAGGAGCGCACGCGGAAATGGGGTTATCCCCGTCTGCCAGCAACAAAGAATGGCGAACCCGCTCCCGTCCGTAAAGGGCTAAATCCGGAGGTCATGGACCAAAGGAAAAGTGTCGAGCGCTCTGGCTGTTTCAGAAGAACCAAAGGTTAAGACGATGAACATCATTCAGCAGCTTGAGGCCGAACAGGTCGCCAAGATCGAAGCCAAGCGCACGCTCCCGGAATTTTCTCCTGGTGACACCGTCCGCGTCAACGTGAAGGTCACGGAAGGCACGCGTACCCGCGTACAGGCCTACGAAGGCGTCTGCATCGCTCGTTCGGGCGGCGGTCTGCAGGAAAACTTCACGGTCCGCAAGATCTCCTACGGCGAAGGCGTCGAGCGCGTATTCCCGATCTACTCGCCTGCCATCGAAAGCGTGGAAGTCGTTCGCCGCGGTAAGGTCCGTCGCGCCAAGCTCTACTACCTGCGCGACCGTCGCGGCAAGTCGGCTCGTATCGTTGAAGACACCGGCGTTCGCGCCCGCAAGCTCAACGACGCCGAGCGCGCCGCGATCGCCGAGGAAAAGGCACGCCTGGAAGCCGAGAAGGTTGCAGCAGCTCAGGCTCTGGCAGCCGAAAAGGCAGCCCAGGAAGCCGCCGAAAAGGCCGCCGCTGAAAAGGCAGCTGCCGAAGCAGCAGCAGCCGAGCCGGCAGCGGAATAAGCTTCATCCTTACGGATTGACGAAAAAGGCGACCTCCGGGTCGCCTTCAGACTGCTGACAAACCCCGTCATTTTTTGGCGGGGTTTATTTTGTTCTGAGTTGCGCGCTGGATCGGCTGTTTTGAACGAGGCTTTCGGATGGTCGCTTTCTCATGCGGGGCTCGGTTGGCTGGCCTTGGTGAGGGCCATTGCGATCTTCTTGATGTTCTGGGCGGTTGCGGCCATCAGGCACTGGCATTGGACCCGGACGAGACTTCGGAACCGCGCGTAGCGGTGGCCATGCAGTTGTTTGGCGTCGGCGAAGGATCGCTCGACCGTCTCCTTGCGCCGTTTATAGACCGCCTTGCCCCAGGGCTTGAGCCGGTTGGCATCGGTGCGCTCGCGCGCATCGGCCCAGACATGGCGGGTGATGGTGCGTACCGCCTTGCCGTTCGATGTGCACGACGCCAGTAGCGGGCAATCGCGGCAGATCGCCGGATCGGATGTATAGTGGCGATAGCCGTTGCGGTCGGTGGTGGCGTAGGTAAGCAACTGGCCTTCGGGGCAACGATAGCCATCCACCTCGGCGTCATGGACGAACTTCGACTTGCGCATCATGCCGGCTTTCGGCGGGGTCGGATTGCGGTAGCCGGTGACGCCGAGGATGGCGCGATCCTCCAGGCCGTTGGCGATGCCCGAAGTCGCATAGCCGGCATCCAGGCCCACCGCCTTGACGTCGAAAGAGAAGCGCTCGCGCTGGCGGTCCAGCCGGTCGAGGTAGACGATGCTGTCATGCACGTTGGCCGGCGTCGCATGGGTGTCGGTGATGATCGCATGACGGCCATCGACGGTGCGATGATCGAGATAGAAGAAGCCCTTGGGCTTGCCGTCGCGCACCATGTAGCCGCTGTCGGGATCGGTGCGGCTGACCTTGGTCTGCTTGATCTCGGGCTCGCGCTCCTTCTCCTTCAAGGGCTTCTGGCCATGCAGCGCCCGCTCGGCCTCGATCGCCCTGTCGAGATCGGCCCAGTAGTCGGAACGCGACTTGGCGACCATCTCGAGATCGTACTTGCCCTTGTTGGCATTGGCCTTCAGATGCGTGCTGTCGGTATAAAGAACGGTGCCGTCGACCAGGCCATGGCCGATCGCCTGTTCGACGATGTGGTCGAAGATGTCCTGGGCGACCGACGTATCGTTGAAGCGCCGCCGCCGGTTCTGGCTGAGCGTCGAGGCATCGAACACCCCGTCCGTCAGCTTCATCCGCAGAAACCAGCGATAGGCGACATTGACCTCGATCTCGCGCACCAGCTGACGCTCCGAGCGGATACCGAACAGGTAGCCGATGAACAGCGCCTTGAACATCAAGGTCGGATCGAGCGGCGGCCGGCCGTTGTCGGCGCAATAAAGCCCGGCAACGCGATCATGGATAAAGGTGAAGTCGATCACCGCATCGATCTTGCGAAGCAGGTGATCCTTGGGCACCAGACTGTCGAGCGTCACCATCTCGAGAGCCGTCTGTTCGGGAGCAGGTTTCTTCAGCATGTCCCAGTGAATCACAAACCCCAGCCAGAGCCAGGGGTTTGTCAGCAGTCTGAAGGCGACCTCCGGGTCGCCTTTTTTGTTTTGGTGATGTGGCGCGGCGGTGCGATCTGGTGCCAATCGTCATGCGATAGACGAATGCGAAGCCTCACTTGAACCGCAGTCTTTCCAGCAGCCGCGCCCACCGCGTTCGCAGGGAAGCCGGCTCAGCCTGGGGTGCCAGCATGAAATCGGGCAAAGGCACGTTTGGCATGTCGTCATAGGCTTTGAGGATGGTTTCGAGCGGCGTCAGGGTTTGGTCGCGGTGCCAATAGACGATCTTCAACCATGTGGCTGCGCGCGTATCTTGGCCTTGTCCCAACCATTCTTCCTCGAGATTGGCCTGCAACATTCGCCGCCCGGCCTCATGCAGGTCATTGTCGTCAAGCCGCGCCCGCCCCAACTTTTTCAAGCACAGCGCATAGGCAAACGCCCTTGGCTTTAACGTTGCCTTGAGCGATGGCACTTTCGGCTTCAGGTGTCGCTCATATTCTTCGATCGCGGTTTCGTACTGTCCGGCCTGAAAGCTGAACGCCATGAAATCATCGAGAATGCCGTAGGTGAGCAGCATTCCTCTGCTATGCGGCAGGCCTCTGGTTTCCTGAGGAACGAAACGCTGGAGCTTGTAATCAAACTTGTCGGGACCCAGTTCCTTGGTAAAGCCGGTCCGCATGTATTCAATTTGTGCGTCCTGCGCGATTTTCCAGGACGCTTCGTCGTTTCCCTTGCCGTACATCCACTGACCAAGGGCCTTGGCCCAGTGCAGGGTCACGCGATGCGAACAAGGAAGGGGACCAAACCTTTCCTCTTCCTTTCCCTCGATGGCCTTGTCCAACCACTCAAGCGCACGTGGAAGAATAGGCGTTGTTTGCTCGTCATAACGCACCAGGAAGGCAGAGACGGCAGCGTGAATATCATATGCAGCAATATTGCCCATCGGCTTCGCGGGATCGTATTCGGTGCGAACTACGAAGGCGATAGTCCCAGGCATCACCTCATGCGTTCTGATGGGATTGAATTTTTTCAAAATTGTCTCCGTCAATAACGACTAAAATAAAAAACTTCGCCGTGCATCTGATCATCTCACAAAGGGTGGTGCGGCGAATGCGGTGCGACTAGGGCTCGATCCTTTGAGGTGCGGCGGCGATGGGGCGCACGCCATAAAGGCCGCTTGCCGGCAGCGGCATCCCGATCCAGAGCAGAAGCATCAGGCCGCCTACCGCGCGCAGCCAGATGTTGCCGCGCGCGCGTGAAAACGAGATGGACGCCAGGACTTCCCGCGCGGCTTCGGCATCGGCTGCCGGAACGCGAAGCTCGATCCCGCCAAGCGCGGTCATGAAGTGGGGAACCATCGTCGTGTGATGAAGCGTGTGCGCAAGCACCCGGATACCGGCCGCCTCCAGCGCGCAGATGGCCGACGCCGTTTCCGTCGGACCGTAGGCCCAGCCGGCGGTGGCGAAATCCGAAGGACGGGATGTCATGCTGGCTCCGTGGCGACGACCGTTGTGACGCCGGGATAGCAGGTCTGTGTTAATGCAATCAAAAGGCGCATTTGGTCGGTGGGTGAGGGTGTGGCGAAGACCCCTCCCCACCCCCCCCCACAAGGGGGAGGGGCTTGCTGGGCGCGGTGCCGGTGGCAAACGCAACCTCGCGACAGTCTCAAGGCCAATGACTTGGCACGGGCGTGCCACGGGTTAGCCCCTCCCCCTTGTGGGGAGGGGTTGGGGAGGGGTCTTGCGGAAAGTCGGAAGCAGACCTCCCCCTACTCCGCGATCTCCGGCTCGATCAGCCGCGCCATGTTGCGCAGCGATTCCTGCCAGCCGAGATAGCAGGCTTCCGGCGGGATGAGGTCGGGGATGCCGGCCTGGGTGATGTTGATCTCGGTGCCGACGGAGACCTTCTTCAGTTCGACCGTCACCTCCATCTCGCCCGGCAGGTTGGGGTCGTCGAAGCGGTCGACATAGCGCACGCGTTCGCCGGGCACGAGTTCGAGATACTCCCCGCCGAAGGAATGGCTGTTGCCGGTCGTGAAGTTGCGGAACGACATCTTGAAGGTGCCGCCGACGGTCGGCTCGAAATGATGGACGCTGCAGGTAAAGCCGTTCGGCGGCAGCCACTTGGCCATCGCGTCGGCTTCGACAAAGGCGCGGTAGACCTTCTCGGGCCTGGTGGCGAGAACGCGGTGCAGGCGGATGGTGCTTGGCATGGGGTGTTCCTCCTGGGTTGATGCGATGGGTTGGACCCTAAGGACGGGCAAGCGGTGGGTGATCCGACATCCGATTGGGATTTTGTTCAAGGGGGGAGATGGCCAGTGTTGTGCCGCGCGGCCCCCTCATCGCCTCGCTGCGCTCCGGCACTTCTCCCCGCTGGGGCGAAGGGGCTGGTGGCTGGCGGTGTGCGCCCCTCACCAAGCCTATAGTGTTTTGTTTTGGTCGGGACAGCGCGGCATCTCCCCTTCTCCCCAGCGGGGAGAAGGTGCCGGCAGGCGGATGAGGGGGGCTGCGGGCGCCGACCGTGCCGTAGCGCCTGTCATGCCCCAAACCTCCCCATTTTTAAACCACCATTCCTGATTTCCCCCGTCCTCGCGCGCCAATCCCCTTGCCAGCGGCTTTGCAATTATGACAGGTTCCGCGAGCGCTATTTGGGGAGATATTTCATGTTGTTTCGTCGCACCGTCCTTGCCGGACTGACCGCACTTATTCTTTCGCCGCTCGCCGCCACCGCCGCCGAGCTTCCCGATCTCAAGGGCAAGACGGTCGTCGTCGTCACCGAGAACGCCTATCCGCCGCTGCAGTTCGTCGATCCGAAGACGGGCAAGCAGATCGGCTGGGAATATGATGCGATGAACGAGATCGCCAAGCGGCTGAACTTCAAGGTCGAGTACCAGAACACCAGCTGGGACGCGATGATCCAGGCGGTGTCGGACAATCAGTACAATATCGGCATGACCGGGATCACCATCAAGGACGACCGCAAGGCCAAGGTCGACTTCTCCGATCCCTACATGCGCTCGCAGCAGTTCATGCTGGTGCGCGGCGACGAGACGCGCTTTACCGACGCCAAGACCTTCGGCGCCTTCAACGACGGCCTCGTCGGCGCGCAGCCGGGCACCTCGCCCTTCTATGCCGCCGTCTACGAGATCCTCGACGGCAACGAGCAGAACCCGCGCATCAAGCTGTTCGAGACCTTCGGCGCTACCGTGCAGGCGCTGAAAGCCGGCGATGTCGACGTGGTCTTGACCGACAGCGTCGCGGCGCAGGGCTATGTCGATGCGTCGAATGGCGGACTGAAGGTCATCGGCGGGCCGCTCGGCACCGAGGATTTCGGCTTCATCTTCCCCAAGGGCTCCGATCTGGTCGGCCCTGTCAATGCGGCGATCGCGAGCCTGAAGGCCGACGGCATTTTCGACAAGCTCAACAAGACATGGTTCCTCGACTACAAGATGGGTCAATGATCCCGTCTGTCGTAACCTTCTACCGCGCCCGGACTGAAGCATGATGGCTCCGCAGCCAAGCCCCGCTGGACGTCGATCCGGCCAGGAGAAGGGCGACTATCCCTGGTGGCTGGTCGCCCTTGTCGTGATCGGCCTTACGCTCGCCGCCGTCATCATCGCCAACGACGTCTACGCGCAGGTGTTCCGCACCGTCTTCAACGGCGTCGGCATCACCATTTTCGTGACGCTCGTCGGCTTCGCGCTGGCGACGCTGCTCGGGCTCGGCATAGCCCTGCTCGGGCTATCGGACAGCGTCGCGCTGCGCCAGATCGCCCGCTTCTATGTCGAGGTCGTCAGAGGCATCCCGATGCTGGTGCTTCTGTTCTACGTCGCCTTCGTCGGCGCGCCGGCCTTCGTCGCCGCCTATAGTTTCCTGACCGCGCCGCTGGTCAATGCCGGGCTGGCGGAGCCGGTGCTGGTGCGCGATTTCTCGCTGATGTGGCGGGCGATCATCGCGCTGATGATCGGCTATTCCTCCTTCATCGCCGAAGTCTTCCGCGCCGGTATCCAGTCGGTCGACCAGGGCCAGATCGAGGCCGCCAAGGCGCTCGGCCTGTCGCGCTACCATCGCTTCCGCTTCGTGGTCTTTCCGCAGGCGATCAAGGTGATCTTTCCGCCGCTGTCGAACGATTTCGTGGCGATGGTGAAGGATAGTTCGCTGGTCTCGGTGCTCGGCGTTTCCGACATCACGCAGATGGGCAAGATCTATGCGTCCGGCTCCTTCCGTTTTTTCGAAACCTATTCGATCGTCACCTATATCTACCTGATCCTGACGATCGGCCTGTCGCTCGGCCTGAGGCAGATCGAGAAACGGATGCGCGGGCGCGAAGGCCGACGATAAGGCGCAGGGCGATGATGCGCTGATGAATCGAATTGCCGAGCATCCGAAAAATTGGTAAGTGACTGCTCATGGAATCCAAGTTCAGTTGCATTGGGGCGCATATTTTCGTGTTGCAGGATCACTACCGCCTGCCGGCACGCTTCTTTGCGACCGTTTCCGGTGCGCTCAACAGCCGACTTCGTTGATCCCTTTCTGATCGACCGACGGCCGGTGGCCTATGCGCCACCAAGCTCCATACCCCCACTGCAAGCAAACGCCCTTTGCATAATAACGGATGTATCGCCATGAGCGCACCTCGTACCCTCTACGACAAGATCTGGGACGACCACCTGGTCGATCAACAGGACGACGGCACCTGTCTTCTCTACATCGACCGCCACCTGGTCCACGAAGTCACCTCGCCGCAGGCCTTCGAAGGCCTGCGCATGACCGGCCGCAAGGTCCGCGCGCCTGAAAAGACGCTCGCGGTCGTCGACCACAATGTGCCGACCTCGCCCGATCGCCATCTCGGCATCAAGAACGAGGAAAGCCGCATCCAGGTCGAGCAGCTGGCGATCAACGCGGCCGAGTTCGGCGTCGAATATTATTCGGCGAGCGACAAGCGCCAGGGCATCGTCCACATCATCGGACCGGAGCAGGGCTTCACGCTGCCGGGCATGACGATCGTCTGCGGCGACAGCCACACCTCGACGCACGGCGCCTTCGGCTCGCTGGCGCACGGCATCGGCACGTCCGAAGTGGAGCACGTCCTTGCCACCCAGACACTGATCCAGAAGAAGGCGAAGAACATGCTGGTGCAGGTCGACGGCGTGCTGCCCGCTGGCGTCACCGCCAAGGACATCGTGCTCGCCATCATCGGCGAAATCGGCACCGCGGGCGGCACCGGCTACGTCATCGAATATGCCGGCGAAGCCATTCGCGCGCTGTCGATGGAAGGCCGCATGACGATCTGCAACATGTCGATCGAAGGCGGCGCCCGCGCCGGCCTGATCGCGCCGGATGACGTCACCTACGAATACATCAAGGGCAAGCCGCGCGCGCCGAAGGGTGAAACGCTCGACCAGGCGATTTCCTACTGGAACACGCTGAAGTCGGACGAAGGTGCGCATTACGACCGCGTCGTCACGCTGAACGCCGCCGAACTGCCGCCGATCGTCTCCTGGGGCTCCTCGCCCGAGGACGTCATCTCGGTGCAGGGAATCGTTCCAGATCCGGATGAGATCGCCGACGAGAACAAGCGTACCTCGAAGTGGCGCGCGCTCGACTATATGGGCCTGAAGCCGGGCACGAAGATCACCGACATCGCCGTCGATCGCGTCTTCATCGGCTCGTGCACCAACGGCCGCATCGAGGACCTGCGCGCCGCCGCCAAGGTGGTCGAAGGCAAGACCGTTGCCGGCACCGTCAGCGCCATGATCGTTCCGGGCTCCGGCCTCGTCAAGGAACAGGCGGAAGCCGAAGGCCTCGACAAGATCTTCAAGGCCGCCGGTTTCGACTGGCGCGAGCCTGGCTGTTCGATGTGTCTGGCCATGAACGACGACCGCCTGAAGCCGGGCGAACGTTGCGCATCGACCTCCAACCGCAACTTCGAGGGCCGCCAGGGCTTCAAGGGCCGCACCCATCTGGTGTCGCCCGCCATGGCGGCTGCCGCGGCCATCGCCGGCCACTTCGTCGATATCCGCGAGTGGAACTGAGATTTTCCGGCCTCTCCCGGTGACGGGAGGGGCCGGATCGCATGGATTGCGATGGACAGGCTTGGCCCTAATCGGGCAGGGCCTGTCCTTTTTCGTTTGCGGGGTTACACTCCCGCCATCCTCATCCGGAGAGCATCATGACATCGGATACCCCGCTCCCGCGATACCGTCTGCTTTTGCTGCGCCACGCCAAATCCGCCTGGCCCGATGGCGTTGACGACCATGATCGTCCGCTCGGCGGCCGGGGCCTCAAGGCGGCGCCCGTGATGGGGCGCTACATGGCCCGCGAGGGGCTGGTTCCCGATCTTGCGCTGGTCTCCACGGCGCGGCGCACGCAGGAGACCTGGGCGCTCGTCGGCGCCGAGTTGCCTGATGATATCGCGCGGCGGGATGTGGAGGAGATCTACGAGGCGGCGGCGGAGCGGATCGCTGCGGTTGTTCGCGGTGTCGATGCCTCGGTTCGCACGCTTCTGATCGTCGGGCATAATCCGGGGCTGCAGGAGCTGGCGATCGATCTCGTTGGAGATCAGGATAGGCTCGCCGGGGTCAGCGAGAAATTTCCGACCGGGGCTCTGGCGGTGATTGACTTCGCCGTGGCCTGGCGGGATGTGGCCGCTGGGAGTGGCGTGTTGGAGCGGTTTGTGGTGCCGCGGTCTTTGGTGGGGTGAGTGGTTGGGGACTCTAGCTAACGGTGCGCCCGGAGCCCCCTCATCCGACCCTTCGGGCCACCTTCTCCCCTATGGGGCGAAGGGAAGATGGAGCGCGGGGCCCACCACGAGTCCCTTCTCCCCAGCGGGGAGAAGATGCCGGCAGGCAGATGAGGGGGCTCCGGGCTCTGACACTTACCACCCGCAGGGGCGCACGGCAAAGCCTCACCAGCTAAAGCCCCCTACGACCCCGCCTTCCCCAAAGCCTTCTCCATCGCCGGATAAAGCCCCTCTTTCAGGCTGATATCGTCGAACGGGCCGACGCGCTTGTAGAGGATCGTCCCATCGGGGGCGACGAGGTAGCTTTCGGGGATGCCGTAGACGCCCCAGTCGATCGCCGCCTGCCCCTTCGGATCGACGCCGATCGCCTTGTAGGGGTTGCCGAGCTCGCCGAGAAAGCCGAGCGCGTTGTCGTTCTTGTCCTTGTAGTTGATCGCAACGATGTTAAGCCGGCTATCTTTTGCCAGTTCCTTCAGGATCGGATGCTCCTGGCGGCAGGGAAGGCACCAGGAGGCGAAAACGTTGACCAGCGTCAGCTTGCCCTGGATGGCGGCGTCGGTCAGCGGCGGCACGTTGGAGCCCTCGAGCGGCGGCAGGTCGAGCGCCGGGGCCTTGGTGCCGATCAGCGCCGAGGGGATATCGGTGCTGCTTTTGCCGTGCACATCCTGGTCGTAGAGCATCTTGCCCGCCGTGCCGGCGATGCCGGCGAAGACGAGAAGCGGGATCAGCGCGAAACCGTAGCGGCCGATACCGCGCCGTTCCTTCGGCGCCTGCGGCCGGGCTGCGGCTGCGGTGGGTTCGGTGTTCGGCGCGTCTGTCATGGGCTGGCCTTGCTGTGGGATGCATCCTTGGTCCGGCTCGAGCGGCGGCGGATGCCGGAGGCTTCGAGCGCCTTGAGTTCACGGCGGCGGGCACGGCCCTCGAACCATGTCCAGAGCGTCACGCCAATGGTGACCGCGCCGGCGAAGAGGTAGGAACCGTAGACATAGAAGGCGTAGGATTGCGTCATCGCCTTAACCCTCGCGGCTTGCCAGGCGCGCGGCGAGGCGGCGCTGGGCGGCAATCCGGCGGCGCCAGATCTCGTTGCGGATCGCCATGACATGCAGCGTCAGGAACAGCATGGTAAAGGCAAGAGCCATGACCAGCAGCGGGCGCAGGAATTCCGGGTCGATCGCCGGGCCGTCGAGGCGCAGCACGCTCGCCGACTGATGCAGCGTGTTCCACCAGTCGACGGAGAACTTGATGATCGGGATATTGACGAAGCCGACGAGGATGAGGACGGCCGAGAGGCGCGCGGCCTTGCCCGGGTCTTCCATGGCGCGATTGAGCGCGATCAGGCCGAGATACATCAGGAACAGGATGAAGACGGAGGTCAGCCTCGCATCCCAGACCCACCAGGTCCCCCACATCGGCTTGCCCCAGAGCGAGCCGGTGACGAGCGCGATCAGCGTGAAGGCGGCGCCCAAGGGCGCGGCGGCCCTGACCGAGACATCGGCCAGCGGGTGGCGCCAGACGAGCGTGCCGATCGCCGACAGGCTCATGATCGTGTAGCCCATCATCGACAGCCAGGCGGCCGGAACGTGGATATACATGATGCGGACGGTTTCGCCCTGCTGGTAGTCGCCCTCGGTCGTGAAGCTGAGATACAGCCCCACGATGAAACAGAGCGCGGTGATGCCTGCCATCCACGGAATGAGGCGCGCGGCGAGCGCCAGGAACCGCGTGGGGTTGGCGAGATCGCTGAATTTGGCGATGGCAAGGCTATTCTCGGTCATGCCGTCTCCTTAGCGCGATCCGCCGTTTTCGGCAATCAAGCCGATGATCAATCCGATGTGTTGCGCAGCGCCAGTGCCGCCGCCGCCGGCCCGATGACGGCGAAGAACAGGGTGAGCGCGGATAGAATCAGGAAGGGCGGCAGGAAGGGGGAATGCCCCTCGACGGCCGCGTAGGTGGCGCTGACGCCGAAGATCAGCACCGGGATCGTCAGCGGCAGCACCAGGATCGACACCAGCAGGCCGCCGCGCGGAAGCGCCACGGCAACCGCCGCGCCGACCGCGCCGATCAGCGTGATGGCCGGCGTGCCGACCAGGAGCGTCAGCATGGTGGCGCCGATCGCCCTTTCGCTCATGTTCATGAACAGACCGAGCAGCGGCGAGGCGATCACCAGCGGCAGGCTGGTGGCAAGCCAGTGCGCCACGCACTTGACAAGCACGGTCAGCACCAGCGGCGTCTCCTGCATCAGCATCAGATCGAGCGCGCCATCGTCACGTTCCGCCTGGAAGAGGCGGTCGAGGCCGAGGAGGGCTGCCAGCAGCGCGCCGATCCAGACGATGGCCGGGCCGATGCGGGACAGCAGCGCCAGATCCGGGCCGACGCCGAAGGGAATGACGGCGACGACGGTGAGGAAGAACAACACGCCGACGAGTGCGCCACCGCCGGCGCGGATCGAGAGCTTGAGGTCGCGCAGCAGGAGGGCGGTCATGGGTAAGCCCTCTTTGGGGTGGGGATGTATGGTTTGTTCGAGGGACTGGTTGGTGGGGTGTTCGAGAGGTTCGTGGGTGCCGTACCCCCTCTGTCCTGCCGGGCATCTCCCCCACAGGTGGGGAGATCGACTCGTGGCTTGCTCTCAGCCAACCAATGAAGGTGGAACGAGCGGTTGCACCGAGCCAATCCCCCCCCTTGTGGGGGAGATGCCCGGCAGGGCAGAGGGGGGTAATCCTGGCGCGACGGTGGCATGGAGCCTTTGCGGCTCGGCTATAGCTGGCCTCAGCGCCCGTGGCCCCCTCATCCGACCCTTCGGGCCACTGACCGGGGTCGAGCCGCTGGTCTCGACCCGTCCTTCGGACCCCCATGGGGGAGAAGGGAAAGTCGGCGCGAGCGGCTTGCCACGAGTCTCTTCTCCCCAACGGGGGAGAAGGTGCCGGCAGGCGGATGAGGGGGCGACGCGGGCTCGGTGGGTGCCGCTGAAGTCCCCTCCCCAACCCCCTCCCCACAAGGGGGAGGGGGCTAACCCGGCGCGCTGTAGAACTCCCGCATTTCATCTTCGTACCGGTTGATAGGTTGCAGTCCTGCCGACCGGTTGCCGCAGGCAAGCCCCTCCCCCTTGTGGGGAGGGGTTGGGGAGGGGTTTTTGTTGCAAGCACAGCCATCACCCCCACACCCCGGCACTCCCCCCTGAAAACCCCGCCATCCGCAATTCCCTGGCATCGCTCAACCCCAAAGGCTGATGCGTCGCCGCGATCACGATCCCACCCGCCGCGCGGTGCGCCTCGATCAGCCCGGCGAAGAGCTGGTCGGCGCTGGCGTCGAGCGCGGCGGTCGGTTCGTCGAGGATCCAGACGGGGCGGTGGGAGACAAGCAGCTTGGCGAAGGCGAAGCGGCGTTGCTGGCCGGCGGAGAGGTAGCCGAAGGGGAGATGGGTGATACCGGGCAGGCCCACGGCATCGGCGGCGTCTTCGATCGACATGCCGGTGCCGCCGTCGGCGTTACCGAGATAGCGGCGCCAGAAGACGAGGTTTTCCTCCACCGTCAGCTCGCTCTTCATGGCATTGCGGTGGCCGAGATAGTGGCTGATCTCGGGGAGCCTGAAATCGGTCGCGCCGTTCGCGTCCATGACCGTGATCGTGCCCGTTTCCTGCCGCAGCAAGCCTGCGAGCACACGCAGCAGGGTCGATTTTCCCGATCCGTTTTTGCCAGTCAAAACCAGGGCTTCGCCTGAAGCCAGGGCAAAGGACACGCCTTCGAAAATGAGCTCTTCGCCTCTGCGGGCAGCGAGATCGGAGGCGTGCAGATGCATGGGGGTTCCGGGGTTCAGGTTTTCAGTCATGCGAGGCAAAAAAATCAGAAATGGACGGTCCCTCTCTGGCAGCTTTTGATGAAGTTATCTATATGTGGATTACCACGCCAGCGGTCGGCGTGAATTTCATCCTAGCGCCGAACATGAGGTCTGACTTCATGTGCGGACCGCGGAAATGGCCGTACCCGCATCCTGATGTGCCTTTAGTGCATAGGCGTCCGCACAATTGTGTTCGCGATCAGAAACGGGGTCTCTCGTGTCTAAATCACTTGATAGCTTTCACTGTCGTTCCGTCCTTACCGTCGATGGTAAGGACTATGTCTATTTCAGCCTGCCGAAGGCCGAGGCAAACGGCCTGCCCGGCGTTTCCAAGCTTCCCTATTCGATGAAGGTTCTGCTCGAGAACCTGCTGCGCTTCGAGGACGGCCAGTCGGTCACCAAGGAACACATCCTTGGCGTCGCCGAATGGCTTGATAACAAGGGCACCGTCGAAAACGAAATCGCCTATCGCCCGGCGCGCGTTCTGATGCAGGACTTCACCGGCGTTCCCGCCGTAGTCGATCTCGCGGCGATGCGCGACGCGATGGTGTCGCTCGGCGGCGATCCGGAGAAGATCAACCCGCTGGTGCCCGTCGATCTCGTCATCGACCACTCCGTCATCGTCGACGAATTCGGCACGCCGCAGGCGTTTTCCAGAAACGTCGAGCTCGAATACCAGCGCAACGGCGAGCGCTACCGCTTCCTGAAATGGGGCCAGCAGGCCTTCCAGAATTTCCGCGTCGTGCCTCCGGGCACCGGCATCTGTCACCAGGTCAATCTCGAATATCTCGGCCAGACCGTCTGGACCAAGGAAGAGGACGGCGAGACGATCGCCTATCCGGACACTTGCGTCGGCACGGACAGCCACACGACGATGATCAACGGTCTCGGCGTTCTCGGCTGGGGCGTCGGCGGCATCGAGGCGGAAGCGGCCATGCTCGGCCAGCCGGTATCGATGCTGCTTCCCGAAGTCATCGGCTTCAAGCTGACGGGCAAGCTCAAGGAAGGCGTGACCGCGACCGACCTCGTGCTGATGGTCGTGCAGATGCTGCGCAAGAAGGGCGTGGTGTCGAAATTCGTCGAGTTCTTCGGCCCCGGCATGGACAACATGCCGCTCGCCGACCGCGCGACGATCGGCAACATGGGCCCGGAATACGGCGCCACCTGCGGCTTCTTCCCCGTCGATGGCGAAACCATCAACTACCTCACCATGTCCGGCCGCTCGCATGACCGCATCGCCCTGGTCGAAGCCTATTCGAAGGCGCAGGGCATGTGGCGCGAGGGCGATGGCTCCGATCTCGTCTTCACCGATACGCTGGAGCTCGATCTCGGCGATGTCGTGCCCGCCATGGCCGGCCCGAAGCGTCCCGAAGGCCGCATCCCGCTGGAAAACATCGCGTCCGGTTTCGCCGGCTCGATGGATGCCGATTACAAGAAGCCCGGCCAGCTCGCCAACCGCTACGCGGTGGAAGGCACGGATTTCGATCTCGGCCATGGCGACGTGGCGATCGCCGCCATCACGTCGTGCACCAACACGTCGAACCCGTCGGTCCTGATCGCCGCCGGCCTTCTTGCCCGCAATGCCGTCGCCAGGGGGCTGAAGACCAAGCCGTGGGTGAAGACCTCGCTGGCGCCGGGATCTCAGGTGGTCGGCGAGTATCTGGCGAAATCCGGCCTGCAGGCCGATCTCGACAAGCTCGGCTTCAACCTCGTCGGCTTCGGCTGCACGACCTGCATCGGCAATTCCGGGCCCCTTCCCGCGCCGATCTCCAAGACGATCAACGACAAGGGCCTGATCGTCTCGGGTGTTCTCTCCGGCAACCGCAACTTCGAAGGCCGCATCTCGCCCGACGTGCAGGCCAACTATCTCGCCTCGCCGCCGCTCGTCGTCGCCTATGCGCTGGCCGGCACGGTGCAGAAGGACCTGACGAGTGAGCCGATCGGCGTGGACCAGAGCGGCAACCCCGTCTATCTGAAGGATATCTGGCCGACCTCGCACGAGGTGCAGGCCTTCATCCAGAAATACGTCACCCGCGAACTCTACGAGACGAAATATGCCGACGTCTTCAAGGGCGACGCCAACTGGCAGGCCGTGCAGGTGCCTCCGGGCCAGACCTATGCCTGGGACGACAACTCGACCTATGTGCAGAACCCGCCCTACTTCGTCGGCATGGGCAAGACCGGCTCCGGCGTCTCCGATATCAAGGGTGCGCGCGTCCTCGGCCTCTTCGGCGACAAGATCACCACCGACCACATTTCTCCGGCCGGTTCGATCAAGGCCGCCTCGCCGGCCGGCGCCTATCTGCTGGAGCACAATGTCGGCGTCGCCGACTTCAACCAGTACGGCACGCGTCGCGGCAATCATGAAGTGATGATGCGCGGCACCTTCGCCAACATCCGCATCCGCAACCACATGCTCGGCCCGAACGGCAAGGAAGGTGGCTACACCATCCACTACCCGTCGAAGCAGGAGGAATCGATCTACGACGCGGCCATGCAGTACAAGGCCGAGGGTGTTCCGCTTGTCATCTTCGCCGGCGTCGAATACGGCAACGGCTCGTCGCGCGACTGGGCAGCGAAGGGCACCAACCTCTTGGGCGTCAAGGCCGTGATCGCGCAGAGCTTCGAGCGCATCCACCGCTCGAACCTCGTCGGCATGGGCGTCATCCCCTTCGTCTTCGAGGAGGGTACGACCTGGGCGACGCTGGGGCTGAAGGGCGACGAGACCGTCACCATCGAGGGGCTCGAGAACATCAAGCCGCGCGAGAAGAAGATCGCCAGGATCACCTATGGCGACGGCACCGTGAAGGACGTTCCGCTCCTGTCGCGCGTCGATACGCTTGACGAGGTCGTCTATCTCAACAATGGCGGCATCCTGCAGACGGTGTTGCGAGATCTCGCGGCCTGATCGGCCCACAATTTTAATGGGTTGCACGATAATGGCCGCCGGAAAGCGATTTCCGGCGGCTTTTTCGTCCTGGATGGCTGCGATCCCTCACGGCGAAGTGTTGCGGAGTTGTCCCACCCCGGCGCCGTCTCACCCGTTCGTGATTTTTCGTTTGGATCGGGAGAGATTATCTCTAGGTTGAAGAGTTGGAGCCCCTGCCCGCGTGGTTGGCCAGTCCATGTGGCCGGCCTTTTCGGCGGGGATAGAGAGGAAAAGAGGTAGAGGTGAATGTCGCCGCGGTTTTTGATTTCGCTGATTGCAAGTGTCGCCTTGGCGAGCCCGTTGCTCGCCGACGAGGCGCCCAAGGGCGTGGTCGAACTGTTCACCTCACAGGGCTGCTCGTCGTGTCCTCCCGCCGATGCGGCGTTTCGCAAGCTGGTTGAGCGCGGCGACGTCATCGCCCTCGCCTATCATGTCGACTACTGGAACTACATGGGCTGGGCCGATACGCTGAGCTCGAAGGAAAACACTGAGCGCCAGTACGGCTATGCCAAGACGATGGGTCGCGCCAATGTCTACACGCCGCAGGTCGTGGTCAACGGCCGCGATCACGTGATGGGCTCGGATCTCGGCGGCATCGAGCGCAAGATCGACGGCTTCGTCAACGGCGGCGAAGGGCTGAACGTGCCTGTCAAGGCCGAGGTCAAGGGCGACCAGCTCGAGATCACCGTCGGCCCCGGCCAGGGAAAGGCCAATGTCGTCATGGTCTATTTCGATCGCGAGAAGACGATCGAGGTGCAGAAGGGCGAAAACAGCGGCCAGAAGATCGCCTACACGCACAGTGTCTCGAATGTCGAAACCGTCGGCATGTGGGATGGAAAGCAGACCCGCCTGACGCTGCCCGCCACCCTGTTGCAAAAGCCCGATCTCGAGGGATGCGCGGTTCTGCTGCAGTCGTCCACGCCCGACGGAACGCCCTCGGCGATCCTCGGCGCAACGGTGATCATGGCCGGCAAGAACATCTGAGCCGGCCAGCAAGCCGGCAAGGCCATCCGAAGGATTTCATCTGCCTGTCAGGTGAAAGCGGGGCGGCCCGACTGATCGTATTCGGGGCTGGGGTTAAGGTCGATACGGTCAGCCGGGCCCTTTGGCGCGCTGGCGCCAAACAGTCACATCGCCCCCAAAGTACCGAAAGACGATGCGCAGAATTCAGTGTCGGCGAATCCGTCAAGGATGCGCCGGTCAAGTGCGAGCGAATTTCTCTTTTAATTGAGGCGCTGTTTTGACTGAAATGCGGCACGCCGCAGATTGCACAGACTATGCTTAATGCGCACGAGGCCGCGCTTGCAATTTGTAAACGCTAAGGCAAACTGTCACCCGCGTGTCACGAACGGAGGCATTCGAGACTGATGACAGATCAGCCGGATTTGCGGCGTGGGAGCAATCGGGCCACCGATGGCGACACCCCCGTCGTCGTGGATATCAGGGACTACAAGCAGAGCAAGGACCCGTTGCCGGTGACGTTTCACCGGCGAGAGCTGGATGCGATCCTGTGGATCTACGGGCGCATGGTCGGCGAAGGCGAGTGGCGGGATTACGCGATCGACCACATGAAGGATCTCGCCGTTTTCTCCGTTTTCAAGCGTTCCGGCGAGATGCCGCTCTACCGCATCGAGAAAAACCCCAAGCTCGCCGCCAAGCAGGGCGCCTATTCCGTCGTCAATACCCACGGCCAGATCCTGAAGCGCGGCCATGACCTGCAGCAGGTGCTGAAGGTGTTCAACAAGTCGCTGAAGCTCGTCGAGAAGTAAAGCGTCGCGAACGAGCCGGACAACCGCGCCGGTCCCGTTTTCCGCGACCGCGCGGGAGGCCTCTCACTCCGCAAACAGCGTCGCCGGATAGGCCGCGAGGTCGGGATCGCCGGAAGCCCCGTCGCCCAGCGGACGCTGCATCAGCATGGTGTCGAGCCAGCGCCCGTGCTTGAAGCCGGAGCCCTTGATGCGGCCGATCTCCTCGAAACCATGCGTGGCGTGCAGCGCGATCGAGGCCGGATGCGCGCCGCCGATCACGGCGACCATCTGGCGGAAACCGAGCGCCGTCGAGCGCGCTATCAGCGCCTCCAGCAACCGCTTGCCGACACCCTTGCCCCGCGCCTCCGGCGCCAGATAGATCAGAATCCTCGACCATGAACCGATAGGCCGGCCGCGTGCGGAAGGCCGACGCATAGGCATAGCCGATGAGCGCGCCATCCTCGCCTGTCGCGGCGATATAGGGGTAGCCGTTCGCGACGATGGCCTGGTATCGCGCCGCCATCTCGTCCCGATCCGGTGGGGCGATTTCATAGCTGGCGACGCCGTTCAGCACGGACTCGCGGTAGATGGCGGTGATGGCGTCGATGTCGGAGGGAGCGGCGTCGCGGATGAGAACGGGCATGGGCAGGCCGATGGCTGGAGGGGCTGTCCGCTTGAAGAGCATTCGCGGCGGCAGTTGGCAAGGGGAAAGCGGACGGGATGCGACGGTTGGGAGGGGGCGGGTGGTCCATCGGCGTCGCATATGTAGAGGCGTGCTTGGATTGTCGGGAAGAGCCCGAGAATGACGATGGAGTGGGTGGATGCGCAACCACCCCAGGACGACCCGATCCCCGAAACAAAAAAGGCGCCCCGAAGAGCGCCTTTTCCGATACCCGTTCCGTCTTACTTGCGGTTGCCCATGAACTGCAGCAGGAACATGAAGAGGTTGATGAAGTCGAGGTAGAGCGTCAGCGCGCCCATGATCGCCTTGCGGCCGGCCATGGTGGCGTCGTCGGCGGCGTAGTACATTTCCTTGATGCGCTGCGTGTCGTAGGCCGTCAGGCCGGCGAAGATCAGCACGCCCATCACCGAGATCGCGAACTGCATGGCCGAGGAGGCCAGGAAGATGTTGACGATCGAGGCGATGATCAGGCCGAACAGACCCATCATCAGGAACGAGCCCATGGCCGAGAGGTCGCGACGGGTCGTGTAGCCGTAGAGCGACAGCGCGCCGAAGGAGGCGGCGGTCACGAAGAAGGTCTGCACGACGCTCTGGCCGGTGTAGATCAGGAAGATCGACGACAGCGACAGGCCGACCAGCGCGGCATAGACGCCGAAGGTCGTCTGCGCGGCCGATACGCTCATCGAGTTGATCTTGAAGCTCAGGAAGAAGACCATCGCCAGCGGAGCGAAGATGACCACCCACTTCAGCGGGCTGGTATAGATCGCGGCGCCGAAGGCGGTCAGCTGGCCGCCGGAGACGGCGAATGTGAACGACAGATAAGCGGCCAGACCGGTGATCGCCAGGCCGATAGCCATCAGGTTGTAAACCTTCAGCATGTAGCTGCGAAGGCCCTGATCGATCTCTCCGGCCTGGACACCGCTCTGAACGCGGCCCTGGTAATTGCGTAGGTCAGCCATGATTTCCTCTTGTCAGCCCCGATTGGATACGGTGTCGGGCTTTCTTGCCCAGGCGCCGCTGCGGAGCTTCAGCTTGCCTGTGGATAATATGAGCCCTTCGACCCACGTAAACAAGGGCCTTGCAACCCGCCATCGCGTTAAATCGCCGTAAGGTGCAGGATTTATTTCAACCCGGCACCCTCACAGTTCGCGCAAAACGGGTCCCGCCTTCTGGCCGAGAATGCGCCATGTGCCGATCAGGCCGATGCCGACGGTGAGCACCAGCGCCGTGACCAGCGTCATGCCGGCGACATCGGGCAGGAACTGCGAGGGGATCTTCATGATGCGGGCGACGATGAACCAGGCGGCGACGCCGCCCGAAAACAGCGCGAAGATGGCGGTCGCCACGCCGAGTATCAGATATTCGTAGCAGAAGGCGCGCATCAGCATCCGCCTCGTGGCGCCGAGCGTCTTCAGGATGACGGCATCATGGGTGCGGGCGCGGTTGCCGGCTGCAAGCGCCCCCGACAGCACGAGAACCGAGGCGATGAGGGCGACCGAGGCTGCGGCGCGGATCGCGGTCGCCAGCTGCGCCACCAGCGAATTGACGATGTCGATCGCATCCTTGACGCGCACGCTGGTGATCGTCGGGAAGCGGCTGGTCACCGATTTCAGGATCGCGGCTTCGTCGGCAGCCGTCGCCTTCTGATCGGTCAGCGTCGCCAGCCAGGCGTGCGGCGCGCCCTTGAAGGTGTTGGGCGAGAAGACCATGACGAAGTTGAGCGACAGGCTCTCCCACTCGACCTTGCGCAGGTTGGCGATCTTCGCCGTCATGTTGCGGCCGAGCACGTTGACGGTGACGGTATCGCCAACCTTGAGGCCGAGCTCGCCGGCCTCTTCCGCCGAGAAGGAGACCAGCGGCTCGCCGCTGTAGTCCTTCGGCCACCACGTTCCCTCGGTCAGGGCGGCGTTTTCGGGCAGCGTCTCGGAATAGGTGATGCCGCGGTCGCCGCGCAGCACCCACTGGCCCGATGGCGGCACCTTGCGCTTGGTCACCTCCTCGCCGTTGAGGGCGAGGATGCGGCCGCGCAGCATCGGCACCTCGACGAGCTTGCCGTCAGGCGCTTGCGACGTCACGAGATTGCGGAAGCCTTCGAGTTCGGCGCCCTGGATATCGACGAAGAAGAAGTTCGGCGCGCCGCCGGCCATGCGGCCGGTGAGCTGCTGTCTCAGATTGCCGTCGATCAGCGTCAGCGTGACGAGCAGCGCCAGGCCGAGACCGAGCGAGAGGACGACGGAGGGGGTGAGCGCTCCGGGGCGGTGGATATTGCCGATGGCGAGCCTCAGCGCCGGCGAGTTGACCCGTGGGCTGCGGCGCGCCAGCCAGGCGATGCCGGCGGCGACAAGGCGCAGGACGACGAAGGCGAATGCGATGGCGCCGATGAAGACGACGGCGATGAAGCGATCATAGGCGGTCACCACGGCAAGGGCGGCAAGCGCGGCGAGGAAGATCGCCGCCATCAGTATGTAGGGCCAGGAAGGCAGGCGGCGGGCCTCGAAGCCCTGCTCGCGAAACAGCGCCGTCGGCGGCACTTCGCGGGCGTGGCCGAGCGGCATGATGGCGAAGGCGAGCGTCGTCAGGACGCCGAACAGCACGGCGAGCGACAGCGCCACCGGATAGAGCGTCGGCGCGGTCGAGACCGGCAGGAACTGCGCCAGGAACTGGGCGGCCAGAATGGGAGCGGCGGCGCCGATGACGAGGCCGACGGCGATGCCGCCAAGCGCGATGAGGCCGATCTGGAAGAGATAGATCAGCACGACGGTCGAGGCCGGCGCGCCGAGGCACTTGAAGGTGGCGATCGTGGTGCGCTTGGCGTCGAGGAAGGCGCGCACGGCATTCGCCACGCCGACGCCGCCGACGATGAGCGCGGTCAGGCCGACAAGGGTCAGGAACTGCGAGAAGCGGCCGATGTTTTCGGTAAGCGAGGGCGCGGCGCGGTCGCTGGTGCGGATCGACCAGCCGGCGGCGGGGAAATCCTTCGTGGCGCGGTCGCGGATATCCGGCAGCGTCGACCGGTCGTTCAGCCGCACCTTGTAGGCGTGCTCGACCAGGCTGCCGGTCTGGATGAGGCCCGATTCCTGCAGCGCCTGGCGGCTCACCATCAGCCGCGGCGCGAAGCCGAAGCCCTCGGAGACCGCATCCGGCTCGGTGGTCAGCGTGCCGGTGATGTTGACCATGACGTTGCCGAGCAGCAGCTCGTCGCCGAGCTTGAGGCCGAGGCGTTCCAGAAGCAGCGGTGCCGCCACCGCGCCGAAGGTGCCGTCCTGATTGGCAAGCAGCTTGGGCAGGGTGTAATTGGGCTGCGCCTCGAAGCTGCCATAGAGCGGATAGGCGTCGTCCACGGCCTTGACCTCGACCAGCGCCTGATCGGACCCGTCCGGCTTGCGGGCCATGGAGCGCAAGCCGGTCGAGACCGAAACCTTGCCGTAGGACTTCAGGAAATCCAGTTCGGCCGGCGCCGCCTCGCGGTTGTTGAGCTCGAAGCGGACGTCGCCGGCCAGAATCTCCTGGCCGCGCGTCGAAATCGTGTCGGTGATCGACTGCGAGACGGAGTTGACCGCGGCGATCGCCCCGGTGCCGAGCGCGATGCAGGCAAGGAAGATGTAAAAGCCCCTGAGGCCGCCGCGCAGCTCACGAAGGGCAAGACGGAAGGCGAGCGAGACACGCGGCGAAATCAGCGTCATGCGATGGCCACTTCGGCTTCAATCGCGGCGCTGTCGCCTTCTATCTTGCCGGAGCGGACGCGGATCTGGCGCGAGCAGCGCTTGGCGAGCGCATTGTCATGGGTGACGAGTACAAGCGTCATGCCGCGCTCGGTCTGCTTGGAAAACAAGAGGTCGGCGATCTGGCGACCGGTATCGGTATCGAGATTGCCGGTCGGCTCGTCGGCGATCAGAAGGGCCGGAGACGGCGCCAGCGCCCGGGCGATCGCCACGCGCTGCTGCTCGCCGCCGGAAAGCTGTCCGGGATAGTGATTGAGCCGGTCGCCGAGGCCGACGGATTTCAGCTCGCGGCGGGCGATCTCGAAGGGATTGGCGACATTGGCGAGCTCGAGCGGCACGGCGACGTTTTCGAGCGCCGTCATGTTGGCGATCAGATGGAAGGACTGGAAGACGATGCCGATGTTGCGGCCACGGAAATCGGCGACCTGATCCTCGCTCATCGTGTGCAGCGGCGCCTCGTTGATATTGATCTCGCCGCTGTCCAGCCGCTCGAGGCCGGCGAGCACCATCAGCAATGTCGACTTTCCCGAGCCCGAGGGACCGACGATGCCGACCGATTCGCCGGCGGCGATCCGAAGGTCGATGCCCTTCAGCACATGCACGGACGCAGCGGCGCTCCCGAGCGTCAAATCGGCCCGTTTCAAGTCGATGATGGTTTTAGCCAACGTTAAATGCCCTATATGAAGCCGATCGTGCCGCCAATCTAGGGAAACAGGAATGAGATTTAAAGTTGCGGGTCTTCACATCGCTGTCATCGTCTGCTCGATGATGCTCTCGGTTGCGGCGCAGGCGCGCACGATCAACCTCGTCGGCTTCGGCGACAGCCTGATGGCGGGGTACCAGCTGCCGCCGGGCGACGGCTTTCCGGAGAAGCTGCAGGCGGCGCTGAAGGCCAAGGGGCTCGACGTGTCCGTGACGAATGCCGGCGTCTCCGGCGACACCACGACGGGCGGGCTGGCGCGCATCGACTGGTCGGTTCCCGACGGCACCGACGGGGTCATTCTCGAGCTCGGCGCCAACGACGCGCTGCGCGGCATCGCGCCCGAACAGAGCGAGAAGAATCTCGACCAGATGCTTGCCCGGCTAAAGGAGCGCGGGATCGCGGTGCTCCTCGTCGGCATGATGGCGCCGCCGAACATGGGCGGCGACTACGCGGCGCGGTTCAACCCGATCTATGAAAAACTCGCTAGGAAATATGGGGTTAGCCTCTATCCGTTCTTCCTCGACGGCGTCGTGCTCGACGCCTCGCTGAAGCTCGAGGACGGCATGCACCCGAACAGCAAGGGCGTCGACGTGATGGTCGAGAAGATGGAACCGGCAATCACACAATTCGTGGGAACGTTGCCGACTGTGAAGAATTAGGGACTTGCGCACGTAGTCAATGCGTGATTCCGTGTGAGCACCTGCAAAAGATTCGGGGAGTGCTCGTTATGCCGAGACTATTTACCGCCCTCGAAATTCCGCGCAATGCGGCAATGAGCCTTTCGTTGCTGCGCGGTGGTCTCCCTGGCGCCCGATGGATCGATGTGGAGAACTACCACATCACCCTGCGCTTCATCGGCGATGTCGATGGGCGCACGGCCGACGAGATCGTCGACCGGCTCGACCGCATCGACAGGCCGGAATTCCAGATCAAGCTCGACGGTATCGGCGCTTTCGGCTCGAAGAAGCCGCATTCGGTTTGGGCCGGCGTCACGCAGTCGCCCGAAATGTATGCCCTGCAGGCCGAAATCGAGCGGATCTGCCAAAGGATCGGCCTTTCGCCGGATCCGCGCAAGTTCACCCCGCATGTGACGCTGGCGCGGCTGAAATCCTCGCGCGTCGACGACGTGGTGCACTATCTCGCCGGACGCGGCAATTTCCAGACCGCATCCTTCACCGTGCCGCGCTTCGTGCTGCTGTCGTCGCGCGATTCGGTCGGCGGCGGGCCCTATCTGACGGAAGAGGTATTCCCGCTGCGCGAGGCGCTGTCGTCGCCGAGCATGGACAACAGTTTCCTGCAGCCGGCCAAGAGCCTGGCATAGACGGCCTCGAAGCCGTCGGCGCCGCCATAATAGGGATCGGGGATGTCCTCTCCGCTCCCGAGCGCCAGATCGCCGAACAGATGGATATTCCGGGCCTGCGGATCGAGTGCCCGCAAAGCCGCGACATTGTCGCGGTCCATGGCGACGATCAGGTCGAAGTCGGCGAAATCGTGCTTGCGGATGCGCCGCGCGCGCTGGCCCGATATGTCCATGCCGTGATGGCGGGCGGTCGCGATCGACCGTCTGTCGGGCTCATCGCCCTGGTGCCAGCTGCCGGTGCCGGCCGAGATCGACGAGAAAGCGGTCGGCGTGGCCGGCCTCTTTTGCCAGATGGCTGAAGACACCTTCGGCGAGCGGCGAACGGCAGATATTGCCCATGCAAACAAACAGGATACTGATGCGTTTCATAAAAGACCCATGGTGAACGCAAAGGACAATCGCATGAAACGGGACAAATTGGAACGCCAGGCGATTTACGACGAACTGGCGAAACTCGACGGCTGGTCGCTCGGCGACGGCGGCAAGTCGATCACCAAGAGCTACAAGTTCAAGAATTTCGTCGAGGCCTTCGGCTTCATGACGGAGTCAGCCCTTGCCGCCGAGAAGCTCGACCACCACCCGGAATGGTTCAACGTCTATTCCAAGGTGGACGTGGCGCTCAGCACCCATTCGGCCGACGGGCTGACGGAACTCGATTTCAAGCTCGCCGGCCTGATGGAAAAGGCGGCGGCGCGGCGGATCGATTGAATCACGACGCAGGAGCCCCCATATTCGGGCCTGACCGGAAAGGGCCGACGGATATAAGGGGCCAGGTGAAAACAGAGGGTCAAGTGGACATGGACGACGTCAAGTACGGTGAGATCCTGCTGCCGGGCGATGAGGAAACGCAGGAGCGGCGGGAGAAGAACGTTCGGCGGAAATTCTGGCCGACCTTTCGCAAGGCGGCGCGCAGGGTTCCCTTCTCGCGCGATCTCGTCGCCGCCTATTACTGCGCGCTCGACCGTGAGACGCCACTCAAGGTGCGCGGCACGCTGCTCGCCGCGCTCGCCTATTTCGTGCTGCCAGTCGACATGGTGCCCGACCTGCTTGTCGGCATCGGCTTTTCCGACGACATCGCCGTTCTCTCGGCCGCCTTCGCGATGGTCAACCGCAATATCCGGCCCAGCCACTACGACGCCGCCGACAAGGCGCTCGCGGACGCGCCCGATCGCGTGCGGCCCGAGGATATGAAGACGGTGTAGGCCGGCTGTTCGCCGGCCCAGAATGCTGACAAAGCTCGCGGTTGAACAATAACGAAGTCCAACTTGGTCGCGGTCGGATGCCCAGCATCCCTCATTCCTGTGCTTGTCACAGGAATCCAGTCGTCCAAGTCCTTGGACGGAAAGAGTATTTTCACGACGCCGACGCGTCGTGGCTGGATTCCTGTCACAAGGACAGGAATGAGGGATTTCGAGGCTTCTGCCACCAGAAACATCTTTGTCAGCAGTGTGAGGGCCGGCTGTTTGCCGGCCCTCACGCTGACTTTTCACACTTGGCGCGCGCCTTTCAGCTGCGCCAGATACTCGCTGCGGGAAAACGGGTTCGGCCCCGATCGACGGCGCACTGGCGCCGCGCCCCTGACCGGCCGATAGCCTGAAAACTCCGTTTCCATCGTCCCGAGACCGCTTGTCAGCGACGGCAGGGCGCGTTGGATGTCGTGGATTTTGATGGCGGCGATCGTGCCAGTGAGCATCATCATCTCTCCGCTGGCGACCGGCGGTTCGAGTGCTGCGTCGAGGCGCATCAGCAGGCTTTGCACGCGTGGCAGCGCGTCGGCGGGCATGTCGATCGTGATACGGTCGATCGGCTCGCAGACCTCCGTTCCGGCGATCCGCAATGCCTGCGCCAGCACCAGAGGCGTCAGATTGCGATGGTCCGACGGGGTACTCGTCGTCCACTTTCGAAGCCTGGTGATCTCGGTGATTGAAACCGAGGCGTTGATCACCTGCCAGCCATGAATTCCCTGGCCGAACGCGGCTTCAAGGGCTTCGTCGATCGCCTTGAAGGCGAATGGCGGTGCGGCGCCCGGTTCGACCTCGAAGACCAGCCGATGCCGGCCTTCATTTTCGCCGGCTTCGACGCGAAGCCCAATGGTTGCCAGAAACGGATCGGGCGCGTGCTCGATGGCATTTCCGACGCCGAGGATGCGCTCGACATAGATCGGTGAGGTGTCGAGGAAGCGCACGGAAAGGCCGTAGTCAACCTTCAACGTGTGCTCGATCACTTCCTTCTGGACCTCGCCATAGAGCGAGATCGACAGACCATCCTCGCCGTCGCCCTGCCGCAGATTGATCAGCGGGTCCTGTTCGGAGAGCTGGCACAGGGCCTTCCACAGCGCAGGGGCATCTCCCTTGTCATCCGGCACGATCGCCGCTTCCAGCATGGGCGGCGCGAACTGCCTTTGCGGGGCCGTGGCGCGGTCTCCGATCCAGTCCCCGACCTTGATGTCTGACAGACCTCTTACTCTGGCGATATCGCCTGCCTGGGCAACATCACTGCGTCTCACGCGTCCTTCGGTAAAGACCTCGACATCGGTGATGCGGTTTTCCTTGTAGGCGATTGGGCCGGCGAGTGAGTCCGCGATCGGGATACGGTCGCGAACGCGCAGGGCGCCTGAGACCACACGAAGCAGCGCGAGCTTCTCCCCTGCCGCATTGCGTTCGACCTTGAAGACGGTTGCCGACACCGGGCCGTCCTTCGGCGGTATCGGCGCCGGGAGAAAGTCGGTGATGCCGTCAATCAACTCCTCGATCCCGGCGCCTGTTATGGCCGAGCCGAAATAGACCGGGAAGATCAGGCCATGGGCGGTTTGCCGCGCCAACCGTTCGCGTAGCGTGCCCGCCTCCACGGCGCGATCATCCGCGAAGGCAGCGAGCAGGTCATCGTCACGCTCGGCCAGCGCCTGCAGAACGCTGGCTTGGAAGGCTCGGTCGTGCCAGGCGCCGGGGTCGAAGCGCGCGAGCGGCGTTCCGGGTGCGCTGACGGTTCCCATCGGCACGAGGGCCGTCGTCAGGCGGTCGCGGAGATTGGCAAGTGCTGCCCCGCCGCCGGCGCCGCGCCGATCGATCTTGTTGACGAAGATGACGGTCGGCACCTTCAGCCGGGCAAGGGCGCGCATCAGGACGCGGGTCTGCGCCTGCACGCCCTCGACGGCGGAGACGACAAGCACCGCGCCGTCAAGCACACCGAGCACGCGTTCGACCTCGGCAATGAAGTCGGGATGGCCCGGGGTGTCCAGAAGGTTGATCCGCGTGCCTCGCGCGCTGAACGACGCCACCGCCGAGCGGATGGTGATGCCGCGGTCGCGCTCCAGCTGCAAGGTGTCGGTCTGAGTGTCGCCGGTATCGACGCCGCCCAGCGTCTTGATGACACCGGCGTGAAACAACAGGCGTTCGGTGAGGCTAGTCTTTCCGGCGTCTACATGCGCCAGGATTCCAAGATTGAGTGTTCGCATCGCACAACATGTTCATGGCTACGGGAGTGGCTCCATTGGCTTCGAACATGTGACGGCGCATGTGATTACCTCCATCTGTGGATGAAGGCATCCGATACTATTCTTCCCTTCGTTGCAAGGGCGCGATGGCGGTTCGGCTCACGCGTTTTCCGCTTCCAGCACCTTTTTCAGCTTGCCGAAGGCGAGGCGGATGCGGGATTTGACGGTGCCGAGCGGCAGGCCAGTCGATTCGGCGATTTCGGAGTGTGATTGGCCGAGGAAGAAGGCGGCGCGGAGCATTTCGCGCTGTTCCTCGGGCAATTGGCTCACCGCTTCACGAACTTGTGCATCGCGATCGCCATTGGCGACGATCTCGTCGGCGCCGATCTCGGGCGACGGCTGCAGAGCCGGATCGTCTTCGTCGAGGATGCGGGCGCGGGCGCGGCGCTGCAGGTCGATGCGGCGATTGCGGGCGATGCGGAAGAGCCAGGTCGACAGCGACGAGCGCGACGAATCGTAAAGAGCGGCCTTGTGCCAGAGCACGATCATCACTTCCTGAACGAGCTCTTCCGCCTCGCTCGCCGTCATTTTCTGCCTGAGAAGCCAGGATTTCAGGCGTGGGGCGAAATAGTCGAACAGGATGGCGAACGCCTGCTGGTCGCGGCGTTCCGCCACAGCCCCGGCTAGGGCAGCGAAGCGCTGTTTGTCCTCGGCGTCCATTCCCTTCAAAGCCCCCTGGCTCCGCGAATTCCTTAACGGATTTCCATACCTTAATGACCTACATCGGATTTCCGAAACGTCAAACTCTTGCCTTTATCTTTATGTCTTAAATTCCTTAAGAGCGATGGTTTCAGATCGTTTTCGGACCACATCATCCCGAGCGTTAATCCGGCGCTCAACATTGACACCCGGGTGGAAATGGCACAGGCACGGACTTCTCGCGACCTGCGTTGACGCTTTGGTAACCTGAATTAAGTCAAAATAAAGCAGATCGTGATTATGCGCCGCCCGCTCGCTCGGGCTCGAATCGCAAGAACCGGCAGGAATATCCATGTTTGTAAAAAGTACCGTACTCGCCCTTTCCCTCGTTCTCGCCGGCGCCGGCATCGCATCCGCTCAGTCCAAGAAGCCCGCCGCCGCGGAGCAACCCGCCGCCGCCGCTTCCTCGGCGCCGACCCGCATCCAGCAGTTCCAGGCCTGGGGCGCCTATTCCTACAAGCAGGGCTCCAGCACCGTCTGCTACGTTCTCTCGGTACCGACCGAAAAGAAGCCCGCCGGCATCGACCATGGCGAGAACTTCTTCATCGTCTCGCAGCGCCCGGGCCAGAACATCTCCTACGAGCCGCAGGCGATGATGGGCTACACCGTCAAGGACGCCTCGAAGATCGACGTCATCATCGACAACAAGACCTTCGTGATGTTCACCAAGGACAGGGCCGGCTGGGTCGAGAACGCCGCCCAGGAACCGGCGCTCGTCGCCGCCATGAAGGGCGGCCGCTCGATGACCGTCAACGCCGTCTCCCGCAAGGGCACGCAGACCTCCTACAGCTACTCGCTGGCCGGCATTTCGGCGTCGCTGAAGCAGATCGAAAGCTGCAAGTAAGCGCTGGCGGCACACCCTGGATTTTCGAAGGCCGGCCTTGCGCCGGCCTTCGTCGTTTCCATCTATAGTGACGGATGGCAAAAATGATGCTAAAGGCGCGCACAACAGCGGATGGATCGCGGCTCGGCCGCCAAGGTCCGCATTCACTTTCTGCCTTCATGCCCGTTCCGCCCGCCAGTCGTTGAGACTATCGGGAGGATCGCATGTTGAATTCGGGATTAGATGAAATGTCCGTCATGGATGCGATGACCGTTCTCAAGCCCGCGGGCAACCAGCCCGCGCGCGGCGAAGCCCTGCCGAAGCCCTCGCTGATCGGCCTCACCCGCGAGGAAATGGGACAGGCACTGCGCGAAAAGGGCGTGCCGGACAAGCAGATCAAAATGCGCGTGGCGCAGCTGTGGAACTGGATCTATGTGCGCGGGGTCTCCGACTTCGACCACATGGCCAATATCTCCAAGGACATGCGCGAGACGCTGAAGACGCATTTCACGATCGCAAGACCCGAGATCGTCGAGGAGCAGGTCTCCAACGACGGCACCCGCAAGTGGCTGCTGCGCTTTCCGCCGCGCGGCGCCGGTCGTCCCGTCGAGATCGAGGCGGTCTATATTCCCGAGGAAGGGCGCGGCACGCTCTGCATCTCCAGCCAGGTCGGCTGCACGCTCACCTGTTCCTTCTGTCACACCGGCACGCAGCGCCTTGTGCGCAACCTGACGGCGGAGGAAATCCTGTCGCAGCTCCTGCTCGCCCGCGACCGGCTGGGCGACTTCCCCGATCGCGAAGCGCCGCAGGGCACGATCATGCCGGCCGAGGGCCGCAAGGTTTCGAACATCGTGATGATGGGCATGGGCGAGCCGCTCTACAATTTCGACAGCGTCAAGCAGGCGCTCCTGATCGCCACCGACGGCGACGGACTTTCCCTTTCGAAAAGACGCGTCACGCTCTCGACCTCTGGTGTCGTTCCCGAAATCTTCCGCACCGGCGACGAGATCGGCGTCATGCTGGCGATCTCGCTGCATGCCGTGCGCGACGACCTGCGCGACATCCTGGTGCCGATCAACAAGAAGTATCCGCTGAAGGAGCTGATCGACGCCTGCCGCAAGTATCCGGGGCTGTCCAACGCCCGTCGCATCACCTTCGAATATGTGATGCTGAAGGACGTCAACGACAGCCTGGAGGATGCCAAGGGGCTGATCCAGTTGCTCAAGGGCGTGCCGGCGAAGATCAACCTCATTCCGTTCAACCCATGGCCGGGCACCAACTACCAGTGCTCCGACTGGGCGCAGATCGAGAAGTTCGCCGATTTCATCAACTCGGCCGGCTATGCCTCGCCGATCCGCACGCCGCGCGGCCGCGACATTCTCGCCGCCTGCGGCCAGCTGAAGTCGGAATCGGAGCGCATGCGCAAGACCGAGCGTCTGGCCTTCGAGGCGATGATGATCGCCAATCACGGCTCGGACGACTGACATTCGCGTGAGTGATCAGCAAGTTTGATCCTAACAGCATCTTCTGATGATTGATTTCAGGGCCCGCTTTTCCTACAAGCGGCCCAAAATCATAGTTGGAGGATACCCATGCGTTCCGTACTGCTCGCCGCCGTGGCCGCGACACTTGCCCTTTCCCTTCCCGCGAAAGCCGAAGACGTGACCGTCGCCGTCACCGCGATCGTCGAACATCCGGCGCTCGACGCCGCCCGCAAGGGCGTTCTCGACGTGCTGACGGCATCAGGCTACAAGGAAGGCAAGAACCTCAAGTTCGTGTTCCAGTCGGCGCAGGGCAATCCCGCGACCGCCGCCCAGATCGCCCGCCAGTTCGCCGGCGACGGCCCCAACGTCATCGTGCCGATCTCGACCCCTTCGGCGCAGGCCGTGGTCTCGTCGACCCGCGACATCCCGGTCGTCTTCACCGCCGTGTCCGATCCGCTCGGCGCGCAACTGGTCAAGAACATGGACAAGCCCGGCGGCAACGTCACCGGCCTCTCGGACATGTCGCCGGTTGCCGAACACGTGGCGCTGATCAAGGAAATCCTGCCGAACGCCAAGACGATCGGCTACCTCTACAATTCCGGTGAAGCGAACTCGGTATCGCTGCTCGCGGTGCTGAAGGTCGAGGCCGAAAAGGCCGGCCTCAAGGTCGTCGAATCCGCCGCCACCAAGTCCGCCGAAGTGCAGGGTGCCGCCCGCGCCCTCGTCGGCCGCGCCGATGCGATCTACGTGCCGACGGACAACACCATCATCTCGGCGCTCGAGGGTGCCGTGGCCGTCGCCGAAGAGGCCAAGCTGCCGCTCTTCACCGCCGACACAGATTCCGTTTCGCGCGGCTCGGTCGCCGCTCTCGGCTTCAACTACTACGACGTCGGCAAGCAGACCGGCGAGATCGTCGTTCGCATCCTGAAGGGCGAGAACCCCGGCGACATCCCGGTCAAGGTCGCCGCCGGCAGCGATCTCGTCATCAACAAGGGTGCGGCCGCCAAGATGGGCGTGACGCTGCCCGAGAGCGTGCTGAAGCGCGCGACGAAGACGATTGACTGAGCCAGTCACCATCAACACCTGAATGATCAGCCGCTCCCGTTTGCACGGGGGCGGCTGATCGCATAGAGATGAAGACCCTCTCTGGCCTGCCGGCCATCTCCCCCACAAGGGGGAGAAGACCCGTGGCACCCGTCTGCCCCAATCGTGGCAGGGCGGATCGGCTGGGTTAAGCCCTCCCCCTTGTGGGGAGGGTTGGGAGGGGTCTTTGCCACGGAAACAGCACAGGAAAGGGCAAAAGCCTTGAGTCAGATCGCATTCTGGGGAGCCGTGGAGCTGGGGCTGGTCTATGCCTTCGTCGCGCTCGGCGTTTACCTCGCATTCCGTGTGCTCGATTTTCCGGATCTGACCGTGGACGGCTCGTTTCCGCTCGGCGCCGCCGTGACCGCGGTGCTGATCATCGCGGGCGTGAACGCCTGGCTGGCGGCGCTGATCGCCATGGCGGCGGGGGCGGCCGCCGGCATGGTCACCGCCATGCTCAACGTCCGTTTCAAGATCCTCAACCTGCTCGCATCGATCCTGACGATGATCGCCCTGTTTTCCGTGAACCTGCGCGTCATGGGCAAGCCGAACGTCGCGCTGATCAATGCCGACACGATGATCAGCCCGTTCTTCGGCCTCGGCTTGCGCGATTTCTACGTGCGGCCGCTCTTCGTCGGCGTGCTTGTCGTCGTCGCCGTCATCGTCGTCTGGCGCTACCTCGAGAGCGATTCCGGTCTGGCGATGCGCGCCACTGGCGCAAATGCCCGCATGGCCCGCGCCCAGGGCGTCGATACCAACCGCCAGATCTATCTCGGCATGGCGATTTCCAACGCGCTGGTGGCGCTCGGCGGCGCGCTGTTCGCGCAGACCAACGGCTTCGCCGACGTGACCTCCGGTGTCGGCACCATCGTCGTCGGCCTTGCCGCCGTCATCATCGGCGAGACGCTGCTCGGCCGGCGCGGATTGCTGATCGCGCTGATCGGCTGCGTCATCGGCTCGATCCTCTACCGCATCGCCATCCAGCTGGCGCTGTCGAGCGACGTCATCGGCCTGCAGGCCTCCGACCTCAATTTCGTCACCGCGGCCCTGGTCACGGTTGCGCTCATCCTTCCCCGCCTTCGCCGCGGAGGTGCCTCGTCATGATCACGCTCAAGGATATCAAGGTCGTCTTCGGCAAGGGAACGCCGCTGCAGAAGCAGGCGCTGAACGGCGTCAGCCTGACGATCGAGGAAGGCTCGTTCGTCACCGTCATCGGCTCCAACGGCGCCGGCAAGTCGACGCTCTTGGGCGTGCTCGCCGGCGATGTGCTGGCGAGCGAGGGACAGGTGATGATCGGCCACACCGACGTCACTCGCAAGCCGACCGCGGCGCGCGCCGGCCTCGTCGCCCGCGTCTTCCAGGACCCGCTGACGGGAAGCTGCGGCGCGCTGTCGATCGAGGAGAACCTGGCGCTGGCGGCACGGCGCGGCGAGCGGCGCGGGCTGACCTCGGCGCTTGGGCCACGCCGGCGCGAGCATTTCCGCGAACGCATCGCCGAACTCAATCTCGGCCTCGAGACCCGGATGAAGGACCGCATGGATCTTCTCTCCGGCGGCCAGCGGCAGGCGATCTCGCTTGTCATGGCGACGCTTGCCGGCTCCGAGGTATTGTTGCTCGACGAGCATACGGCGGCTCTCGATCCAGGGATGGCCGAGTTCGTCATGGGGCTCACCGACCGCGTGGTCTCGGAGCGCAAGCTGACGACGCTGATGGTGACGCACTCGATGCGCCAGGCGCTGGACTACGGCCACCGCACCATCATGCTGCATGGCGGCGAGATCATGCTCGACGTGTCGGGCGACAGCCGCAAGGACCTGCAGGTCGAAGACCTGATCGACATGTTCCGCAAGATGCGCGGCCAGACGCTCGACGACGACGCGCTGCTGATCGGCTGATATCAGCGCGCCTGGGTGAAGAAGATCTTGGCCGCGAAGACGGAGAAGACGCCGGCGAAGGTGTAGTCCATCCCGCGCAGCACCTTCCTGTTGTTCTGCAGCCAGGTCGCCAGCCAGTCGGAGGCGAGCACGACGAGCGCGTTCACCGGCATGCCGATGACGATGAAGAAGAAGCCGAGGAAGAGCAGCTTCTGCGTGACATCAGGATCACCTGATGTGACGAACTGCGGCAGGAAGGTCATGAAGAAGATGATGACCTTGGGGTTCAACAGGTTGACCCAGAAGCCGCTCGATATGTTCGACAGCGGCGTGCCTTTCGCGTCCTCGACCTTTTCGACCGAGAGCTTGGAGCCGTAGCGGATCGCCTGAACCGCCATCCAGAGCAGATAGGCGGCGCCGCCCGTCTTCAGGATCATGAAGGCCGTCGGCGAGGCGGTGATCAGCGCCGAGATGCCGAAGGCGACCAGCATGGTATGGACGACGATGCCGAGGCTGGTGCCGAGCACGACATAGAGCGCCGGCTTCTTGCCCTGCGACAGCGCCCGGCTGATCGACAGCGTCATGTCGGGGCCGGGTGTCGCGGCCAAAAGCAGGCTGGCGGCGGAAAAGGTCAGAAGCGTCGGCAGGCTCGGCAGAAAATCCATTGCACACTCTTGAAGCCGGATGTGAAAGCAATGTCTCATATCCGGGTTTCAGGAAATGCACCAATCAAACCTTCTAATAGGCCCGATCGCTTCAGCTCTTACTTGCCTTCGAGAAACGCCTTGAAGCGCTCGGCATAGTCGGGATGCCAGCGCGACAGCGGCGGGCGGTTCTCGATGATGTCGCCGATCGCCCAGGCCATGCGGCGCTCGTCGACAGGGCGGGCGACGTCGTTGTCGGGGCAGAGGATATAGAAATCGCCCTTCTCGATGCTCTCGATCATGAAATCGACCGTCTGTTCCGGGGTCCAGGCGGCGGCGGGCTTATCGGCGCGGTCGCCCTTGGTAAGCCCTGTGAAGACGAAGCCGGGGATCAGCAGGTGGGCGGAGATTTTGCCGCCCTTGGTGTTGCGCAGCTCGTGCTCCAGCGCCTCGGTGAACACCTTCACGCCTGACTTGGAGACGTTGTAGGCGGGGTTGCCGGGTGGCGTGGTGATGCCCTGCTTGGAACCGGTGTTGATGATCAGGCCCGGCTCACCATGGGCGAGCATGCCGGGGCCGAAAGTACGCGTGCCGTTGACGACGCCCATCAGGTTGACGCCCAGGATCGCGTCCCAGCCGCTGTCGGCGCTGAAGATCGAGGTCTCCGGCCCGATGCCGGCATTGTTCATCAGCACATGCACCTTGCCGAAGCGCTGGACGACCTGCCGCTCCAGCGCCCGCAGCGCCGCCTTGTCGGAGACGTCGGTCTCGACAGCCATGACGTGGTCGTCTCCGGACATGGCCGCGACCGCCTTTGCCGCAGCGGCCAGCCGGTCGGCGCCGAGATCGGCGATGACGACGTTCATGCCCTTTGTCGCGAAGTGCTTGGCGGCCGCCAGGCCGATGCCAGAGGCGCCACCGGTGATGACGGCGACGTTGGAGGGCTTGATGATATCGGTGAGATCGGTCACGGCTTCAGCCTTTCGCCTGGGATTGTTCGCTCGCGGCCAGATATGGTAATCTCGAAGGGCAAGTCAAACCACTGGCAAGCGGATCGCGGGAGCCTAGATGATCAGGGTCATGTCGGTAACGATCGATGATCGCATGGAAGATTTCATCGAAGAGCAGCTCGGCGATGGCCGTTACGCCTCGGCGGGCGAAGTCATCGATCACGGCCTTCAGCTCTTGCGCGACCAGGCCGAGATCGAGGCGATCCGGGCAGCCATCATCGAGGGCGAGCAGTCAGGCGAGCCGGAGGAATTTGACGGCGAGGCATTCCTGAAAGAGGTGCATCGCAAATATATCCGCTAGGAGCTCCCGCATGGGCAGGCTGGAAACGATCCGCCTCGACGCGCAGATGGAAGAGTTCATCGATACACAGTTGCGGGACGGCAATTACGGTTCCGTCGACGAGGTCGTCGATGCGGCATTGCGTGTGCTGCAGCACAAGGCCGAGCGTGATGCGATCGAGGCGGCGATCATGGAGGGTGAGCAATCGGGCGTTCCGCGCCCCTTCGATTTCGATGCATTCATAAAGGCAAAACGCGTGCGACGCGCTCGATGATCAGGCAATTCGTCTCAGCGATCGCGCGGTCGGCGACCAACTCACCATCATCCGCATCCTGCATCGTCGCATGAACATCGCAAAGCACCTCTAGCGGCCCGGTTTCTCGACGTCCTTGCCCTTGCGTCCGGCGTCAATCTCGCTAAAAGTGCCCGGCGATACCGGGTCTTGCGGCTGGCCGCGACCCTCCTGGCACAACGGATCTCATCATCATGGCATCGCACAAAGACGTAAAGAAAGTCGTCCTCGCCTATTCCGGCGGTCTCGACACCTCGATCATCCTGAAGTGGCTGCAGACCGAGCTTAACGCCGAAGTCGTCACCTTCACGGCCGACCTCGGACAGGGCGAAGAGCTCGAGCCGGCGCGCAAGAAGGCCGAGATGCTTGGCATCAAGGAGATCTATATCGAGGACGTGCGCGAGGAATTCGTGCGCGATTTCGTCTTCCCGATGTTCCGCGCCAATGCCGTCTACGAAGGCGTCTACCTGCTCGGCACCTCGATCGCCCGCCCGCTGATCTCCAAGCACCTGATCGACATCGCCAGGAAGACCGGCGCCGACGCCATTGCGCACGGCGCCACCGGCAAGGGCAACGACCAGGTTCGTTTCGAGCTCTCGGCCTACGCGCTGAACCCCGACATCAAGATCATCGCTCCTTGGCGCGACTGGTCGTTTAAGTCGCGTACCGACCTGCTCGCCTTCGCCGAAGCCCACCAGATTCCGGTTGCCAAGGACAAGAAGGGCGAAGCGCCGTTCTCCGTCGACGCCAACCTGCTGCACTCCTCTTCCGAGGGCAAGGTTCTGGAAGATCCGGCTGTCGAGGCGCCCGAATATGTGCACATGCGCACCATCTCGCCGGAAGCGGCACCCGACAAGGCCACCATTATCAAGGTCGGCTTCGAGAAGGGTGATGCCGTCTCGATCAACGGCGTGCGCATGAGCCCGGCGACGCTGCTCGCAGCACTCAACACTTACGGCCGCGACAACGGCATCGGCCGCCTCGACCTCGTCGAGAACCGCTATGTCGGCATGAAGTCGCGCGGCGTCTACGAGACCCCCGGCGGCACGATCCTGCTGTCGGCTCACCGTGCGATCGAGAGCATCACGCTCGACCGTGGTGCCGCCCACCTCAAGGACGAGATCATGCCGCGCTACGCCGAGCTGATCTATTACGGCTTCTGGTTCTCGCCGGAGCGCGAGATGCTGCAGGCGCTGATCGACAAGAGCCAGGAGCATGTCGAGGGCGAAGTGACGCTGAAGCTCTACAAGGGCAACGTCATGGTCATCGGTCGCGAAAGCGACAAGTCGCTCTACTCCGACAAGCTGGTTACCTTCGAGGACGACCAGGGCGCCTACGACCAGAAGGACGCCGCCGGCTTCATCAAGCTCAACGCGCTGCGCCTGCGCACGCTGGCCAAGCGCAATCTGGTCAAGTGATCGACTGCTGATCTGGTTTCGAAAGGCCCGCCTCGCGCGGGCCTTTTTGTATTCGGCTGCTGCTTTTGCATGGGGTGGACGGCGCGCACCACGAAACCCCGCGCGGAGCGAAGCTCGGCGACGGCGGCGGACCCAAAAACGGGAACGGGCAGACGGCATTGTATGGGTGGTATGTGTGTCAGGCGGTCCGCCTGCCCGGCTGCTTCGAGGTTTCCGGGTCGTCCGGGCCGACAGGAGCGTCTCTCGGCCTTTCCTTGCCGGATGGATATCAGGCCCCGACGGCCTTCGATCCACCTCTGACAACCATCACTGAACGCCGGATGCCAACCTTGGCGTTACCGGTTCGCGAACCCGGCTCCCTGTCCAATGACCTGGACAGTGTGTGGCGATCGCGGGCGACGGGGATGAAAAACTGTCGCGAATTTCGCTATGCTGCTGATAATGTCGCGATGTTTCTTGTCCATGGCGCGAAATTTTCCCCGTTGCGACGGGATGAAGGAAGCAGATGGACCGCGCGCCGCCCACTGGTAATTCCCACGCATTTCCGCCATATACAGCCCGAACGGACATGGATCAGAGACAAATGAGCGCAACGGTCGAATTCGCGAGGATGAACGGGCTTGGCAACAAGATCCTGGTTGTCGACATGCGCGGGCGCACCGACAAGGTGACGCCTCAGGCCGCCATCGCGCTCAATGCCGATGCCGAGACTGCGTTCGACCAGATCATGGCGATCCATGATCCGAAGGCCGAGGGCACCGATGCCTGGATCGACATCTTGAACTGCGACGGCACCAAGGCGCAGGCCTGCGGCAACGGCACGCGCTGCGTGGTGCAGGCGCTTTCGGCCGAAACCGGCAAGAAGGTCTTCACCTTCCAGACCGTCGCCGGCATCCTGAATGCCGTCGAACTCGAGGACGGGACCATCTCGGTCGACATGGGCAGACCGGTGTTTCAGTGGGACAAGATCCCGCTGTCGGAAGAATTCTTCGATACCAGCCGCATCGAGTTGCAGATCGGCCCGATCGACAATCCGGTGCTGCACTCTCCCTCGGCCATGTCGATGGGCAATCCGCATGCGATCTTCTGGGTCGACAGGGATCCGATGAGCTTCGATCTGGAGCGTTTCGGACCGCTGCTGGAGAACCATCCGATGTTCCCCGAAAAGGCAAACATCACGCTGGCGCAGGTCACGTCCGAGAGCAGCCTGCGCACCCGCACCTGGGAGCGCGGCGCGGGCCTGACGCTCGCCTGCGGTTCGGCCGCCTGCGCCGCCGGCGTTTCCGCCGCGCGCACCGGCCGCACCGGGCGCAAGGTGACCATCGACGTCGCCTCCGCGCCGAGCCGGCAGCCGCTCGTCATCGAATGGCGGGACGACGACCATGTGGTCATGACCGGCCCGGCCGAATGGGAATGGTCCGGCACCGTCGATCCCTCAACCGGCGCGTGGCGGCGCGATGCGGCCGAGGTTCCGGGGGCGGACGCCAAGTGAGTGGGGTCGAGGTCATCACCTTCGGCTGTCGTCTGAATACCTACGAATCCGAAGTGATGCGGGCCGAGGCCGAGAAGGCCGGGCTCAACAACGCGATACTGGTCAACACCTGCGCCGTGACAGGCGAGGCCGTGCGCCAGGCGCGCCAGGCGATCCGCCGCGCGCGTCGCGACAATCCCGAAGCCCGCATCATCGTCACCGGCTGCGCGGCGCAGACCGAGAAGGAAACCTTCGCCGGGATGGTCGAGGTCGATGCGGTGCTCGGCAACGAAGAGAAGCTCAAGAGCGCCAGTTACCGCGCGCTTCCGGATTTCGGCGTCTCGGCCGAAGAGAAGCTGCGCGTCAACGACATCATGAGCGTCAAGGCGACCGCGCCGCAGATGGTCAAGCATATCGACGGCCATGTGCGCGCCTTCATCCAGGTGCAGAACGGCTGCGACCACCGCTGCACTTTCTGCATCATCCCCTATGGGCGGGGCAATTCGCGCTCGGTGCCGATGGGATCGGTTGTAGACCAGGCGCGCAAGCTTACCGAAAGCGGCTATCGCGAGATCGTGCTGACCGGCGTCGACGCCACCAGCTACGGCGCCGACCTGCCGGGCGAGCCGACGCTCGGGCTGCTGGCGAAGACGCTGCTGAAGCAGGTGCCGGATATCCGGCGTCTCAGGCTGTCGTCGATCGACAGCATCGAGGCGGACCGGCATCTCCTCGATCTCATCGCCGACGAAGCGCGCTTCATGCCGCATCTGCATCTGTCGCTGCAGCATGGCGACGACATGATCCTGAAGCGGATGAAGCGGCGGCACTCCAGCGCCGATGCGCTCGAATTCGTCAACGAGGTCAGAAGGCTGCGGCCGGAGATCTCGATCGGCGCCGACATGATCGCCGGTTTCCCGACCGAGACGGAAGAGATGTTCGACAACGCGGTGAGGCTCGCCGAGGACGCGCAAATCGCGCATCTCCACGTCTTCCCCTACAGCCCGCGACCGGGAACACCGGCGGCACGGATGCCGCAGCTCGACCGGCGGCTCGTCAAGGAACGGGCGGCGCGGCTGCGCGCCACTGGACATATGCTGCATCAGTCCCATCTCGACGGCATGGTGGGCACGCGGCAATGGCTGCTGGTGGAAAACAACGGACTGGCGCATACGGAAAACTTCACGCTTGTCGCGGCACCGGGGCTCAAGCCACGGGCGCTGGTCGAGGTCGATATCATCGGCCACGACGGCAAGCACCTCGACATGCAACTGACGGCCGCCGACGCGGCCTGACCTGACGGAATTCTCATGGCGTTCAGCTTCATCAAAAAGGTCTTCACCTTCGGCCCCGACAAGACGGCGGAAGAGCAGACGCCGGATACAGTCGAGACCAAGGCCCCCGAGGTCGCGATCGAGCCGGTCGCGGAGACACCGGCCTCTGCGGATGTAACGCCGCCGCCCGCGCCGGTGGACGACCTGCCGCTCGCCGCCGATCCGGTGCTGCCGGAAGAGATGGACACCGCGGGCGGACCTTCGGCCGATCGTCAGGATGTCGCCGAGGACGAGGTTTCCGAGGATTTGCCGACGGCGCTGGCGACCGATGATGTCGGGCTGGTGCCGTTGTCCTTGCTGGAGGCCGAGGCGGAGGCGGAGGCGGAAGTCGCCAGCGTCGAGGATGCGATACCCCCCTCTGTCCTGCCGGACATCTCCCCCACAAGGGGGGAGATCGACTCGCGGGAAGCTCCCGACCAGACCCCTCATGTTGATGAGAGTGGCAAGGCCGAGCCGTCAACCGACGAAACGATCGAGGATGAAACGAGCGATCCCGCCCAGCCAATCTCCCCCCTTGTGGGGGAGATGCCCGGCAGGGCAGAGGGGGTATCGCACCCTCCGAGTCAGCTTCTATCGACTCCACCGAACCACGTCCGACCGACACCGACGCCCCCATCCTCCCCAAGGGCTTCTCCACCGCCGCCGCGACCCCCGAATCCGTCGCCATCGTGGCCCCGGCCAAGCTCAACTGGTTCCAGCGCCTGCGCGCCGGCCTGGCCCGCACCTCCTCGCAGCTGACAGGCCAGATCTCGGCGCTCTTCACCAAGCGCAAGCTCGACGACGACACGCTGCAGGATCTCGAGGACCTCCTGATCCAGGCCGATCTCGGTGTCGAGACGGCGCTGCGCGTCACCGATACGCTGGCGTCGGAACGCTACGGCAAGGACGTGTCGGGCGAGGATGTGAGCCGGATCATGGCGGCCGAGATCACCAAGGTGCTGAAGCCGGTCGCCAAGCCCCTGCAGCTCGATCTCAGCCACAAGCCGCATGTCATCCTGGTCGTCGGCGTCAACGGCACCGGCAAGACCACCACGATAGGCAAGCTCGCCGCCAAGCTCTCCGGCGCCGGACTGAAGGTGATGGTGGCGGCCGGCGATACGTTCCGCGCCGCGGCGATCGAGCAGCTGAAGATCTGGGCCGACCGCACCAAGTCGGAATTCGTCGGCACCAAGCTCGGCGCCGATGCGGCGGGGCTTGCCTATGACGCCTTCGAGCAGGCCAGGCAGAAGAAATGCGACGTGCTGATCATCGACACGGCCGGCCGCCTGCAGAACAAGACCGAGCTGATGGCCGAGCTCGAGAAGATCGTACGCGTGCTCGGCAAGCTCGATCCCGACGCGCCGCACACCGTGCTGCAGACGCTCGACGCAACTACCGGCCAGAATGCCCTGAGCCAGGTCGAGATCTTCCGCAACGTCGCCGGCGTCAACGGCCTGATCATGACCAAGCTCGACGGCACGGCGCGCGGCGGCATCCTCGTCGCCATCTCCGCCAAGCACAAGCTGCCGGTCTATTTCATCGGCGTCGGCGAAGGCGTGGACGATCTGGAGCCCTTCGAGGCCGAGGATTTCGCCCAGGCGATCGCGGGGCTGGGAGAGGCGCGGGGCTGATCGGCCCGATCAGCGCGGTGCCATTGCCGTCAATGGCGATTGATGCCACAGATATGCCCGCAACGGCGCGCAAGCGTCGCGGATCAAGACTAGACCCAAGACTACACCAGGGAACGGATTAGGGACCTCATGACGACCGAAAGCGATATCACCCCGTCGGCTGCCGACAAGCATCATCCGATGCTCAAGCTGGCGCTGGAGCTTGGGCCGTTGCTGATCTTCTTCTTCGCCAATCTGCGCGGCCCCTGGCTGGTCGAGAAATTCCCCGTCCTGGCCTCGCTCGGCGGCCCCCTCTTCGTCGCCACGGCCCTGTTCATGGCGGCGACGGTGATCTCGCTCACCATCTCGAAGATCGTCCTCAAGCACCTGCCGGTCATGCCCTTCGTTTCGGGCGTCGTCGTTTTGATCTTCGGCTCGCTGTCGATCTATCTGCAGGACGAGACCTTCATCAAGATGAAGCCGACGATCATCAACGCGCTGTTCGGCCTGACGCTGCTCGCCGGGCTTCTGTTCGGCAAATCATTGCTCGGCTACGTCTTCAACGCCGCCTTCCAGCTCGACGCCGAGGGATGGCGCAAGCTGACGGTCCGCTGGGGCCTGTTCTTCCTGTTCCTCGCCGTTCTGAACGAGATCGTCTGGCGCAACTTCTCCGACGACACCTGGGTCGCCTTCAAGGTCTGGGGCACGATGCCGATCACCATCCTGTTCACGCTGGCGCAGATGCCGCTGATCATGAAGCACACGATCGCGCCCGAGGGAGAAGCCGGCCAGTGACAGCGCTCGGAGCGGCGGAGAGAGCCAGGAACCAGACCTTCTGGTTCATCGCCTGCCTGGCCGTTCTGCTGGCGCAGATCGTCGCCGAATATCTGATGGGGCGCACGCTGATCTGCACCTGCGGCTATGTCAAGCTGTGGGAGGGCACCGTCAATTCCAGCGGCAACTCGCAGCACATCTCCGACTGGTACACGCCGTCGCACATCATCCACGGCTTCGTGTTCTACGGTCTGGCGCATCTCGTGCTGCGCGGCAAGCCGATCGCGATGAAACTGCTCCTGGCGGTGGTGATCGAATCCGGCTGGGAGCTTCTGGAGAACTCGCCCATCATCATCGACCGCTATCGCACCGCGACGATCTCGCTCGACTATTACGGCGACAGCATCCTGAACTCCGCGATGGACACCGTGTTCATGGCGCTCGGCTTCTTCTTCGCCTGGCGCGCGCCGGTCTGGCTGACGGTGACGCTCGCCATCTTCTTCGAGCTCTTCACCGGCTACATGATCCGCGACAACCTGACGCTCAACGTGCTGATGCTGGTCTGGCCGCTGGAAGCGGTGAAGACGTGGCAGGGCGGGGCCTAGAGCAGCCGGCAGCTGGCTCCAGGCCCTGACTCAAATCCTTAGAACGTCGCCGTCTTCGGGTCCGGCCCCATGCGTGCCGTGCTGCTGTCGAGCTTGGCGATCTCGGCCATGTCGTCGCCATCGAGCTTGAAGTCGAAGACCTGGAAGTTCTCGACGATGCGCGACGGCGTCACCGATTTCGGGATGACGACGAGGCCGCTGTCCATGTGCCAGCGAATGATCACCTGCGCCGGCGTCTTGCCGTGCTTCTGAGCGATCTTGGCGAGAACCGGGTGGGCGATCAGCTTGCCCTGGCCGAGCGGGCTCCAGGACTGCGTGGCGATGTTGAGCTTCTTGTGCGCTTCCTGCGCGATTTTCTGCTGGAAGTCCGGATGCAGCTCGATCTGATTGATGACGGGCACGACGCCGGTCTCTGCAATCAGCCGTTCGATATGTTCAGGATAGAAATTCGAGACGCCGATCGACTTCGCCCGGCCCTCTTCGCGCAGCTTGATGAAGGCTTTCCACGTATCGACATAGGCGTCGCGGTTTGGCGCCGGCCAGTGGATGAGGTAGAGGTCGACGTAATCGGTACCCAGCCGCTTCAGGCTGTTGTCGAACGCCTTCAGCGTCGTCTCGTAGCCCTGCTCCGAATTCCAGAGCTTGGTCGTGAGAAAGATGTCCTTGCGGTCGACGCCCGACGAGCGGATGCCCTCGCCGACGCCCTCTTCGTTTTCATAGACGGCGGCCGTATCGACATGGCGATAGCCGGCCTCGATGGCCGCGCGTACCGCCGGTGCCGCCATGTCGTTGGGCGTCTGCCAGACGCCGAGGCCGACCTGGGGTATGGAATGCCCGTCGTGAAACGTGATGATGGATTGCTGTGCCACAATAAATCTCCGCGAAAGCGATGAATGGAACGGGGCGTGTTGAACGGCGACCGTGCCGCCGTTTCCCGAAGCGCCTCTCAGCCCGGGCGCCGGTCGCATTGCATATAGGTCAGGCGGGCGGCGATATCACCCCTCGCCCGCGCCAGCTTCATAAAACCCTGACGACCGTACCCTTGCGCAGATGCGGCAATATCCGGTTCATGTCGCGCCGATGAACGGCGATGCAGCCCTCCGTCGGCTGGTAGCCGGGGCGGATCAGGTGGAAGAAGATCGCCGAGCCGCGATTGCGGACGCGCGAGGTGACGTTCCAGTCCATGACCAGGCAGAGGTCGTAGAGCCCGTCGTCGCGCTTCATCTTTTCGTGGCTTTTGCCAAACGGCGCCCTGACCAGCCTGTTGTAGTTGGCGTCACCGGGCTGATCGCACCACAGCATGTCGGCGCGGATCAGGCGAATCGGTAGCCGGGTTCGCAGGCCGGAGATTCTTTCGCCGCGCGCGAAGCCCGAAAGCAGCCGCATTTCGCCGATCGGAGTGGCGCCGTCGCCTTCACGCTTGCGTGTGGTGCGCCCCGAGCGACCAACCGCGGCGGGCACCGTGATTGTCCCGAATTGCAGCAAAGCCCGGCTTTTCTGCCCCGGTGACGGTCGAACGGTGATGATCCTTGGTTGTATAGACGGTTTCCGCCTTGTTTTTTCCATGTTTCTCACATGTTTTTGCAATTGCCGGGGCAGTGATTGAAATCATATAGCACCATATACGACAACAGCTTGGTATCCTGATCTTTGCCAACATCCTAAAGTTGGCGTAGGAGTAAGGGGACCAGATGGCGAGGGACATAGCCGCATGACAGCACGCACCATTTTGTTGGTGGATGATGACGACGACCTCCGCGAAACCCTCACGGAGCAGCTCGCGCTCTATGACGAGTTCACGGTTCTCCAGGAATCCACGGCTGCCAAGGGCGTCGAACGCGCCCGCGCGACGGCCATCGATCTCCTGATCATGGATGTCGGCCTTCCCGATATGGATGGCCGCGAGGCGGTGAAGCTCTTGCGCAAGGGCGGCCTCAAGGCGCCGATCATCATGCTGACGGGCCATGACACCGATTCGGATACGATCCTCGGCCTCGAGGCCGGCGCCAACGACTACGTGACGAAGCCCTTCCGCTTCGCCGTGCTGCTTGCCCGCATCCGCGTGCAGCTGCGCCAGCACGAGCAGAGCGAGGACGCCACCTTCAGCGTCGGACCCTATGTCTTCAAGCCGAGCCAGAAGTTGCTGACCACGGAAAACGGCCAGAAGATCCGCCTCACGGAAAAGGAAGCGGCGATCATCCGCTATCTCTACCGCGCCGAACAGAAGGTCGTGACCCGCGACGTGCTGCTCGAGGAAGTCTGGGGCTACAATTCCGGCGTCACCACCCACACGCTGGAAACCCACGTCTACCGCCTGCGCCAGAAGATCGAGCGTGATCCGTCGAACGCCGAAATCCTGGTCACGGAAAACGGCGGCTACAAGATCGTACCGTAGCCATGGCGCTGAATGACGATATCCAGCTGCTGGCGCAGCTTCCGCTTTTCAACGGAATGTCGGAGGATCAGCTGCGGCTGATCGCCTTCGGCGCGGATCGGCGCGTGATCTCCAACGGGCAGATGCTTTTTCGCGAAAGCTCTCCCGCCGACAGCGCCTACGTCATCGTCAGCGGCAGCGTCGAACTGAGCCACACCGGACGCGACAACAAGCCTGAGGTTCAGGCGGTTGTCGGGTCCGGCACGCTTTTGTCGGAGCTTGCGCTGGTGACGCTGGTCGAGCGCAAGTTCACGGCGATCGCCCGCGAGGACACGGCGATCATCCGCATCACCCGCGCGCTGTTTCACCGGCTGATCGAGGAATATCCGGATGCGGCTTTGCTGATCCAGCAGCGCATCCGCGACAATATCGCAGCCCTGGCGGCAAAGGCCGCCGCCGAGCTTCACCGCTTCGCCTGAGGCTCTTTTCGACGTTTAAAGATCGAAATGCGCCGTCACCGGCACGTGGTCGGACGGCCGGTCCCAGCCGCGCGCCTCTTTCAGGATCTCGACGCGCTGCAGATGCGGCCCGAGGTCGTGCGACGACCAGATATGGTCGAGACGCCGGCCGCGATCGGCCGCTTCCCAATCCTTGGCGCGGTAACTCCACCATGTATAGAGCTTCTGCGTCTCCGGCACGTTCTGCCGCATCAGGTCCAGCCACTGGCCGCGCTTCATCACCTCGAGCAGCCCCTCGGTCTCCACGGGCGTGTGGCTGACGATCTTCAACAGCTGCTTGTGCGACCAGACGTCGTGTTCCATCGGCGCGATATTGAGATCGCCCACGAGGATCGCCGAGGTATTGGCCTCGCCATCGGCCTTGAGCAGCTTCATCTCCTCGATGAAATCGAGCTTGTGGCCGAATTTCGGATTGATCGTCCGATCCGGCTCGTCGCCACCGGCCGGCACATAGAAATTGTGAATGCGGATGCGCTTTCCCCCGCGCTCGAACACCGCCGAAATATGCCTGGAATCGCCGACCTTGCAGTAATCCTGACGATGGTCCTCGGTGAGCGGAAAGCGCGAGGCGATCGCCACCCCGTGATAGCCCTTCTGGCCATGGATGATCACATGCTCGTAGCCCATCGCCTTCAGCGGCGCCAAGGGAAACAGCTCGTTCGGCACCTTGGTTTCCTGGAGGCAGATGATATCGGGGCGATGCTTGAGGACGAGCTGCTCGACGATCGGCATGCGCAGCCGGACCGAATTGATGTTCCAGGTGGTGATCGAGAAGCCCATTGCGCTGCCTTTTCCAGTTCCGTTCGACTGGCTTTAGAGCAAAGGCCGCATGGATGGAACGGACGCGCGTGAAGAAAATGGAGGGAGAGGCGCGCTGGTCCGGGAGACGTGCCTAGCGCTTCCGGGATTGCTATCCAGGAGGATAGCCGGCTTGCGCGGCGAGGCCGGTCGATACGATCGCCGGGCGATCACATCCTAATTATATCAACCGGTTGGGAAGATTTGGAGCGGGCGAAGGGGTTCGAACCCTCGACCCCAACCTTGGCAAGGTTGTGCTCTACCACTGAGCTACACCCGCTCATAATCCCGACGGCCTGTGGTAGTTTGGAGGACCATGGGCGCCACCTTGCGGCGACGGGCGCTATATCGCCCAAACGATTTTCAAATGCAACAGGGAAATGACGGAAAGGCGAAGAAAAATTTGAAAAGCTTTTCCCGCCCCACCTAAAATGCCGCAAATGCAGGGAAAAGCGGCGAACAGGCACGTTGCAAAAAACCGGAGGGAGACGTAATCAGGGGGCGCCTTATCCCATTAGAGTGCTGGAACGAGCCATGACCGAGAAGACGCCGAAGACCGCAGCCGAACTCTACGCCTTTCTCGACGGGCTCGGCATCAGGCACAGCACCAAGACGCATGCGCCGGTCTTCACGGTGGCCGAATCGGTGGCGCTGCGCGACGAGATTCCCGGCGGCCACACGAAGAACCTGTTCGTGAAGGACAAGAAGGACCAGTTCTTCCTGCTCACCGTCGAGGAAAATGCCTCGGTCGACCTGAAGACGGTGCATACGCTGATCGGCGCCGCCAGCAAGGTGTCGTTCGGCAAGCCGGAAAAGCTGATGGAATATCTCGGCGTCATTCCCGGCGCGGTGACCGCCTTCGGCGCCATCAACGATTCCGATCACAAGGTCACATTCGTTCTTGATGCCGATCTGATGAAGGACGAGATTATCAATTGCCATCCGCTGTCCAACGACGCGACGACGTCGATCGCAAGCGCCGACCTCGTGCGCTTCATGGAAGCGACCGGTCATACGCCGCTTGTCTTGAAAGTGACGTCCTGACATACGATTTTAACGCTAGAAAAGCCGGCTGACCGGCGCGGCGGGAGATACTCATGAGCGGCAACGACAACCCCTACAGCAATTCCTTCGGCCAGATGTCGGCAACGGCGAGCTATGGCGGCGCGCCCGCGGCACCCGCCCAGGCAGCGGCGCCGGCACCGGTGGCGGCCGGCGGCTACATCAAGGATACGACGACGGCGACCTTCGGCAAGGACGTCATCGAGGAGTCGCGCAACCAGCCGGTGCTCGTCGATTTCTGGGCGCCCTGGTGCGGCCCGTGCAAGCAGCTAACACCCGTGATCGAAAAGGTGGTCAACGAGGCCCAGGGCCGCATCAAGCTCGTGAAGATGAACATCGACGATCATCCCTCGATCGCCGGCCAGCTCGGCATCCAGTCGATCCCCGCCGTCATCGCCTTCGTCGGCGGCCGTCCAGCCGACGGCTTCATGGGCGCGGTGCCCGAAAGCCAGATCCGTGAATTCATCGATCGCGTGGCCGGTCCCGCTGGCGCCGATCAGGCCGCCGAGATCGAGGCCGTCCTCGTCGAGGCCGACGGCCTGCTCGCCAATGGCGACGTCAATGGCGCGGCACAGCTCTACGGCGCCGTCATGCAGGCCGACCCGGAGAATGCCAGGGCGCTGGCCGGCATGGCGCAGTGCATGATCGCCGCCAACCAGCACGAGCGCGCGCGCGAGGTACTGAGCGAGCTGCCGGAGACGATGGCGGCCGATCCTGCGATCCAGGCGGTGGTGAAGAAGCTGGAACAGATCGAGGAAGCCCGCAAGCTCGGCGACCCCGTGGCGCTGGAAAATACGCTCGCCGCCAACCCCGACGATCACGAGGCGCGCATCAAGCTCGCCAAGATCCGCAATGTCGAGGGCGCACGCGAGGAAGCGGCCGATCATCTGCTTTACATCATGCGCAAGGACCGGACCTTCGACGACGACGGCGCGCGCCGTCAGCTGTTGCAGTTCTTCGAGGTCTGGGGCTTCAAGGACCCGGCCAGCGTCTCGGGACGCCGCAAGCTTTCGGCTCTGTTGTTTTCCTAAGGCACGCGGGCGCGCGCGACATTTCGCCCCGCGCTTTGCCGCCGCCGACCCTTGCGTTTTCGGCAACGTACCCCACATTCCCTTGGATGCGGGCGCGTGATTTAGGCCCGCCGATTATGCGGGACGAGTGCCGATGCAAGTGGGCAATGCACGATATCTGAAGAGCGGCGATGTGCCCGACACGATCGCCGTCTTCCCCTTGACCGGTGCGCTGCTGCTTCCCACCGGCCAGCTCCCTCTCAACATCTTCGAGCCGCGCTATCTCGCCATGTTCGATGCCGCGATCGCAGGCAACCGGTTGATCGGCATGGTGCAGCCGGCGCTCGGCGACAGCGACGAGAAGCACAGCGAAGCCAATCTCAGCGCCGTCGGCTGCGTCGGCCGCATAACCTCCTTCGCCGAAACCGGCGATGGCCGCTACATCGTCTCGCTGACGGGCGTCTGCCGCTTCCGGCTGCTCGACGAGAAGGAGACGCACCAGCCTTACCGCACCTTCCGCATCGCGCCCTTCATCTCCGATTTTTCGGCGCGCAACGAGGAGGACGCGGTCGACCGCGCAGCCCTTCTCGCCGCCTTCAAGGCCTATCTCGAGGCCAACAAGCTGGAGGCCGACTGGGAGAGCGTGGAGCGCGCCAGCAACATGACGCTGGTCAATTCGCTGGCGATGATGTCGCCCTTCGGCCCGGCGGAAAAGCAGGCGCTGCTGGAGGCGCCCGACCTCAAGACACGGGCGGAAACGCTGATCGCGATCACCGAGATCGTGCTTGCCCGGGTCTTCGGTGACTCGGACACGATTTTGCAGTAGAAGCGGTCGCATGGACGAAAAACTGAGCCGCGTCGATCCCAAGCTTCTGGAACTGATGGTCTGCCCGCTGACCAAGGGGCGACTGACCTATGACCGCGAGCACAACGAGCTCGTCTCCGAAAAGGCAAAGCTCGCCTACCCGATACGCGACGGCATTCCGATCATGCTGGTGTCCGAAGCGCGCGAGATCGAGGAATAGATCAAGCCCTAAATTCGCTCACCTGCCAGCAGGCGCGGGTTGCCCGCCGCCGTCGTGCCGGCGGCCTGGTCGATGAAGTAGGATTTGAGGCCCGGCAGGCGGTCGACGAGGCCGAGGCCGAAGTCGCGGGCGATGCGGATCGGCGCGAGATCGTTGGAAAACAGCCGGTTCAGCACATCGGTCGTCACACCCATGCGGAAAGTGTCGAAGCGGCGCCAGGCCTGGTAGCGCTCGAGAATGTTGATCGAGCCGATATCGAGGCCGAGGCGATCGGCCTCGACGATGGTTTCGGCAAGGGCCGCCACATCCTTGAAGCCGAGATTGAGGCCCTGGCCGGAGATCGGGTGGATACCGTGGGCGGCGTCACCTGCCAGCGCCAGGCGCGGCGCGACGAAGGCGCGCGCCAGCGTCAGGCCGAGCGGGAAGGCGCGCTTGTCGCCCACCACCTTCAGCGCGCCGAGCTTGTGGCCGAAGCGGCGCTCCAGTTCTTCCTCGAAAATCAGGTCGTCGGAGCGCACCAGCCGGTTGGCGTCCGCCGTCGTTTCCGTCCACACCAGCGAGGAGCGGTTGTCCTTCAGCGGCAGGATGGCGAAGGGGCCGGACGGCAGGAAATGCTCTTCGGCGCAGCCATTGTGCGGGCGCTCGTGCTCGACCGTGGTGACGATGCCGGACTGGCCATACTCCCAGTGCACCGTCTTGATGCCGGCCAGATCGCGCAGGTGCGAGCGCACGCCGTCGCAGGCGACCACCAGTCTGGTCTCGATCGTGCCGCCGTCGGAGAGCGTGATCTCGGCGTGGGTATCGAGCGTCTTCAGGCCGGTGGCGCTGAGACCGTGGGTGATCTCGATGCCGAGCCGTTCGCAGGCGCCGCGCAGCGCGCCGACCATGGCGACGTTCGGGATCATGTGGGCGAAGGGCTTGCCGTCCTCGACCTCGCCGTCGAAGGTCAGAAACACGGGGCGGACGGGATCGGAGGTCTTGGAATCGGTGACGATCATCTTGGTGATCGGCTGCGCCGTCGGCTCGATCTCGTTCCAGATGCCGAAAACGTCGAGCATCTTGGTGGCGGCGGCGATGATGGCGGACGCGCGCGGGTCCTTGCGCCAGACGTGCTCGGGGGCTGCTTCGACCACCGCGACGTCGAGATGCGGCGCCGCCTGCTTGACCGCGACAGCCATGGAGAGCCCGACATACCCCCCGCCAACCACAAGCATGTCACGCATAACGCCCGTCCCGTTCTTTTAGAATATCCTATTGATCTATATAGATCATCATCGCCTCACTTCCTACCTGCCGGAGCCATACAAAATGACGCGCCACACCGAAAAGCCGACCGCGATGGAAACCCTGCTCGCGACGCTCGATCTCGAGCCGATCGAGGTGGACATCTTCCGCGGCACCAGCCCGCAGGTCGGATGGCAGCGGGTCTTCGGCGGACAGGTGATCGCGCAGGCGCTGATGGCGGCGCAGCGCACCGTCGACATCGAGCGGCTGGTGCATTCGCTGCATGCCTATTTCATGCGGCCCGGCGACCCCTCCGTGCCGATCGTCTACCAGGTCGAGCGCATCCGCGACGGATCGAGCTTCAACACCCGCCGCGTCGTCGCCATCCAGCATGGCAAGGCGATCTTCGCGCTGTCTGCGTCGTTCCAGATCGTCGAGCCGGGCTTCGAGCATCAGGTCGCCATGCCCGACGTGCCGATGCCCGAAACGCTGATCGACGAGAACGAGATCGCCAAGCGCTACCTCGCCAATGCGCCCGAGGCGATCCGCAAATACTGGGGCCGCGAGCGGCCGGTCGAGATCCGGCCGGTCTCGCTCACCCACTATTTCTCCGACAAGAAACTCGATCCGCTCCAGCATGTCTGGGTGCGCGCCAACGGTCCCGTCCCCGACGACCGGCACGCCCAGGCGGCGGTGCTCGCCTATATCTCCGACATGACGCTGCTCGACACGTCGCTCTACCCGCACGGCACCTCGATCTTCGACCAGACGATCCAGGTCGCAAGCCTCGACCATTCGATGTGGTTCCATCGCCCGGTCAAGCTCGACGACTGGCTCCTTTATACACAGGACAGCCCCTCCGCATCCGGCGCCCGCGGCCGACGCGCGGTAGCCTCTATACGCGAGATGGTGTCCTGATTGCGTCGGTGGCGCAGGAAGGCCTGATTCGTAAAAGGGCAAATGACTAATTTGAGTGCAAATTTGTCCATTTGCGCATTTCTTGGGCGGCTATTAGGCAATCATTTGCCTGTTTATTGGCGTCAATAAATATCCTCCTTATTTTTCAATACCTTAACAAATCGTTTCGAATCTGGCACGGGCCTTGAATGTAGGAGGCTGGTCGCTGGTCGCAAACGGCAGTGGCAAGGAGAGTCGGCTCCGTGCCGAGGGTAACGAAGGATGGGAAACCAGATGAAAATTGTGATGGCCATTATCAAGCCGTTCAAGCTGGATGAGGTGCGCGAAGCCCTCACGGCGATCGGCATTCAGGGCCTGACCGTGACCGAAGTGAAGGGTTACGGGCGCCAGAAGGGACATACCGAAATCTATCGCGGCACCGAATACGCGGTCAGCTTCCTGCCGAAGCTCAAGATCGAGATCGCCGTCGCAACGGAGATCGTCGACAAGGCCGTCGAAGCCATCGCCGCGTCGGCCAAGACCGGCCAGATCGGCGACGGCAAGATCTTCGTTTACTCGATCGACCATGCCGTGCGCATCCGTACCGGCGAAACCGACGCAGAAGCGCTGTAAGTAACGGTAGAGCCAAGGAGCTTTTCTCTATGTCAATTTCGAAGTTTTCTCCCACTCTGGCGCGCCTTGCCACTGCGTCCGCGGCGCTCCTCGCGCCGGTCGTCGCCTTCGCGCAGGATGCCGCCACGACGGCCGCTCCGGCTGCCGCAGCCGCGCCGGTTCCCGATAAGGGCGACACCGCCTTCATGTTCATCTCCACGCTGCTCGTGCTGTTCATGATCCTGCCGGGCCTGGCGCTGTTCTACGGCGGCCTGGTTCGCGCCAAGAACATGCTGTCGGTACTGATGCAGTGCACGATGGTCGCCGCCGTGATGATGCTCATCTGGGTCATCTACGGCTACTCCTTCGCCTTCGGCGGCTCCGAGAGCGCCTACTGGGGCGGCACGGCGAAGATGTTCCTCGCCGGCATCACCAAGGATTCCACCGCCGCGACCTTCTCGCAGGGCGTCGTCATCCCCGAGTACATCTTCGCGATGTTCCAGATGACCTTCGCGGCCATCACCCCCGCCCTGATCGTCGGCGCCTTCGCCGAGCGCATCAAGTTCTCCGCCGTGGTGCTCTTCTGCGCATTGTGGGCCACCTTCGTCTACTTCCCGATCGCCCACATGGTCTGGGACGCCAACGGCCTGCTCTTCAAGATGGGCGCGCTCGACTTCGCCGGCGGTACCGTCGTTCACATCAATGCCGGCGTCGCCGGTCTGATCGGTGCGATCATGGTCGGCAAGCGTACCGGCTTCGGCAAGGACATGATGGCGCCGCACTCGATGACGCTCACCATGGTCGGCGCCTCGATGCTCTGGTTCGGCTGGTTCGGCTTCAACGCCGGCTCCAACCTCGAAGCTTCGGGCGGCGCGATGCTCGCTACCGTCAACACCTTCGTGGCCACGGCTGCCGCCGTCGTGTCGTGGGCCGTCGTTGAAACGCTCACCCGCGGCAAGGCCTCCATGCTCGGCGGCGCGTCCGGCATGGTCGCAGGTCTGGTCGCCATCACGCCGGCTGCCGGCATCGTCGGCCCGATGGGCGCCATCATCATGGGCCTGATCGTTTCGCCGCTTTGCTACTTCTTCGTCTCCGTGGTGAAGAACAAGTTCGGCTACGACGACACCGCTGACGTCTTCGGCGTTCACGGCATCGGCGGCATGTTCGGCGCGATCGGAACCGGCATCTTCGCCAGCGCGTCGCTCGGCGGCGTCGGCTATGCCGAGGGCGTCACCATGGGCGGCCAGGTCATGACGCAGATCACCGCGATCGCCATCACCATCGTATGGTCCGGCATCGGCTCGGCGATCCTCTACAAGGTCGTCGACGTTATCGTCGGCCTGCGCGTCCCGGTCGAATCCGAGCGCGAAGGTCTCGACCTCGCAACGCACGGCGAAGCCGCCTACCACTCGTAATCAAGGCTTGCGGCGCCCGAACAAAGGGCGCCGCCGAACAGCCTGTCACGGCCTGATCAACACTTATGCCGCTCCTGGCCCGGACCTCGCAAAGGTTCGGGCCTTTTTATTTTCCGATGCCGGGCGCGCGTCGCGCCCCCAAGGATCGCCCGTCAGGCTTTAAGCCCTTGTTTTATCGCATGTCGTTGCCGCGAAACCGCCGCGCGCTTTCGCGCGACATGCCTGGGACGGACCCCGCATGGTTAACATCGCTTTAACCGTCCTTTGATTAGGTGGAGCGGACGCATTGGGCGCGAAGTGCATTGGCGATTCGCACGCTTTCAGGCATTGGACGGGTACAACACATGGCAAGAAGCACATCGCCAGCAATGGATGGCCGGCCGGACCGTTTCTCCCTCTCGGGGTTCATCTTCCGGCAGGCGCAGACCCTTTTGGGGTTCGCGATCTTCATCGCGCTGGCACTGGCAATCGCGGCACTGGCGACCTGGAACGTCGCCGATCCGAGCTATTCCTACGCCACCGGCAACGAGCCCACCAATGTGCTCGGCTATAGCGGCGCCGCCTTCGCCGATATCCTGATGCAATTCTTCGGGCTGGCGAGCGTCGTGGCGCTGCTGCCCGTGGTCGCCTGGGCGCTGGCGCTGATCTCCGGCCGCCGCTTCACCCGCATTCCGGCGCGCGCCGCCGCCTGGGGCCTCGGCTCCGTTCTGTCCTCGGCCGTGCTCGGCTGCTTTCCGCCGCCGCTGACCTGGCCGATCCCCAACGGCATCGGCGGCGTCATCGGCGACATGATCCTGCGCTTCCCGGCGCTGTTCGTCGGCGCTTACCCGACCGGCACCTTCGCCATCGTCGTCGGCTGCATCTTCGCGGTGCCCTGCGTCTGGATGATGCTGTTTGCCGCCGGCATCATCGGCCGCACCGAGGAGGAGGAAGCCGAGGAAGAGGAAGAGAACTACGCCGCCAGCCGCTCCAAGCTGCGCTCGGTGGGCGATGAGGACGAGGATGACGACGAGGGCGGCTGGCTCGCCTTCGGCGCGCTGACGCATGCCTGGTACATGAGCCAGGCCCGCATGCGGCGCATGCTCGGTATGGGCCCGCGCAAGCGCAAGCTTGATGATTACGACGCGCCCTACGATTTCAACGATGACGAGTTCGGCAAGCTCAACGAGCCGGTGCGCGCCAAGGCGCCCCAACGCGGCGAGCGCATGGATCCGTCGATGGACCCGTCGATCGCTCCCCGGGCCGGCTCGCCGCGCCGCGTGGTCTCGGCGCCGTCGATCTCGCTCAACGACGATGAAGACGACGACATGGGCTACGGCGACATGCCGCCGCGCCCGGCCGATATCCTGCCCGACGACGAGGACGACAATGGCTGGATGATGCGCGCGCCCGCCAAGCAGGCCGGCGGTCGCCCCGAGCCGCGCGTGCAGCAGGCCGCCGCCCGGCCCAAGCCCGGCGCCCGCATGGAGCGCGAGCAGCAGGGCTCCTTCATCCGTCCCGAAGGTTTCCAGCTGCCGTCGGTGCATCTGCTCGCGGAGCCCAAGGCCGTCGTGCGCGATTCGACGCTGTCCGCCGACGCGCTGGAACAGAATGCCCGCATGCTCGAAGGCGTGCTCGAGGATTTCGGCGTCAAGGGCGAGATCATCCATGTGCGCCCCGGCCCCGTGGTCACGCTCTACGAACTGGAGCCCGCGCCGGGCATCAAGTCGTCGCGCGTCATCGGCCTTGCCGACGATATCGCCCGCTCGATGAGCGCCATCGCCGCCCGCGTCGCCGTCGTGCCCGGCCGCAACGCCATCGGCATCGAACTGCCGAACAACATCCGCGAGACCGTCTATCTGCGCGAGATGATCGCTTCCAGAGACTTCGAGACCTCCAAGGCCAAGCTCGCCATGGCGCTGGGCAAGACCATCGGCGGCGAAGCCGTCATCGCCGATCTCGCCAAGATGCCGCATCTGCTCGTCGCCGGCACCACCGGCTCGGGTAAGTCGGTCGCCATCAACACCATGATCCTGTCGCTGCTCTACCGCATGACGCCGGAGCAGTGCCGCCTGATCATGATCGATCCGAAGATGCTCGAACTCTCCGTCTATGACGGCATCCCGCATCTGCTCTCGCCCGTCGTCACCGATCCGAAGAAGGCCGTCGTGGCGCTGAAGTGGACCGTGCGCGAGATGGAAGAGCGCTACAAGAAGATGTCGAAGATCGGCGTGCGCAACATCGACGGCTTCAATTCCCGCGTCGAGCAGGCGCTCGCCAAGGGCGAGGCGATCTCGCGCACCGTGCAGACGGGTTTCGACCGGGAGACCGGCGAGGCGATGTACGAGACGGAAGAGTTCGACCTGAAGCCGCTGCCCTATATCGTCGTCATCATCGACGAAATGGCCGACCTGATGATGGTCGCCGGCAAGGACATCGAAGGCGCCGTGCAGCGCCTGGCGCAGATGGCGCGCGCCGCCGGCATCCATGTCATCATGGCGACGCAGCGTCCGTCCGTCGACGTCATCACCGGCACGATCAAGGCCAACTTCCCGACCCGCATCTCCTTCCAGGTGACGTCCAAGATCGACAGCCGCACCATCTTGGGCGAACAGGGCGCCGAACAGCTGCTCGGCATGGGCGACATGCTCTACATGGCCGGCGGCGGCCGCATCCAGCGCGTCCACGGCCCGTTCGTGGCCGACATGGAAGTCGAGGACATCGTCGCCTATCTGAAGACGCAGGGCGCGCCGCAATATCTCGACGCCATCACCGCCGATGACGACGAGGACGGCGACTACGGCGGCGGCCCCGCCGGCACCGGCAACCTCGCCGACAGCGACGATCCCTACGACCAGGCCGTCGCCATCGTCCTGCGCGACGGAAAGGCCTCGACCTCCTACATCCAGCGCCGTCTCGGCATCGGCTACAACCGCGCCGCATCGCTGATAGAGCGCATGGAGCAGGAGGGCGTGATCGGCCCGGCCAACCACGCCGGCAAGCGCGAAATCCTGGTGCCGACGGAAGGCGATATTCTCGACCGCTAGGGGCGAAAGCGCCCTTGATTCCCGCGCCGGCGTTCCGATTTATCTCGTATGGGCCGGGACTTCACGGAAACCTGATCGGTGCGAAAACGTTACCTTTGGCCGGTCCTGCGAACACGCCATGAAGACGCCGCGTTTCGGCAGCATGCAGACTGCATAAAGGAGACTTTCATGAACCACTCCGACACTTTCCTGGACCGCCTCACGCTGACACGGCGCCACATGCTGGGCGCGCTTGCTGTCGCGGCGGCGTCCACGGCGCTGCCGCTCAACGTCTTCGCCCAGGCCGCGGCCGCGCCCAGCGCCAACACCGCGCAGGCGATCGCCGATCATTTCTCCTCCGTCGCCACGATGCAGGGCGAGTTCGTGCAGTTCGGCCCCAAGGGCGAGCAGACCGGCGGCAAGTTCTTCATCCAGCGCCCCGGCAAGCTGCGCTTCAATTATGACGACCCGTCGCCGATCCGCGTCATCGCCGACGGCAGGAACGTGGCGATCGGCAACATGAAGCTGAAGACCTGGGACCTCTACCCGCTGTCGAAGACGCCGCTCAGCCTGCTTCTGGCACAGAAGATCGATCTGTCGGCCGGCTCGGTGAAGAGCGTCAAGGAAGAATCCGACCTGACGACCATCGCGCTCGGCAATAGCACGGTGTTCGGCAACTCGACCATCACCATGATGTTCGATCCGAAGACCTTCGACCTGCGCCAGTGGACGATCACCGACAACCAGGGGAAGGACACCTCCGTCATGGTGTTCAACGTTCAGACCGGCGTGCAGTTCGACGACAAGGTGTTCAAGGTACCCTACGAGGTCATTCCGGGAACGGCGGCCTATCGGGATTGAGCTTGGCGGCGGGGTGACCGCTCCGCCGCGCCGGACCCTCAAGAAACATTGATTTGCGCATCGCTGTTGCCCATGTTGAACCAGGGGCCATGCTGAACCAGGGACAACCGATTGGGCGGGAGCACATGCTGCAACGGACCGAGGAAACAGATGCCGCGCTGATCGACAGGCTGCAGCAGGCGGCGTTCAACTACTTCCTGAAACATGCCAATCCCGATAACGGGCTCATCGCCGACACCTCGGTCGCGGGCGTGCCCTGCAGCATCGCCGCCGTCGGCTTCGCGCTGTCGTCCTATCCGGTCGCCGTCGAGCGCGGCTGGATGACGCGGGCCGATGCGATATCGCGCACCACGACGACGCTCTGCTTCTTCGCCAACGGCCACCAGGGCCGCGAGCGCCACGCGATCGGCTATAAGGGCTTCTTCTACCACTTCCTGCACATGGACACCGGCAACCGCGCCTGGAACAGCGAGCTGTCGACCATCGACACGACGCTGCTCGTGGCCGGCGTGCTGACGGCCGCCGCCTATTTCGATGGCGACAGCGAGGCCGAGACCGAGATCCGCCGTCTCGCGACGCTGATCTACGAGCGCATCGACTGGCGCTGGGCGCTGAACAAGGGCGAGACCGTCTGCATGGGCTGGAAGCCCGGTAGCGGCTTCCTGCGCTGGCGCTGGCAGGGCTATGACGAGGCGGTGCTGCTCTACACGCTGGCGCTCGCTTCGCCGACGCATCCGATCCCGCAATCAAGCTACGACGCCTTCACCTCGAGCTATTCCTGGATGCTGTTCGGCGACAAGTGCTATCTCTACGCCGGTCCCTTCTTCATCCACCTCTTCTCGCATGCCTGGATCGATTTTCGCGGCATCCGCGACAAGCCGATGGCGGCGCGCGACAGCGATTATTTCCGCAACACGCAGATCTGCATCGAGGTGCAGCGCGATTACGCCGAGCGCAACCCCGGCAATTTCGTCGGCTATTCCAGGGATATCTGGGGTCTTTCCGCCTCCGACGGCCCGCCGCCATCACGCAGACGTCATGGCGACCGGCGCCCGAACGTGCTCGGCTACGCCGCCCGCGGCGCGCCGCTTGGCCCCGACGACGGCACGCTGGCGCCCTGGTGCGCGCTGGCGTCGCTGCCCTACGACCGCGAGGCGGCGATCTCGGGCACGCGCGCGCTGCTGCAGACCTATCACAACCTCTGCGGTGAAGGGCGCTTTCCCGGCGGTTTCAACCCGTCGGTGAAGACGGCGGGACCCGAGGGCTGGGTGGACGATCGCTGCGTCGGCATCGACCAGGGACTGCTCGTCATGTCGATCGAAAACGACCGCTCCGATTTCGTCTGGAGCCTGATGCGCAAGTCCGACGTCATCCGCACCGGCCTCACGCGCGCCGGCTTTACCGGCGGCTGGCTCGAAGACGAGGCGGAAAACGACGAGCGCAAGTTCGCCTGAATGACGATCGCCTGATCGGCGGTTTCGGGCGGGCGCGAAAAACGCCCGCCATGATGCAAAGACGGCTCAGCGCGCGAAGACATGCGCCTTGCCGGCGATCTCCAGCCGCACCCGATCGCCGCGCGAAGGCAGCGCCACGCTGGAGGTCTTGATCAGGATCGGCGGCAGCGCCACGCCGTCGAGCGATACGGCGACCGTGCAGGTCGCGCCCCCGAAATCCACCTCGACCACGCGCCCGCCATAAGGCTGCTCGCTGCTGTCGGTGACGACGCGGATCTGCTCAGGCCGCAGCATGATCTCGACCTTGCCCTGATGCTCGCTGTCGACCGCGACATGGCCGAGCGCGCAATCGGCATGGCCGTTGCGGATGATCGCCGGCAGCATCACCGCATCCCCGAGAAACAGCGCCGTCTCGCGGTCGCGCGGCGCCAGATAGAGCGATTGCGGCGATCCGGCCTGCACCAGCCTGCCGTCGCGAAGCACCGCCACCTGATCGGCATAGGAGAGCGCCTCGGCCTGGTCGTGGGTGACGAGGATGCTGGTGATGCCGGCCGCCTGCAGCACCCGGGCCACCGCCTTGCGCATGTTTTCGCGCAGGCCCGTGTCAAGCGCCGAGAATGGCTCGTCGAGCAGCATCAGGCGCGGTTCGCGGCCGAGCGCGCGCGCCAGCGCCACGCGCTGCTGCTGGCCGCCGGAGAGCTGGTGCGGGCGACGCGTCAGCATGCCGCGATCGAGCTCGACCATGTCGAGCAGCTCGAGCACCCGCTTGTCGCGGTTATCAGCGCCGCGCGCGATGCCGAAGCCGATATTGCCGGCCACGTCGAGATGCGGAAACAGCGCGCCTTCCTGTGAGACGATGCCGATGCCGCGCCTGTGCGCCGGAACGGCGGCCGGCCCATCGGCCAGGAGCTCGCCGTCAAGCATGACGCGGCCGCTATCGGGCTGCTCGAAGCCCGCGATGATGCGAAGCAGCGTCGTCTTGCCCGAGCCGGAGGGACCGACCACGGCGGTGCGGCTGCCCGCCGTCACGTCGAGCGAGATAGTATCGAGCGCCTGCACCTGACCGTAACGCTTGCTGGCACCTTCGATCGTAAGCAGCGTCATTGTCCGGCGGTCCGTTTCGATTGAGCATGAAGGAGAAGGGTCAGCGGCAGCGACAGCACGACCATCATGAAGGCATAAGGCGCGGCGGCGACGTAATCGATCTCGCTGGTGAGCGACCAGAATTTCGTGGCCAGCGTCTGCACGCCGTTGGGCGACAGCATCAGCGTCGCCGTCAGCTCGTTGGTGATCCCGAGCGCCACCAGCGCGATGCTGGCAGCGGCACCCGGCGCGGCAAGCCGCATGGTCACCTGCCGCACCGCCTGGCCCGGCGTGCGTCCGAGCGCCATCGCCGCCCGCTCCAGCTCCACCGGCGCCTGCGCGATGCTGGCCCGGAGGCCGACCATGGCGCGCGGCAGGAAGAGCAGGATATAGGCGAGCAGCAGCGTCGCGAAGGTCTGGTAGAGCGGCAGCACCAGCCGCACGGTGATCGTCACCAGCGCCAGCGCCACGACAACACCCGGCAGCGAGCCGACATAGTAGTGGCAGGCCTCGAGAACGCGCTGCACGCGGCCCGGCGCGCGCACCGACAGCCAGGCCATCGGGGCCGCCGCGATCGTCGCCAGGATACCGCCGGCGAGCGCCAGCACGATCGACTGGACGAAGGCATTGCCGACCTCGACGCGCCAGATGCCGGCGCCACCGAGATAGAGCCAGCGCACCAGCGTCACGAAGGGAACGCCGAGCGTCAGCGCCGCGACGACGAGAGGCAGAAGCATGGCCGGCACCGTGTACCAGCCGAGGCGGCGGCGATCGGCCGGCCGCGCCGAACCGGAGCCGACGCGGGCATAGCGCTCGTTGCCGCGCACCAGCACCTCGATGGCGAGCAGAAGCAGGCAGAAGGCGACCAGCACGCCGCCGAGCATATTGGCGGCCGGGCTGTTATAGGCCGACTGGAACTGATCGACGATCGCGGTCGCAAACGTGTCGAAGCGGATCATCACGAAGAGCCCGTATTCCGACAGCAGATGCAAGGCGATCAGGAGCGAGCCGCCGCAGATGGCAAGTCTCAGCTGCGGCAGGATGGTGCGGAAGAACACCGCCCAGGGTCCGAGCCCGAGCGAGGCGGCGGCATCCTCGATCGCCGGATCGAGCCGGCGCAGCGCCGCCGCCACGGGCAGATAGAGGAACGGATAGTAGGCGAGCACCGAAACGAAGACGCCGCTCTGCAGCCCGCGCATCCCCGGCACCAGGCTGACCCAGGCATAGGAATGCACGAAGGCGGGTACGGCCAGCGGCGCCACCGCAAGCCACGCCCAGAGCCGCGCCAGGGGCACGTCGGTGCGTTCGGTGATCCAGGCGAGCGTCACCGCCAGCACGATCGCCAGCGGCACGGTGATGACTTCGAGAGCCACGGTATTGACGAGCAGCTCGCCGACGCGCGGACGGAAGACCAGTTGCTTCACGGTTTCCCAGCCGACATCGACGGTGATCCAGGCGATGAAGCCGAGGGGAATGAGACTGAACAGGGCAACGATGGTCGCGAAGGCGACGACAGGCGTGTACGGCATGCGCCGACGCGGCGGCGCCAGCTTCAGCGCCGGCCGGGCTGCCGGCGCGTTCGGGCCGGCGTTGAGAAATCTGTTGTCCTGCAGCAAGACCGCCGCCTCTGACACGCTGAAAAAGGAAGGCAACCGCCGTTTAAAGCGGTTGCCCTTTATCGTCTTGCCCTAAGGTTTTCTTGAGCCAAAAGCAATAGTTTTCGCCCGAAACGCCAGGGACGGAAGGACAGCCGGTCAGATGAGGCCGGCGGCGGTGATCATCTCCACCACCTTCTTGCTGTCGAGTTGCGAGGCATCGACCTTCGGCGCCTGCAGCTCGTCCATCGGCACCAGCTTGTCGTTGGAGGCGACACCCTTGCCGACGACATACTCATAGGAGGTGCCGTTCTTCAGGATCGTCTGGCCGGCCTTGCCGGTGATGAACTTCAAAAACGCCTGCGCTTCCTTCTGGTGCTGGCTCGATTTCAGGATGCCGCCGCCCGACAGGCTGACGAAGGCGCCCGGATCCTGGTTCTTGAAGTAGTACAGCCCCACGTTCTTGCTGTTTTCGGCCGTCCCCGCCTGATCGCCGAACCAGTAGTAGTGATAGATGATCGCGCCTTCGACCTCGCCCGCGTTGACGGCCTTCATGGCGACGGTGTTACTCTTGTAGGAGACTCCGTTTTCCTTCAACGCCTTCAGCCAGGCGGACGTCGCCTCTTCGCCCTTCAGCTGCAGCAAGGCGCTGACGATCGCCTGGAAATCGGCGCCGACGGGTGCCGCGCCCCAGCGGCCCTTCCAGGCCGGATCGGCGAGATCGAGCATCGACTTCGGCAGCTTGTCTTCGCTGAGTTTCGTCTTGTCATAGGCAAACACCGTGGAGCGCGCGCCGATACCGGTCCACATGCCGTTCTTCGAGCGGAACTGCTCGGGCACCTGGTCGAGCGTTTCCTTGTCGATCGGCGCGAACAGGCCGGCGGCATCGACCAGCGTCATCGCCGGCGAATTCTCCGTGAGGAACACGTCGGCGGGCGAAGCCTCGTCTTCCTGGATGATCTGGTTGGCGAACTGCATGTCGCCGCCCTGGCGCATCGTCACCTTGATGCCGGTCTCCTTGGTGAAGGCGTCCACCCACTCCTGGCCGAGAGCCTGGTGCTGGGCGTTGTAGACGACGATCCCCTCCGAATCGTCCTCCTGCGCCACGGCGCCCGAAGTAAGCGATATCGCGGCGAAAAGCACCGCGCCGAGAGCGGCGGCATGCGAGAGGCGACTAAGGGAGACGGTCATGATGCCCTCCATGGCATTCACCTGCGATATCCGGATGATGGCAGCGGTATATTTTCCTTGCCACTCAATTTCAAGTTTGCGTACCCCGGGAGCCATCACAAAGGCTTGAAATAATTGGTATATTTTAGAACGATTCTAGAGCGCTCGGATGAGCGAGACCAGCTCGTCCTCGACCTCGATGCCGTTCTCGATCGCCATGCGCCGGGCGTTCTGCCCGCGCCGGCCGGGCAGCCGCACATCCGGATCGGACGTGATCTCTTCGGCGAGCCGGCCCATGCGCGCGGCGGCGACCGCCCCGCCGGCGGCATCTGGATTGATGACGATGAGCATATGCCCGAGCGCCGGAGCGGCCCCCTGATCGTCGAACAGCGACGACGCCTCGAAGGAGAAGTTGGCGCCGGTGAGCGCGCCGGCCATGATCTCGACCATCATCGCGAGCGCTGCGCCCTTGGCTTCACCCGATGGGATCATGGTGCCGGCCAGGGCTTCGACGGCGTCCGTGGTCGGCTGGCCGTTGCGGTCGAAGGCCCAGCTGTCGGGGATCGGCACGCCCTTCTGCCTGGCCGCCATGATCTTCCCACGCGCGACGCGCGACAGCGCCATGTCGATGACAACGGGATCGGCGTCCGGCACGGGGGCGGCGAAGGCGATCGGATTGGTGCCGAACACGGGTTTGCGGCCGCCCCATGCCGCCATCGAGGCCGGCGCATTGGCGACCATCAGCGCCACCAGCCCCATTTCGGCGAAGCGCTCGACCGTCAGCGCCAGCACGCCGGCATGGTGCGAGCGGCGGAAGGCGGCGGCCGCGATGCCCTGCTCGCGCGCGATATCGGGAACGACGGACAAGGCGAGATCGATAGCCGGATAAGCGTAGCCGTGATTGGCATCGATCTGCACCACGGCGGGAAATGGCCGCAGAAGCGACGGCGTCGCGAAACCATCGACCTTGCCGACCCTCGCCTGGCTGGAATAGGCCTCGACGCGCCTGAGCCCGTGCCCGCCCTGCCCGGCTGCTTCCGCCGCCACCAGCGCGCGGGCCACCGAACGGGCATTGGCCTCGCTCACCCGGTTTCTGGTCAACACCTCGAAAACCAGGGCTTCAGCGGCGGCAAGTGTCAGATGCATGAGGAACCCACGTCATGAAATAGGCGATAACGCGGTTACGTTATCGCCCTTCCTGCGATGCAGCAATCGACCGCGAGGCTTATTCGACGTCGAACTTGACGCCCTGCGCCAAGGGAAGCGTCTTGCCGTAGTTGATCGTGTTGGTGGCACGGCGCATGTAGGCGCGCCATGCGTCGGAGCCGGACTCGCGGCCGCCGCCGGTTTCCTTCTCGCCGCCGAACGCGCCGCCGATCTCCGCACCCGAGGGGCCGAGGTTGACGTTGGCGATGCCGCAATCGGACCCGCGCGCCGAGACGAAGGTTTCGGCCTCGCGCATGTCGTTGGTGAAGATCGACGACGACAGGCCCTGCGGCACGGCGTTATGGTCTTCCAAAACCGCGTCGAAATCGCTGTACTTCATGACGTAGAGGATCGGCGCGAAGGTCTCGTTCTCGACCGGGCCTGTCTGCGCGGGCATCTCGACCAGCGCCGGACGCACGTAGAAGGCGTCGGAGGCACCATTCTCCACACGCTCGCCGCCGGTGACCTTGCCGCCGGCAGCCTTCGCCTGCTCCAGCGCCGACTGCATGTTGCTGTAAGCCCGGCTGTCGATCAGCGGGCCGACCAGCGTGCCAGCCTCCAGCGGATTGCCGATGCTGACCGAGCCGTAGGCCTTCTGCAGGCGCGGAACCAGCGCGTCGTAGACGCTCTCATGCACGAACAGGCGGCGCAGCGTGGTGCAGCGCTGGCCGGCGGTGCCCATGGCCGAGAAGGCGACGCCGCGCAGCGTCAGGTCGAGATCAGCCGTCGGGCAGATGATCGCGGCGTTGTTGCCGCCGAGTTCGAGGATGGCGCGGGCAAAGCGCTGCGACAGGCGCGGACCGACGGCGCGGCCCATGGCAGTCGAGCCGGTGGCCGAGACGAGCGGCACCTTCGGATGATCGACCAAGGCCTCGCCGACATCGCGGCCGCCGATCAGGAGCGTCGAGAGATTGGCCGGCGCGGTGCCGCCTTCGGCGACGAAGCGCTTCAGCGCCTTTTCGAACAGCGCCTGCGTGGCGAGCGCGGTCAGCGGTGTCTTTTCGGACGGCTTCCAGACGGTGGAATTGCCGCAGACCAGCGCCAGCGCCGCATTCCACGACCAGACGGCGACGGGGAAGTTGAAGGCCGAGATGATGCCGACGACGCCGAGCGGATGCCAGCTTTCCATCATCCGGTGCTCGGAGCGCTCGGTGGCGATCGTCAGGCCGTAAAGCTGGCGCGACAGGCCGACGGCGAAATCGCAGATGTCGATCATTTCCTGCACTTCGCCGAGGCCTTCGGACGTGATCTTGCCGACTTCGATCGACACCAGCCGGCCGAGCTCGGCCTTGGCCGCGCGCAGCTCCTCGCCGAGCAGGCGCACAAGCTCGCCGCGCTTAGGCGCCGGAACGGCGCGCCATTCGAGAAACGCCTTGTGGGCATTATCGATCGCGGTCTTGGCGTCGGCGACGGACACTTCCTTCAGCGCGCCGATTTCCTTGCCTGTCACGGGCGACGTCACCCGCAGCGTGCCGCCGGTAAAGCTGGTGGCGCTAACGCCGAGCTTGGACATGAGGGTCTTGGTTTCGGTGGCGAGATCGAGCGTTTCGATGGTCATTGTCGTGGTTCCAACCTTATTGTTCTTAGAAGCGGGCATCGGCGAAGTGGGCGACCTGGGCGCCGGCTTCGTACCATAATTCCTTCGCGGCGCGGAAGCGCGGCTCGGCGGGATCAGTCAGTGGCAGCGGCAGCTCGGCCTCGGCCATCTCGCCCAGGATGTGGCGGGCAAGCGTGCGGCCGAACACCGTTCCCGGCGCGATCCCCCGGCCATTATAGCCGGAAAAGCCGACGACATTGTCGGCGAACTTGTGAAAGCGCGGCAGCGCATTGTCGGTCATGCCGATCTTGCCGTACCACTCGCATTCGAACTCGACCTCGCCAAGCTGCGGGAAGAGCTTCTTCAGCGCGCGCCGCGCCCAGCCCTTGTGGACGGAAAGCCCTGTGTTGCGCAGCGCGCCGACACTGCCGAACACCAGCCGGCCGGCCTGGTCCATGCGGTAGGAGGAGAGAATTTCCTTGGTATCCCAGACGCCCTCGCGGCCAGCAAGGATCGACTTGCGCAGATTATCGCCGAGCGGCCGGGTCGCCAGGTTGAAATAGGGCAGATGCACCTGCTCGTTGCGCACCTGTTCCCACGGGCCGGTGCTGTAGGCATCCGTCGAAACGATGATCCAGTCGGCGGTGACGGAACCCTTCGCCGTCCTCACCGTCCAGCGACTGCCGTTTTTCTCGGTGGCGATGACGGGGCTCGACGTATGCAGCGCAACGCCGGCCTTGACGGCGGCGTGCGCGAGGCCGCGCGCATAGGCGAGCGGCTGCAGCGTGCCGGCACGCATGTCGAGCAGCGATCCGGTATAGGCGCTGCTGCCGACGCGTCGTGCCGTCTCGGCGGCGTCGAGCAATCTGACATCGGCGCCGCGTGCCGCCCACTGGCTGGCGCGATCGGTGATTTCCTTGAGGCCATCGGCGCCGACGGCGACATGCAGCGTGCCGTTGCGCTCGAGCTCGCAGGCGATCTTGTGCTTGTCGATCAGCTCCATCACCAGCTTCGGCGCATTGCCGAGCAGGTCGAGCAGGCGCTCGCCATAGACCGGGCCGAGCACCCCGGGAAGATCGTCCGGCATCACCCACATGCCGGCATTGATCAGCCCGACATTGCGCCCCGCGCCGCCGAAGCCGACTTCGTTGGCCTCGAGCAGCACGACCGACTTGCCCGCCTCCGCCAGGTGCAGGCTGGAGGACAGCCCGGTATAGCCGCCGCCGACCACGACGATATCAGCGGTTACAGCGCCCGCAAGCGGCACCGTTGCCGGCGGCTGCGGCGCGGTCTTTTCCCAAAGGCCATGGGAGCGCGGATCATTCAGCATCGGGGGCTCCGTTCGCGGATATTCAGGCGACGTCGCTCAGCCGCAGGCCGGAAAGCCCGAGCAGATCGATCGCCGCTTCCAGCGAGCGTGCCTGACGTTCCGCGTAAAGGTCAAGCTCATCCGTGACGGTGGCGCCGAGCGCCTCTTCGAAGGCCGAGCGGTTGGAGCGGGTGGCATAGTTCTGCTGCTGGTCCGTGCCGAGGTTGGACTGGAAGATCCCGGCCGCGCTGACAGGCAGGAAGTCCTCGTAGACGATGGGATCGAAGGTGAGATAACCCATCTCGATCAGCGCTTCCGCATCATCGGGCAGCGCGCCATCGACGGCCGCGGCAACGCCCTTGGGCGTCGCGGAATAATGGAAGAAGGCCAGTTGCTCGGCCCGGAGCGCCGCCCAGCTGTCCGGCAGTTCGCGGAACCGTTCGGCAAGCTCGCTGTCGTAATCGCCAGCCTTGGCGCCGGCAGCGCCAACCTGCACTTCGCCGCGAACCGATGCCAAGAGCCGGTCGTAGAGCGCCCGGCCCTTGGCCGTCAGCGCCACGCCGCGCTGCTCGATCTCGCCGAAGCGGGCCGTATGCGTGCCCTTGTTGGTCTCGGTCTCGCCGGCAAAGGCGATCGTCTCTTCCAGCGCCTTGAAGCTGGTCTGGCGCAGCAGGATATCGCAATCGCGGCGCGGCGGCCCTTCGATGACGGCCTTCGGCGTGATGCCGCGCTCCGGCATGCGGGCCTGCACGGCGTCGATATCGAGCGTGCGCGGGGTGAGGTGGTTGATATGCGGCCCCTTGAAGGAGACGACGTCGGCGATCAGCCGGTGCGCGTCGTGCAGGCGCTTGTAGGTCTCGGCCGTCACGGTCGCCTCGCCATGCCAGCGGAAGGTCTCCAGCGCCTCGGCGACGAATTCCTGCGCTTCCGCCTCCGTCAGCCCGCCGGCCGCTTCATGACGCTCGATCAGCTGGATGGCACGCGCGGTATAGATGCGGCGCTTCGCGAGAATATCGGCGGCCTCGGCGCGCAGAGCCTCGTCCTCGATCAGTTCGAGCCTGAGCAGCGAGGTGAAGACGCGGAACGGGTTGACGCTGAGCGCCGCCTGGTCGACCGGGCGGAAGCAGGTGGAATGCACGGGCACGCCGGCCACCGAGAGATCGTAATAGCCGACCGACTGCATGCCCATGACGGCGAAGAGGCGGCGGATGGTGAAGAGCTCTTCGGGCGTGCCGAGACGGATGGCGCCATGGCGCTCGACATCGATGCGCTCCAGCTCCCCGGCCCGCGTCAGGCGCTCGCGGAGCGCTGTGTCCCTGGCCAGCACCTCGGCATTGACGTCGGCGACCAGTTCCAGCAGCGTTCCATATTGCGGCACCTCGGCGCGATACATCCGCGACATCGCTTCGGTGAACAGCGAGCGGATGCGGTCTGTGGAAACGAAGCCTGCCATGAAAGAGATCCCCACGTTCATTCCGATTTTGATTAGTGAAGCTATTTACAAGCGCCCGAAAGCCATAAATATCGACATTTCGGAAATAGCTCATTCTGAAATGGAATGACCCATGCTGACGTCAAGGCGTTTTCTACCCTCTACCGCGCTGCTCTCCGCCTTCGAGGCGGTATCGCGCACCGGCAGCGTCACGGCCGCCGCCAAGGAGCTCGACCTGACGCAGAGCGCCGTCAGCCGCCAGATCAAGACGCTGGAGGAGCAGCTCGGCGTCGAGCTCTTCATCCGCGAACGCCAGACGGTGCGCCTGACGCTTGCCGGCGACGGCTATGCCCGCGAGATCCGCGAGGCGCTGCGGCGCATCTCCAGCGCCTCCTTGAACCTGCGCGCCAATCCGCACGGCGGCACGCTGAACCTGGCGATCTTGCCGACCTTCGGCACACGCTGGCTGGCACCGCGCCTCGGCCGCTTCCTCGCCGCCAACCCCGGCGTCACCATCAACCTCGTCACCCGCCTCTCCTCCTTCGACTTCCGTCTGGATTCGATCGACGCCGCCATTCACTTCGGTCATCCGCTCTGGCCGGGCGCCGAGCTGAGCTTCCTGATGTCGGAAAAGACCGTGCCCGCCTGCAGCCCCGATTTCCGCGACCGGTACGGCATCAGCCAGCCATCCGACCTCGTCGATGTGCCGCTGCTGCATCTGACCACCCGCCCCGATGCCTGGGAACAATGGTTCGCCGACAACGGGGTGCCGCCGCAGACCGTTCACGGCATGCTGTTCGACCAGTTCGCGACGGCCGCCCAGGCAGCGATCGCCGGCCTCGGCGTGGCGCTGCTGCCGACGTTCCTGATCGAGGACGAGCTGAAGCGCGGCGATCTCGTGGCATCAGTCAATCGCGAAATGGAGAGCAAGGAGCGCTATTACCTGGCCTTCCCGGCCGAGCGCGCCGATTACGCCCCGCTTTCGGCCTTCCGCGACTGGATCGTGCGCGAGGCCACTCTCTAAGACTATGGCTTGCGCCGGGCGGGTGCTTTCGAGCATTATGCGGCGCAACAGAATTCGATGCAGGAAATTCCCATGAAGCCGATCTTCGTCCAGCTCCAGTGCGCCCCCGGCAAGACCTATGAGGTCGCCGACGCCATCTACAAGACCGAACGCGTCTCGGAGCTTTATTCGACCAGCGGCGACTACGACCTGCTGCTCAAGGTCTATATCCAGGAAGGCGAGGACATCGGGAAATTCGTTAACGATCAGATCGCCAGCATTCCCGGCATCGTCCGCTCGCTGACCACGCTCACCTTCCGGGCATTCTGAGACCGGGTCACGGTCGGTTAACTCTCCGCAAAGGCAAAACCCCGGGGAGGCGGACATTTAACGCCGCCTTAACGCGGGCGGTTGTCATGTGGCATCGATGAAAGCCGCGACCAGCAATCGCGGCCGAAGGAATGACATATGTCCGCCGCCGAACTCTATACCCATGACGCCGAACCGGTCGCCGCCAGCGCGCCGCTGATCGTTCACGTCATCCGCCAATTCCTGCCCAATCGCGGCGGCCTCGAGGACGTGATCGCCAACCTCTCGCGCCAGACGCTGAAGCGCGGCTACCGCGTCCGCGTCGTTACGCTCGACAGCTTGTTTACCGCCCGCGACAAAAAGCTGCCGTCACGCCAGACCATCGACGGCATCGACATCATCCGCATCCCCTGGTCGGGCAGCACCCGCTATCCGCTCGCGCCAGAGGTCTTTCGTCATCTTAGCGACGCCGACCTGATCCATGTGCACGCCATCGACTTCTTCTTCGATGCGCTCGCCTGGGGCCGGCTGCTGCATCGCAAGCCGATGGTGGTCACCACCCATGGCGGCTTCTTCCACACGACGAAATACGCGGCGATCAAGAAGATCTGGTTCCAGACCATCACCCGCCTCTCGGCCATGGCCTATCAGCGGGTCATCGGCTGCAGCATGTCGGATCTCGCGCAGTTCGAAAAGATCGCGCCGAGCCGCACCATCGTCATCGAAAACGGCGCCGACATCGGCAAGTTCGCCGACCGCGCGTCGCGGGCGCCCAAGCGCCGGATCGTCACGATCGGCCGGTTTTCGGTCAACAAGCGCCTCGACAGGCTGATCGATGCGATGGCCGTGCTGAAGGCGCGCGATCCGGACTGGCATCTCGATATCGCCGGCGTCGAATCCGATCTGACACGGCAGGACCTGATGGCCCAGATCGACCGGCTGCAGCTGAACGACGCCGTCACCCTCCATGTCGGCGCCGACAACGACGCGGTCGGGCGCATCATCGCCGACGCCTCGATCTTCGCTTCGGCCTCATCCTATGAGGGGTTCGGGCTGGTGGCGCTGGAAGCCATGAGCGCCGGCCTGCTGCCGGTGCTCAACACGAATGAGGCCTTTAGGACGCTCGGCGCGCGCCACAAGGACATCCTGCTCACCGACTTCGCCGATACGGCGGCCGCGGCGGACGCGCTGGAAACGGCCTACAAGCGCCTGGAAGCGCAGGGCCCGGCGGTGCGGGCTGCCCTTCTCTCCGATGCTTCGGCCTATTCCTGGGACGTCGTCGCGGAGCGTTACATCGGCGTCTATGAAGAGCTCATCGGCTAGGACAGCCGGCACCTTTTCCCTCGACAAGCCGAACAATCGGCCGATCCGAAACCAGCGAGCGCGGGCCGCCTGGCCGCGCTCAGGCTTTCGCCAGTCGCGCGATCTCGGCGAACACCGTCTTGCGCGATTCCGGCGGCGTCAGATTGTGATCGGCCTCTGGCAGCATCACCAGGCGGACGTTCGGATGGCGATCGAACTTGCGGCCTCCGGGGCCGAAGTGGAAGTACATGTGCTCAAGCCCGACATCGCCTTCACTGTAGATCAGCGTCAGCGGCACCTTGCGCTTGCCGACGGTGACGAAGGATTTCTTCACCTCGCTCGCCGTGTGCCGGCGGCTTGGAAGATATTCGAGCAGCGGCGCGATGCGCACCGACATGCGGCGTGAGAAGGCGATGATGACATTGCGCGTCGCCGCCATCACGTCGATATCGCCCTTGAGCAGGCGCTTGACCGTGGCGAAGCTGGAAAGCCGCTGGCCGTAATCCTCGAAGCTGCGCGGCACCGAGACGACATGCTTGCGCTCGACCGGCTGGTTCGGATCCCAGTAATAGACGAAGGGATTGATCGACACGGCGGCCTTGACCCTGACATCGTCGACGGCCGAGCGGATGGCGACATAGCCGCCGCTGCAACGGCCCGCGACCATCAGCGGCCCCGGCACCATGCCCTCGAGCAGATCGAGCGCCGCCTGCGCATCGGCATTCTGGGTGGCGGAATAGAGGATCTGATCCGGCGCATCCGGGCGCGGCGGGCTGTCGCCGACATTGGCGGAATCGAAGCGGATCGAGGCGACGCCCTCGCGGGCAAGCCCCCTGGCCATATCGGTGATCGCGCGACCCCAGCCGGACTGGCGGTCATAGGCCGTCGACAGGAACACCACGCTATTGCCGCGCGGCCGCCCGACCGGACGCGTGACGATGCCGACGAGATGATTGAACGCGCCGAAACGGACCGGCACTTCCTCGAAGCCGTCGCCCGAGATCGACTGGGCATCGACCGCCGTGGCCGAAGGCGTAGCGGCCGGATCGGCCGACGTGTGTTCGCCCACCCACTGCGCCAGCGTCTCGACGACCTCCATCGGCGTCCGCGAGAACACCGGGTCCGAGATCAGCCTGTCATAGCCTTTGAACGTCTGCTGCTCGACCGTCGCACCAAGCGCGGTCAGATTGTCGGCAAGCGTCGTGTCGTCGGCTCGCTCCGGGCGTTCCAGAATGAGGTAGCGGGGGGCGGCAAGGGTTTCCGGCGCGGCGATGCGCACCTTCGACAGTTCCGCGGCGATGCCATCGGGCATCTGCAGCCCGGCGATCATGTGCTTGCCCTCGGGAATGGCATCCTCGCCCAATCCCAGGTGATGATTGATGAATGTCGCCCATGCGCGAAGCTCGCGCAGATAGGCACGGCCATTGACGACGGGACCGAGCAGGGCGATGGCATCGACGCCTTCGATCGACGGCGCGGTTCGCTGCGCCAGCGCCGCACCGAGCCCCTGCGCGACGATGATGATGCGGCTGCAGCCGCTCAAATGCTTCAGCCGCGCGGCCGCGCTGCGGATCGCGTCTTCCCAGACCGCGAGGCCGACCGTGTCGTCGATATCGAGCGCATCGCCGGCGCCGGGATAGTCGAAGCGCAGGCTGGGCACGCCAAGGGCTGCGAAATGCTCGGCCGTGACACGGAAGAACCGCCGGCTGCACATTTCTTCAAGCCCCCAGGGATTGACGAAGAGCACGGCGGTGGAGCGCTTCGCGACGCCCGCATTTTCCGGCTTGAACAGGCCGATCGTGCCATCGAAGGCAAATGGAAGGGCGGCCTCGTTGCCGGCGCCTTCGGCAAGACCGGTTTCGACCGTGATTTCGATGGGCTCCTCCTGCGCCGTCTTGCTCGATGGCGCAACGAAGGCGATGGCCTTGCTGGCGGATTTTCTCATCGAGGCCGGCAATTTATTGACAATGGACAACATAACATCGGCATCCTCTTGCGGAATTGCCTTTAAAAGCTTGAGCGCGACAATATATCCAGCGCCCCCAATAACGACTGCGAGAACAAGTCCAATAGAACCGTTGATATAATGTAAAATTCCAAGGGCTATAACTGCGCACAAGGCGGCCGCCGCGAGCGTCTTGAATAACGTGACATATAGACCCGAGAGCTGGGAGCCGAATCCGGTCAGCCGCACCATGAGGATACACATTATCGTGAACACGCCGATGCGCACCATCGCGGCGCCCTCGGCGGCGAAGAAGGGCACGACCGCGAGGCAGCCGAGCGTCATCACCACGGCGGCGACGACGCTGACTTTCAGCCGGTCGCGGGCGCGGTCCATGGACAGCAGATACAGGCTGAGCGTCTGCATGAAGGTGTAGGCCGGAGCGGCGAGCGCCAGGAGCGCCACGACGGTTCCGCTGCGCGCGAACGCCTCGCCGAACACTTCGCGCACCAGCTCGCTCGATATGGCGGCGAGCCCGAGGCTCATCGGCAGGATAATATAGGCCATGCTGCGGGTGACCGCCGCGAACACCTCGACCGGCAGGCTGCGGTCGTCGCTCGAATGGCGTCGCTCCGAATAATAGGGAAGCAGGCTCCCCGTCATCTGGATCGGCAATTGCAGCGCGATATTGGCGATGGACAGACCCACGGCATAGAAGCCGACCATCTCGACCGACCAGAACTGCTGCAGGAACAGGAGCTCCAGCCTGTTGAGGAAGATGGAATCGATCAGGAACTGCGCCGAGAGCAGCATGGAGGAGGCGGCGAGATACTTCAGCGGAACGCCGCAGCGGTCACGCGGCGTCATCAGGATCGGGATGGTGGCGATGAAGAACACCATCTGCCCGAGCAGATAGCCGACCAGCACGCCCTCCACCCCATAGAGCACCGCACCGGCGCCGACACCGATCAATTGCAGCAGGCAGACGCCCATGGCGAGCTTGAAGAAATCGGTCAGCCGCCGCTCACCGATGAGATAGAATTTGACGAAGGACCCGATCGCCTGCACGAAGAACAGTGCCGCCGTCACATAGGCGATCGACGGCGTCGTCTTCGCCCAGTGCATCTTCTCCGAGGTCAGGAAGAACAGCGCGTAGAGGCCAAGCAAAAACAGCGTCGAGCACAGCATGACAGTGACGAGCAGCGAGGCGAAGCCTAGCCGCCGGCGCGCATCGAAACCCTCCGCCTGCAACTGCGGCAGCGTCTTCGACAAGGTGATGCTGGAGCCGAGCTCGGCGATCGACGCGCCGGTGACCACGAGCCAGAGCGAGAAGGCGATGATGCCGTTCGCCTCCGGCCCGAGCAGCCGGGCGGTGATGATGGAAGACAGGAATCCCGTTATCAGGAGCAGCATGCCCGCCGCGCCGTTCATCACAGAATTCGCAATAATTCCCTTAGACATACCGTATCCGCTTCAGGCCATTCCAGACGGCCCATATTAGTAAGAAAGTCTTTCGAAATTGATTGCGCCTCATCTTTCGCGACGCGCGCGCCTAGAACGAAAAGGCACGCGCGCCACCAGGCGTCAGCACGTCGCCGGCGGGCTTTTCCTCCGCGTTTCGTGCGGAGAGCGGGCGCAGGAGAACGCGTTTGGCCGCACCCGGCGCCAGATGGAACCAGTCGTCGTCGGACCGGTAACCGTCGATGCTGAAATGCACCGACTGCGCCAGCCTGTCGGTGGCGAGATCCGCGAACCACGCGCCGCCATCCTCGACCAGCGAGACCTGGATCTCGGCATCGTGCACGGCTTTCGAGCGCCCCTGCGGGAAATGGAAGGCATCCGCCACCACCGCGCCACCTTCGGGAAGCCTGAGCCGCGCCACCGTGACGTCATGCGCCGGCGGCCCGAAGCGGAATGCGTAGGTGGTGTCGAAGAAGGCACCGAACAGGTCGGTCGCGGCAAACGTTTCCGTGCTGCGCGGCGCAAGCGTCAGGATGCGCCCGCCGCTCGCCACATGCTGCCGGCCGTTTCTGAAGCAGACGACCTCGAGATCGAGCTGCAGATTGTGTTCGGTCTCGTTGATCACATGCACGTCGAGGCCATTGGTCCCCTCGTCGGTCACCAGCACCTGCACCGGCCGAAATGCGCGGCGCAGCGCGTACCAGATCGGCTTCGGCGCGCCGGTCGAATCGATCACGCCCCAGCCGGCGCCGGGCAACAGGTCCTGAAGCGTCCAGACGAGCGCACCATTGCAGCTCGACCCCTTGCGCCGCCATTCCGCGAAGGTCTCCTCCGCCACTTCGCCGGTGACGGCGCGCGACAGGTCGAGATAGAGATCGCGGTTCTCGCGGCGCAGGCGCGCCGGATCGAGGTCGTAGAGTTCGCCGAGATAGAAATCGCGCACATCCTCGAAATCCCAGGAAGCGCCGCGATCCCTTGGCACGCGCGATTTCCATAGTGGGCTGTGCACCGGGGGTACATCGAGATGCCGATGCAGCGTCTTCTGCTGCGGCACATTGGCGAAGGCGAGGCTCTCAGCCGCGAAGCGCACATGGGCGCGGCGGGCGTCTTCGAGCGGCCGCATATAGGCGCCGACGCCGTAGTAATGCGTCACGCCGGCATTCGGCGAAAACGGCATGGCACCGCCCGAGGGCGAATTGGCGACATAGGGGATTTCGGGGCAGAGCCGCGCCGCGATCGCCGGAATGATCTCGTCGGTGATCGGGCCGGACCAGAATTCCGGCGGCAGGCCGAGCATCGCCGCCTGCTGATAGATCTCGCTACCGCCGCAGAGCACCGTAAGCGATGGCGAACCCTGCACGCCATGCAGGAACTCCTCGACCTCGGCGTGGACATGGGCGGTAAACGCCTTGTCGTTCTTCGGATAGTCGAAGTTGGCGAACATGAAGTCCTGCCAGACCATCAGCCCGAGCTCGTCGCAAAGCTGGAAGAAATCGGGCGTCTCGTAGGCCATCGTGCCGCCGATGCGGATCATGTTCATGCCGGCCTCGGCGGCCAGCCGCAGGAACGGCTCATAATCCGCCCGCGCGCCAGGAAGCTTCACGATATCGGCTGTCGTCCACACCGCGCCGCGGCAAAACACCCGCTCGCCATTGATGAGAAGCGCGAAGTCGCTGCCATCGGCGCCGCGATCGGCCACCACACTCCGGAAACCGGTCTTGCCAAGCGGATGCTCGACGCCATCGACGACGACGGCGTAGTCGTACAAGCGCGGCGTTCCGTGCGTGTGAGGCCACCAGGGCTCCACGTCCTTCAGCCTCAGAATGGCCGAGTAATGCCGCTCGCCGACCCTTTCGAACGCCTGCTCGATGCCGCCGCAGCGCAGCGACAGATCGGGTGTCTCGGCGTCGGTGCGAAGCGACACGCTGAGCTTGCCCGAACCATCCGGCTCCAGCACCGCCCGCACGCTGACGTCATCGAGCGAAACGACGTCGCGGCGAACCAGCGTGATCGGCCGCCAGGGGCCGGCGGCGTGGATCTCAGGGCACCAGCCGGGCATGCGGCCGAGCAGCGTGGTGCGAACGTTCTTCAGGCCCTGCGGCGTGATCATCTGCGGCCGCCAGCGGGCGCGCGGGCCGTTGTCGGCGATCCGGGGTGCAAGCGCGCGAAAACACAGCGCCAGCTCGTCGCCGCCTGACAGCGTCACCGGCACCTCGTGCATGGTGAACATGCTCTCGGACGAGAGGATTTCCTGGCCGTTCAAGAACACATGGCATAGCGTCGCCAAGCCCTCGAAGCGCAGGATGGCGTCACCCGGCGCGGCGTCGAACAGGCGGCAGACATACCAGGCGTCCCTGCTGTCGAGCGGCACGGGGTTTTCGCGATCGAACAGACCCGCTCTCTCGAGCGCGGCGGCGACCGTGCCGGGCACATCGGCGGGGATGAACTGGGCGGAAAGCGGCAGGTCGTGCGGATTGGCGCAGGCGCCGGGTTCCGTCAGAACCAGGTTCCAACCCTCGCCGAGCGCGATCTCCTCCGCCGCGATGCTCGCCAGTCTCCCACGCATGATCAGACCTCCGGCTTCAAAGACGTTTCGTGAGCGAAGCCATCATCGAATCCCACGCATCGGCCGCCGGATCAAGCGCGGTCGCTAGCGGCTCGAACTTCCTGCGCGTGACGGCGCGTGCCAGCTGGAACTGCACGGATTTCGCGGCCTCCGACAGCTTTCGCGCATGCTCGGCGGCCTCGCCGAACTCGGCTTGCGAATGCCAGACCAGATGATCGGCCAAGAGCTCGAAATTGGCGCCGAACTGGCGCAGCGTGTTGAAGGCATACTTGTGGAAGAAGCCGAAGGGACGCTCGGCAACCGCCTCGACCTGCTCCGGAAACACCGACGCGAAGGCGTGGATCGGGTTTTCGCGTGGGCGGCGGGCGAAATGCGAGGAGAGCAGCGCGCGGGAAACGCCGCGCGTCGTCTGCGGATCGACCGGTGTCGCCGGGAACTTGGCGAACTCCGTATAGGGCAGGAACTGCGGATCCTCGTCACGAAGATCAAGCTGGAACAGCCCGTCGAAATCCTCGCCCTCAAGCGAAAAGAAGCCGCCGTTATGGAAGTAGTCGACACGCTTGTTCGCGACATCCAGCCGGTTGATCGCAACCGTCGTCTTGCCGTGCTCCTGCCGGTAGGCGGTGCCCTGCGTGTCGGGCATGTAGAAGCTGTCCATCTCGATCAGGCAGAGACGGCCGCGCGCAATCTGCGTGGCGACGTGCCGCTCGACCTTGTCGAAGATCGCAAGCTCGGTGACCCTGATGCCGTAGAGCGCTTCCAGATCCTCGAGCGGCACCTTGAAGAAGGTGAACTGGTCGCCCTCGAAATCCTGGCCGAGCGTGAAGCCAAGCATCGCCTCGGGCGCGAGCCCGAGCGTGCTGAGCACCTCGATCCAGAGGTCGATATAGCAATTGGTCTCCGGCCACATGCGCTCCATGGAATGCAGCGCATGCGGGGAATAGCTGTCCGGGCTGATCCCCGGGAAGACGGATGCCATCGTTGCCCTCAGCCCCAGAGCGCCTGGCGCACGGAGGCCGGCCACAGCTTGACGTCGAGGCCGTGGTGATGGAACAGCGCCAGCGCGATGCGTTCCAGGCCGAAGCCGACGCAGGCCGTAAAGGCGACACTGCCGTCCTCGAGGTTCAGGCCCCACTTCTGGCCGAAGGAATCCTGATGGAAGTTGAAGCTCATGCAGGCCGTCGGATTGGCCGTCGAGGTGATCGGGATCAGGAGCTCGAACTTCAGGTTCTGGTCACGCTGGTTGTTGACCATCATCTTGCCGGCGCGGCCGAAGAACGGATCGTTGGCGACGTCGATGGTGACCTCGAGGCCGACGAGCTTCATCATCTCCAGACCGCGATCCATCCACTTCTGGCGGAAATCGGTGACATGCAGCTCGGTGCCCATGCAGACATATTCGCGCATGCGGAACAGCTGCTGGCGGGCCGGATCGCGCGACGGCTCATGGCGGAAGCAATAGGACTGCAGGTCGAACAGCGCGCCGTCCTTCGGCAGGTTGCCGCGGCGGGCAACCGTCGGGTAGAGCGGATAGCAGGCGGCCGGCGTCAGCACGATCTCGGTGGCTTCCTGGCCCTTGGTCCAGTCGTCGCCCACTTCCATGCACTGCAACAGGTTCATGTGGTCGAGCTCGTTGCCGCAGAAGCTGTGTACGGTGCCGGCCAGCTGCGGGAAGCTCTTCATGTAACCGCTTTTCTCGAAGATCTCGCGGTTCATGCCGGGCGGAAAGCGCATCGCTTCCGCGCCATCGGCGCCGCCGAAACGATCGATCAGGCGCTCGAAGGCGGCGATAACGTCCTCGAACTGGCCGCTGCGGCCATAAAGACCGTCGACGCCCATGTCGATCAGAAGGCCGGATTCGAAGAGCCGGTCCAGAAAGGAGGTCTGCATATCCATGTCGTTCACCCCAGTAGGCTAGTGTCCTGCTTGTGGACAAGGAGCATGCTCGACGTGTTGCCAAGGATGCGGTCGTTGGAAATCATCAATTGTGCGGAATGCGCGTCGCGCAGATGTCGTCCGAGGCTGAACGGCGTGCCGTTCTTGTAGCCCATGATGCCGCAGATCAGCATGGCGTGGTTGACGATCTCGAGGATCGTTTCCGACGATGCGATCTTGACGTTGTTCATCGCAACGGCGAAGGCCATGGACGACAGCTTGTCGGGATCGGCCTTGGCATCCTCGTAGGCCTTGAGGCCGGCGACGACGTTGGACTTCACCATCTGCAACAGGTTCGACACTTCGGCGAGACGCAGCGCGCCCGGAGGCGGAGCGCCCGGCGATTTGCGGGCGGCGGCGCGCACGAAAGCCTGCGCGCGCGAGAAGGCATCGATGGCGATGCCGTACCACACACCGCTCCAGAGCAGGTGCGAGGATGCCAGCATCGACTGCGCGGCGATTTCGGCGAAAGGCTTAGGCAGGATCTGGCTCGCCGGCGCTTCGCCCTTGAACAGGAAGCCGTCGGAGCAGGTGCCGCGCATGCCGAGCGTGTTCCAGGCATGCGTCTTTTCGAGCATGTACTGATCTTTCAGGAACGCCGTCAGAACCTGGTCCGATGGAGCGGCGTCCGCATGAGCGCGCGAGGTGATGAGGATCGCATCGGCGTGCGCGCCGTAGGAAATGACGGTCGCATCCTTTTCGAGACGGCAAACCCCGTCCTCGACGATGACGGCGCAGATGCTGTTGCGCAGATTGCCCCCGATGCCGCCTTCGGTCGTCGCCGATGCGATCAGCAGCTGTTCGGCCGCGATCCCTCGCATGAAATCGGCATGCCAAGCGCTTTCCGCTCCATGTTCGACGAGGCTGGAAAGCTTGATGTGGTGCATGGCGAAAACCATGGCGCTGGCGGCGCAGGCCTGGCCGAGCATCGAGCAGAGCTCGGCGATCTCGGTCGTGGTGGCGCTTTCGCCGCCGAGGCTGCGCGGGATCTGAATGCCGAGCAGGCGTTCCGCCTTCATCGCATCCACGGCTTCCCGCGGAAACCGGCCTTCAAAATCGACGGCGTCCGCGAATTTCGCCGCGACGGCGGCAACGCGGGCAGCCCTTGCCGCGAAACTGTCTTCCGTGATTTTGACCGGGAAGTTCATCAGGCGACCTTCCGGCTATCCTTGATCAGATCGACGGTCCGCGCGATGGCCGAGATGCTGGCGAAGGACTTGCGATTGAGGAGATTGTCCGGGAACTCGATATCGAAGGCGTCCTCGATGCCGAGCATCAGCTGCACCGATGCGAAGGAGGTGAGCCCTGCCGCGTAGAGATCGGCATCGTCGGCCACGGTGTCGATGGACACGGGCAGCTTGCCGAATTTCGCAAGCAGTTCGCGGATCGTTGTATTCATCCTCACATCTCCAAGCTGTCATAACCAGAGCGGGCGCTCATCGCCCTGTCATGGAGGTGCTTTTAAGGAGGAAAACCCAATATTCCGCTAAGGCACGTGGTTAAATCTGGCTCCGAAGAAAAGCTAAGAATTTAGCGTCTTCGTCCGATCAGTAGAGATAAAGCAAATCGGATCATTGCTTTGCGCAAAAAGCTTAAACAACGCTTGGCAAACACGCCGATGAGCGCAAGTGCTGAAATGAAACGAAGAACGGAACAGTCAAGCCCCGCGCGGCGGGTAGATATGCTCTTGTCCGTTGTAGTCGGAAACCGAATAGCAACCCTCCCCGGTTTTGCGGATCGAGCTCTCGCCGATCTCGGCTTTGCCGTATCCTCCGGGTATGTCCAGAATATAGGTCGGCTGGCACAATCCGGAGATCCGGCCGCGCAATGACGCGACGATCGCCTGCCCTTCTTCAATCGAGAGCCGGAAATGGCTGGTGCCGGGCGCGAGATCGGGGTGATGCAGGTAGTAGGGCTTCACACGGGTTTCGACGAAGGCCTTCATCAGCTCCGCCAGAACCGCGGGATCGTCATTGACGCCCTTGAGCAGCACCGACTGGCTGACCATGACGATGCCGGCATCGACGAGCCGGGCGCAGGCGGCGCGCGCCTCGGTCGTGAGCTCGCGCGGATGGTTCGCATGCAGCGCGACATAGACGGTCTTGCCGCTCGCCTTCAGCGCCTCAATCAACGCCGCATCGATCCTGTCAGGGTCAACGACCGGCACGCGGCTGTGAAAGCGCACGATCTTGACGTGATCGATATCGGCGAGCTGTTCGAGGATATCCCGCAGCCGGCGCGGCGACAGCACCAGCGGATCGCCGCCGGTGAGGATGACCTCCCAGATCGCGTCATGGTTCCGGATATAGTCGAAGGCGGCCGTCATCGCGGCCGGATCGAGCGTTCCCAGCCCCTGCGGCCCCACCATCTCGCGGCGAAAGCAGAAGCGGCAGTAGACGGGACAGACATGCACCGCCTTCAGAAGCACGCGATCGGGATAGCGGTGAACGATGCCCTCGACGGGACTGTGCGCGCGATCGCCGATCGGATCGGCCCGCTCTTCCGGCGTCATCAGGAGTTCAGCGGCATCGGGCACGAACTGGCGCGCGATCGGATCATTGACATCATCGCGGTCGATCAGTCGCGCCATGTCAGGCGTCACCGCGATCGCATAGCGTGCCGCGACCGCGTCCAGCGCCTCGCGGTCGCGATCGGCGATGAGCCCGGCGTCGGCGAGTTCGTCCACCGTCTTGATCGGCCGGGTGATCGTCACTGCCCATACTCCGCCACCGGCGCCCACAGCACCTGATCGATCCGCCGCGCGCCCGTCGCCAGCATCACCAGCCGGTCGAAGCCAAGCGCGATGCCGCTGGCATCAGGCATGATAGCGAGCGCGTCGAGCAGATCCTCGTCGATCGGATAGGTCTCGCCGTAGATCCGCTTTTTCTCCGCCATCTCGATCTCGAAGCGGCGGCGCTGCTCGACGGGATCGGTCAACTCACCGAACCCGTTCGCCAGTTCGACGCCGCAGGCATAGACCTCGAAGCGCTCGGCCACACGGGGATCGGCGGCCGATGGCCGCGCGAGCGCGGCTTCGCAGACCGGATATTCGTCGAGGATCGTCACCCGCCCCATGCCAAGATGCGGCTCGACCTTCTCGACCAGCACCCGGCTGAAAAGATCGGCCCACTGGTCATCCTCGGCGACACGCATGCCGTTGCGCCTCATCTCGTCAGCCAGGTGGTCACGGTCAGTCGAGCCATCGGCGCTGACCGAGGCCAGAAGATCGATATCGGCGTGACGGCGAAACGCCTCGGCGACGCTCAACCGCTCCGGCCCGGCGAAGGGATCGCAGGCCGCCTCGCGATAGCCGAGCATTGTCGTCTGCATGGTTTCGGCCGCAAGCGCTACGATGCGCACGCAGTCCATCATCAGGCTCTCGTAGCTTTCGCCGGTGCGATACCATTCGAGCATGGTGAACTCGGGATGATGCAGTGGCCCGCGCTCACGGTTGCGGTAGACATGCGCGAAGCAAGCAATGCGCTCCTCGCCGGCGGCCAGCAGCTTCTTGCAGGCGAATTCGGGCGAGGTGTGCAGATAAAACGGCGCCGCCTGCCCGTCCGTGGTCAGCGCCTCGGTGGCAAACGCATGCAGATGTGCCTCGTTGCCCGGCGACACCTGGAGCGTCGCCGTATCCACCTCGATGAAGTCCTCGCGGGCGAAATAGCCACGCAGAGCCGCCTGTATCCGGTTGCGTCCGATCAGGAACGGTCGGCGGTCGGCATGCACACTGGGCGTCCACCAGGGAGACGCTTTGGCGATCGAGGGTTTCATTCAATGCCGTCCTGACCGGATCAACCCACGCAAGGGCTGGCTATTTGCCGGATTTTAGGTTAGTTGCGCCCCCAAAGAACACCTGATTGCGTCTCCGGGGCCATTTCGACAGTCCTCTACGACGCCAAAAGCCGAGTTACAAGGAACTCTTATGGTCAAGGTCATCGCCTCTTCCGTCCGCAAGGGCAACGTCCTCGATGTGGACGGCAAGCTCTACGTCGTTCTGACGGCCAACAACTTCCACCCGGGCAAGGGCACGCCGGTCACCCAGGTCGACATGCGCCGCATCGTCGATGGCGTGAAGGTCTCCGAGCGCTGGCGCACGACCGAGCAGGTCGAGCGCGCCTTCGTGGAAGACGTCAACCACCAGTTCCTCTACGAGGACGGCGAAGGCTTCCACTTCATGAACCCGGAATCCTACGACCAGGTCGTCGTCGACAATGAGACCATGGGCGACCAGAAGGCCTACCTGCAGGAAGGCATGGTCTGCATCCTGTCGATGCACGAAGGTGTGGCGCTTGCCCTGCAACTGCCGCGCCACGTGACGCTCGAGATCACCGAGACCGAGCCGGTCGTCAAGGGCCAGACGGCATCGTCCTCCTACAAGCCGGCCATGCTGTCCAACGGCGTCCGCACCTCGGTGCCGCCGCACATCGACGCCGGCACCCGCGTCGTCATCGCGACCGAAGACAACTCCTACGTCGAGCGCGCCAAGAACTGACCCGGCGCCGACCGACCCAAGCTTCAAAGGCCGTATCGCTCCGCGATGCGGCCTTTTTCTTTGGCGTGGGGCGTCAAGCCGTGTAGGCTTCCGCCACGTCGAAAGGAGATCTGTATGTTCGCCTCGGATACTTCTCAAGAACTTCAAAACGAAAATGAATACAGGGCCGCATTGGCCGAGATCAGGCCGTACTTCGAAGGCGAACCTGACGAAGGGTCCGACGAAGCAACGCGTTTTCGCATGCTATTCATACTGATCGAAAATTACGAAGCAGAGCACTATCCCGCCGTGCCAGCAAAGGCGACTACGACCAGATAGGTCGCCCCCGATGGGCTTCATAGTGACAACAAAAAAGGCGCCGGAAACCCGACGCCTTTCTCGATCCGTGGACCTGATCGCTCAGGCCGAAGCCGTTAGCGCGGGCAACGCGCTTCGTAGCGGCGGCCGTAGCGGTCGCGGTAGACGCAGTAGCCGCGGCGTTCGACCGACTGGCCGATGAGCGCGCCGGCAAGACCACCGGCAACAGCGCCGACGGCCGCGCCGCCCCAGCTGTGGCTGACCGCGCCGCCGATGACCGCGCCGGTGCCGGCGCCGATTGCCGTGCCCTGTTCGGTGGCCGTGCAGGATGCCAGCGCGCCAACCAGAGCAGCGATGAGTACAATCTTCTTCATCATGACATTTCTCCCAGGTTTTTCGGGCGCTTAGATACGGCCCATGAGTACAAGAATGATAATAATGACGAGAACTAGCCCCAAACCGCCGGAAGGTCCATAGCCCCAGCTACGACTATAACCCCAATTTGGTAGGGCTCCGAGCAAAAGCAGAATGAGGATAATGAGTAGTATTGTTCCAAGCATGTCCCGTGACCTCAACGCACTTTAGGTTTGAATGAGCCAGAAACACCTAAGCCGGCTTTTGGTTCCGCCCATATGGTCCGACAGGGCAATATTTTTTTCGCGGGCAATCCGAAGCCGCCTGGCATGCCCGCGCGGACGCCGGGCCGGCGGCACATTTTCGCCTATGGTTAAAATTTCCATAAAATACAACAGGTTGTCGTGAACAAACCGGGAAGTCGATGACGTCGCTGATTCGTCTGCCGTTTGTTCCGGATTTGGTCGAGCCGGCTTCGAAACGGATCTTTTACGTTTCGGACGGAACCGATGTCGCACGACGAGCCGGCGAGTGCCATCGCTCCTATCCAACCGGACCAAAACGCGGACACACGCCATACGGGAATCATGAGATTCAGCATCTGGTGGGAAAAAGTGATTCAAAATCAATACTTAGCCGTGAACAAACACTGAATCATCTGGAGTCAGCGATTCGTCTCCGATTCGTTCTACTGCTGTTCCGAATCGCTATGCGAGCATTCCACAAGCTATTCGCGAAGCCTAAAATCCGCCGGTGAAATTCAAATCAGCCCTTGCGTTTGCACGAGCGGCTGTCCATTTGTTTGTCTGCTTCGGATCAGGAGCTTGGTTTTACCCCGGGGCACCCCCGCCCCGTCTGCAGGACAAAGACACTGACATCGCAGCCGATGATACTGAGTGGGCGCGGCGTGACCGCGGTGCTCGGTCCAACCAATACAGGCAAGACCCATTATGCCATCGAGCGGATGGTTGCCCACGGCACTGGCATCATCGGCCTGCCGCTGCGTCTGCTCGCGCGCGAGGTCTATACGCGTGTCTGCGAAAAGGTCGGCGTCCATAACGTGGCGCTGGTGACCGGCGAGGAGAAGATCTCGCCGCCGAATGCGCGCTACTCCGTCTGCACCGTCGAAGCCATGCCGCGCGAGACCAAGGCCGCCTTCGTTGCCATCGACGAAGTGCAGCTGGCCGGCGATCTCGAACGCGGGCACATCTTCACCGACCGTATCCTGCATCTGCGCGGCCGCGACGAGACGCTGCTGCTCGGCGCCGGCACCATGCGGCCGATCCTCCAGCATCTGCTTCCCGGTATTACCGTCGTCGAGCGCCCGCGCCTGTCGCACCTGCTCTACGCCGGCCAGAAGAAGATCACCCGCCTGCCGCAGCGCTCCGCCATCGTCGCCTTTTCCGCCGACGAGGTCTATGCGATCGCCGAGCTCATCCGCCGCCAGCGCGGTGGGGCGGCCGTCGTTCTCGGAGCATTGAGCCCGCGCACCCGCAACGCTCAGGTGGCGCTCTACCAGGCCGGCGACGTCGAATATCTGGTGGCGACGGACGCGATCGGCATGGGGCTCAATCTCGATGTCGACCATGTCGCCTTCGCCCAGGACCGCAAGTTCGACGGCTACCAGTTCCGCAACCTCAATCCCGCCGAGCTCGCCCAGATCGCCGGTCGCGCCGGACGCCACCTGCGCGACGGCACTTTTGGCGTGACGGGCCATGTCGATCCGTTCGACGAGGAGCTGGTCGGCCGCATCGAGGGCCACCACTTCGACAACGTCAAGGTGCTGCAGTGGCGCACCACGGACCTCGATTTCAAGTCGATCCAGACGCTACGCGCCAGCCTTGAAACCGGGCCGCGCGTGCTCGGCCTGACGCGCGCCCTGCCGGCGGTGGACCAGCAGGCGCTCGAGCAGCTGTCACGCTATCCCGAGATCCGCGATCTGGCCGACACCCCGGCAAGGGTCGAAAAGCTGTGGGAGGCCTGCGCGCTGCCGGACTATCGGCGCATTACGCCGGCCCAGCACGCCGATCTGATCGCCACCCTCTTTTCCGATCTCGTGCGCTATGGCACGGTAAATGAGAATTTCCTTGCCGAGCAAGTGCACCGCGCGGATCGAACTGACGGTGAAATTGACACGCTTTCGGCGCGAATCGCGCAGATAAGAACGTGGACCTATGTATCGAATCGGCCCAGCTGGCTTGCCGATCCGACACACTGGCAGGAAAAGACGCGGGAAATCGAAGATCGATTGTCCGATGCGTTACATGAAAGGTTGACGAAACGCTTTGTTGATCGCAGGACATCTGTGCTCATGAAGCGCCTGAGAGAGAATGCGATGCTGGAAGCTGAAATCAGTGTAAATGGCGATGTCTTCGTAGAAGGACATCATGTGGGGCAGTTGTCCGGTTTCCGGTTCACGCCTGTATCGGGAGCGGATGGTCCGGACGCGAAGGCTGTCCAGGCTGCTTCGCAAAAGGCGCTTGCTTTGGAATTCGAAGCCCGCGCGGCGCGTATTCACGCGTCCGGCAACGGCGATCTCGCGATCGGCTCCGACGGTTCGATCCGTTGGCTCGGCGATCCCGTGGCGCGTCTGGCGGGCACCGAGCATATCATGCGTCCGCGCGTGATCCTGCTTGCCGACGAGCAGCTGACCGGCAATGCGCGCGACCACGTCGCCGCCCGCCTGGAGCGCTTCGTCAATCACCACATCTCGACCGTGCTGAAGCCGCTCGACGATCTGTCGCGCGCCGAAGACCTGCAGGGCCTCGCCAAGGGCCTCGCCTTCCAGCTGGTGGAAAATCTCGGCGTGCTTTTCCGTCGCGACGTGACCGAAGAGGTCAAGTCGCTCGATCAGGACGCCCGCGCCTCGATGCGCCGCTACGGCGTTCGCTTCGGCGCCTATCATATCTTCGTTCCTGCCCTGCTGAAGCCGGCTCCGGCCGAGCTCATCACGCTGCTCTGGGGGCTGAAGAACGACGGTCTCGACAAGCCGGGCTACGGCGACCTCATTCCGGTTCTTGCCGCCGGCCGTACCTCTGTCGTCACCGATCCGAGCTACGAGCGCAATTTCTACAAGCTGGCGGGCTTCCGCTTCCTTGGAAAGCGCGCCGTTCGCGTCGATATCCTCGAGCGCCTCGCCGACATCATCCGTCCGCTGCTGCAGTGGAAACCGGGTCAGCCGAACCGTCCCGAGGGGGCCTATGACGGCCGCCGCTTCACCACGACGACCGCGATGCTCTCCATTCTCGGCGCCACGCTGGAGGACATGGAAGAAATCCTGAAGGGCCTCGGCTACCGCGCCGACGCCGTGAAGGCCGAGGAAGCCGCGACCTACCTGGCGACGCAGGACGCCGCCGCGACGCCTGCCGCGGCAGCTACGACGGAAGCAACCGCTGACGCCGCCGCTGAAACGGCCGAGCACGACGACGCCGACAGCGCCTCCGCTGACGAAACGGCTGCCGAAGCACCTGCTGCTGAACCCCCCGAAGCGCCAGCCGCTGAGGCACCAGTTGCTGAAGCGACCGCGACGGAAGCCTCCGCCGAGGCTGCGCCTGCAGCTGAAGCGCCGGCCGCCGAAGCCGAAGAGCCGAAGCCGGTCCTGCTGTGGCGCCTTGGCGGCCGCACCGACAACAACCAGCGCCAGGCACGCGGCCATGGCGAGCGCCGTGGCGGCGAACGCCAGGGTGACCGTCAGGAGCGTGGTGAACGCCAGGGCGATCGTCAGGATCGCGGCCACGGCAATCGTCGCCAGGGCGGCGAAGGCGAGAACCGCGACGGCAACCGTCAGAACCGTGGCAAGGACGGCGGCAAGCCGCACCAGGGCCGCAACGACCAGCGCGGCGACCGCCAGGACCGCGGCGGCGATCGGAAGGGTCGTGACGACCGCAACAACAACCGTGGCGGCTCCCAGCCGCTGCGCTTCGAGGCGAAGCCCCCGCGCAAGGAAAAGCCGGTCGATCCGGATCTGCCCTTCGCCAAGCTCGCTGCCTTGAAGGAGCAGATGAAGAAGTAATCCATGAGCGAGAAGACACAGCCATCGAGCGGTTCGCGCCAGCGCATCGACAAGTGGCTGTTCTTCACGCGCATGATCAAGTCGCGCTCGCTGGCGCAGGCCCATGTCCAATCGGGGCATGTGCGCATCAACGGCGAGCGCGTTTCCCAGCCAAGCCACCAGATCAAGACCGGCGACAGGATCGAGCTCTCGCTCGACCGGCGCGAGCTCGTTCTCATCGTCAAGTCCGGTGGCGCGCGGCGCGGCCCTTTCGAGGAGGCGCGCCTCCTCTACGACGACATTTCGCCCTCGCCGGAAGACCGCAAGCGGCTGACGCCCTACGAGCAGGCGACCCGCGACACCGGCTCGGGACGACCGACCAAGAAAGAGCGCCGCGCAATCGACCGCCTGATGTCCGACGACGATTAGAAAATCCGTCTCCAAACTCGGCGCTTTCGCGCTTTCTTTATCCTTGAAATCCGGCGGTAAAGCCGATACTTCACAAGCAACTTGCCGGATGGCATGGCGGTTCCCGAGACTGCTCACGTCCTTCTCCGGCCAGGGGAAAGGCGCGACGTTCCAGGTTGCCCGGCCCCGTCTGCGTGAAAATCCTGGAGTTCCTCATGACCTATGTCGTGACCGACAACTGCATTCGCTGCAAATACACCGATTGCGTCGAAGTATGCCCTGTTGATTGCTTCTATGAAGGCGAGAATTTCCTCGCGATCAATCCCGACGAGTGCATCGATTGCGGCGTGTGCGAGCCGGAATGTCCCGCCGAGGCGATCAAGCCGGACACCGAACCGGGCCTCGACAAGTGGCTGAAGATCAATGCCGAGTTCGCCAGCATCTGGCCCAACATCACCGTCAAGAAGGACGCGATGGAAGGTGCCAAGGACGTGGACGGCGAGACCGGAAAATTCGAGAAATACTTCTCCGAAAAGCCCGGCGCCGGCGACTGATCGACCGATGATACTATAGTCTGAGACAACGCCGGATCTCGGCCGATCTCATGGCGGATATGCATGACTTATGGGGGCGACATGTGTTGCCCGCATGACTCACGCGCAGTAAATTATTGATTTCCTCATATTTTTGTGGTAACTTTCACACACTGTTCCTTTTGCGGCATCAAGGATGCCCCAAACCACCACGAAAGCAAACAAATCCAAGCGCGATTTCCGTGACATATCATGATCTTGAGCTGTCACGCCCCAAGATTGCGTGTCTGAATATGCTTGCTTCTTCCCGGTGGGACCAGAAGTAAAGTCACCCGACGGATCCGACCGTCTCATCCGGGCCTGACTGACCCGGCTCCGGCCTTGGCCGGAAGCGTAACAGGGAGTTTTTGACAAGAATGACGATCCAGCAGAAAAAGCCTTCAGCAGCCCGCCATGGTTTCAAGACCGGTGAATCGATCGTGTACCCCGCTCATGGCGTCGGTACCATCAGCGCCATCGAAGAGCAAGAAGTTGCCGGGATGAAGCTCGAACTTTTCGTTATCGATTTCGAGAAGGACAAGATGCGCCTGAAAGTGCCGGTCGCAAAGGCCATGAGCATTGGCATGCGCAAGCTTTCCGAGACGGATTTCGTCGAGCGTGCTTTGAAGGTCGTGCAGGGCAAGGCGCGCGTCAAGCGCACCATGTGGTCCCGTCGCGCGCAGGAATACGATGCCAAGATCAACTCCGGCGACCTGATCTCGATCGCTGAAGTCGTTCGCGATCTCTATCGTGCCGAAAACCAGCCGGAACAGTCCTATTCCGAACGCCAGCTTTACGAAGCGGCGCTTGACCGCATGGCGCGCGAAATCGCCGCCGTCAACAAGCTCTCGGAAACCGAAGCCGTCCGTCTCGTCGAAACGAACCTGAACAAGGGTCCGAAGCGCGGCAAGGCTGTCGAGGAAGACGAAGCAGAAGAGGAAGAAGCAGCCTGATCTCGGGCTTTCTTCCCACCAAAAAACCCGGCCATCGTGCCGGGTTTTTTATTGGAACCTTTTCCACGGTCGCGCGTTTACACACTGTCACCACGGACTTCCGGGAGAAAGCAATTTCGCTGGAGGTCCGGTTTTCATGTCAGGATGCGACGAGGAGCGGATCATGCCTTCCACAAATTGCCGATTTGGCAACGTGAAGAAAACGATCTGGCCCCGCGGCATAACCAGCACATAGCAGTAACTAGGGCCTCTCTCTGAGACGTCCAGAGTTCGAGGCTTTCATATCTTCAAGCCATGAATTTGATCCGGTCAGCAATGTCCGGAAGCAAGCCTTGTTTGCCCTTTTTCGGGGCTAAAAGCCTGAGCTCAGGAGACCGATATGAAGAACATGTCTGCAGACCGGCGCATGATCAAGATCGCCATGGCGGCTCCCTATCTTGCCCGCGAGGAAGAACATGACCTCGCCGTGCGCTGGAAGCACAATGACGACCGCGGGGCGCGCAACCAGATCGCAATGGCCCATATGCGCCTCGTCATTTCGATGGCCGCGAAATTCCGCAACTTCGGGCTTCCCATGAGCGACCTCGTCCAGGAAGGCTATGTCGGCCTCCTGGAGGCCGCCGCCCGTTTCGAGCCGGAGCGCGACGTGCGCTTCTCCACCTATGCAAGCTGGTGGATCCGCGCATCCATCCAGGATTACATCCTGCGCAACTGGTCGATCGTGCGTGGCGGCACCAGTTCGGCCCAGAAGGCGCTGTTCTTCAATCTGCGCCGCCTGCGCGCCAAGCTGGCCAAGGGCGATACGCAGTTGACGCTGCAGTCGATCCATCAGGAAATCGCGGCGGCACTCGGCGTCAGCCTCTCCGACGTGCAGACCATGGATGCCCGCCTTTCCGGCAACGACGCCTCTTTGCAGGCGCCGTCCGTCTCGGGCGATGCCGATAGCGCCGAGAAGATGGATTTCCTCGTCAGCAACGAGCCGTTGCCCGACGAACAGGTCACCAACATGATCGACGGTGAACGCCGCCGGGTGTGGCTTGCCTCCGCGCTTACCCATCTCAACGAACGCGAGATGAAGATCATCAGCGCCCGCCGGCTTGCCGAGGATGGCGCGACGCTGGAAGAACTCGGCGCCGACCTTGGCATCTCCAAGGAGCGCGTCCGCCAGATCGAAAGTCGCGCCATGGAAAAACTCAGGACAGCGCTGGTCAGCGCCGACCCGTACATGGCCGCGAACTAACCCCCGATTACTCCGAGATTACTCCCCCAGTGATGTAACTGGCCCGGCGCAAGCCGGGCCTTTTTTTATTCCGAGATGATTTTGACGCGGTCGCCGGGTGCGACGGAGGCGCCGGTTGGCAGGGCGTTGATCAGCTTGAACAGATCGAGCTTGCGGTCCGTTCCCATCATCCGCGCCGCCAGCGTGGTGATGTTGTCGCCCGGCTGCACCGTCAGCACCCGGACCCTGAGCGGCTTCAGCGACGCGGCCTCGGCCGGCGTCATGCGCCGGAAGCTGGAGCGCAGCACGTCGGCGGTCGATTGCAGCGCGGCGCTCCCCTTCGGCACGGCAGTGAGGAAGCGGAAGATCTGCGCATTGTTGCGCACGACCGTGACGTCGAAATCCCAGCGATCGGCGCTCGCCCGCGCGGTGGCGGCCTCCATCCCGTTGACGGTGATCTGCCGGATGGTCGACGGATCGAGCCCGGTCACCCAGCCGCTCGAGATGTAGTTGGTCAGCGACTGGGTCTGGTTGTCGGCCACCCCGTCGAAACGGATGGCGATGTCGCCGGGACCGGTCGCCATCACGGCCTCGACCTTGTTGTCGATCTTGAAGTCGGGCGGCACGTCGAAGCGGATGCCGAGACCGCCATGCAGGAAGGTCTGGCCGCGAACATAGCCCTCTTCCGGGCTGTCGCCGTAGAGCAGGCCATCGATGCCGTCGAGATAGTATCCGCGCCCGGTATCGCCGACCTTGCCCTCCTGGCCGAAGGCGCGGGCGTGGCCGCGCGCGAGCTCGATGCGCTGCCCCGAGTTCGGATGGCTCGACAGGAAGTCCAGGCTCTGGTCGGCATCGGGATCGACGGACATGAAACGGCTGTAACCGGCCATGGAATCGAGGAAGCGGCTGGCCGCATAGGGATCGTAGCCCGCTTCGCCGAGCATGCGCACGCCGATGACGTCCGCCTGCAACTCCTGTTGCCGCGAGAAGGCGGCAAGACGCAGCTTGCCGCGCGCCAGCGCCTGCTTGCCGGCGATATCGCTCGACAGCACTTCGGCGACGACGCGGCTGGCGATCACTTCCGCCTCTTCGCGTTTTTGCCGCTCGATGCCGTGATTGGCCGTGACGTGGCCCATTTCGTGCGAAAGCACCGCCGCCACTTCCGAGGCGTCGTTGGCGAGCGCCAGAAGCCCGCGGGTGACGTAGAGATAGCCGCCCGGAAGCGCGAACGCGTTGATCGCCGGCGAATTCAGGATGGTGATGCGGTAGGACTGGCTCGGATTTTCCGACACCGCCGTCAGCGCGCCGGCAATGCGCGCCACCAGCCGCTCGGTCTTCGCATCCTTGTATTCGCCGCCATAGCTCGCGACGATACGCGGATGTTCGCGCGCGCCCATCGCCGCGCGCGGATCGTTCTTCTGCACCTCGTCGACGATCTGCGGATTGGACGAAGGGCCGACACTGGGTTGATAGGATTGTTCGAGCGCCGACTGGCAGCCGTAGAGCGCCACGGTGGAGACGGACAGGATCGACGCCAGCCGCGCCCAGCGGCACGCTGCGAAGAACACATCACTGGAAGGCGCGGGCAGTTTCCACGTCGTCATGCGGTCCAGTCTGGCTCTCCGAGTCATCGTGCTTCTCGGCCGGCTCGCCGTCATCGCGCCCCGGTCGTCTTCATCAAGGTTCAACAGGCGTACGCCCCCGTTTCCGCAATGCACAATCGAGGGCCCAAGCCTTTGCTTTAGCTGATTTCCGCATCGGTTGCATAGCGAGACTCTGCCTAATTATGGCGGCTTTATACTTTAGCAAGCCTAACGTGGTTAAGGAGTTCTCTGGGTCGCCGCAAATTATGGCGAAAGTGCCGTTGTGTTGTTAAGATTCGTCGATCCGTAGAAATTGCCGCAGCGCCGCATTGTCCTCGCCGGTCGAAAAACGCTCGATCGGCGCGGCCACGGCGACCCTCCCATGATCGATGAAAATCGCATAGTCGGCGATCCGCCTGATCTCGTCGGCGTCGTGCGATACGATCACGACCGTATTGCCAGTGTCGCGGTGCATGGCCAGAAGCAGCCCCGCCATGTCGCGGCGCAGGCTCGGATCGAGCGCGGCGAAGGGCTCGTCGAGCAACAGGATGGGCCGCTCGCGCACCAGCGCCCGCGCGAACGCCACCCTCTGCCGCTCGCCGCCCGACAGCGTCGCCGGCATCCGCTTCTCGAAGCCTGCCAGACCGACCTTCGCCAGCGCCGACGCGATGGCGTGCCGATCGGTATCGCCGAGCTTCAGTGCCGGATGGATGCCGAGCCCGATATTGGTGAAGACGTCGAGATGCGCGAAGAGGTTGTTGTCCTGAAACACCAGCGACACGGGACGCTCGGCCGGATGCTGGCGACCGATATCTTTCCCGCGGAACAGGATCCGCCCGCCATCCGCCGTGTCGAAACCGGCCAGCAGATTGAGGAAGGTCGATTTTCCGGCACCCGATGCGCCCGTGACGCCGATAACGGCGCCGTCCGGCAGCGCGCAATCGAACAGGAAACCATTCTGGCCAAGCCGCAGCGTCACGCCGCGCATCTCGATGGCATCAGTCATGCGATAGCGCCTCCCGCTTCGGTTCATCCGCCACCCCCGAGCCCATCGTGCCCGAAATCGTCAGCAACAGGCAGATCACGCCGAGGATCAGCGCCAGCCCGTCCGCGTCGTTGGTGCGATAGCTCCCGAGACTGGAATAGACCAGCCACGGCAGCGTCACGAAACTATCCGAACCGAACAGCGCCACGGCGCCAAGATCGCCCAGCGACAGTGCCATGGCAAAGGACAGCGCCGTCAGCACCGGCTTGCGCAGGTCGGGCCATGAGATCAGCCGCAGCTTGGCGAGGCCGGAGATGCCGAGGCTGGCGCTCAGCCGCTGCGTGCGGCGCTGGTGGATTGCATAGGCCGGCTCCAGCACCCTGACGACGAAGGGCATCGCCATCAGCGCATTGATGGCGACGACGAGCACTGGCGCCACGACATTGACATCGCCGACATCGCGCGCCGCCAGGAACCATCCCGTGGCGAGAACGATGGGCGGAAAGAGCAGCACGAGCGACGACGCGGCCCCCATGGCGGCGAAGAAGGATCGTGCGCCGCGACGCGCGCGACGTTCAAGCGAGAGCGTATGGCGCGCGCGCACGAGCGGCATCGACAAAATGAGCGACAGCAGCGCCGATGCGAGCGCCATGACGCCGCTGGTGGCAAGCGCCCGCCAGAAGATCGCTTCGCCGACGAGCTTCGCCAGATCGGCGCGCAGGCCGGCGACGACGATGAAGAGCAGCGGCAGCCCGAGAAACAGCACCGCCAGCATGAGAAGCGCGCGATCCGCGATCCGCGCGCCGAACAGGGCGCCATCGGGCCGCCGGATCGTGCGACCCGCGGTCAGCCCCGCATCTCCTGATGCCGGCAAAAGCGACAGGATGCCGAGCACCACCGCCGTCAGCGCGATCTGCAGCAGCGACAGGGCCACCGCGCGACCGGGTTCGAAATCGAAGCGCAGCGACTGGTAGATCGCCACCTCGATCGTGGTCGCCGCCGGTCCTCCGCCAAGCATCAGCACCAGCGTGAAACTGGTGGCGCAGAGCATGAAGATCAGTCCGGCCACGCCAGGGACGACCGAGCGCAGCACCGGCCATTCAATGAAGCGGAAGACGGACACCGGCCGCATGCCGAGCCCGCTCGCCACCAGCCAGTATTCGCCCGGCACCCGCTCCAGCGCCGCCAGCATCAGCCGGCAGGCAAGCGGCAGATTGAAGAAGACATGCGCAAGCAGAATGCCCGACAGACCATAAATGCTGACGGGCTGATCGACGCCCGCCCATGACAGCATCGTGTTGACGACGCCCTGCCGACCCCAGATGCCGATCAGGCCGAGCGCGCCGATCAGCACCGGCAGCCCCATCGGCACCGCCATCAGCCGGATGATCCAGATGCGGCCGATAAATCGCGGTTGCCGCGCCAGCGCCCGCGCAACCGGAATGGCCAGCACGACAGACAGCAGCGTCGAGAGCGCCGCCTGCAGAAGCGTGAAGCGCAGGACACGCAGGATGTATGGATCGGAAAGGATCGACCCCAGAGGCATGCCATCGGTGGAGATCAGCAGCGACAGCGTCGCGACCGTCACGAAGACGAGGATGCCGGCGAGGCTGAGCGCCCCGCCGACCAGCGCATATCGTCTTTCGGACGGCGCAAGAAGCATCAGTTCATGCTCATCAGTTCATGCTCATGGCGGCGAGCCACTCGTCGATCCAGGCCTTGCGGTTCCTGGCAACCTCATCCGAGCTCATCAGGAAGGTCTTCGACGGGTTGACGAGCTTGCCGAAGGCATCCGGCAGCGGCTCAGAGGTCTTGGACACCGGCATCATCCTGTTGTTGGTCGGGATCGTGTCCTGAAAACCGGGCGTGATCATGAACTTCAGGAAGTCCCGCGCCAGCGCCTTGTCCGGCGCGTTCTTCAGGAGACCGGCGACCTCGATCTGGATGTAGTGCCCTTCGGAGAAGGCGGCTGCCTGGTAGCGATCGGTGTTTTCCGAAACCATGTGGTAGGCCGGCGATGTCGTGTAGGAGAGCACCATCGGCGCCTCGCCCTTGGTGAACAGGCCATAGGCCTCCGACCAGCCGGGCGTCACCGTCAGCACGCGCTTCTTGAGCTTCGCCCAGGCGTCCGGCGCCTTGTCGCCATAGACCGACTTCACCCACAAGAGCAGACCGAGGCCCGGCGTCGAGGTACGGGGGTCCTCGATGACGATCTTCTGCGCGGGATCGCCGTCTACCAGCTCCTTCAGGCTCGTCGGCGGCGTCTTGATCGTCTGCGTGTCGTAGATCACGGCGAAGTGGCCGTAGTCATACGGCACGAAGACGTCATCCTTGAAGCCGCCAGGCACCGTCAGCGCGCCGGTATCGACGCCGCTCGCATCGAACAGGCCGGTGGCCTTGGCTTCGGTGATCAGGTTCGTGTCGAGGCCGAGCACGAGATCGGCCTTGGTGCCAGATCCCTCGAGTTTCAGGCGCGACAGCAGCGCCACGCCATCGGCGACGCTGACGAAATTGACGCTGCAGCCGCAGGTCTTCTCGAACGCCGCCTTCACCTTGGGGCCGGGACCCCATTCGGAGGTGAAGCTCTCATAGGTGTAGATGGTGAGCGTCTTGTCGGCGGCCTGGGCCGCCGTTGCCGAAAAGCTCGCCAACAGCACGGCGGCGCCGAGCGCATAGGTCTTGAAATGGGTCATGACACCTCTCCTCTAGGTTCAATGAAGGGGAAAAGGGCGGTGCCTGGTGTCACGCGTCTAATCCCTCCGCCGGTGTTAGCCGGATCAGGTTCCGCGGGTTGGCTTTCGCAAGCCTCTCAGCCAAATATCGCAAGGATACGAGGCACCCCGTTAGAGCGTCGCAAGGTGTATATCCGTAGCCGGCGTCTGGCAAGAGCGGACGTCGGCAAGGTCCGCCGGCTATTCGGCGGCCTCGGCGGTCGCTTTCGCGGGTGCGGCCCCGGCGCGCGGCAATTGCACCGGCTTCAGCATCAGCGCCGCGACCAGCCCGATCAGCGCGATGCCGCAGGAGGTCATGAACAGCGGCACGAAGGCATTGGCATAGGCTTCCGCCACCGCCTGGCGCGCGGCCTCCGGCAGGGCGGCCAGCATCTTCGGCGTCAGCTGTTCGATGTCTGTCACGCCGGGAATGGAGGAGCCGACGCGCGCGAGCTGCGAGCCGATGATCGCGCCGTAGATCGAGATCGCGATCGACGCGCCGCCCATGCGCGACAGGGTCACCGAGCCGGTCGCCGCGCCGATATCGCGCACCGGCGCCGCGTTCTGCACGCCGATGATCGGAACCTGCTGCGCCAGGCCGATGCCGACGCCCTGCAGCGTCATCACCGCGCCGATGAAGACGATCGGCGTGCCGGCGTGAAACTGCGACAGCAGCGCGAAAGCCAGCGCATTGCAGCTGAGGCTGGCGACGGCGAACGGCTTGTAGCGCCCCGTCACCGAAATGATCCGCCCCGCCGAGATCGACCCGCACATCAGGCCGCCTGTGAGCAGGATGAAGAACAGCCCGGCCGCGGACGGAGAAAGACCCGTCGTGGTCTGCAGGAAGAGCGCGAAATAGTTCACCATGCCGATGGCGATGCCGCCGCTCATGATCGACATGATCAGCAGCAGGCTGAAGGTCGAATTGCGAAACAGCGACAGCGGAATGATCGGTTCGGCGGCGCGGCGCTCGACGAACACCCACGACACCAGGAGGACCACGCCGGCGGCGATGATCGCGAGATTGAGCGGTGCGATCAGCGAGCCGAACACCTGCGCGCCATCGGCGGCGAGCACGATGCTTGTCGTCGTCAGCGCCAGGAGAATGGCGCCGGCATAATCGATCGTCGGACGGCGGTTCGGCTTGCGATAGGGAAGCATGACGGCCAGGCCGCCGAGCACCACGACGCCGATCGGGATATTGACGAGGAAGATCGAACGCCAGCCGAAGAGATCGCTCATCGTGCCGCCGAGCACCGGCCCGATGGCGCCCGATGCCATCAGCACGAGGCTGACATAGCTCTGGTACTTGGCGCGCTCGCGCGGCTCGAAAAGATCGGCCGTCACCGCGAAGATCGACACCATCACGCCGCCGCCGCCGAGGCCCTGCAGCAGGCGCGCGGCGATCAGCGTGTTCATCGACACCGCCATCCCGCAAACCGCCGAACCGACGGTGAAGATCAGGATCGCGGCCATCATCACATATTTGCGGCCAAAGAGATCGCCGAGCTTGCCGTAAAGCGGCATCACGGCGCTGACAGCCAGCAGATAGGCCGAGCCGACCCAGCTGAACCGATCGAGTTGCCCGAACTCGCCGACGATCGTCGGAAGCGCCGTGGCGACGATCTGGTTGTCGAGCATGGCCATGAACATGGCGGTCATCAGGAAGAGAAACAGGATGAGCCGGCGACGCGGATCGGTCACCAGCGGCTGCGCGGCGATCTGTACATTCATGGGGGCGATCTTTCAGGTTATGGCGAATTTATGTGACATCAGCACATAAATGTCAATGTCACATAAATGACATCTGCATATTTTCTTGCGCCACGCTTCCTGCTATCGTCCGACACATGAATGAGACCGCAGAAAAAACCCGCGAGCCGGACGCCGCGATCGAGGACATCGTCCATATCGGGCAGAGCATGACCCGTATGCGGGTGATAACGGGGCGGCGCCTGATCGCCCGTCTCGCCATCGCCAAGGTGGCGCCCGATATCGAACTTTCGCATCTCGACGTGCTCGATGCCGTCATGCGCGCCTCCGAGCAGGGGGAGGTCACCGTCGGCACCATAGCCGAAGCCATGCGCATCGATCCCTCGCGCGCCAGCCGGATCGTCGCCGATATGGTGGGCCGGGACGTCCTGCGGCGCGCCGCCTCGCAGCAGGACGCGCGGCGCATCCTCGTGGAGGTCACCCCCTTCGGCCAGCGCCTGCTGGAAGAGCTGAAGGCCCAGAAGCTCGCCATCATCAAGGACGTGATCGCCGACTGGTCGGCTGAGGAGGCGGAAGCCTTCGCCGGCCTGTTCGACAAGTTCATGGGTGGTTTCGAGCGCGTCTTCGCCGTCAAGGACAAGAACCTGCCGCCGGCGCCCAGCCTGTCAAAATAAAGCCAAAGGTTACCCGGGCTCGCCGATAAAGACATGCCGGCGCCCTTTCCCTTTTCCTCCGCTTTGCGCTATGGGCAATGCGCATGAGCCAATCCACCTTCACCATCCTGCTCGGCGGCGAGCTGCACATGACGGAGCGCCTTCGCGCCGCCGTATCCGGCAGCAGTTTCATCGCGGCCGATGGCGGCATGCGGCACGCGCTGGCGCTCGATGTCCGGCCGGAGCTCTGGGTCGGCGATTTCGATTCCACGCCGGATGATCTGACGGCCGCATTCTCGGACATCCCGCGAAAACCCTACCCCGCCGCCAAGGCCGCGACCGACGGCGAGATCGCCGTGTCGGAAGCCATCGCGCGCGGCGCGACACGACTGATCCTCGCGGGCGCCCTTGCAGGCGACCGCTCCGATCACGCGCTGCAGCACCTCATCTACGCCGTCAGTCTCGCCGAGACCGGCCTCGACGTGCTCCTGACCTCGGGAACGGAAGAAGCCGTGCCGCTGATCGCGGGGAGCATCACGCTCGATCTGCCGAGGAACAGCCTGTTTTCCGTTCCCGCCTTCAGCGAGCTCAACGGTCTCTTCATCGAGAACGCCCGCTATCCGCTCAGCGATTTCCATTTGCCCTTCGGCTCGTCGCGCACCATTTCCAATGTCGCGGAAGGCCCCGTGCGCTTCTCGCTTGAAAGCGGCCGCGCCATCGTGCTCGCCCGCCCTTACGATCTTTCCGGAGTCTGATTTTTGGCGCCCCCTATCCTTAAACTCGACGATATCTTCCTGAGCTTCGGCGGAGCGCCGCTTCTGGCGGGTGCTGCCCTGCAGGTGGAGCCCGGCGACAAGATCTGCCTTGTCGGCCGCAACGGTTCCGGCAAGTCGACGCTTCTGAAGATCGCCGCCGGCATGGTCGAGGCACAATCCGGCGAGGTGTTCCGCCATCCGTCATCGACCGTGCGCTATCTCGAACAGGCGCCCGATTTCGCCGGCTACAACACCGTGCAGGCCTATGCGGAAGCAGGCCTTGGACCGGGCGACGATCCCTACCGCGTCACCTATCTTCTCTCGCATCTCGGCCTCACCGGCGAGGAAGACCCGAAGAACCTCTCGGGCGGCGAAGCGCGCCGCGCGGCCCTTGCCCGCGTTCTGGCGCCCGAGCCCGATATCCTGCTCCTGGACGAACCGACCAACCATCTCGACCTGCCCACCATCGAATGGCTGGAAGGCGAGCTGCAGAAGACCCGCAGCGCGCTTGTCCTGATCTCGCACGACAGGCGCTTCCTGGAGAAGGTCTCGACCGCCACCGTCTGGCTCGACCGCGGCACCTCGCGTAGGCTCGACCGCGGCTTCGCCCATTTCGAGGCCTGGCGCGACCAGGTGCTCGAGGCCGAGGAAATGGAACAGCACAAGCTCGGCAAGGCGATCGAGCGCGAGGAGCATTGGCTGCGCTACGGCGTCACCGCGCGCCGCAAGCGCAACATGCGCCGCCTCGGCGAATTGCAGACGATGCGCGCCAGCTATCGCGGCCACAAGGGACCGCAGGGCACCGTGCAGGCGACCGTTTCCGACGCGCAGGAATCCGGCAAGCTCGTCATCGAAGCCGACAAGATCACCAAGACCTATGGCGAGCGCCCGATCGTCGCGCCGTTTTCGATCCGCGTTCATCGCGGCGATTGCATCGGCCTCGTCGGCCCGAACGGCGCCGGCAAGACGACGCTTCTGAAGATGCTGACGGGCCAGCTCGCGCCCGACACCGGCATCATCAAGCTCGGCACCAATCTGGAGATCGCCACGCTCGACCAGAAGCGCGAGGATCTGAACCCAGAGGACACGCTGGCGCACTATCTCACCGACGGACGCGGCGAGAACCTGCTTGTCAACGGCGAGCAGCGCCACGTCACCGGCTACATGAAGGAATTCCTGTTCCAGCCGGAGCAGGCCCGCACGCCGATCAAGAACCTTTCCGGCGGCGAGCGCGCCCGCCTGATGCTCGCCCGCATGCTGGCGCGGCCGTCCAACCTGCTTATTCTCGACGAACCGACCAACGACCTCGACATCGAGACGCTGGACCTGCTGCAGGAAGTCGTCGCCGGCTTCCCGGGTACCGTCATCCTCGTCAGCCACGACCGTGACTTCCTCGACCGCACCGTGACCTCGACCATCGCGCCCGCCGTTCCCGACGCGCCCGATGGCCGATGGATCGAATACGCCGGCGGCTATTCCGACATGCTGGCGCAGCGCAAGGGTGCCGCCGACGAGCGCAAGAAGGCGGAAAAGGCCGAGAAGGCGAAAGCGCAGCAAGCCGCTCCGGCCGCGGACGCGCCGAAGGGCAAGGGAAAGCTCTCCTTCAAGCAGAAGTTCGCGCTCGAAAACCTCCCCAAGGAGATGGCCAAGGCCGAAGCCGAGATCGCCCGGCGCGAGGAAAAGATGGCCGACCCCAACCTCTTCTCCAAGGACCCCACCACCTTCAACCGCCTGGCCGCCGAAATGGAGAAATTCCGCGACAGCCTGGTGAAGATGGAAGAGGAATGGCTGGAGCTCGAAATGCTCCGGGAAGAGCTGGAAGGCTAAGGGGCGGGCCTTCGCCGCCAACGCGGTTTGCCTCACATTTCATTGATTAGCCAGCACTGAAACCTCGTGCCTAAGCTCCGGGAGGCTCCAGCCCCCGGGGCCATGAGGAGAAAACCCATGTCTCGCTATCTGAATACCAGCCATGTCGCGGCGCTTGCCGTCGGCATCCTTCTGGGCACGTCGCATGTGACTTCCGCCGCCGACCCACAGAACGTGCGCGTGCGCGGCGATGTAGCCAGCCTGACCGGCGACACGCTCGTCGTCAAAACCCGAGAGGGCGCCGACCAGACGGTCACGCTGAAGCCTGACTGGAAGGTCGGCGGCATCAGGAAGGCATCCGTCGACGACATCAAGCCCGGCGATTTCGTCGGCATCGCCTCGCTGCCCCGGCAGGACGGCGGCGACGGCGCGCTGGAAGTGCTGATCTTTCCGGCGGCCATGAAAGGCACCGGTGAGGGAAGCCGGTCCTGGGATCTGAAGCCCAACAGCAGCATGACCAACGCAACCGTGGCCAAGGCCGTCAAATCCGTCGACGGCCACACCGTGACGCTGACCTACCAGGGCAAGGAAAAGACCATCTCGATCGCGGACGATACGCCGATCGTGACCTTCACCGCCGCGCAGAAGTCCGACCTGACGCCGGGCGCGCATATCATCGTCATGGGCGAAAAGGCCAGTGACGGAACGGTCTCCGCGGCACGGGTCACCGTCGGCACCAACGGCATCGTTCCGCCGATGTGATCGCGATCACGACGATCATAGCGCGGGCGCCGGCGTGTTCGGCGCCCTGTCCGCGACCTTGCCTTGATCGGGCTTGGCGGCAAGCGCTTCGAGATGCAGCACGCGCGGATGGAAGGCCTCGATATAGGCGTCGGAGCGGCCGATATATATCATCGTCGCCTCCGGCATCGCCTCGAGCACCTTCATCATCGTCGACTGCCACTCCGGCTCCATGCCCTCGAGCACTTCGTCGAAGACCATCCATTGCGGCCTGACGAGCAAGAGCCGCGCGAAGCCGATGGCGCGCTGTTCATCGGCATCGAGCAGCTTGTCCCAGCGCGCGCGCGTGTCCAGACGGGCAACGAGATTGTGCAGCCCCGCCTTTTCGAGCGCAGCGATCACATCGTCGTTCTTGTAGGTGTCGGCGGCTGCGGGAAACGCCAGCGCTTCGCGCAGCGTGCCACCCGGAATATAGGCCGATTGCGGCACGAACAGCATGTCGTCGGTGGGTGGCAGGCCGATCTTGCCGCTTCCGCAGGGCCACAGCTCCGACATGGCCAGGAACAACAGCTTGCGATTGACGTTGTGATCGCCGTTGATCATCACCTTCTCGCCGGCCTTGATGGTGACGCTGCCTTCCTGCAGCCGGAAGCCGCCGCACTGGTCGATCTCCTCGTCCATCTTGGTGGCGATGGTCACATCCTCGAGCGTCAGCGTGCCCGGCGCGCTGCGTTCATAGGCGATCGTCTCCTTGAGATCGACATCGTCGCCCATGGTGGTCAGAGCCTGGCGGAAATCGGTGACGCGCATCAAGGTCGCGCGCCATTCGGCGATCGGGCCGAAGTTCGACACGTACCAGCGCAGCGCCGTGTTCACCTGGTTGAAGGCGCCGACCGACATCATCAGCTGACCGAAGGTGAGGCCGCCGGAGAAATAGGCGGGCGCCGCCACGATGATCGGAATGACGACGACGAGCCAGCCGTAGCCGGCTGACACCCAGGTCAGGTTGACGTTGGCCATCGCCAGCTTCTTGATGACGGCGAGAACGGCGCTGATGTCGGTGTTGATCCGCCCCCGCTCGTTCTCTTCCCCGCGCGCAGCCGTGATCGCCGGAATGTTCTCGTTGGCGTGCATCAGCGCGAAACGCAGCTCCGCCTCCCTGGAGAAGCGGTCCGCGTTGAGCTTGACGAGCTTGCGGCCGACGAGCTGGCTCAGCACCGAGGCGGACGCGGCGTAGAAGATCGCCGCCCAGACCATATAGCCTGGAATGGAAAAGGCGTATTCACCGAAGCGGAAGACGAAGCCGCTCGACAACTCCCAGAGAACGCCGATGAAACTCACCAGGAGGATCGTCGATTGTACCAGGCCGATGACGAGCCCCGTGGTGCTTTCCGCCAGATTGCGCGCATCCTCATGCAGACGCTGGTCCGGATTGACGCCGATCAGCCCGCTGGAAGCGAGCCTGAGCGCCCGCTTGCGCTGCAGCCACTGGTCGACGAGATCGCGTGTCAGCCCCTCGCGCATATAGAGCGCCGTCATCTGGTTGAGCCAGGCCTGGATCACGTTGAGCAGGAGCAGCATGCCGGCGATCAACGCGAAGATCTTCAGCTGGTAGAAAAACCCCGGCAGATCGCGACGCGAGATGGCGTCGTAGAATGGCGCGTTCCATTGGTTGAGAATGACCGTGGCATAGGCCGTCGCCAGAATGATGCCGATCAACGCCGTCGAGAGAATGAGCACTGGCACGCGCACCTTGGAATGCCAGAATGCCGAAAACATCACCTTGAGACGGAAGATCAGGCTGAGATCATACCCGACCCGGTCCTGCCCCTGGATGCTCGGTCTGCTTTTGACGTCCTCTGCCATCATGCTTCCTTACGCGTCTGTAGCACCTGAATAGCACCGTGAGTCAGCCTGTCCAGCAACAGTTTCTAGCATCAGGTAACGGGGGAGTGACCATGGCGCCGACGAGGCGGTTTCTTTCGACGATTGATTCGCGGCCCGACTGGCGCTATTTAGAGCGCTCCGTGGTGATTTGGCCGGCCGGCTTGCAGCCACGTTAAAGAAGTTGCTAAAGGGCCGCGTGCGGACCGATAGCGATATATTCGTATTTTTCATCGAGTGACCGCTATGCCGATCAAGATCCCCGATACCCTGCCCGCCTTTGAAACCCTGGTTCAGGAAGGTGTGCGCGTGATGACCGAGACGGCCGCGATCCGTCAGGACATTCGCCCCCTGCAGATCGGGCTTCTGAACCTCATGCCGAACAAGATCAAGACCGAGATCCAGATGGCGCGCCTCATCGGCGCCTCGCCGCTGCAGGTCGAGCTGTCGCTTGTTCGCGTCGGGAACCACAAGGCGAAGAACACCTCGGAAGACCATCTCTTCTCCTTCTACCAGACCTGGGAGGAGATCCAACACCGGAAGTTCGACGGCTTCATCATCACCGGCGCGCCGATCGAAACGCTTCCATACGAAGACGTCACTTATTGGCATGAAATGCAGCAGATTTTCGACTGGACGCGCACCAACGTGCACTCCGCGATGAATGTCTGCTGGGGCGCGATGGCCGCGATCTACCATTTTCACGATATTCCGAAGCACGCGCTGACGGAAAAGGCCTTCGGCGTCTATCGCCACAAGAACCTCAAGCCATCGTCGGTCTATCTGAACGGTTTCTCCGACAATTTCGAGGTCCCGGTCTCGCGCTGGACGGAAGTGCGGCGCGCCGACATCGAAAAATCCGACACGCTCGAAATCCTGATGGAATCGAGCGAGATGGGCGTCTGCCTCGTTCACGAGAAGAAGGGCAACCGGCTCTATATCTTCAACCACGTCGAATATGATTCGACGTCGCTCGCCGACGAGTATTTCCGCGATGTGAATGCCGGCGTTCCGATCAAGATGCCGCACAACTACTTCCCGCACAACGACCCGTCGATCCCGCCGCAGAACCGCTGGCGCAGCCACGCGCATCTGCTTTTCGGCAACTGGATCAACGAAATCTACCAGACGACACCCTACAATCTGGAAGATATTGGCGAGGACGGCTGAGGCTTTTCGTCTCGCTTGTTTTTATAGCGCGGCGGTTGCGATTTCATTCAATTGAGAGCAGGTTCTGGCCCGAAATTGTGGACGCGAACCGGGGAGGAAACAGGATGGCGGATGGATTGAAGCGGGACGTTTTTGGGACGACGAAGACGGGCGAGACCGTCCATCGCGTCGAAATCTCGGGCGGCGGCCTGACCGCCAAGGTGATCACCTGGGGCGCAGTCATCCAGGACCTCAGGCTCGAGGGTCATGATGCGCCGTTGACCCTTGGGTTCGACGATTTCGACAGCTATCCCGCGCACTCCGCCTATTTCGGCGCGACGCCCGGCCGCAACGCCAACCGCATCGGCGGCGGCAAGTTCACGCTCGATGGCAATAGCTATCAGCTCGACCTCAACGAAAACGGCGTCAGCCACCTGCATGGCGGCTTCGAAAACATCGCGCTGCGCAACTGGACGATCGTCGAGCACGACAGCGACCGCGTCGTCCTGAAGATCGTCGATGCCGATGGTCGCGGCGGCTATCCCGGCAATTGCACCATCCTCGTCACCTACCGCGTGCATGGCGATGGCGAGCTCTCGGTGGTTTACGAGACGACGAGCGACCAGCCGACCATCGCCAATGTCTGCCAGCACGCCTATTTCAATCTCGACGGCCGCGACGACACGCTGGGCCACGACATCATGATCGCCGCCGACAGCTATCTTCCGACCGACGAGCGCCAGATCCCGACCGGCGAGATCCGCCCGGTGCAAGGAACGGTATTCGATTTCCGCGAAATGGCCTCGCTGAAGCGCTTCGAGGGCGACACTCAGGCGCTCTACGACCATAATTTCTGCCTCTCGTCCGAACGTGTCGCCAAGCGTTCCGTGGTGCTCGCGCGCAGCCTCTATTCCGGCGTCTCGATGGAAGTGCGCACGACCGAGCCCGGCGTCCAGTTCTACGCCGCCTTCAAGCTCGATGTGCCGGTACCCGGCATCGGTGGCCGCAAATACGGCCCCTTCGCCGGCTTCTGCCTGGAAACGCAAATCTGGCCGGACGCCATCAACCATGAGGGCTTCCCCAACGCGGTTCTGCGCCCCGGCGAAGTGCTGCGCCAGGAAACCGACTACATATTCTCGAAGAACTGACGGCGAAAAGCCGACCACTCCTGATGTCATCAAACCCTCGCGGAACTTTGCGAGGGTTTTTTTGTGCGCGTTGGCACTTGCAATTGGTTCCAAAGAGGTTCTATTTTAATCTCATGGATAGAACCAGTCTGATAGCGGAGATCGACACGCGCGGACTGCGCGACACAGCGCGCAGCGGGCCTCTCTATCGTCGTCTTGCGCAGGCACTGACCGGCCTGATCAACGAGGGCCTGCTGAAGCCTGGTGCCGCATTGCCGAGCGAACGCGATCTGGCCGAAGCCCTGAAGATCGGCCGCGTCACGGTGCGCACCGCCTATCGCGATCTCCTCAACACGGGCACGCTGGAATCGCGCCACGGCAGCGGCACCTTCGTCTCCGCCAAGGTCGAGCGCATGGAACAGTCGCTCTGGCGGCTCTCGTCCTTCTCGGAAGACATGCGCTCGCGCGGGCGCGTGCCGGCGGCGAGGATCCTCTCGCGCGCCATCAACAAACCCTCGCCGGAGGAAGCCTTCCTGCTGGGCCTCGGCGTCGACGAGCGCGTCTTGCGCCTCGATCGCCTGCGTCTTGCCGACGGGCTGCCGCTGGCGATCGATCGCTCCGTGGTCCCCATAAAATTCCTCGATGACACCGCCGGCGGCGAAGGCTCGCTCTACGACGCGCTGACGGCGAGCGGCCACCGGCCCGTGCGCGCGTTGCAAAAACTCTCCGCCGTCACGCTCGACGCGACGTCGGCGGCGGCGCTCGACGTCGCGACCGGCGCCCCGGCCCTTCTGATCGAACGCGTATCCCGCCTGGAAGACCAGCGCGTCGTTGAATACACCCGCTCGCACTATCGTGGCGATGCCTATGATTTTGTCGCAGAATTGAGAATTGGAGATGAGCTATGAGTGAACCCCAATCGCTGATGTTGCAGGAAGCCGGCCAGTCTCCCGAAGTGGTCGCCACGCTGCTGCGCAAGGAAAAGCCTGTTTTCGACGAGATCGCCAAGCTCTTCTCCAGGAATGCGCCAAGCGTCGTCACCACGGCCGCGCGCGGCTCCTCCGACCATGCCGCCACCTTCTTCAAATATCTCTTCGAGATCACCTGCGGCATTCCGGTGGCCTCGGTCGGCCCGTCGATCGCGTCGGTCTATGGCGCGCCGCTGCGCCTCAAGGGCGGCATTCATTTCACCGTGTCGCAGTCGGGCGCCAGCCCCGATATCGTGGCGCTTCAGGAAGCGGCCAAGCAAGGCGGCGCGACGACCATTGCCGTCGTCAACGTCACCGACAGCCCGCTCGCCAAACAGGCCGATCTCGTGCTCGACCTCAACGCCGGGGCCGAAAAGAGCGTCGCCGCCACCAAGTCCTTCATCGCCTCGGTCGCGGCCCTGTCGGGCGTCACCGCGGCAATCGGCGCCAACGGCGACCTGCGGGCCGCGCTTGAAAAGCTTCCCGAAGCACTGGGCGCCACATCGGGCATCGATACAGCTGCCGCCGAAGACGTGCTCTTCAACGCCACCTCGCTCTACACCGGCGGCCGCGGCCCCGCCTTCGCCATCGCGCTCGAGGCGGCGCTGAAGGCCAAGGAAACCTCCGGCCTGCACGCCGAGGCATTCTCGCTCGCCGAACTCATGCACGGCCCGATGCGCCTCGTGCAGCCGGGCTTCCCGATCCTTGCCTTCACGCCCGATGACGCCGCTTACGCCAACAACGTCAAGGCGCTGGAGCGCCTGAGCAAGCTCGGCGCCACCACCGTTCCCTTCTCGACCAGGGAGCTTCCCGGCATCAACCTGCGCATCCCCACCACAGGCAACGGCCTGCTGGACCCGCTGGTCTCGCTGCTGGTCTACTACCGGATGATCGAGGCGGTCACCCGCCGCAAGGGCTTCGACCCCGACAAGCCGGCCAACCTCCTGAAGGTTACGGAGACCGTCTGATGCCGCGCAAGATCTTCTCCGGCGCCCGTATTTTCGACGGCGAACGCTTTCACGACGACAGGGCGCTTGTCGTCGCCGACGGCCGCATCGAGGCGATCGCCGCCATGAACGACCTGCCTGATGGCGAGACAATCACGCTCGGCGGTGGCATTCTCGCGCCCGGCTTCATTGATGCCCAGGTGAATGGCGGCGCCGGCCGGATGCTCAACGACGAACCATCGCCCGCCTCCATGTACCGGATCGCCGGAGGGCATCGTCCCTATGGCACGACATCGCTGCTGCCAACACTGATCACCGATACCGGCGAGGCGACGGCCGCAGCCATCGACGCCGCGAAAGACGCGGTCAAAACCGACCGGGGCGTCGCCGGCCTGCATCTCGAAGGTCCGCATCTTGCGCCCGCCCGCAAGGGCGCGCATCTGGCCGAACTGATGCGCCCGGTCAACGACGGCGACGTAAAGGCGCTTTCCGCCGCCGCGCAGGTGATCGGCACGCTGCTGGTCACGATGGCGGCCGAGCAGGTCACGGTGCGACAGGTGCGCGAACTGAGCGAAGCCGGCGTCGTCGTCAGCATCGGCCACTCCGATTGCACGAGCGAGGCAGCCGAGGCGCGCTTCGACGCCGGCGCCCGTGGCGTCACGCATCTGTTCAACGCCATGAGCCAACTCGGCCACCGTACGCCGGGGCTTGTGGGCGCGGCGATCGATCATCCGGCCGTCTGGTGCGGCATCATCGCCGATGGCCACCATGTCGATCCCAAGGCACTGCGCACGGCGCTTCGAGCCAAGCGCGGCGAGGGCAAGCTGTTCTTCGTCACCGACGCCATGTCGCTGGTCGGCTCCGCTGAAAACAGCTTCACGCTCAACGGCCGCACGGTGCGGCGCGAGACCGGCGCCTTCTGCTCGCGACTGGTGCTCTCCGACGGCACGCTCGCCGGCTCGGACGTCGATATGGCCTCGGCGATCCGCTATGGTCTGACCTATCTCGACCTCTCGCTCGCCGAAGCGCTGCGCATGGCCACGCTCTACCCCGCCCGCTTCCTCAAGCTCGGGGATCGCGGCCGCCTGGCGACCGGCCTGCGCGCCGATCTCGTGCACATGACCGACGGGATCAAGGTGAACCAGACCTGGATCAGCGGCGATCCTGCGTGACCAAGGAACGACGATTGTCAACCCGATGTTGACAATCGGTCGCCAAAGCCTGGTCTATCCGGTAATGGCCGGCAGGCTCATATTCCCCTCACGAAACGGCGGCCCATCGCAGGCGCCACGATTTGAGAGGACAGACCATGGCCCAGATCGCCCTGAATTCGGCAGCCGCCATCCTGATCGCGGCGGCATTTCTGGCAACGGCAGCAATGGCGCTGCGCACTGAAAGCCAGGCGCGCATCCGCGTCCCCGCAAAGGTCAGGAACCGGCACCATCCCAACGGTTGAACGACCGAATAATTCCTCGAATTCGCCCCAATATCGACACCGGCGGAGATCAGGAATGCTCCACCGGCTTTGGGAGTGACAGACAATGACGAAGATCATCGGCGCGGCGGCGATCCTGACGATTGCGCTCGCCACGTATGCGGCCTCGCTCAACCCCTATGACGCCGGCAGGGTTCAGGCCAATCAGCCGCAGCAGACCGACGACCGCGACACGGCCTCCATCCGCTAGTCTGGCCCCGCCAGGTTCTAGACAAACAGCTGCCCGCCATTGGCGCTGAGCGTCGAGCCGGTGATGAAGCCGGCATCATCGGAAGCCAGAAATACCACGCAGCGCGCGATCTCCTCCGGCGTACCGAGGCGCCCCACCGGGATCTGCGGAATGATACGCTCGTTGAGCACCTTCTCCGGAACGGCGAGCACCATCTCGGTGCCGATATAGCCCGGGCAGATGGCGTTGACGGTGATGTTCTTCGCCGCCCCTTCCTGCGCCAGCGCCTTGGTGAAGCCGAGATCGCCGGCCTTCGCCGCCGAATAGTTCGCTTGCCCCATCTGGCCCTTCTGGCCGTTGATCGACGAAATGTTGACGATGCGCCCGAAGCCGCGCTCGCGCATGCCGGCCCAGACCTGGTGCGTCATGTTGAACAGGCCGGTGAGATTGGTGTTGATCACCTCGTGCCATTGCTGCGGCGTCATCTTGTGAAACATCGCGTCGCGCGTGATGCCGGCATTGTTGATCAGCACCTCGACCGGGCCGATCTCGGCCTCAATGCGCGCCAGACCTTCGGAGCAGGCCTCGTAGCTTGAAACGTCCCATTTGAAGACCGGAATGCCGGTCTCCGCGTGAAACGCCCGGGCGGCTTCGTCGTTGCCGGCGTAGTTGGCGGCGACCCGATAGCCCGCGCTCTTCAGCGCCAGTGAAATGGCCGCGCCAATGCCGCGCGTTCCGCCGGTGACAACAGCGACTTTGCTCATGTTCCGCTCCCCAAATGTAAGGCTCCGCTATGACCGGAGCTCAACCACCACACAATGTAAAGCAGGCTATTAGAATGCTTCGAAGCACATGGCGACGCCCATTCCGCCGCCGATGCACAATGTCGCAAGTCCCTTCTTGGCGCCGCGGCGCTTCATTTCGAACAGCAGCGTGTTCAGCACGCGCGCGCCGGACGCGCCGATCGGATGGCCGATGGCGATCGCGCCGCCATTGACGTTGACGATCTCCGGGTTCCAGCCGAGATCCTTGTTGACCGCACAGGCCTGCGCGGCGAAGGCCTCGTTGGCCTCGACCAGATCGAGATCGTTGATCGACCAGCCGGCCTTCTCCAGCGCCTTGCGCGAAGCCGGGATCGGCCCGGTGCCCATGATCTGCGGATCGACGCCGGCGGTTGCCCAGGACACGATACGGGCCAGCGGCTGGATGCCGCGACGCGATGCTTCCTGTTCGGTCATCAGCACGGCTGCGGCCGCGCCATCGTTGAGACCCGAGGCGTTGGCGGCCGTCACCGTGCCTTCCTTGTCGAAGGCCGGGCGAAGCTTTGTCATCGCCTCCATCGTCGCGCCATGGCGAATATATTCGTCCGCATCGACGGTGACGTCGCCCTTGCGCGTCTGGATCACGAAGGGAATGATCTCGTCGGCGAAACGCCCGGCCTTCTGCGCGGCTTCCGCCTTGTTCTGCGAGGCGACGGCGAACATGTCCTGCTCCTCGCGCGACAGCTGCCACTGGCGTGCGATGTTCTCAGCGGTGACGCCCATGTGGTAGCCGTAGAAGGCGTCGGTAAGGCCGTCCTTGATCATGGTGTCGACCATCTTCATGTCGCCCATCTTGGTGCCGGCACGAAGATGGGCGGCATGCGGCGCCATCGACATCGATTCCTGGCCGCCTGCGACGATGATCTTCGCGTCGCCGAGCGCGATCTGCTGCATGCCGAGCGCCACGGCGCGCAGGCCGGAACCGCAAAGCTGGTTGATGCCCCAGGCGGTCGCCTCCTTGGGAACGCCGGCCTTCATCGCCGCCTGGCGCGCCGGGTTCTGCCCCTCGCCCGCCGGCAGCACCTGCCCGAGGATGACTTCGTCCACTTCGGCGGCATCGACGCCCGCCCGATCGAGCGCGCCCTTGACGGCGGCCGCACCCAGCTCGTGGGCGGCGACAGTGGCGAAAGCGCCGTTGAACGAGCCGACGGCCGTACGGCCGGCGCTGGCGATGACGATAGACGGACTGGACATGAAGGTCTCCTCGTTAGCTTCACCACGTATGGGTTGAAACTGACAAAGCTTCATCGCCAAGTCAAACGACAAGAAAGCATCCGCGAATTTTCGAAAGAACTTACGTTGCGTGAATTATGCTAACGCCAAAAGGGGCTTGCCGCATCGCACAAAGAGATTGTCACCGGCCCGATTTTGCGTCTACACTCCCAAGTGGAGGAATTTCAATGACAATAAGACGCGCTTCGGGAGATTCATATGGCGAAGAATGAGGGCCAGGTAGCGATCAAGAAATACGCCAATCGCCGACTCTACAACACGGGAACCAGCACCTACGTGACGCTGGAAGACCTGGCGGAGATGGTGAAGAAGGGGGAGGACTTCACAGTTCAGGACGCCAAGAGCGGCGACGACATCACGCATTCCGTGTTGACGCAGATCATCTTCGAGCAGGAATCGAAGACCGGCAACACGCTGCTGCCCATTTCCTTTTTGCGCCAGCTGATCACCTATTACGGCGACCAGATGCAGATGGTGGTTCCGAGCTTCCTGGAGCACTCCATGCGCGCCTTCACCGAGCAGCAGACGCAGATGCGCGAACAGGTGACGCGCGCCTTCGGTGAGACGCCGCTGACGAAGAACCTGCAGCTGCCCATGCAGATGGTCGAGGACCAGGTGCGCCGCAACACCGAAATGTTCCAGCAGGCGATGCAGATGTTCTCGCCCTTCAAGGCGCCAGCGACGAACGCCAAGGAAAGCCGCAAGGCCGAAGCCAAGGACATCGACGAACTCAAGGAACAGTTGCGCGCGCTTCAGAGCAAGCTCGACAGCCTCTGATAGCAGACCGGATCACTCAGCATCTCCTCAAGCCGAAAGCTCGGGGAGATGCCCAAAAGCTTACAGCCCGATCGAAACATCCCGCCCGGCGCTGCGGATCGACACCGCGAAACCGCCGACCACGTCGATCAGCGCGATCGTCAGAAGAATGAAGAACACCTGCGTCGCCGCATCCGGAACAAGCAGGAATTCCACCAGAAACGCGATGAACACGAGCATGGACAGCATGTGGTTGGCCAGGCTGCCGCGCGCATTGTGTGTCGCCCTCAATATCTCGAAGAACAGGACGACGAGCGCCACGACGATGAGGAGGTCGCCGAGCGACATGCTCCAGATCGCGCCCGATATCATCGACAGCACGAACAGGTCGTTGTCGAGCGCGGGAAGTCCGCCGCCGCCCATGAACCCGACCATCGCAAGATTATAGAGAATGAAAGGCACGACCATCAGCGGAATTGCAGTGAACATGTGGCGGTATTCTCCCTCAGCGGAAGAATAGTGCCGTAAAGCACCACGTCACTTCAAGTGATCATGCGATATATTATTGCCAAAATGCAAAAGGCCGGCACATGGCCGGCCTTGCGAATTCTGCTGAAGCAGAACGCATAATGAAATTATGCGCCAGACTGCTGACAAACCCCGTCATTTTTTGGCGGGGTTTATTTTGTTCTGAGTTGCGCGCTGGATCGGCTGTTTTGAACGAGGCTTTCGGATGGTCGCTTTCTCATGCGGGGCTCGGTTGGCTGGCCTTGGTGAGGGCCATTGCGATCTTCTTGATGTTCTGGGCGGTTGCGGCCATCAGGCACTGGCATTGGACCCGGACGAGACTTCGGAACCGCGCGTAGCGGTGGCCATGCAGTTGTTTGGCGTCGGCGAAGGATCGCTCGACCGTCTCCTTGCGCCGTTTATAGACCGCCTTGCCCCAGGGCTTGAGCCGGTTGGCATCGGTGCGCTCGCGCGCATCGGCCCAGACATGGCGGGTGATGGTGCGTACCGCCTTGCCGTTCGATGTGCACGACGCCAGTAGCGGGCAATCGCGGCAGATCGCCGGATCGGATGTATAGTGGCGATAGCCGTTGCGGTCGGTGGTGGCGTAGGTAAGCAACTGGCCTTCGGGGCAACGATAGCCATCCACCTCGGCGTCATGGACGAACTTCGACTTGCGCATCATGCCGGCTTTCGGCGGGGTCGGATTGCGGTAGCCGGTGACGCCGAGGATGGCGCGATCCTCCAGGCCGTTGGCGATGCCCGAAGTCGCATAGCCGGCATCCAGGCCCACCGCCTTGACGTCGAAAGAGAAGCGCTCGCGCTGGCGGTCCAGCCGGTCGAGGTAGACGATGCTGTCATGCACGTTGGCCGGCGTCGCATGGGTGTCGGTGATGATCGCATGACGGCCATCGACGGTGCGATGATCGAGATAGAAGAAGCCCTTGGGCTTGCCGTCGCGCACCATGTAGCCGCTGTCGGGATCGGTGCGGCTGACCTTGGTCTGCTTGATCTCGGGCTCGCGCTCCTTCTCCTTCAAGGGCTTCTGGCCATGCAGCGCCCGCTCGGCCTCGATCGCCCTGTCGAGATCGGCCCAGTAGTCGGAACGCGACTTGGCGACCATCTCGAGATCGTACTTGCCCTTGTTGGCATTGGCCTTCAGATGCGTGCTGTCGGTATAAAGAACGGTGCCGTCGACCAGGCCATGGCCGATCGCCTGTTCGACGATGTGGTCGAAGATGTCCTGGGCGACCGACGTATCGTTGAAGCGCCGCCGCCGGTTCTGGCTGAGCGTCGAGGCATCGAACACCCCGTCCGTCAGCTTCATCCGCAGAAACCAGCGATAGGCGACATTGACCTCGATCTCGCGCACCAGCTGACGCTCCGAGCGGATACCGAACAGGTAGCCGATGAACAGCGCCTTGAACATCAAGGTCGGATCGAGCGGCGGCCGGCCGTTGTCGGCGCAATAAAGCCCGGCAACGCGATCATGGATAAAGGTGAAGTCGATCACCGCATCGATCTTGCGAAGCAGGTGATCCTTGGGCACCAGACTGTCGAGCGTCACCATCTCGAGAGCCGTCTGTTCGGGAGCAGGTTTCTTCAGCATGTCCCAGTGAATCACAAACCCCCAGCCAGAGCCAGGGGTTTGTCAGCAGTCTGACGCATAATGAAATTATGCGCTTTCCTTCGGCGTCAGAACCTGACGGCCGCGGTACATACCGGTCTTCAGATCGATATGGTGCGGGCGACGCAGTTCGCCGGAGTTCTTGTCTTCAACGTAGGTCGGTGCCTTCAGCGCGTCAGCAGAGCGGCGCATACCGCGCTTGGACGGGCTTGTTTTTCTCTTCGGTACAGCCATTTTTCTTACTCCACTTCACAGGCGAACACATCCAACGGCCAGACTGGCGGCCGAAACGACGTATCGCGATTTCGGAAATTTTGCGCGCTTATACATGCCTTGGAGGGGCTTGACCAGTCCCCAGCTTTATTTTTTGAGATTCACTTGAATCTCTCATCAGACCTCGTCTTCCTCGACGATCCAGGGCTCCGCGCGCGCCGCGTCCTCCCACGCCTTCCAGGCCGGATGGGCCGTCATCGCCGCCATATAGGTCAACGTGTCGGCCGACGCCACCAGATCGTAGATCTCGAAGCGATTGACGACGGGCGCGAACATCGCGTCGGCGCCCGAGAATTCACCGAACAGGAAGGGACCGCCGGAATGGGCGCGCAGATCCCGCCAGATCGTCTCGATACGCGCAACATCGGCCATGACGCCGTCGGCGAGCGCGATGCGGCCCTTCGGGCGGCGCATGTTCATCGGACAGGCGTTGCGCAGAGCCCTGAAGCCCGAGAGCATCTCCATCGACACGGCGCGCGCCACGGCCCGCTCGTCCCGCGCCTTCGGCCACAGCCCCGCTTCGGGATAAAGTTCGGCGGCGTATTCGATAATTGCAAGCGACTGCCAGACACGGGTGGCGCCATGCTGCAGCACCGGCACCTGCCCGGTCGGTGAAAACGCCCGGAAATGCGGATTGCCGGCAGCCATGTCGAAGGGAACAACGACCTCCTCGAACGGAATTCCGGCCGCCGTGAGCGCGATCCAGGGGCGAAACGACCATGAGGAATAGTTCTTGTTGCCGATATAGAGCTTCAGCCGGTCCAAGGATATCTCCCTTTGAGCCGGCGCGGGGGTCCGTGCACGGCATCCTTCATACGTAGGATCACGCATGCCAGATGATGTCGGCGGTCACCAGCGACATCTTCTGATGTCAGTTATAAATGCACCTGATGTAATCGCCCGAACCCCGCGCCCGGCGCTCGATGACGGCGGCGAGGCTGCGCAGTCCCCTGCCGGGTTTGCCGGCGTTGCGGTCGATCGGATTGGGCAGCGACACGGCAAGCAGCGCCGCCTGCCGGCTGGTGAGCTTCGAGGCCGGCACCTTGAAGTGATAGCGCGCCGCCGCCTCGATGCCGTAGATACCCGGCCCCCATTCGGCGACATTGAGATAGATCTCCATCAAGCGCCGTTTCGACCAGACGAAATCGGCGGTTACCGCCAGCGGCAGTTCCAATGCCTTGCGCACGAAGGAACGGCTGTTCCACAAAAACAGGTTCTTCGCAGTCTGCATCGGAATGGTGCTGCCGCCACGCGTCGCTTCGCCGCGCAGCGTATCGGTGACCAGCATCCGCATCTCGCCCCAGTCGACGCCGCCATGGAAGCAGTATTGCCCGTCTTCCGACATCATCACCGACTGCACCAGGACAGGCGAGATATCGTCGATCGACACCCATTGCCGGTCATAGCCACGCAGCAGCGCCAGGTCGCGCAGCATCAGCGTCGAGACCGGATGGATGAAGGGCAGCAGGTAGAGGAAGATCAGCGCATAGGGCAGGACGAGGAGTGCCACGATCGCCAGAACGATACGCATCATAAGCGAACGACCCTTCAGCCAAAACAGGGCGCGCCGATGGATCGGCATGGCCATGCTGTCGTCTGTCTCCGGCGTGATGTCCAATGCCCCTGACCCAGTCTCGTTCCCCTATCCTCCTTACCGCCTGCAAACTGGCATGGCCAGACACAAAGGAAATCTTGGTTGCTCTGTCGACAATTCCGTTGCAAGCCCAAGCCCGCCCGTGCCAAACAACGCCGCATGAACGCGCACCTGAAGACATTCGAAAGCCGGCTCGCCGCCAACGCCCGTGAGATCGAAGGCGTGCTCGACGCGCTGCTCTCGCAACAGGTATTGGACGACGAGATCGCGCGCCCGGAAAACCTGCGCTCGGCCATGCACTACGCGGTGCTGAACGGCGGCAAGCGGCTGCGCCCGTTTCTGGTCGTCGAGACGGCGACGATGCTGGGTGGCGATCGCGACGCCGCATTGCGGATCGGCGCGGCGCTGGAATGCGTTCACTGTTATTCGCTCGTCCACGACGACCTGCCGGCGATGGACGACGACGATCTGCGCCGCGGCAAGCCGACCGTCCACATCGCCTATGACGAGGCGACCGCGATTCTGGCCGGCGACAGCCTGCTCACCTACGCCTTCGACATCATTGCCTCGACATCGGGTATCGACGAGACGAGCAAGGTCGCGCTGATCCTGGCGCTGTCGCGCGCATCCGGCCTCGGCGGCATGGCCGGCGGGCAGGCGCTCGATCTGGCCGCCGAAAAGCGCGCGCCGAACGAACAGGGCATCATCATGCTGCAGGCGATGAAGACGGGTGCGCTCATCCGTTTCGCCTGCGAGGCGGGCGCCATCGTTGCCGGCAGCCCGGCCGAGGACCGTGCGGCGTTGCGCCGCTTCGGCGAACGGATCGGCCTCGCCTTCCAGCTCGCCGACGACATCCTCGACCTGACCGCCGACAGCGCCACCATGGGCAAGGCGACCGGCAAGGACGCCGGCCGAGGCAAGGGCACGCTGGTTGGCCTGCACGGTATGGCCTGGGCGGAAGCGACGCTGTCGGCCCATGTGAACGAGGCCGAAGCGCTGCTTCAGCCCTATGGCGAGCGCGCCGCAGTTCTCGTCGAAGCAGCCCGCTTCATCGCCGAACGCAAGAGCTGAGGCGGACAAGCGCCGCAATCGCCGAAAAAGCGTCACCGCGACAAGATTCCGGCACGCTCCCAAGCCCCGCTCTCTTGCCGAACGCAGAGCAGCGCGCCTAGAACGGCTGGACGCGCCGCGCCACCGCGCGGCCGACCGGGAACAGCGCCATGCACGAGACCCTCAGCTACCTTCCGCAGATCCTGCCCGCCTACATCGCCTATATCGTCGCCGTCATCAGCCCCGGCCCGGCCATCATGGCGATCGTCTCGACATCCATGGTCCATGGCCGCAAGGCCGGCATGACGATCTCGCTCGGCATTTTCGCCGGCTCCTTGACCTGGGCCTGCGCGGCAGCACTCGGGTTCGCCACCATCCTCAACACCTACGCGGTCGCGCTCGAGATCCTGAAGATCTTCGGCGGCCTCTATCTGCTCTATCTCGCCTACAAGGCCTTCAAGGCCGTGCGCGCCAACCCCGATATCCAGCAGGCAACAACGCCTAGGAACATGTCGACGCGTGCATTGCTGTTGCGCGGCTACGGCATCCACGTCACCAATCCGAAGGCGATCTTCGCATGGCTGGCGATCATCGCGCTCGGCATGCCGCAGGGCGCGCCGGCATCGGTTGCAGGCCTGATCGTCGGCATCTGCCTGACGACTGGCTTCATCGTCTTCATGGGCTATGCCGCGCTCTTCTCGACGCCACGGGCGCTGAAGATCTACGTCAGCCTGCGCCGCTGGATCGAAGGCGCCATGGCGGCCTTCTACTGCTTCGCGGGGTTGAAGCTGCTCACCAGCCGGATCTGATTTTGGGTAAGGAAAACGACGGCGCGGATTACTCCGCAGCCGTCCTGTTCTGGCCGAAGCGCTTTTCGATGTAATCGGCGACCAGCGCCTCGAAATCGGATGCGATATTCGGGCCGCGCAGCGTCATCGCCTTCTGTCCGTCGATATAGACGGGCGCGGAAGGGCTCTCGCCCGTGCCCGGCAGCGAAATGCCGATATCGGCATGCTTGCTTTCACCCGGGCCGTTGACGATGCAACCCATGACCGCGACGTTGAGCGCCTCGACACCCGGATACTTGTCGCGCCACACGGGCATGTTCTTGCGCAGATCGTTCTGGATGTTCTGCGCCAGTTCCTGGAAGACCGTGGACGTGGTGCGCCCACAGCCGGGACAAGCCGCGACGACGGGGACGAACTGGCGGAAGCCCATGACCTGCAGGATTTCCTGCGCTACCTGCACTTCGCGCGTCCGGTCGCCATTCGGCTCCGGCGTCAGCGAAACGCGGATCGTGTCGCCGATCCCGTGCTGCAGCACATAGCCCATGGCCGCCGACGAGGCGACGATACCCTTGGTGCCCATGCCGGCTTCGGTAAGACCGAGATGCAGCGCATGGTCGGAGCGCTCCGACAGCATGGAATAGACGGCGATCAGGTCCTGCACCTGGCTGACCTTGGCCGAGAGAATGATGCGGTTGCGCGGCAGGCCGATCTCTTCGGCGAGATTGGCCGAGATCAGCGCCGACTGCACGATCGCCTCCCGGGTCACCTGGCGCGCCGAAAGCGGCGAGCCTGCCTCGGCGTTCTGGTCCATCAGCGCGGTCAGCAGTTCCTGGTCGAGCGAACCCCAGTTGACGCCGATGCGCACGGGCTTGTCGTAGCGGATCGCCATCTCGATGATGTCGCCGAACTGCTTGTCCTTCTTGTCCTTGAAGCCGACATTCCCGGGATTGATCCGGTACTTCGCCAGCGCCTCGGCGCAATCGGGATGATCGGCAAGCAGCTTGTGGCCGATATAGTGGAAGTCGCCGACCAAAGGCACGTCCATGCCGAGACGCAGAAGCCGGTCGCGGATGCGCGGCACGGCGGCGGAACTTTCATCGCGGTCGACGGTGATACGGACGAGCTCCGAGCCGGCCTTGTAGAGCGCGGCCACCTGGGCGACCGTGGCGTCGATATCGGCCGTATCGGTGTTGGTCATGGACTGGACGACGACGGGCGCGCCGCCGCCGACGATGACGCCGCCGACATCGACGGCGACGGATGCGCGGCGCGGTTTCGGATCAAAATCCGTAGCTGAAGACATGGATAGAGCTCTTGAACCCTTAAATTTCGTGCCTTTCAGGTGGATCATGACCGCCCGCTTGTCAACCCGCGGGATCGATCACTTTGTGCGGCGGCGGCCTCAATGGCCACCACCGGAAATGCCGTCGGCGTAGCGCGCCAGATTGGAAAGCGCCAGCACGACGAGGAGAAGCGCCGGCAGCGCGATGAACACGACGGAGAAGCCGACATGCTCCGCCACGAAGCCGATGGCCGACGGTGCCACCAGCATGCCGGAATAGCCCATGGTGGTGACGACGGAGAGGCCGATCCCCGCCTTCAGATGCGGAATGTTGCCCGCCGCCGAGAAGGCGATCGGCACCATGTTGGAGATGCCGATGCCGCAGAAGGCAAAACCGAGGATGGCGATTTCCGCATTCGGCGCGAAACCTGCGAGAAGCATGCCGGCGATGGCGAACAGGGTGCAGATCCTGAGCGTCCTGACGCCGCCAAGGCGATCACGAACGAGGTCGCCGGCAAAGCGCATCGCCGCCATCGTCAGCGAGAAGGCCGCGAAGCCGAAGCCCGAGAGCGCAACCGAAGCACCGAGTTCCTCGCGCAGGTAGAGAGCGCCCCAATCGAGAACCGCACCTTCAGGCATCATGGAAAACAAAGCGACGAGACCGAGCAGCCAGGGCAGCGGCACCATCGGCAACCGCGTCTTCTCTTTCTTCGTGTCGGGATGCGGCTGGTCGGCAAGGATCATGTTCCAGGCAACCGCAAGCGTAATGGCGGCAAGAGCCGTGGCGACCACGGCATGCGAGAACACGCCGAAATTGGCGATCAGCAGCCCGCCCAGGCCAGCGCCGATCAAGCCACCGAGGCTCCAGAAGGCGTGGCAGGACGACATGATCGCCCGCCGCATCGATTGCTCGACGGCCACGGCATTGGCGTTCATGGCGACGTCCATGGCGCCCATGAACCCGCCGAACAGGAAGATCGCGATTGCTGCCGTCACGACATTGGGCGCCAGCGTCAGCGCCAGCAGGCCGGGCAGCAGGCAGACCGCCATGGCGAGCGACACGACCCGCGATCCATGCCGGGCGATCTGCGCGCCGGCGATCGGCATCAGCGTCAGCGAACCGATCCCAAGCACCAGGATCATCAGCCCGAGCTGAAACTTGCTGAGCTCCAGCCGCTCGGCGAATTCGGGAATCTTCGGCGCCCAGGAGCCGACGGTGAAGCCGTTGATCAAAAACAGCAGCGACACCGCCGTCCTGTTCCTGGTGATGTAGCCGCTTCTTGCCGGAAGCGTTGCGTTGACGTGATTATCCATGTCTCTTCCCATATGCACTGGTGCCGGCACTCCTCGTCCGGCATGTCATTGAACGATATCTATACGGCTTCGCCGGCAACCAGCGTCTTGCACCCAAGGTCGCGATAGCGGGCGAGCATCGCGGCATCGGCATCGCGCTCGACCACGAGGCAACCGCAGTCGGCGGCGGCAAGCACGCCATGCGGCGCGGCCGTGCCGAACTTGTCCGAGGTGACCGCGACCAGCACCTGCCGGCTTTTGCTGGCGACGAAGCGCTTGAACTCCGCATCCTCGAAACCGAAGACGGTGACGCCGGCCGCGATATCGAGGCCGCATGCGCCGAGAATGCACAGATCCGGCGATAGCGGCTCCATGTCGCGCATCGCCTTCGCCCCTAGCGCGCCGCCCACCTGCCGGTCGATCAATCCGCCGATCAGGATGACGTTGACGAGCGGCTTGTCGATCAGCGCCGTGGCGATCGACGGCGCGTTTGTCACCGCCGTCAACGGCAGATCCATCGGTAGCGCCATGGCGATCGCCAGGTTGGTGCTGCCGGCATCGAAGAACACGGTCGTATCGGACGCGATCTGCGAAACGGCAGCAGCCGCCAGCGCCTCCTTGCGGTCTCGCGCGATACCGGCGCGGTGCGTGAGGCTGCCGCCCGCCGGCGAGACCGGCAGCGCGCCGCCATAGACCCGCTCACAAAGACCCGCAGCCGCCATTTCGCGCAGATCCCGGCGCACCGTATCCTCGGACACGCCGAATTCCGCCGCAAGCTCGGCGGCGAGCACCCGCCCATGCGTCTGCAGCTTGCGTGATATCACGCTTTTACGCTCCTGCAGCAGAAGTTCGCTCGTGCTCATGCCTGTTTCAGCCCGCTCAATCTCAAATCGATTGAATCATGCATAAACCGATACAAACGTGCACGCAAGCAGGATGCAAACATGCGTCGCTTCACATTGTGAAACACTCGACACCAAATCCGTGATAAATGAGAAAAATATTCGCAGCTGCCGATTTTCTTTGCAGTTTTTGACGCATCGCGGCATCGAGTTTTCTGCGATTTTCGCGCCATCGAACACATCTGGTGAATTGGATAGACATATGAACCTCCTGAAGACCCTCGCCACCGCCGCCCTGATCCAGGCCGCCGCCCTGATGCCGGCGCTGGCCGGCGAAAACCTTGCCGCCATCAAGCAGGCAGGCGTGCTGAAGATCGGCACCGAAGGCACCTACGCCCCGTTCACCTATTTTGACGACAGCGGCAAGCTGGTCGGCTTTGACGTCGAGATCGGCGAAGCGGTCGCCGCCAAGCTCGGCGTCAAGCCAGAATTCGTCCAGGGCAAGTGGGACGGCCTGATCGCCGGCATCGACGCCAAGCGTTACGACACCGTCATCAACCAGGTCGGCATCACCGATGCGCGCAAGCAGAAGTATGACTTCTCCGAGCCCTACATCGTCTCCAAGGCCGTCCTCATCGTCCGCGACGGCGACGACAGCATCAAGAGCTTCGCCGACCTCAAAGGCAAGAAGTCGGCCCAGACGCTGACCAGCAACTTCGGCAAGCTCGCCGAGCAGTCCGGCGCCGAACTCGTCGGCACCGACGGCTTCGACCAGTCGATCCAGCTGGTTCTGACCAAGCGCGCCGACGCGACCATCAACGACAGCCTGTCCTTCCTCGACTTCAAGAAGAAGAAGCCCGACGCCCCCGTCAAGATCGCGGCACAGCAGGCAGACGCCGACTATTCCGGCATCATCATCCGCAAGGGCGAGCCGGAACTTCTGGAAGCCATCAACAAGGCACTGGTCGATATCAAGGCCGACGGCACTTACCAGAAGATCGCCGACAAGTATTTCGGCCAGGACGTCTCGAAGTAAGTTCAGGCCCTCAGGCGGCCCCTCCAGCCCCTTCCCGCAACGGGGAGGGGCTTTTTATTGGGCGGCCTCCGACGAAATCCGGCATAAGTGCCGCAGCTGACCGCATTTTACGCAAACGGCACAACCTCTTCGACCTTCCCCCTTGTGGGAAGGGGTTGGGGAGGGGTATTCCACGTCAACGCATAACCCGTGAAAGGGAATACCCGTGCCGTATTGGCTCCAATTGATGTTGGACTCGCTGCCGACGCTCCTGTGGGGCGGCATCAAGTTCACCGTCCCGCTGACGCTTCTTTCCTTTGTCTTCGGGCTTGCCCTTGGCCTGCTGACGGCCGTTACCCGGCTTTTCGGCCCGGCGCCGTTGCGGGCGATCGCCCGCTTCTACGTCTGGATCATCCGCGGCACGCCGCTGCTCGTCCAGCTCTTCGTCATCTTCTACGGCCTGCCGAGCATCGGCATCCTGCTCGACGCCTTCCCGGCAGCCCTCATCGGCTTCACGCTCAACATCGGCGCCTACAGCTCCGAGATCATCCGCGCCGTCATTTCCTCCGTGCCCAAGGGCCAGTGGGAGGCCGCCTATTCGATCGGCATGAGCTGGCGCCAGGCGATGAGCCGCACCATCCTGCCGCAGGCCGCCCGCGTCGCCGTGCCGCCGCTGTCCAACACCTTCATCTCGCTGGTCAAGGATACGTCGCTGGCAGCCGCCATCACCGTGCCGGAACTCTTCCAGGCCGCCCAGCGCATCGTCGCCACCACCTATGAACCGCTGATCCTCTATATCGAGGCAGCCCTGATCTATCTCGCCCTGAGCTCGGTGCTCTCGGTCCTGCAGGTCAGGCTCGAACGCCGCTTTGCCCGCTATGGCGGCATGCTGGAGGCAAACGCATGATCGAGCTTGATAACATCGAAAAGCGCTTCGGCGACGCCGTCATCCTGAAGGATATCAGCATCCGCATTCCCGAAGGCAGCGTCACCGCGCTCGTCGGCCCATCGGGCGGCGGCAAGAGTACGCTGCTGCGCTGCATCAACCTTCTGGAAATCCCGACGGCGGGCACGATCCGCCTCGGCGAGGAAAGGCTGACCTTCAAGCCCGGCCAGAAGACCAGCTGGCAGGCGATCCAGAAGATCCGCCGGCAGACCGGCATGGTGTTCCAAAACTTCCAGCTTTTCCCGCACCAGACGGCGATCGAAAACGTCATGGAAAGCCTGGTGACCGTACTCAGATGGCCGAAGGAAAAGGCCCGCGCCCGCGCCATGGAACTGCTGACCAAGGTCGGCATGGCCCACAAGGCCGATGCCTGGCCCTCGACGTTGTCGGGCGGCCAGCAGCAGCGCGTGGCGATTGCCCGGGCGCTCGCCCCCTCGCCCCGCGTCCTTCTCTGCGACGAGCCGACATCGGCGCTCGACCCGGAACTCTCCGCCGAAGTCGTCGACGTCCTCGGGCGTCTGGCCAGCGAAGGCACGACCATGGTCATGGCGACCCACGACCTCAGGCTCGCTTCGAAGATCGCCAACGACGTTGTCTTCCTGGAAGCGGGAAGCGTGGTCGAGACGGGCAGCGCGCGCAATGTCTTCACCGCGCCCGAACGCGAACGCACCAAGCGCTTCATCTCGACGATCAACGCCGCGCACACCTACGACATCTGAGGGCAGACATCCCGACGAAGCAGACATGAAAAAGGCGGCTCCGAGGCCGCCTTTTCAATTTTTAGCTGGATATCAGCCCGCGTAGGTGACCAGCAAATCCTTGGCGTCGATCTGGTCGCCGGCCTTGACGAGAACCTCGGCGATCGTGCCGTCCTTCTCGGCGTGGATCGCCGTTTCCATCTTCATGGCTTCGATCGACACCAGCACGTCGCCGGCGCTGACCGTCTGGCCGGCCGAGACGAAGGCGCGGGAGATGACACCCGGCATCGGCGCACCGACATGGGCGGCATTGCCCGGCTCCGCCTTGCGGCGGGCGGCGGCGCCGGTGGCGCCATGGGCGCGGTCCGGAACCTTGATGCGGCGCGGCTGGCCGTTGAGCTCGAAGAACACCGTGACCATGCCCTGGCTGTCGGTGCCGCTCATCGCCTGGTTGACGATGACGAGCGTCTTGCCCTTCTCGATATCGGCGAACAGCTCCTCACCATCGCCAAGACCGTAGAAATAGGCGGGCGTCGGCAGAACCGAAACGGGACCGTAGGTGTCGGACGCCAGCGCGAAGTCGGTGAAGACCTTCGGATACATCAGATAGGAGGCGAATTCGAAGTCGCTGACCTCGCGCTCCAGCTTGGTCTCGATGGACTTTCGCTCGGCATCGAGATCGGCATCCTCGAGCAGCGAACCGGGACGCACTGTATAGGGGGCTTCGCCCTTCAGCGCCTTCTTCTGCAGCGCCTCCGGCCAACCCGACGGCGGCTGTCCGAGATCGCCCTTCAGCATCGAAACGACGGATTCGGGGAAGGACACGTCCTTGGCCGGATTGACGACATCGGCGACCGTCAGGTCCTGGCTCACCATCATCAGCGCCATGTCGCCTACCACCTTGGAGGACGGCGTCACCTTGACGATGTCGCCGAACATCTGGTTGGCGTCGGCATAGGCCTGCGCCACCTGGTGCCAGCGGGTCTCGAGACCGAGCGAACGGGCCTGCTCCTTGAGGTTGGTGAACTGGCCGCCAGGCATTTCGTGCAGATAGACTTCAGAGGCCGGTCCCTTGAGATCGCTTTCGAAGGCCGCGTACTGATGGCGCACCGCTTCCCAGTAGAAGGAGATGCGGCGAATCCATTCCGGGTCGAGGCCCGGATCGCGCTCGGAGCCGCGCAGCGCCTCCACGATCGAGCCGAGGCAGGGCTGCGAGGTATTGCCGGACAAAGCGTCCATGGCGGCATCGACGGCATCGACGCCGGCGTCGACGGCCGCGAGAACGGTCGCGGCCGCGATGCCCGACGTGTCGTGCGTATGGAAGTGGATCGGCAGGCTGGTCGCCTCGCGCAGGGCCTTGAACAGCACCTTGGCGGCGGCCGGCTTCAACAGGCCGGCCATGTCCTTCAGCGCGATGATGTGCGCGCCGGCCTTTTCGAGCTGAACGGCGAGATCGGTGTAATACTTCAGATCATACTTCGGACGCGCCGAGTTCAGGATGTCGCCGGTATAGCAGATCGTCGCTTCGCAGAGCTTGTTCTCCTCGGCCACCGCATCCATCGACACGCGCATGTTCTCGACCCAGTTCAGGCAGTCGAAGACGCGGAAGAGATCGATGCCGCCGGCCGCTGCCTGGCGAACGAAGTATTTGACGACGTTGTCAGGGTAGTTCTTGTAGCCGACGCCGTTGGCGCCGCGCAGCAGCATCTGCAGAAGCAGGTTCGGCGCCGCCTCGCGCACATGGCCCAGCCGCTCCCACGGATCTTCCGTCAGGAAGCGCATCGAGACGTCGAAAGTCGCGCCGCCCCAGCATTCCAGCGAGAGCAGGTTCGGCAGCGCATGCGCGTATGTGCCGGCGATGCGGGCGATGTCGTAGGTGCGCATGCGGGTCGCGAGCAGCGACTGGTGACCGTCGCGCATCGTCGTGTCGGTCATCAGAACGCGCTTTTCGTTGCGCATCCATTCGCCGAACTTCTTTGGCCCCAGCGTGTCGAGCAGCTGCTTGGTGCCGTCCTTGATCGTCGTGCCGTTGGTGTAGGGCACGACCGGCTCGGCGGCATCCGCCGTCGGCTTCGGCCGATCCTTGGCCTCCGGGTGGCCGTTGACGGTGACGTCGGCCAGATAGGTTAGCAGCTTCGTCGCGCGGTCCTGGCGCTTGACCTGCTGAAACAGCTCGGGCGTCGTGTCGATGAAGCGGGTTGTGTAGCTGTTGTCCTTGAACTTCGGATGCGTGATGATCGCTTCCAGGAAGGTCAGGTTGGTGGCGACGCCGCGGATACGGAATTCGCGCAATGCGCGGTCCATGCGCGAGATCGCTTCCGACGGGCCCGGCGCCCAGGCCGTGACCTTGACCAGCAGCGGATCGTAATAGCGGGTGATGATGGCGCCCGAATAGGACGTGCCGCCGTCGAGACGAATACCGAAGCCCGACGCCGAGCGATAGGCGGTGATGCGGCCGTAATCCGGAATGAAGTTGTGCTCCGGGTCTTCGGTCGTGATGCGGCACTGCAGGGCATGGCCGTTGAGCTTGATATCGGCCTGTGCGGGCACGCCCGATTCCGGCGTGCCGATCGCGAAGCCGTCGAGGATGTGGATCTGCGCCTTGACGATATCGATGCCGGTGACGACTTCGGTGACCGTGTGCTCGACCTGGATGCGCGGATTGACTTCGATGAAGTAGAATTTGCCGGTGTCGGCATCCATCAGATATTCAACGGTGCCGGCGCCGACATAGCCCGTGGCACCCGCGATCTTCAGCGAGTAAGCGGCCAGTTCCTGGCGCTGCGCTTCGGAAAGATAAGGGGCCGGCGCGCGTTCGACGACCTTCTGGTTGCGGCGCTGGATCGAGCAATCGCGCTCGAACAGATGCACGACATTACCGTGCGTATCGCCCAGAATCTGGCTTTCGACGTGGCGAGCGCGCTCGACGAGCTTTTCGAGATAGACCTCGTCCTTGCCGAAGGCGGCCATCGCCTCGCGCTTGGCTTCCGTCACCTCGCGGGCAAGATCCTTCGGATCGCGGATGGCGCGCATGCCGCGACCGCCGCCGCCCCAGGAAGCCTTGAGCATGACCGGATAGCCGATTTCGTCGGCCATGCGGGCGACTTCAGCCATGTCATCGGGAAGCGGATCGGTGGCCGGAACGACGGGAACGCCGACCGAAATGGCGAGGTTGCGGGCCGCCACCTTGTTGCCGAGCTGGCGCATCGTATCGGCCTTCGGGCCGATGAAGATGATGCCGGCCTTGTTGCAGGCGTCGACGAATTCAGGGCTCTCGGACAGCAGGCCATAGCCGGGATGGATCGCATCGGCACCGGAAAGCTTGGCGACGCGGATCACTTCGTCGATCGACAGGTAGCTCTCGATCGGGCCGAGGTCGCGTGCAAGATGCGGACCGCGACCGACCTGATAGCTCTCGTCCGCCTTGAAGCGATGCAGCGCAAGTTTGTCCTCCTCAGCCCATATCGCGACCGTTTTTATCCCGAGCTCGTTGGCCGCGCGAAAGACGCGAATGGCAATTTCGGAACGGTTGGCGACAAGGATCTTGGAAATGGGCAAATGCGGTCTCCTCACTGCATCTAAACGGGCATTGCTGCACCCGCGAAAGGAGTCTTAACGCGCTGTCACGGAAAGTTCAATTTCCTCGATGACGACAAATTGAATTTCTCTAAACTACGAAATGAGCCCATGGCGGAAAGCGACGGCGACGGCATGCTGACGGTTCTTCGCCTTCAGCTTGTCCTGCAGGCCGTTCATGTACCAATCGACCGTGTGGTTCGAGATTTCCAGCATTTTCCCGATCTCGACCGACGTCATTCCCTCGGCGAGATACTGCAGGATTTCCATTTCGCGGCGCGTCAGCCGCGTGTCGGCGCCCGGTAGATCGTCCGACACCGAAGCGTCTTCGCCGCGCAGTTCGAGAAGCCGCCAGAAGGCCCGCTTGGCGATCGCATCGAACAGCGTGATCTCGAGCGGAGAGAGGTCGACGGGCTTGCCGCCGGCGCTCAGATAGCCGAGCACGCCGCTTCTCCCATGGATCGGAAAGATGTAGCCGTCCTTCAGGCCGTATCCCGATGCCGCGGACATCACCTGCTCCATTCGGCGGTAATGCGGGTCCTTGCGGAAGGCCGCAAGCCCGTCTTTCCAGCGGAATGGCTGCTGCGCGAAGGCCAGATAGCGGATCGTCGGATCGCTCAGCATGTATTTCTTGCCGACATAGACCTGCGGCCAGCCCTCGGGCCACTCGCCGGCGAGCGCGGCCCCGGTCAAATCCTCGCTATGCCTGGGATACCGAAGCAGGCCATGAAACTCGAAGCCGTAAGACTGAATGACGTGCTTCAGCTCGGCAACCACCGCTTCCGGCTTCCGGCACTCTTCAAGGACGACAAGTAATTGAATTAATGAATGAATATTCACTAAATGCCCCCATCCCGTCACAGGCTCTCAAGGGAAGCCGCTGCGACAGGATTTGCCCCGATAGCGAACGGTTATCGATGCAATTAAAATTAAAACTCAGAATATCGTTTACGGTTGTGCCAGTTTGACGCGACAACGCAAGGGTTAAATGAGGGGCCTTTTTATTTCACTAAGAAATTTTACCACATCTGGCCTCCCGCTCGCGAACGCGGCATCGCGCGGCGGCGAAATTCCAACAATGAATGCCTTGTTAATCGCCAGTTCAGATAGGTTTTCGTAGCATCGCAACATCCGCTATTTCGCAGATGCAAAAAAGGAAGTCGCCGTGTCGCTTTTCAAGGTCTATGCAAGAGCTTTGCGCTATCTTGGCGCCTATAAGTTCCGCGTATCCCTGGTCGTTATCGCGAACATCGTGCTCGCAGCGATCACCATCGCCGAGCCGATCCTTTTCGGCCGCATTATAGATGCAATTTCCGGCAAAGGCGAGGTCAAGCCGATCTTGTTCATGTGGGCCGGTTTCGCCGTCTTCAACACCATCGCCTTCGTGCTGGTCGCCCGCGAGGCTGACCGGCTGGCGCATGGCCGCCGCGCCACGCTTCTGACCGAGGCTTTCGGCCGCATCATTTCCATGCCGCTGTCCTGGCATCATCAGCGTGGCACGTCCAATGCCCTGCATACGCTGCTGCGCGCCTGTGAGACGCTGTTCGGCCTCTGGCTCGAATTCATGCGCAATCACCTTGCGACCGCCGTTGCCATCGCCATCCTCATCCCGACGGCGATCTCGATGGACGTGCGCCTGTCCGCGGTGCTTGTCGTGCTTGGTATCGCCTACTGGATGATCGGCCGTCTCGTCATGAGCCGCACCAAGGATGGCCAGGCTTCGGTCGAAAACCACTATCACACGGTCTTCTCGCATGTCAGCGACTCGATCAGCAACGTTTCGGTGCTGCACAGCTACAACCGCATCGAAGCCGAAACCAAGGCGCTGAAGTCCTTTACCGAACGCCTGCTGCAGGCCCAGTACCCGGTTCTCGACTGGTGGGCGCTGGCCGGCGCGATGAACCGCATGGCTTCGACCATCGCCATGATGATCATTCTCGTCATCGGTACCGTCATGGTCCAGGCCGGCGAGCTGCGCATCGGTGACGTCATCGCCTTCATCGGCTTTGCCAACCTGCTGATCTCGCGCCTCGACCAGATGCGCCAGTTCGCCTCGCAGATTTTCGAGGCCCGTTCCAAGCTCGAGGACTTCTATACGCTCGAGGACTCGGTCCGCGACCGCGAAGAGCCCGCCGGCAATGCCGACATCACCGACGTGAAGGGCGAAGTCGAGTTCCGCAACGTGTCGTTCCGCTTCGGCAACACGGCACAGGGCCTGCATAACGTGTCCTTCACCGCCAAGGCTGGCCAGACGGTTGCGATCGTCGGTCCAACCGGCTCGGGCAAGACCACGATGATCAACCTGCTGCAGCGCGTTTACGACCCCGACAGCGGCCAGATCCTCGTCGACGGCCACGATACGACGAAGATCACCCGCAAGTCGCTCCGTCGCTATATCGCCACCGTGTTCCAGGACGCCGGCCTGCTCAACCGCTCGATCAGCGACAACATTCGCCTCGGCCGGGAGAACGCTTCGGATGAAGACATGCGCCGTGCGGCCGAAGCCGCAGCCGCCGCCGACTTCATCGAGACCCGCGAAGACCAGTACGACACCCATGTCGGCGAGCGCGGCAACAGGCTTTCGGGTGGCGAGCGCCAGCGTGTGGCCATCGCCCGCGCCATCCTCAAGGATGCGCCGATCCTGGTGCTGGACGAGGCGACCAGCGCGCTGGACGTCGAGACCGAAAACCGCGTGAAGGCTGCGATCGACAATCTTCGTCAGAACCGCACCACCTTCATCATCGCCCACCGTCTGTCGACGGTTCGCGAAGCCGACAAGGTTCTCTTCCTCGACAACGGCCGCGTCGTCGAAGAAGGCAGCTTCGACGAGCTCAGCCAGAGCAACGGCCGCTTCGCCGCCCTCCTGCGGGCAAGCGGTATCCTGACGGACGAGGAAGTCCGCAAGGCACACACGACCGAAGCCGCCTAAGAAAGGCACTTCGCGAAAACGCTAGAAGCCGGATGGTCCGCCATCCGGCTTTTTTCGCGCCCGGAAGGGCGCTGCGGCGGGAGAGCCTTGAACTGCAACGCCTTAGACTAAAGTCATAATCCCAAAGCCGCTCTCCGTAATGAACCGCTTTTCTGTCACAGTCCCGTCAGGCGAGCCGCGACCAGGGGTATGCTTTGAGGAGAGTATGGTCGCGCGCCGCGTTCAGATCATTCTGTGGAGGACAGAACATGGCAAATGTCGCAAGCGTCGGGGGCGCCAAAGCCGGACCGATGACATCGGAGGAAAAGAAGGTCATCTTCGCCTCCTCGCTTGGCACCGTATTCGAATGGTACGACTTCTATCTCTACGGTTCCCTCGCCACCTATATCGGCGCGACCTACTTCACCCAATATCCGGAAGCCACCCGCAACATCTTCACGCTGCTGGCCTTTGCCGCGGGCTTCCTGGTGCGCCCGTTCGGCGCGCTCGTCTTCGGTCGCCTCGGCGACCTCGTGGGCCGCAAATACACCTTCCTGGTGACGATCCTGATCATGGGTCTCTCGACCTTCCTGGTCGGTATCCTGCCGGGTGCCGCCACCATCGGCATCGCCGCCCCGATCATCCTGATCGCGCTTCGCCTGCTGCAGGGCCTGGCGCTCGGCGGCGAATATGGCGGGGCCGCCACCTACGTGGCAGAGCACGCGCCGAACGGCCGTCGCGGCTACTTCACGTCGTGGATTCAGACCACCGCGACGCTCGGCCTCTTCCTGTCGCTGATCGTCATCGTCGGCGTCCAGTACATCATGGGCAAGGAGGCCTTCGCCGCCTGGGGCTGGCGCATACCGTTCCTGGTCTCGGTCATCCTTCTCGGCGTCTCCGTCTGGATTCGCGTGCGGATGAACGAATCGCCCGCCTTCCAGAAGATGAAGGCGGAAGGCAAGGGTTCGAAGGCGCCACTGACCGAAGCCTTCGGCCAGTGGAGAAACGCCAAGATCGCGATCATCGCGCTGCTCGGCGCCACCATGGGCCAGGCGGTCGTCTGGTACGGCGGCCAGTTCTACTCCCTGTTCTTCCTGCAGAACGTCCTGAAGGTCGATCTGCAGGCGGCCAACATCATGGTTGCCGTCGCCCTCATTCTCGCCACGCCCTTCTTCGTCATCTTCGGCGGCCTGTCGGACAAGATCGGCCGCAAGCCTATCATCATGGCCGGCCTGCTGATCGCGGCCGTCACCTACAATCCGCTGTTCAAGGCCCTGACCTGGACCGCCAACCCGGCGCTCGCCGAAGCCCAGGCCTCCGTCAGGGCAACGGTGACGGCCGATCCGGCGGACTGCAAATTCCAGTTCAACCCGACAGGCACATCCAAGTTCACCAGTTCCTGCGACGTGGCGACAGCCTTCCTGACCAAGAACTCGGTACCCTATGACGTTGTGCCCGGCCCTGCCGGCCAGCCGGCAACAGTCAAGATCGGCAATGAAACCATCACCAGCTTCGACGCCGTCGCGGCCGGCGACAAGGCCAAGGGCCTGACGGCGGCCTTCGAAAAGAGCATCAACATCGCCCTCCATGACGGAGGCTACCCGCTGAACCGCGGCGCCATCAAGGTGCCGGACGCGAAGCTGGACGCCTTCATCGCCGCCAATCCGGAGCTTGCCCTGAACGCCGACGCGATCCGCTCGGGCGCCAAGGAAACCATGCCCGCCGACAAGCTGGTGGCGGCCAAGCTGCTGATGGCGGATGAAGCCAACGGTGTCACCGACATGGCGGTCTACAATGTCGCCGGCGGCGGTACCTTCGCCATGGCGGCCGATCCGGCCCGCGTCAACTGGATCGGCACCATCGCCATCCTGTTCGTGCTGGTTCTCTATGTGACCATGGTCTACGGCCCGATCGCCGCCCTGCTGGTCGAACTCTTCCCGACCCGCATCCGCTACACCGGCATGTCGCTGCCCTATCACATCGGCAACGGCTGGTTCGGCGGCCTGCTGCCGGCAACGGCCTTCGCGATGAGTGCCGCCACCGGCGACATCTACTTCGGCCTCTGGTATCCGATCATCTTCGCCGCGATCACACTTCTGATCGGCCTGATTTTCCTGCCGGAAACCAAGGACCGCGATATCCACGCCATGGATTGACCATGCCTTTTATGACAGACCAGGCCCGGCGCTCCAAAGGCGCCGGGTTTTCTATTGACGGAAACAGCCGCTTGGGCTCCGGCCAGCCATCGATGCCAGGGCGAAACAGCAGATTGTGGCGTGCGTAGACGATGGCGATCATCGTCGAGAACCACCCACCAAGCGCCAGACCGGCGATCACGTCGCTCGGATAGTGCACCCCCACCATCACCCGCGTCATCCCCAACCACAGCGCGAAGGCGATGAAGGCGAAGCGATAGCGCGGAAACAGCAGTGCGAAGGCGGCGAAGAAGGCGCCGATCGTCGTCGCGTGCCCGGATGGAAAGCTCTCGAAGGAAGCGCCGGAAAAGGGCGAAAAGAAGAAAATTCCCTCGTCCTGGAAATGCTCCGGCCGCGCCCGCCCGATCACCCGCTTGAGGAGATTGGCGACCAATCCCGACAGCGCGATCGATGTCAGGAGATAGCAGCCGATCCAGCTGATCCTCAGCGCCTGCAGGCGGTGCCGGATGTTTGTCGCCGTCCGCGACGCGGCCCAGCCCTGGAACAACAGGAAGGCACTAACGATGATGATCCAATCGGATTTGCCGAAGTCGGTCAGCATCATTCCGATCCTGCGAACGGCCGCCGGCACTTGATCACCGCCGACAGGATCATCGAACAACAGAAGCGAAATGATCACGGCATTGACCGTGACGAAAAGACAGGACCGCCAACGCAGACGCGGCCTGCCGTGAGAGCAACGAAGCCTGCGTTTCTCGAGGGACGAGAGAAAAGATCTCATATCTGTCGGCTATCCGGGTCAGGGGTTGTCGATCAACGACCGAGACCTAGCAGAAGCAGAATACAGATTTTTTACGGACGTTTAGAGCAGGCGGCTAAGCCTCGGTGTCGGCCACCCGCCATCGCGGCCGATGGAAAACACCAGACCGAAACGCGCAAACAGGATCGATGTGGCAAAGGCGATCCACGCACCCAGCGCCAACCCGGCGGCAACGTCGCTCGGGTAATGCACGCCGATGATCACGCGCGTAACCCCGAGCCAGAGGCCGATGCCGATAAAGCCGAGACGAAACCGCGGGAAAAGCAGCGCCAGCGCCACGAACAGCGCGCCGATATTGGCCGCATGGCCGGATGGAAAGCTCTGGTACAGGAAATCCAGGTTGAACGGCACGAAACTGAAGATGCCTTCCTGATCGTAGATCAGCGGCCGCGCCCGCCCGATCATGAACTTCAGAAGATTCGCGACAATGGCGTTGAACAGGACGGAAAGCACGACATAGGCGGTCATCTGCCCGAAATAGATCATCCTGAACCGTCCGCGCACCTTCCACAGGCGCCGGCGGACCAGGTAGGCGGTCGCAAGGATGGTGGAAAGGCCCGCGAGAATCCAGGCAAACCTGCCGATATCCGTGACATCGCCCGCGATCGAGATCAGCGGCGGCGCCAGATCCTTGGCGGCCATACCGAGCGGGCGATCGAACACGAAGAAGGCGATGGCCACCGCATTGATCGCGGAAAAAGCGAAACCCTTCCAGGGAACCCGACGATGGATCGTGCGGCGCGCCTCATAGCGCTTTTTCAGATAGTCCCAGAAACCCGGCCCGCGATCGATGCTCTCGCTCATTCCACTCCCGCTCTTTTCTCAATGCAGAAGGGAGATAGGAGCTGCGGCGGACGCCTTCAATGCAAAGGCCCTCCGCATCATCAGATGCGAAGGGCCTGAAAGGTGTTTCACGTGAAATATCAGGCGGAAAGCGCCTTGAACTCGGAAAGGATCGCCTCGCCCATCTCGATCGTGCCGACCTTCTTGGCGCCTTCGGCCATGATGTCTGCCGTGCGGATGCCCTTGTCGAGCACGTTGGCGATCGCCTTCTCGAGGTTGTCGGCTTCCTTGACCATGCCGAAGGAGTAGCGCAGGCACATCGCAAACGAAGCAATCATCGCGATCGGGTTGGCGATACCCTTGCCGGCGATGTCAGGGGCTGAGCCGTGCACCGGCTCGTAAAGCGCCTTGCGCTTGCCGGTCTTGCCATCGGGCGCACCGAGCGAAGCCGACGGCAGCATGCCGAGCGAGCCCGTGAGCATGGCGGCGACGTCGGACAGCATGTCGCCGAACAGGTTGTCGGTGACGATGACGTCGAACTGCTTCGGCGCGCGCACCAGCTGCATGCCGCCGGCATCCGCCAGCATGTGCTCCAGCTTGACGTCGGAATACTTGTCCTTGTGCGTCGCGGTGACGACCTGGTTCCACAGAACGCCCGACTTCATGACGTTGCGCTTTTCCATCGAGCAGACGCGGTTCTGGCGCGTGCGGGCCATTTCGAAGGCCACGGCCGAGATGCGCTCGATCTCGTAGGTGTCGTAGACCTGCGTGTCGATGGCGCGCTTCTGGCCATTGCCGAGATCGGTAATCGTCTTCGGCTCGCCGAAATAGACGCCGCCGGTCAATTCGCGGATGATCAGGATATCGAGGCCCTCGACCAGCTCCGGCTTCAGCGAGGAAGCGGCGGCGAGCGCCGGATAGCAGATGGCCGGACGCAGGTTGGCGAACAGCTCGAGATCCTTGCGCAGGCGCAGCAGGCCGGCTTCGGGGCGCACTTCATAGGGAACGTCGTCCCACTTCGGGCCGCCGACGGCGCCGAAGAGAACCGCATCCGCGGCCAGTGCCTTCTGCATGTCGGCTTCGGAGATCGCCGCGCCGTGCGCGTCATAGGCGCTGCCGCCGACCAGACCTTCGTCGGTGACGAAACCGGCAGACATTTCCTCGTTCATGTAGGCGATGATCTTGCGGACCTCGCCCATGGCCTCGGGACCGATGCCGTCACCAGGGAGCAGGAAAAGATTGCGCGTCGTCATGAAACCCTCCGAGAAAACCAAGTTGCGGCTTATTATCCCTCGACAGAAGGCATTTCAAGCGACGAAGAGGCCGTTTCGGTACGGTTGACGCCAGAGTTGAACGATCGGTTGACCCCGCGATTTGCCTGGGCAACAAGAAGGGCATCGTGACCATGATCCGGAAAACAGCCATGCCCGCCGCACCGCTCCATCTCGACACCCCGCTCTTCCTGACATCAGCGGACTATAGCGCCGCAAACAGACCGCTCTGGCTGAAGCTCGATGCGCTGCAGCCGGCGGGAAGCTTCAAGCTGCGCGGTGTCGGCAGATTGTGCCAGCACGAGGTGGAAAACGGCGCGAAGGAGATCTTCTGCGCCTCGGGCGGCAATGCCGGCATCGCCGCCGCCTATGCCGGCCGCGCGCTAGGCGTTCCCGTCACCATCGTCGTGCCGGAAACCACCTCCGAGGAGGTGCGCCGCTCGATCGCAGCCACCGGCGCCGCTGTCCTCGTCCATGGCTCCGTCTTCGACGAGGCCAACGCCCATGCGGTCAATCTCGCCGCGGAGCGCAAGGCCGCCTATGTACACCCCTTCGACCATCCGCTGCTGTGGGAAGGCCACGGCACGCTGATCGACGAAGTAGTGGCCAACGGCGCCGAATTCGATTGCGTCGTCGCCAGTGTCGGCGGTGGCGGCCTGCTTGCCGGCATCGTCGCCGGCCTGAAGCGCAACGGCCTCGATAATGTGCCCGTCATCGCCGTCGAGACCGAAGGTGCCGCCTCCTTCCATGCCAGCCTGGCCGCCGGCGAGCGCATCACCCTGCCCGCCATCACCTCGATCGCCAATTCGCTCGGCGCGCGCCAGGTTGCCCAGCATGTCTTCGACCTTCCCAGGCATCATCCGATCGAGAGCGTGACGGTGACCGACGCCGAAGCCGTCGCCGCCTGCCTGAAATTCGCCGACGCCTACCGCATCCTCGTCGAACCCGCCTGCGGCGCCGCCCTTGCCGTCGCCGACGCCCACCCCGACCTCCTCGCCCGCTTCAAGAACCCGCTGATCGAGGTCTGCGGCGGCATCGGCGTGTCGCTGGACAAGCTCAAGATGTGGAGAGAACGGCTGCTCTGAAGCCAAAGAAAAGCCGGCGGGACGGACCCACCGGCTTGATCATGCAATCTTGTCGATGCGCTTAGGCGGCCCAGGGATGGGCGGCGGCGTTAGCCTTTTCGAACTGGTCGATTTCCTTGCCCTTCTCCATCGTCAGGCCGATATCGTCGAGACCGTTCAGCATGCAGTGACGCTTGAAGGCATCGAGATCGAACTTGATCGAACCACCATCAGGACCGGTGATCTCCATGTTTTCCAGGTCGACCGTCAGGATGGCGTTGGAGCCGCGCGAAGCGTCGTCCAAGAGCTTTTCCAGATTTTCCGGGCTGACCTTGATCGGCAGAATGCCGTTCTTGAAACAGTTGTTATAGAAGATATCGGCGAAGCTGGTGGAGATCACGCAGCGGATGCCGAAATCGAGCAGCGCCCACGGAGCGTGCTCGCGCGAGGAGCCGCAGCCGAAATTGTCGCCAGCGACGAGGATCTTGGCGTTCTGGTAGGCCGGCTTGTTGAGGACGAAATCCTCGTTCGGCGTGCCGTCTTCATTGTAGCGGGCTTCCGCGAAGAGACCCTTGCCGAGGCCGGTGCGCTTGATCGTCTTCAGGTAATCCTTCGGGATGATCATGTCGGTGTCGATGTTGACAACCGGCAGAGGGGCGGCGACGCCCGTCAGCTTGGTGAATTTTTCCATGGCCTGGCCTCCAGTTCGGCAGAGATAGTGTGTTGATCAGCGTTTAGTCCAGTTTCCCGGCAAAATGAAGGGGAATCTGCAGCCCCGGCCCGCACCTGAAGATTCAGCCGGCCGGGCGCGGCTGATCTAGCCAGCCTTGGCGGGCTCGTTCATCGCCCAGGAGACGCCGAAGGGGTCGCGCAGCTGGCCATAGCGGTCGCCCCAGAACATGCGCTCGACGGGCATGACCACCTCGACGCCGGCCTTGACCGCACGCTCCCACCAGAAATCGATATCGTCGACGACGAGCTGCAACGAGAAACCCTGGTGCTTCAGGAAGGGATGGCCGTGTTCGGGATAGGCGTCGCTCAACATCAGCGAGCTGCCGTTGATATAGAGATGCACATGCATCGTACGCCCCTTGTCATCGGGCGGGACGACGAACGCCTGCTCGGCGCCGAAAGCGCGTTTGTAGAATTCCGCCGCCTTCAGCGCGCCATCGACGGTGATGTAGGGCAGAAGCCCGTTCTTGACCGGCGGCATGGCCATCTGGCCGGTTTGCGTTTCGCTTTCCATGCAGTCCTCCATTGCGTGATGCTTTTGCAGGCAAAAGCCTTGCTGCATCTAGGACGCGCGAGCAAAACGCCAGCCGACAGACCGAATGAAATAAATGCGGCTGGCAGAAGCGATCAGACCAGAAGCGATCAGAAAAACGCGATCAGAGATCGATGATCGTGCCGCGACCGTCGTTCCAGATGCGCATGGGCTGACCATCGCGCGTCTTGGACTTCGCCCTTGCGCAGACCGGGGCCGCCTTCATCTTCAGCGAGAGCGCGCGACCGACCATCAGCACCGTCAAGATGGCGCCGACGGCGAGCGTCACCGAGAAGGTGAAGAGCGCCAATGCTGCGAATGCGGTGACGCCTGCAAGCAAAAGGAAGACGGAACGAATATTCTGCATGGGTTTGAAACCTTTCTAGGAAAGGAATGTGGTCCTTCGTCTTGTCTTCTGCAAGATAAGCATGGCTTTTTGTTGTCTTGCCATCGGTCACAAAGCTTGACACACATTCGTGATGAACCAGTCTGCCCTTCCCCGTTCGATGAACCTGCGCCGTTCGGTGCTCAGCGTTCCCGCGATCAACCCTCGCGCCCTGGAAAAAACCCATCAGCTCGATTGCGACGCGGTGATCTTCGACCTCGAGGATTCCGTGGCGCCGGAGAAAAAGCCGAAGCGCGCGAGAACCTGGCCGCCTTCTTCCGAAGCAAACCGCTCGACGGCAAGGAACGCATCATCCGCATCAACGGTCTCGACACCAGCTGGGGTCGCGCCGACATGGAGCTCGTGAGCGTGCTGGAGCCGGACGCCGTTCTGCTGCCGAAAGTCAACGAACCGCAGGATATCATGGCGACCGGGGATCTTCTCGCCGATGCCGATGCACCTGATGAAGTGCGCATCTGGGCCATGATCGAGACGCCTCGCGGCATCCTCAATGCTGCGGCGATCGCCGAGGCAGGGCGAACGGCGGGCTCAAGGCTCGATTGCTTCGTCGTCGGCCTCAACGACCTCAGAAAGGAAACCGGCGTCTTGCCGCAACCCGGCCGGCAGTATCTCGTCCCCTGGCTGATGCAGGTGATCCTGGCCGTTCGGGCTTACGGCCTCTGCGCGATCGATAGCGTCTTCAACGATTTCAAAAATATCGATGCGTTCGATGCCGAGTGCGCCGAGGCGCGCGCCATGGGCTTTGACGGCAAGATGCTGATCAATCCCGCGCAGATCGAGCCCGCCAACCGGCATTTCGGGCCGGACTCATCCGCCATTGCCGAAGCTGAGGCGATCATCAAAGCCTTCGCCGACCCCGCCACGGATGGCCTCAACGTCATAAATGCCGACGGCCGCATGATCGAGCGGCTGCATCTTGTCCAGGCGGAAACTCTGGTTCATAAAGCCCGCCTGATTGCGGAACGCCTGAAGGCGAAAGGCCCGACGGCAAACTGAAAGACGATGAAATGAAGCTATACCGCCTTCTGACCGGCCAAGACGACGCCGCCTTCTGCCACCGGGTAACCGACGCCCTCAACAAGGGCTGGTCGCTGAACGGCTCCCCGGCTATGACTTTCAACTCGCAGACCGGCCAGGTCATGTGCGCCCAGGCAATCGTCAAGCATGTCGAAGGCAAGGACTACCACCCCGACATGAAGCTCTCCGAGCAGTAAGCGCTCAGACAAAGCGGCCGGCCACTTAACGCTCGGCCGCCTCTTCGGCGCTCGCCTCGATCCGCTCCATATCGTCGTCGCTGAGACCGAAATGGTGGCCGATCTCGTGGATCAGCACATGGGTGATGATATCGCCCAGCGTTTCGTCGTTCTCTGCCCAGTAATCGAGGATAGGCCGCCGGTAAAGGCGGATGCGGTTGGGAAGTTCGCCCGTCTCCAGCGTGAAGCGTTCGGAAATCCCGCGGCCCTCGAACAGGCCGAGCAGATCGAAGGGCGTTTCCAGCGCCATGTCCTCGAACACGTCGTCGTCGGGGAAGTCTTCGATTTCGATCGTCAGATTGGTGGTCAGCGCACGGAATTCTTCCGGCAGATGGCTGTAAGCCTCCATCGCCAGGGACTCGAACGTGCTGATTGTCGGAGCGTGGCGATCCTGCCAATTGTCGCTCTGGTCTATGCGAGCCATAAAAGCTCCTTTCCTTTGCCGCCCATATAGAGCCTTTGCAGCTGATTTTCGAGAGCGGAATCAAGGGCAGGAATAAATTCACATCAAACGGCTGTTGACTCTTCGGTCGAGCTCTGGAATCCATAAGAACATAATAGGAACATCCGATAGATGGAGTGACGTCGTGGCACAGTCGGCCGTGGCGCGCGAGCGGCTTTTTGCGCTCCGCGAAACCATTGCGAAGCTTGAAGGAAAACCGGTTCCGGCATTGGCGGCGGCGGAGAACCAGGCTTTGGCCGACACCGTTCTCGACAAGCGTGAAACCGAAGACGTCCTGCGCCTGCCGCTTGGCATCCCCGCTCTGGATGAAGCTCTCGACGGCGGCCTGCCGCTCGATGGCCTGACAGAGATCCGTACGACGTTGCTGCGCAATGCCGGCGCAAGCAGCGGCTTCGTCCTGGCGCTCGCGGCCATGCTCCAGCACGGGCAAGCGGAAGGCGCCAAAGGTCAGCTGCCGATCCTCTGGATCGCCGACACAGTGGCGACGATGGAGGCGGGACGGCCCTATGCCGTCGGCTTGAGCGATTTCGGCCTGAAGCCGCGGCTGTTTCTGCACGCCGCCCCGAAAAAGCTGGAAGACGCGCTATGGCTGGCGGAAACCGCCGTCGAAAGCGGCGTCTTTCCGGCCACCATTCTCGAGGTTCGCGGCAATCCCAGGCCCTTCGGCCTGACGGAAAGCCGCCGCCTCAACTTGCGGGCAAAGGCATCGCGCCGCCCGCTTTTCCTGTTGCGGCAGGCAGCGGAGGAAGAGGCCAGCAGCGCCATCTTCCGCTTCCTTGCCGAACCCGCGCCATCCACGGCGCGGCCCTTGCCCGATGGCTCGATGCTGGGCGGCAGCATCGGCAATCCGATCTTTCGCCTCACCCTGGAGAAAAGCCGAAACCCGGCTCCCTTCTCCATTCTTCTGGAGTGGAACCCCCATGACCGCCGGTTTTTCCCTGTCCGCCCATCAGCCGACACTCACTTTCCAGGCGAACGCTCAGCGCATTCTGGCGCTGCATTTCCCGCATCTGCCGACCGACCGCATATCCAGGAAGAAGTGGGGTCTCGCCTGGCGTTTGCGCAATCGTCCTGAGACGTCGCCGATCGTCTGCTCCGGCCGTCATGCCAACACCATGCGGCTGACGGCGCTGGACGAGGCGGCCGAAGCGATCAACCTGAAAAGGAACATGGGGGTCGCCGAAGCCCGCGCCATCCACCCGACGATCGAGGTGATCGAGGAGGACCCGGCCGCCGACCTGCGCTTTCTCGAAGGCATCGCCGACTGGTGCGACCGCTATACGCCGCTGGTGGCGCTCGACGGCAGGGATGGGCTGTTTCTCGACATCACCGGCTGCGCCCATCTCTTCGGCGGCGAAAAGGCGCTGCTCCAGGATATCCTGTCCAGGCTCTTTCAAATGGGCATCGACGTCCGTGGCGCGATCACCTCCTCCCCCGGCCTGTCCTGGGCGGTCAGCCGCTTCGGCCAGGGAGGCGTGATCGAAGAGGACGAGACGGAACGGGTCGTCGCCCCTCTTCCGGTCGCAGCACTTCGCCTCTCGGACGATACGGTCACAGCCCTCACGAAGATGGGGCTGAAGTATATTGGCGACCTGATGGAAACTCCGCGCGCGCCGCTGACCCGCCGTTTCGGCGCAAGCGTGCTGTTGCGGCTTGACCAGGTGCTTGGAACGGACGAGGAGCCGATATCGCCGCGTCTGCCTGTCGCCAGCCTCTCGGCAGAGCGCCGCTTGATGGAACCGGTCGCGGCGGAAGAAGAGATTCTCGCCGTGACCGATCAGATCGCCCATGCGCTGAAACCCTCGCTGGAATCACGCGGTGTCGGCGGACGCGTTTTCGAACTCGTCCTGTTTCGCGTCGATGGCAAGGTATTCCGCATCGCGGCCGGCACGACGAGGCCGCTGCGGGAGCCCAGGCGCATCGCCGTCCTGTTCGCCGAACGCCTGCAGGCCGTCCATGACGATCTCGACGCCGGCTACGGGTTCGAGATCCTGCGCCTCAATGTCCTTCGCCACGAGACATTCGATACGGCCCAGAGCGATTTCGAGGGACATCAGCAAAATGATGCGTCGCTGGCCGCCTTCGTCGATCGCGTCTCCGCGCGATTGGGATCGGATTGCCTGCGGACCTTCCAGCTGCGCGAGAGCCATCTGCCCGAAAGGGCCGTGACTTCGGTTCCCGCCATCGACGGCCTGTCCGCGAGGATCGAGCAAGGAAACCCACTGCCCTCGCGCAGCGAAAGACCCACGCGCCTCCTGAAAAAAGCGGAGCCTATGGACGCCTTCGCCATCGAGGTACCTGACGGCGCGCCGGCCAATTTTCACTGGCGCCGCATGCGCCACCGGGTTGTCAAAAGCGAAGGACCGGAGCGGCTGGCCATGGAATGGTGGGTCGACAGCGCGCAGGCTCCGCCCCGCGACTATTTCCGCGTCGAGGATGACCGGGGCCATCGCTTCTGGATTTATCGCGAGGGCCTTTATGGCCATGACGAAAAGCAGAGCTGGTACATGCACGGGATGTTCGCATGACACGGGCTTTCTTCGAGATCGGCGCCAAGACCAACTTTTCCTTTCTGGAAGGGGCCTCCAAGCCTGAGGAAATGGTGCTGCAGGCCGCAATCCTTGGGCTAGGTGGCATCGGCATCGCCGACCGCAATTCGGTCGCGGGCGTGGTCAGGGCGCATGCCCAGGCAAAGGCCCTTCGAAAGAAGTTCGAGCGAAAGGAGCAAGGTCTGCTGGAAAAGGGAGAAAGGCCTGAAGACGTGCTTGATCCTGTCCGTCTGCAACCAGGCGCCCGGCTGGTTTTCTCGGATGGAACGCCGGATATTCTGGCCTACCCTCAAAACCGAAAGGGTTGGGCACATCTCTGCCGCCTGCTGAGCGCCGGCAATCTGCGCGCGGAAAAGGGTAACTGCGTCCTCATGGAAGAGGACCTCATGGAATGGGGCGACCAGATGATGCTGGCCGTCGTCCCCAATCCTTTTGTTGCCGACGATCCCCAGCGTTGCGACACATTCGAAGCCTGCGTCGGGCGTCTCCGGGTTCGTTTCCGTCACAAGCTCTACATGACGATGACATCAGCCTATGACGGTCGCGACAGGCGCGTATTCGCGGTGATCGCAATCCTCGCCGCCCGCAACCGCGTCCCCCTCATCGCCTCCAATCAGCCGCTCTATCACGATACTACCCGCCGCCCTCTGTCGGACATCGTCACCTCGATCAGGGAACATGTACCAATCCCGGAAGCCGGCTTTCTGCTGGCGCCGAATGCCGAACGTTACTTGAAGGATGAGCGCGAGATGCGGCGCCTCTTCCGCGACTTTCCCGACGCGGTCGAAAACACCGAGAAATTCTTCGCCAGGCTGAATTTCTGCCTGGACGAGCTGAAACACAATTATCCTGATGAGAACGACGCGGGCGAAACGCCTTACGAAACGTTGGAACGCCTGACATGGGCGGGAGCGGCAAGGCGTTTTCCTGAGGGCATCGAGGAGAAGACCCGGGAGCAGATCGTCTACGAACTGGACCTAGTGAGGCAGAAGCAATACGCACCTTATTTCCTGACGGTGCACCGGATCATCATGCATGCCCGCTACGAGCTCAAGATCCTTTGCCAGGGTCGCGGTTCGGCCGCCAATTCGGTCATCTGCTATTGCCTTGAGGTCACCGAGGTCAATCCCAAGAAAAGCGTGCTTCTCTTCGATCGCTTCATGTCGACGGACCGCGACGAGCCACCCGATATCGACGTCGATTTCGAGCATGATCGGCGCGAGGAAGTCATCCAGCACATCTACAAGCGCTATGGAAAGGAACACGCCGGACTGACGGCCGCCGTCACCAGTTACCGCACCCGCTCCGCAGGCCGCGAGGTCGCAAAGGCATTCGGCTTGTCGGAGGATGTGCAATCGGCGATCGGCAGCCTGGTCTGGGGTTGGTCGGATGACAAGCTGTCCGAGCGGGAAGCCAGGGCCGCCGGCCTCGACACCGGAAACCCCGTAACCAACCACGTCCTGCAATACGCTTCCGAACTCTTGAGCTTCCCCCGCCACCTCACCCAGCATGTCGGTGGCTTCGTCATCACCCGCGATCGCCTCGACGAGGTCGTTCCCATCATGAATACGGCCATGCCGGACCGCTACATGATCGAGTGGGACAAGGACGATCTCGACAACCTGAAGATTCTCAAGGTCGATGTTCTCGCGCTCGGCATGCTGACCTGCCTGCGCAAGGCCTTCGATCTTCTTCTGCTGCATTACGACGTGAAGAAGACGCTGGCCGATCTCGGTAACGACAAGCATGAGGACGAGGCGCCGGTCTACGACATGATGTGCCGGGCCGACACGCTGGGCGTCTTCCAGATCGAAAGCCGGGCGCAGATGAGCATGCTGCCGCGCCTGCGACCAAGGGTGTTCTACGATCTCGTCATCGAGGTTGCCATCGTCCGACCCGGGCCGATCCAGGGTGACATGGTCCACCCCTATTTGAAGCGACGAGAGCAACGACAGAAAGGTATCCCTATCGACTATCCGAGCCCGGAGTTGGAAGGCGTCCTTGAGCGGACGCTTGGAGTACCGCTCTTTCAGGAGCAGGCCATGCAAATCGCCATCACGGCTGCCGGTTTCGAGCCTGCCGAGGCTGACCAACTGCGCCGCGCCATGGCAACGTTCAAGCGGACGGGCACCATCGGCAATTTCGAACAGCGCTTCATCGACGGAATGGTATCCAAGAAGTACCCTCGGGAATTTGCCCAGCAGTGCTTCAACCAGATCAAGGGGTTCGGCGAGTACGGCTTTCCCGAAAGCCACGCGGCCTCCTTCGCGCTGCTCGTCTACGCCTCCTCCTGGATGAAGGCCTACTATCCCGATATCTTCTGCGCGGCCATACTCAATTCGCAGCCCATGGGCTTCTACGCGCCGGCGCAGCTGGTTCGCGATGCACGGGAGCATGGGGTAGAGATCCGGCCGGTCGACATCAACAGCTCGGATTGGGATTGCCTGCTGGAAGAGGGGCGTTTCGACAGCCGCCGGATCGACTTTCGCCATCGCGAGATGAGCGATGTCATCAAGGCCAACCATGCTGTGCGCCTGGGTTTTCGCCAGGTCAAGGGACTGTCGGAGACATCGATCAAGGAGAAGCTGGTGGCGAACCGGGGAGGCGGCTACATGTCCATCCGCGATCTCTGGCTGCGTTCGGGCCTCGACAAGTCGGATATCGAGCGGCTGGCGGATGCGGATGCCTTCAACAGCATCGGCCTTTCCCGGCGCGAAGCGCTATGGGCGGTCCGCGCGCTGGATGTGAAGAGTGCCGTCGAGCGCTTGCCGCTATTCGATCAGGCATCCCATTTCGACCTGCAGGTCGAGCCGCAAGCCAAATTGCCTGAAATGCTGCCGGGCGAACAGGTGGTAGAGGATTACAGGTATCTGTCGCTGTCGCTCAAGGCGCACCCTTTGTCCTTCCTGCGCGACGAACTGCGCGGCATCGGCATCACCCGCAGCGTCGACCTGCTCAGGGTGCCGAACGGCCGCTGGGTGACGATCGCCGGCCTTGTCCTGGTGCGCCAGCGCCCTGGTTCCGCCAAGGGCGTGATCTTCATGACGCTGGAAGACGAAACCGGCGTCGCCAATGCCATCGTCTGGCCGAAGACCTTCGAGAAATACCGCGCCATCGTCATGGGCGCCCGGCTCGTCAAGATCCGCGGCAAGCTGCAGAGCCAGAGCGGGGTGATCCATACCGTCGTCGATCACATCGAGGACATGACGCACGCCCTGGGGCTGCTACAGAAGGAAGCGGATCGCTTCGGCGTCTGCGACCGCTCGGACGAAGCACGCCGGCCAACCGCCGACCCCCGGCAGAAGAAGCTCAACGAGACATTGGAAAAGGCGGTGATGGAAAAAAGAATGACCAGGCGGGATAACTGCAGCCGGGATGAAGCAACGGCGTCGGTCATGCCGAAGGGCCGGAATTTTCATTGATTTTCAATAGACGGTGCTCTCCGATACCCGCAAACAAAGAGGCGCCCGCTTCGGCTGGATCAAAAGCCACCCGGTTGGCGGGCAAAGCGGAAGCGGCAGATTATGAATCTTTCTTGACAACAAGCGTCTTCTTTAGCAAAAAGACGATAGTCATTGTCATGTTTGGAATGAAGACGTGCTTGTCTGCAGTTGCAACTATATAACCGACACCGAGATCCGGGAGGTTATCAACAGCCTTCTCGATGAGGACTGTTGGCAGCTCATTGTCCCTGCGAAAGTCTACCACGCCATGGAGAAACGCGGTCGCTGTTGCGGTTGCTTCCCCAACGTGGTCGATATCATCATTCAGACGACCGAGGACTATCACGCCCGTCGGCACTCGACGGATGCCGAAATATTTGATTTCATGTCTCGCCTCAGAAACTTCCATGAAGAAAACAGGAGAGCGGACATTGAAAGGCGACAAAAAAGTCATCGAGCGGCTTAACGAAGCCCTCTTTTTGGAACTCGGTGCTGTCAACCAGTATTGGGTTCACTACCGGCTCCTTGAGGATTGGGGTTACACCAAGCTCGCCAAGAAGGAGCGGGCTGAATCGATCGAAGAGATGCAGCATGCCGACAAGCTGGTTGCACGCATCATCTTCCTCGAAGGCCACCCCAACCTGCAGACGCTTGCGCCCTTGCGCATCGGCCAGAACGTCAAGGAAGTTCTGGAAGCGGATCTCGCCGGCGAATACGACGCCCGCACCGCCTACAAGAAATCCCGCGACATCTGTCACGAGGCAGGCGACTACGTCTCCATGAAGCTCTTCGAAGAGCTCCTCATGGACGAGGAAGGCCACATCGACTTCCTCGAAACGCAGCTTGAGCTGCTCGGCAAGATCGGCGAAGCCAAGTATGGCCAGCTGAATGCCGACTCGGCCAACGAAGCCGAATAATCACGCAACGGGAGCCGGCCGCCTCTGGCTGCCGGCTCTCATCGGCAGCCATCCAATCAGGCAGCGGGCAATCCCGCGAGATGCCCGAACTCGCCGACCACCTGTTCGTAGACGCCGCGCTTGAAGGACACGATCAGTCCCGGCAGCTCCGCCATCGGCTTCCAGTCCCAAGCATCGAATTCCGCCGAATGTCCGCCGGGCGGCGGGTTTATGGCGATTTCGCTCTCATCACCCTCGAAACGGAAGGCGAACCAGCGCTGCGTCTGTCCGCGAAACTTGCCCTTCAGTCCGATACCGATCAGCTGCGGCGGCAGATCGTAGTTGATCCAGTTCTTCGCTTCGGCAAGCAGCGTCACCGTCTTCATCCCCGTCTCTTCGTAGAGCTCGCGATAGGCCGCCGTCAGCGGGTCCTCGCCCTTGTCGATGCCGCCCTGCGGCATCTGCCAGAGCTGCGGCGAGCCGTCATATTCCGAATTCTCCGCCGGAATCCGGCGACCGGCCCAGACGAGCCCGGCACGGTTGAGGATCATCACGCCGACGCAGGGGCGATAGGGCAGATCTTCGGCTTTAACGGTCGATTGGCTCATGGTTATCTCTGCTAGGGTTTCTTCAGATCGTTGGCGAGCGCGGCAACCCCAACGATTTCGATGCCGCGCATCGCCGCTTCTTCGGTCCATTTTGAAATGGCGTCGATGCTCTCGTCAAATGCCGCGGCAACGCCGATCGCCTGTCCGTTGCGCTTGGCCACGCGCTCGAGCTCGTCGAGCTTGTTGGTGATCGCGTTGAAATCGACCTGCCCGTCGAGCTGCACGTCCGCGAAGGCGTAGGGCGTTTCCGTACCCTTGGCGACCGCCGCGGTCTTCGACTGCGCCGAGGTGCCGTCGTCGAGAAACAGCAGTCCGCGCTTGCCGATGTCACGCATGACAGGCTCCAGCGCATTCGCATCCGAGAGAAAACGGCCGCCCTGATAGTTCAGCACGCCGGTATAGTTGGTGATCTCACCCATCGCCCGGTGCAGGCTCTCGATATTCTGGGCCACGCTTTTCGACGTCAGCAACGTGTCCGGCCCAGGATCGTTCGCCGGATAATCGAAGGGCTCGAACGGCACCTGGATCATGATCTCATGGCCGGAGCGGCGCGCCTCCTGCATCCAGCGCTGCAGACTATTGCCGCTGGCGGCAAACGCCAGCGTCACCTCCTCGGGCAGCGTCTGGATCGCCTTTTGCGTCCCGGTCTGACTAAGGCCAAGACCGCTGACGACGATCGCGATCCGCGTCCCCCGCGCGCCCGACCATGGCCGCGCATATTGATCCATGGGGCGGCGACCATCGGGACCGATGATCGGCAGCCGTCCGAATGGCGACGCCTCGAGCAGCGCATCGTTGGGTAGCGCGGCCATTCTCGGATCCTGCCCCACCTGCATGGCATCGACCAGGACGGGGCCGTTTCCGTCGCGGGGTTTCGGGCTGTACTTGGTCACCACCGAGCCGTCGCCCATGGTCGTCCGCTCGACATTGGCGCCGGACCGCGGGTCGCTGCGCGCAATTCCGCCGGGAGGCGTCGCATCCGGGGAGGAGGGCTGCTGCGCGGTATCGGTCGGAACGACGGAGGGCTGCCCGCTGGCGGGCGGCGTCTCGCGCTCCAGGCCGTCTCCGCGAAATGCGGTATAGAGCGAAAAGCCGCCGATCAGCACGAGACATAGCCCGGCGACCACCCGCCCCATGCGCAAGACGCCGGGGCGCTTGCCGCCGGGCTTGCGGTTCTGTCCAAGGGGCGCGTGCGGATCGGTGTTCATTCTTCGGCTGCTTCCATCATCCGGACAGCAAAAAGGCGTCAGGCCGGATCATCATCCGGCCTGACGCCTCGTCTGATTGTTACTTGGCGCTGACGGCCTTTTCAGGATTCGGCGGGAAGGACGGGTCCGTCTTCTTGCCGCGCAGAAGGTCGAACGCGTAGTTGAGCTGAACGTCATCCTTCGGGTCCGGCGGCACGTAGGCAACGGAGCCCGAACCTTCGTCTGTCTCGCTCTGGCCCTTGATGTGGCCGCGCAGGGCGGATTCACCCTCGGTCACCATCTTCCCCTTCAGATCGTCAGGCAGCGGCTCTTCGACCTTGATGTCAGGCGTGATGCCGGTGCCCTGGATCGAGCGGCCCGACGGCGTGTAGTAGAGTGCCGTCGTCAGGCGAAGAGCCCCGTTCTCGCCCAGCGGAATGATCGTCTGAACCGATCCCTTGCCGAAGGAGCGCGTGCCGAGAACCGTCGCACGACGCAGATCCTGCAGGGCGCCAGCGACGATTTCGGATGCCGAAGCCGATCCGCCGTTGATCAGAACCACGACCGGCTTTCCGTCCGTCAGGTCGCCCGGGCCGGCATTGAAACGGCGGGTTTCATCCGGATTGCGGCCACGCGTGGAAACAACTTCGCCACGCTGCAGAAGCGCATCCGAGACCTGGATCGCCTGGTCGAGCAGGCCGCCCGGGTTGAGACGCAGATCGAGCACATAGCCCTTGAGCTTGTCGGCCGGAACGGCCTTCTTGATCTTCTCGATCGCCTTTTCCATGTCGGGATAGGTCTTCTCGGTAAACGAGATGATGCGCAGATATCCGACATCATCCTCGACACGCGACTTGACCGCCTGAACGGCCACGACATCGCGAACGATCGTCAGCTGGATCGGCTTGTCGGCGCCCTTGCGGATCAGCGTCAGCTTGATCGGCGTGTTGATCGCGCCGCGCATCTTCTCGACGGCATCCTCGAGCTTCAATCCACGCACCGACTGCCCGTCGATCTCGGAGATAAAGTCGCCGGCGAGAACACCCGCCTTGGCGGCTGGCGTATCGTCGATCGGCGTGATGACCTTGACCATATCCTCTTCCATCGTGACTTCGATGCCGAGGCCGCCGAACTCACCCTTGGTCTGGGTCTGCATGTCCGCCGCGTCCTTGGCGTTCATGTAGCTCGAATGCGGGTCAAGCGACGACAGCATGCCGTTGATGGCATTTTCGATCAGCTTGTCTTCGGCCGGCGGCGTCACGTACTGGGCGCGAACACGCTCGAACACGTCACCGAATACGGACAGTTCCTTGTAGGTCGACGCCCCCGCCGCTTCCGCGGGCACACCGGCGGAATAGATGACGCTCATGGCCGTCGCACCCATCAATGCGCCAACCAGAACAAGAGAAGCCCTACGAATCATTGCGTGCCTTTCCGGTGTCTCTAGCGGTCCACCATGGTCGGGAATCGACCGGTTTTCCGTCTTTTCGAAATTCAATGTAAAGCGTTGGCCGGTTTGTTTCCAGCGCCAATGCTGTCGCACTGGCCACTCTTTTCGCACCCATCACCGCAAGCGGTTCGCCAGCGAAAACAAACTTGCCCTGCCGCGCGTTCATGGTCTCCATTCCGGAGAGAACCAGGTGATATCCGTCGCCGGCATCGAGGATGATCATCTGCCCGTAGCTGCGAAACGCGCCGGCATAGACGATCAGGCCGTCCGCGGGCGCGGTAACCACCGTTCCCGGATTGGTCGCGAGCGTTATGCCCATCGCCTCGTGACCTGTTCCATCGGCATCGCCGAACTGGCGCAGCATATCGCCGGCGACAGGCAGCTCCAGCTTGGCCTTCAATTCTCCAAACGGATATGCGGGCGCAATGCGGTTTTTATCGGGCACCCCGCTGTCGGCCAGAGCCTTGGCCTGCGCGCGTTGCTCATCCGTCAACAGCCTGCGATTCTCTTCCGCCTGACGCGCCGCCGCGGTGGCTTCGCGAACCGAGGAAATCTCGCTTTCCATCGATGCCACAAGGCTTTCCAGGCTGGTCGCCTTGCCGGCGAGTTCTTCCGCACGCTGGCGCTCGGCGTTGAGCTCGGCGGTATTGCTCTGGCTCAGTTTTTCATTCTCGGCGAGAAGCAAATCCATTCGCCGCTCCTCCTCGAGACTGTTCGTTATCGTCGTCGTCAAACCGGCCTTCTCGGCAGCGCTTGCCGCCTGCAACGAGGCCAGATTGCCGAGATCGGCGGCGAGCTTGTCCGTCTCCTTGCGGATACCAGGCACCACGGCGCCGAGCAGGATGGCGCTGCGCACCGAGGCAAGCGCGTCGTCGGGCGTCACCAGAAGCGCCGGCGGCGGATTGCGCCCCATTCGCTGGAGCGCCGCAAGCACTTCGGCAAGCACCCCGCGACGCTCGCGCAGAGACTGGCGCACCGCATCCTCCTTGACGCCGAGGTCGGCGAGTTTCTTCTCGCTTTCCAGTATCTTCTTTTCCAGCGACTTGCGCCGGGCGGCGGAATCGATCAGCGCCTGACGGACACTGCTGGTGCTCTTGTCCAGATCCTCGATGCTCTTCTGCAGCTCCGCGACCTTGCTGGAAGATAGGTTGATGGTCTTCGACAACGCATCCAGTTCGGTTCGAGTCTGGTCCCGCTTCTTCTCCAGCTCGACAGCTGGATCGGGTGCGACAGCCACCGCGGGCGCATCCGTCGCCTGCGGGTTCGGTTGCGAGGCACCCGGCTGTTCTTGCGCCAGAGCGGACACGCGCCCCGATACGCCGATCACCGACGCGGCAAGGCCGGCCACGGCAACCGACATGATCAGATAGCTTCGCTTGGATGCAGGTGTCGGCATGCCGATCGGTAAATCCTCTTAAACCGCGCGGAGATTAAGCTGATTTGACCGTCTTTGCCAGAAAGATTGAGGCCTGCCGCCCGATCGCGCAAGACACACCTGCGTGAATGATCGTGAGCACTCAGACACGATGGTAGGGATGGCCGGACAGGATCGTCACGGCGCGATAAAGCTGTTCCGCGATCAGCGTTCGGACGAGTTGGTGCGGCCAGGTCATCTTGCCCAGGCACAGGGTTGCGTCGGCACGATCGTAGAGCGCCGGATCAAGCCCATCGGCGCCGCCGATCGCGATCAGCAGCTCGCGCTTGCCCTGGTCACGGTAATTGCCGAGAAGATTGGCGAAGCCTTCGCTGTCGAGTGCCTTGCCGCGCTCGTCGAGAAGAATGAGAATACCGCCATCCGCCAGCGACTTCTGCAGCATGGCCGCTTCCTCGCGCTTGCGCGTGTCGGCATTGGAGGCGCGACTTTCCGCGACTTCGACAACACGGGAGAATTCAAGGCCGATTGCCGGACCGGCCTTGGCGAAACGGTCGAAGTAACGCGCCGCAAGATCCTTCTCCGGGCCGGATTTGAGCCGCCCCACGGCAAAAAGACCAACGCGCATATGTCCGCTCCTGCTATCAGGCTTTTCGCGGCTCAAAGGTGCCGCAGGCCGGGGCGTGCGCGCCGCCGGCCCAATCACAGCCATCTATCAGGCGCCGGACGCAGCGTCCAGACGGCCCGCCAGCAGACCTATCAGTGCAGAGTCTCGTCCAGATCGGGAGCCTGCCACATCTTTTCGATGTTGTAGAACTCGCGAATTTCGGGACGGAAGACATGCACGATGACATCGCCGGTATCGATCAGGATCCAATCACCGGCATCCTGACCTTCGACCCGGGCGGAGCCGAAGCCCTCATCCTTCAGATCGCTGAGCAGGTGATCGGCGATCGCCATGACATGGCGGCTCGAGCGGCCCGAGACAACGACCATGAAGTCGCCGAGCGCCGATTTTCCGGCAATGTCGATGGAAACGATATCTTCAGCTTTGGAGTCCTCGAGGCTGACGAGGACGGTGTGCAGGGCGCGGGCAGCGGCATCAACGCCACGTTCCGGGCTCTTCGGGACAACGACTTTCGTGCTTCCCTTTGCGTGTACTGTTGTCAGTGCTTTCCCTTTCTCGGAATGACAAAGCATGCACATCACTGATTTGGAAAACCAAATCATGATTAAGATAGGCACCGAACCATAAATGTTTCAAGACGCCCGCGATCACAAAGCATGAATGCCGGATTTGGCGCGGCAGCAACGGATGGCTCAGCCTTCAAGTGCATCCTGCCGGGCTGTGTACAGTCGCAGCCACCCTGCGTAAAGTGATGCTTCGTTCCAGATGCGAAGATCGACATGAAAAACAGCTCCGAAAACACGCTTGTCCCGGTACTCCGCATCAGTTTCCCGCATGAGGACCGGCTGGGACGCGGCAAGATGGAACTGCTGGAGCACATCAGGGAAACCGGCTCGATCTCCGCCGGCGGCCGCGCGATGGACATGTCCTACCGCCGCGCCTGGCTGCTGGTCAGCGAAATGAACCGGATGTTCAAGCATCCGGTCGTGGAATCGCAACGCGGCGGCCAGAAGGGCGGCGGCGCGGCGCTGACGGCCTTCGGCGAGGAGCTGTTGGCACGCTTTCGGCAGATGGAACGGACGATCCTGACAACGCTGGCCGACGATCTTGCCTGGCTGGAGAGCAACCGCGTGATCGACGGCACCGAGCCGACCGCTTAAGGCTCCAGCGCAACCGTCTTGATGATGGCGAAGACCGGCATACCGGCCTGCAACGCCATGCGCTCGGCTGAAAAGCTGGTGATCCGGGACAGGATCGCATCACCGCCGCAATCGATTGTGACGTCGACGGTCGCATCGCCTGAAGGGGTCACCGCCAGGACGGTACCATCAAGCACGTTGAGCGCGCTCAGGCCTCGCGGCCTTTCGGTGGCAAGCATCACGTCGCGAGAGGGAATACGAACCCGAACCATCTTGCCCGGCGCAAGACCGGCATCGGGCACACGTAGCCGCACCGCCGCCATGGCGACGGTCGCCAGGCGGTGCCTGTTATCGACGGCCTCGACCCGCCCCTGCAGCACGGCGCCCGCCTCGCGCCGGTCCAAGGACGCGGCGGGCAGGCTGAGCACCTCGGTCGCCGCTCCCACAGCCTTCACCCGGCCGTCCTGCATGACGACGACCTGATCGGCAAGCCGCGCCACCTCGGCCACGGAGTGGCTGACATAGACGATCGGAATATCCATCTCGTCGCGCAGACGCTCGAGGAACGGCATCACCTCGGCCTTGCGCGCTTCGTCGAGCGCCGCGAGCGGCTCGTCCATGAGCAGCAGGCGCGGCGACGACAGCAGCGCGCGGCCGATCGCCACCCGCTGCTTTTCGCCGCCGGACAGGTGCTGCGGGCCGCGCCCGAGCAGCTTTTCGATATCGAGCAGGTCGACGATCCGCTCGAGGCTCTCCCTTGGCGCCCCCTTGGGCGCGAACCAGCGGCCATAGGTCAGGTTCTGGCGAACGGTCAGATGCGGAAACAGCCGCGCCTCCTGAAACACGTAGCCGAACCGTCGGCGGTGCTTGGCAACGAAAACGCGCTTGGCGGTATCCGTCAGTGTTTCGCCGTCGAGGCTGATCTTGCCCTCATCGGGCCGTGTCAGCCCGGCGATCATCCGGATCATCGAGGTCTTTCCCGAACCCGAACGGCCGAACAATGCGGTGATCCCGCGTTCCGACGTGAACCCCGCATCGAGAGAGAACCCGTCAAACCTGTGCTTTGCCTGGACCACGAGCGTCATTGCGGATCGATCCTCCGTCCGATGAGGCGTGACAGGAACTCGGATGCGAGCAACGCCGCCATGGAAATGACCACGGCCACAAGGGTCAGCCGCAACGCGCCCGCGTCCCCGCCCGGCACCTGCGTGAAGGAATAGATCGCGGCCGACAGCGTCTGCGTCTCGCCCGGGATATTGGACACGAAAGTGATCGTCGCGCCGAACTCGCCCATGGCCTTGGCGAATGCCAGGATCATGCCGGCGATGATGCCGGGCAAGATCAAGGGAAGCGTCACGGTCAGGAACACCCAGATCGGGCTTGCGCCCAGCGTGCCTGCGGCTTCCTCCAGTTTGCGGTCGATGGCCTCGATGGAGAGGCGGATGCTGCGCACCATCAGAGGAAACGCCATCACCGCGCAGGCAAGCGCCGCTCCCGTCCAGCGGAAGGAGAAGACGATGCCGAAATACTGATCGAGAAAGCCGCCGATCACCCCGCGCCGGCCAAACAGCACAAGCAGGATGAAACCGGTGACGACGGGCGGCAATATGAGCGGCATGTGCACGATGCCGTTGAGGACGGATTTGCCCCAGAAGCGGCCGCGCGCCAGGATGAGAGCGATAGCGATGCCAAAGGGAAGGCTGGCGAGCGTCGCGACAACAGACACGCGCAGACTGAGCAAGATCGCCGTCCATTCGTCGCTGCTCAGACCAAGTGCTTCCAAATGCCATGCTCCCGAAAAAACGAAGGCCCACCGTGGTGGGCCTTCACGCTAGGCAGTTGCGTATAAAACCGCAATTACTTCAGGATGGTGAAACCCTGTTCGGTGAAAAAGCGCGCCGCCTTTTCCGACTTCAGGAATTCGAGATAGGCCGCTGTATCGGCGTTCTTGCTTTCGGACAGGATCGCGATCGGATAGGTGATCGGCGGGTGCGAGTCAGCCGGGAAGGTGCCGGCGACGGCGACGCCAGGATCGGCATTGACATCGGTCTTGTAGACGATGCCGAACGGAGCCTCGCCGCGCGAGACCAGCGCCAGCGCCGCGCGCACGCTTTCAGCGCCCGCGACCTTGCCTTCGACCGAGGCCCAGACGCCGAGCTTTTCAAGCGCCGCCTTGCCGTACTTGCCTGCCGGCACGGACTTCACTTCGCCCATCGCCAGCTTGCCGTCGCCGATCAGGCCCGCGAGATCGAAGCCCTGCTTGATATCGACCGGTTTGACCTTGTCCTTGGCGGCGACGAGCACGATGCTGTTGCCGAGCAGGTTGGAGCGCGTGTCTTCCTTGATCAAATTCTTCTTGGCGAGATAATCCATCCAGTCGAGGTCGGCCGAGATGAACACATCCGCCGGCGCGCCGCCTTCGATCTGCTTTGCAAGCGCCGAACTCGCCGCATAAGAGACGACGGCTTCCTTGCCGCTTTCCTTGGCCCATTCGGCATTGGCCGCATCAAGCGCATTCTTCATGCTGGCGGCGGCGAAAACGGTGACCTTGTCCGCGGCGAAGCCGGCCGTGGCGCCAAGCCAGAGCGCGGAGACCGCGACCGCGGCAAGTTTCATCCAATGACGACGATTATGCATTTCGGGTTCCCCAATACGACGAGATATCCGGAGAGATATAACGGAATATGGCGGTTGGCCAGCGCTATGTTTCAACGAACACAACGCATCGAGGAATGCAGCCAGTCAGATCCATGCATGTGAAACAACGGAACGATCGCATCCGGCCCATCCCTGTTGGTACGAGCCCGCATTTGCGCCGCGAGCCAATTGAAAAACATCAGCTTTCGGCGCGTAAGCGACGGAGATTGCTAAGAAAATAAGCAGCCGCGCCACTGCGACACTTAAACACATGCCGAAAACGCATTGCTGCGATGCACCAATTTCGCTTCCCTTTCTGGAATACTCATCATATAAGTTACCCATCGGACAGCGATCTCCTCCTCCCAAAGCTGTTCGATAAGCGATCGGCAACACTCCTCCTCCCAGTTGCCGATCAAGTTTTAAGCCCGACGGATCCTCCCCCGTCGGGCTTTTCATTTTCCAGCCTGGTGAAATGGATTGAATTAGGTGCCGTTCTGCGCGCGGATCGCCGTCGAACTCAATCGCGATCTTGGCCCGTGGATGAATGTCCAGGCCGGTGCCGGCTTCTTCCAGAGCGCTCTCGAATCGTCCTCGTCGACCCGGGCGAAATCGAAGGTCTTTGCCATCTTCGACGACAGGAACGACAGCGTCGCACCCGGTCTGTCAATGACGGCGATCGGGAACATGCGGGCGATATCCTGCCACCGCTGCCACCGGTGAAACGTCTTCAGGCTATCGGCACCCATGATCCAGATGAAATGCACATGCGGATTGCCGGCCTTGATCCGTGCCAGCGTTTCCGCGGTGAAGGTGGTGCCGAATTTCTTCTCGAACGCGGTGACCTTGATACCCGGATGCTTGGCAAGCTTCTCGCTGAGCCGCACCCGCTCCGCCAAGGGCAGCAGCTGGCTCGGGTCCTTGAGAGGATTGCCGGGGGTGACCATCCACCACAGCTGATCGAGGCCAAGCCGTTTGATGGCGATCTCCGCCACAAGCCCGTGGCCCTGGTGCGGCGGGTTGAAGGAGCCGCCGAACAGACCGACCACCATGCCCCGCTCGGCATGCGGCACGCGAAGATAGCGTCGGTCCAAGTCCTCGTTGATCACATCAGGTCCGGACTTGGCCGGTGCCATGCACGCGGTATTTGAACGAGGTCAGCTGCTCGACGCCGACGGGGCCTCGCGCATGCATCTTGCCGGTCGCGATGCCGATCTCCGCGCCCATGCCGAACTCGCCACCGTCGGCAAACTGCGTGGAGGCATTGTGGAGAAGGATGGCGGAATCGACCTCGGTGAAGAAACGTTCGACCACGGCTGCGTCTTCGGCGATCACGGCTTCGGTGTGGTTCGACGAATAGGTCTGGATATGCTTGATCGCGCCATCGATGCCATCGACGACAGCGACCGACACGATAGCGTCGAGATATTCCGTCGACCAGTCTTCCTCGGTCGCCGCCTTCGTTCCCGGCGCCGCCTTCACGACGCTCGAGGAGCCGCGAACTTCGCAGCCGGCATCAGACAGCACTTCGAGTAGCGGAACGAGATGCGTGTCGCTGGCTGCGCTGTCGACAAGAATGGTCTCGACCGCGCCGCAAATCCCCGTCCGGCGCATCTTGGCGTTGACGACGATCTCCTTGGCCATATCGAGATCGGCGGATGCATCGACATAGATATGGCAGAGCCCTTCCAGATGCGCGAAGACGGGCACCCGGGCTTCGTTCTGCACCCGCGCGACAAGGCTCTTGCCGCCGCGCGGAATGATCACGTCGATCGCTCCACCCAAGCCGCGCAACATGGCGCCGACGGCGGCGCGATCCGCGGTCGGAACGAGCTGGATGGCATGCTCCGGGAGCCCGGCCGCCTTCAGACCGCGCACCATGCACTCATAGATAGCCTGCGATGAACGGCGCGAATCCGAACCGCATCGCAGGATGACGGCATTGCCCGCCTTGACGCAGAGCGCACCGGCATCCGCCGTCACATTCGGGCGGCTCTCGAAGATCACGCCGATCACGCCGAGCGGCGTGCGTACGCGCTCGATCTTCAGGCCGTTCGGACGATCCCAGGCGCTGACCACCTCGCCGACGGGGTCCTTCAGAGCTGCGATCGCCCGAATGCCATCGGCCATCTCCGCGACGCGTTTGTCGCTGAGCGTCAGCCGGTCGATGAAGGAGGGCAGCATGTCGGAGCCCGCCGCATCCTCGAGATCCCGCGCGTTTTCAGCAAGGATACGCTCCTTGTCCGCCAGGATCGCATCGGCCATGGCATTCAGGGCAGCGTTCTTGGCGTCGGTCGAGGCGAAGGCCAACGGTCGCGCGGCAGCCTTGGCTTTGCGGCCGATGTCATTCATCAGCGCGTCAATGTCAGGGCTTTGCACGACTGTATCAAGCATGGGCGGCGTCCTTCTTCTGCCTTTCCGACTTCGAATTGATCTGCGAGGTCATGACCATGTCGTCGCGGTGGATCATCGCCGCGCGCCCGGCATAGCCGAGAATGGCCTCGATCTCGCTCGACTTGCGGCCGGTGATCTGGCGCGCTTCCTCGGCGTCATAGCCGGCCAATCCACGCGCGATTTCCCGGCCACTCGGGCCGACGATCGCCACCGTGTCGCCACGGCTGAACAGGCCGACGACCTTGCGCACGCCAGCGGGCAAAAGGCTCTTGCCGCCGCCCAGCGCCGTCACCGCGCCGTCGTCGACATGAAGCTCTCCGGCCGGCTGCAGCTGGCCGGCGATCCAGGTCTTGCGGGCAGTTACGGGCGTTCCGGAGGGCGCGAACCACGAGGATCGCGCGCCGTTCTCGATCGCCGACAGCGGGCTGTCGGTCTTGCCCGATGCGATGATCATCGCGCAGCCCGAGGTCGTCGCGATCTTGCCGGCGTCGATCTTGGTGCGCATGCCGCCGCGCGACAGCTCGGAAGCAGCACCGCCGGCCATCGCCTCGATGTCGGGGGTGATCTCGGCGATCGTCTCCAGAAACCGCGCATCCGGATCGAGATGCGGTGGAGCCGTGTAGAGGCCGTCGATATCGGAGAGCAGGATCAAGAGATCCGCGCCCGCCATCGTCGCGACGCGCGCCGCAAGGCGGTCATTGTCGCCATAGCGGATTTCGCTGGTGGCAACCGTGTCGTTCTCGTTGATGATGGGAACGGCGCCGATCTTCAGCAGCTGGTTGATCGTCGCGCGCGCATTGAGATAGCGGCGGCGCTCTTCCGTGTCACCAAGCGTCAGCAGAATCTGGCCAGCAACGATCCTGTCGCGCGACAGGCTCTCGGACCAGTCGCGCGCAAGGGCGATCTGTCCGACGGCCGCCGCCGCCTGGCTTTCCTCGAGCTTCAGCGCGCCCGAGGGCAGATCGAGAACCGAGCGCCCGAGCGCGATAGCGCCCGACGACACGACGAGCACATCGACGCCCTTGGCCTTTAACTTCGCGATATCGGCGCACATCGCATCCAGCCAGCTCTTCTTCAGGCCGGTTTTGCGATCGACGAGCAGCGCGGAGCCGATCTTGATAACGATGCGCCGGTAGCTACCCAGCGCCTTGTGCCTAGTCATTGGCCTCGTCCTCGTCGGCGATAATATCGCGATGACGCACCTTCAGCGCTTTGGCCGGCTTTTCAAGAATGTTCGCATCGGCATTGGCCTCGACGATGATATCGCGCAGCGCACGCAACACCTCGGTCATGCCCATGCCTGTTGCCGCCGAGATCTGGTAGGGCGTGCTGCCGCAGGCCTTGGCCAGCTCCTTGGTCTTCTTCGTCAGCGTTGCCTTGTCGAGAATGTCGATCTGCGACAGCGCCACGATCTCCGGCTTGTCGCCGATCTCGTCGCTATAGGCCCTGAGCTCGTGCTTGACCGTCTTGTAGGCCTTGCCGACATTCTCTTCCTGCGCGGACACGAGATGCAGCAGAACGCGCGTGCGCTCGACATGGCCGAGGAACCGGTCGCCGATACCGACGCCCTCATGCGCGCCTTCGATCAGGCCGGGAATGTCGGCGAGAATGAATTCGCGCTCGTCGATCGTCGCAACGCCAAGATTAGGATGCAGCGTCGTGAAAGGATAATTGGCGATCTTGGGGCGTGCACGGGTAACCGCCGCGAGAAAAGTCGACTTGCCGGCATTCGGCAACCCGACCAGACCGGCATCGGCGATCAGTTTCAGCCGCAGCCAGATGGTCTTTTCCTCGCCCTCGAGGCCAGGATTGGCCCAATCCGGCGCCTGATTGACCGAGGTCTTGAAGTGCGCATTGCCGAACCCGCCATTGCCGCCACGGGCGAGGCAGTAGCGCTGCCCCTCTTCCGTCAGGTCGCAGATCAGCGTTTCCTGGTCTTCCTCGAAGATCTGGGTGCCCACGGGCACCTTCAGCGTCACATGCTCGCCATTGGCGCCGGTGCGGTTGCGGCCCATGCCGTGCGTGCCGATCGTCGCCTTGAAGTGCTGCTGGAAGCGGAAATCGATCAGCGTGTTGAGACCATTGACGGTCTCCACCCACACATCCCCACCGCGTCCGCCGTCACCGCCGTCAGGCCCGCCGAACTCGATGAACTTCTCGCGCCGGAACGACACGGCACCCGCGCCGCCGCTGCCGGATTTGATATAGACCTTTGCTTCGTCGAGAAATTTCATTTTACTTCCATCATTCGGTGTCAGTTGGACGCCCGTCTCGGCCTGATCGATATAGGCCGTTCAGCCGGAGGTCAAAGATTATCGTTAGGTTTGCGAGCTATAACATACAGTACGGCTTCGGTCTCGACGGCACGTACGATCTGAAACGAATCGCCGACAGTCTTGCCGGCGCCGATGTCATCGCGCTCCAAGAAGTCACCCGCGGCTTCGCGCGAAACCGATATGCCGACATGGTGGCCGATCTCGGCGCCCTGTTCCCCGACCATTTCTGGGTCTACGGACCGGGCTGCGACCTGCATGTCGCGGAGATCGACGGCCATCCGGCACCGCGCGGCATGCGCATGCAGTTCGGCAACATGATCCTGTCGCGCTGGCCGATCCTGTCGACCCGCACGCTGCTTCTGCCGCGCAGCCGAACGCTCTCCAAGCTCAACCTGCAACGCTGCGCCACCGAGGCCGTCATCGACCTTCCCAGCGGCGCCGTGCGCGTCTACTCCGTCCATCTCGATCACATCTCCAGCGACGAGCGCATCCGCCAGCTGGTTTATCTGAACGAGCGCATCAACGCCTTCCCTCATGAGGGCGGATCGCTGACCGGTGCGCGTGAGTTCGAGATCGAGGAGCTTCCGCTGCCCGAAGACTACCTCGTCATGGGCGACTTCAACATGCTGCCGGAATCGCCCGAATACTGCGCTTTCGCCGGCCGAAAGGATGGATATTACGGCCGCACGGCGCGCATCGGCACCCCTGTAGACGCCTTCGAGGCGCTCGGCGCCTATCAGCCCGACGGCTACAGCTGGATGGATCCCGCAAATCATGGCAAGCGCATGCATCTCGATTACGTCTTCGTCGGTTCTGGCCTTGAAAGCCGGCTAAGATCCGCACGGATCGACACCTCGGCCATGGGGTCCGACCACTTCCCCGTCTGGGTCGAGATCGACAATTGAGAAGGCGCCCCGAGATCTGGGGCGCCTCCAATTTTCATCATGAGGCGCTCTTGCCTTGCTGCAACGCGCCGGGCTTCAGCATGGTCTCGACATGCGTCACCATCGTGTTGCGGGCGAAGCTGAAGACCTCGCTGCAACCGGTCATGCGGAAGCCGAGCTTTTCCTGCAGCCTCAGCGACGCCGGATTGTCGGCGAAGACACCGGAATGCACGACGGTCTCGGGCATGCGCCGCGAGAAGCGCTCGAGCGTGGCGGAAACCGCCTCGCTCATGTAGCCACGCCGCCAGTAATAACGGTTCAGCCAGTAGCCGAGATGCCAGCGGCCATGGCGAAGCTCGATCGACACCACGCCGATATGGGCGTCGTCGCCACTGGTGATCGCCATCTGCCAGTCCGGCAGCCGGCCCGCCGTCACCGGCACCAGCCAGTCGAGCGCGTCCTGCCGGTCGTAGGGTGCGGGCACCCGTGCCAGCATCCGCGTCACCGCGAAGTCGGACAGCGATTCCGCGATCGCGTCGGCATCGCTTAGCCGGTGCGCCCGCAGAAGAAGCCGCTCGGTCGCGATATCGGGCTGCGAACCGGCGGTGACGACCTGGGGTCTTGGCCTTTCGAGGCTGAGCGCGCTCATAATACGCTCCCCCAGCTTCTCAGCGACATCCAGGTCTTGCGGTCGAGCCTGTACCATTCGACCGGCACGTTGCTCCCAAGCGCCAGCGAGGCGGCAAGCCCCGATCCCTGGAACTGGAAACCGCACTTCTGGATGACCCGCCGCGAGGCGACGTTCATCACCCGGCAACGCGCGTCGATCTGATCGACATCCTCGCGGGTGCGGAACACCATGTCGACGAGCGCATGGCAGGCCTCGGTCGTGAAGCCCTGGTTCCAGTAGGGCTCGCCCAGCCAATAGCCGATCTCGACGGTACGACCGTCGAGATGCGGCTCGACACCGCAGCAACCGATGAAGGCGCCGTTTTCGGCTTTGGTGATCGCATAGACGCACTTGCCAATCTCGCCATTTTTCGTGCGTCGCACGAAGTCGGCGGCATCATTGGCCGTATACGGGTGCGGCATGCGCGACACCATTGTGGCGACTTTGGCGTTGTTGGCGAGATGGGCAAGGGCGTCGATGTCTTCTTCGTGGGGCGCGCGCATGACGAGCCTTTCCGACAGTAAGACAGGGCAATCGGTCCTTAACCGCTCCGGCCGCAGCCGCTCTTCGGGAGACCTTTGGTCTCTCCGTAACAATTCGCCTTGCATGGTTCAGTCCTCCTTGAGGGTAAAGAAAAAGGGGAGATGGGTGGTGCCCCATCTCCCCTTTTGTCTTGACTGAACCTGGTACGCTCAGCCGGGTCGATGAGACACCGGCTGCTATAAAGCGCTACCGGCTTATTCCGCTGCTTCCGCTTTCGGCATCACGGATACGTATACGCGGCCGTTGGCCTTCGTACGGTAGTTCACATTGCCGGCGGTGAGAGCAAAGATCGTGTGATCCTTGCCGAGGCCGACGTTGGAACCCGGGTGCCACTGCGTACCGCGCTGACGCACGATAATGTTGCCTGCGATGACGGCTTCGCCGCCGAACTTCTTCACGCCAAGGCGCTTGGATTCAGAATCGCGACCGTTGCGCGACGAACCGCCAGCTTTTTTGTGTGCCATTGGAGTTCTCCTTTAAACCTTAAGTCCCGTGATCTTACTTAGCAGCCACGATGTCCGTGATACGGACAACGGTGTGGTGCTGGCGATGGCCGCGCGAGCGCTTCGAGTTCTGACGACGGCGCTTCTTGAAGGCGATGACCTTCTTGCCGCGGTTGTGCTCGACGACTTCGGCCTTGACGGACGCGCCCTTGACGAAGGGAGCACCGATCGCGGCATCGGCGCCTTCGCCGATTACGAGGACTTCGGTGAATTCGATCGATTCGCCAGCGGTGACTTCAAGCTTCTCGATGGTCAGCACGTCGTTTGCCGCCACACGGTACTGCTTACCGCCGGTCTTGATGACTGCGAACATTTTTTATCCTTTCATGTTCGTTCCGGCTCGACCCGCATCAAACAGGTGGCCGTCTTTTTATCAGTCGATGTTAAGCAGGGATTTCAGGGCTTTTGCCCGGGAACTCTGGCTGCCGGTGATGCCCCGCGCGGGCGCGGGACGGACAAGGCGCGGATTTATCCACACCTATTGGGTTGCGCAGATACGCGAGCATAAAAAAACTGTCAAGGTAAAAGGATGACAAAAGGATGAAATGGCTTGAGATTACGACTTGCCAGCCCGCCAAACTCTCGCTATGAGACAGCCCGCGCCGAACAAGCGCCGACCAACGAAGCGGAGAGGTGGCTGAGTGGTCGAAAGCACCGCACTCGAAATGCGGCATACGGGCAACCGTATCGTGGGTTCGAATCCCACCCTCTCCGCCATATTCCCCGATGTCCGACCCGGGCACATCGGCAACAATCCGCACCTGACATAGATGACACCCTCGTGCAGAACGCGGTTGTCCGTTGTTTGCAACGTCCAATGTCCGGGGTCGATATATCCGAAATCTTGGCGCAGGAAGCCGGCGAAAGCCGACGTCGTCGCCCCCGCGTGCTTCACCGGCACATCGAGGTCGTCGTCAAACTCGCAGGTTGGCCTGCATGGCGCTCGTCACCGAGCAACAAGTTGAATGCCCAACGGGGCAGCGCCGCCGATGATATCGAGCAAGCGGTCGATATTGGGATGGGCGCCGGGGCGGGTTTTCGCGTCGGCGGTGTGCTCGGCGAAAAGGTCCAGCGCGTAGGTCGCGGCCTGTTTGTCGAGGATGCCGAAACATTGCCGCAAATATTGATAGACCGCGAGCGAGCCCTGTTTGCCCGGCTGATTTTCGATCGTCGCGACAACGACGCCGGCCGGGTCGGTAAGGTCTATGCGAGCAAGGCCTTCGACTGACGGCAACAGTTTCAGATTGTCCTTGAACGAAGCCGTTGGCTGGATCATCGCCGGTTCCTTTTCGCGTGGCGGGTTTGCCTTGCCTCTAGCAGCTTCGGCTCCATATCGCCACGCCGCACAACAAAACTCACACTCTCCCGCTCACCGCTTCAGCGCGCGGCCGCTGCGGCTTTGCGAAATCGCCCGCGACTGCGAGCGCAGCACGAGGGCCTGCTGCACCTCGGCCTGGAAAACCATCACCTGGTGGCGAACTTCCGCCTCTGGCAGGCCGAGCGATTCCAGTTCGCTCGCCAGGCGCCGGCACTCGGTCTTCCAGTATTGAACGGCATCGGCACCGTGCAGGCGCTCGAGTTCGGCGGCGCTGCGGTCGATGTCGCCAGCGCGCGAGGCCACAGGGAAAAGGACGATTTCACTTGTGGTCATGGCCTTCAAACTCTTGCTTGTGTTTACCGACATCGATTCGTTCCGTTGTGTTCGACATCATTCCTACCGAAGCATGGTTAACGCTTTGCTCCACCATCTCGTGCCCTTTCCCGGGATGGACGCGGCCGCCGGAGGTCGAGCAAAAGCCGAGGGCTTTTGATCCGCATGAAACAAGGCTACACATCTTGAATGTGTCGGGTGGACGGGGGATCGCTTTGGTACGGACGATGATCGCGAGGCCGGTGGCGACGGCCATCGTTCTGTTTGCGCGCGCCATAACGGCCGTGCGCGCCATTTGGTCGGGCGACGGCCCCACGGCCGACACCTGCGTCTATTTCGCCAATCATTCGAGCCACGGCGATTTCATTCTGGTTTGGGCCGTTCTGCCGCCCCGTCTGCGTCGGTTGACACGCCCCGTGGCGGGCGCCGAATACTGGCTGAAATCCGCGATCACCCGTTTTATCGGCCGCGACGTCTTCGACGCGGTGTTGATCGAACGCGAGCGCGACAAGCGGACCAGCGATCCGATCGAGGTGATGGCCAATGCGCTGGATGCCGGCTCCTCGCTCATTCTCTTTCCGGAGGGAACCCGCAATCTGACGGATGCTTCGCTCCTGCCGTTCAAGAGCGGGCTCTTCCATCTCGCGTCAGTGCGTCCGGATATCCGCCTCATCCCCGTCTGGATCAACAATCTCAACCGCGTCATGCCGAAGGGCGAGATCGTTCCGATCCCTCTGATCTGCACCGTCACCTTCGGGGAGCCGATGCACATGCATCCTGGCGAAGACAAGCAGGCCTTTCTCGATCGGGCGCGGACGGCCCTTCTCGCCCTCTCTCCAAAGCAGCCAGGCGGTGGCGAATGAATACGGCGAATTCCGACCTCTTCACGCTCGTTCTCGGCATCCTCGCGGTGCTCGTCGTGGCGTCCGCGATCGGCTATGTCCTGCAGCGGCGCCTCTCGCCGGACGGCGGCAACGCCTCCATCGAGAACCTCAACGCACGCATCAAGGCGTGGTGGGTGATGGCGATCCTGATCGGCATCGCCTTCATGATCGGCCGCGTCGGCATCCTGGTCCTGTTCGCCTTCTGCTCCTTCGCGGCGCTGCGCGAATTCATCACCTTGACGCAGACGAAGCGCGCCGATCACTGGGCGCTGGCGACCGCGTTCTTCATCGTGCTGCCGTTGCAGTATTTTCTGCTCTGGACGAAACAGTACGGCATCTTCTCGATCTTCATTCCCGTCTATGCCTTCCTGCTGATGCCGATCATCTCGGTGCTGCGCGGCGACACCGAGCGCTTTCTGGACCGGATCGCGGAGGTACAATGGGCGCTGATGATCTGCGTCTTCTGCGCTTCCCACGTTCCCGCGCTGCTGACGCTGACGATCGCCGGCTATGAGGGCCGCAATGTGCTGCTCATCGCCTTCCTCGTCATCATCGTGCAACTGAGCGATGTGCTCCAATATGTCTGGGGCAAGCTCTTCGGCCGCACCAAGATCGCCCCGAAGCTCTCGCCCTCCAAGACCGTCGAGGGCTTTGTCGGCGGCGTTGCCAGCGCCACGCTGATCGGCGCCGGCCTCTGGTGGATCACGCCGTTCACGCCGCTCCAGGCCGGGCTGCTCGCTTTCGTCATCACCCTGATGGGCTTTTTCGGCGGATTGGTGATGTCGGCGATCAAGCGCGACCGCGGCGTCAAGGATTGGGGCAACCTGATCGAGGGCCATGGCGGGCTGATCGACCGGCTCGATTCCGTCGTCTTTTCCGCCCCGATCTTCTTCCATATCGTCCGTTACTGGTGGTCGGTCACATGACGACCCGACTGCGGCGTATCGCGGGCAACGGCATCACCCATGTGACCTTCGCCTTCTGCGCGATGGGCGGCTGGGCGATGTTCGCGAACCGGGGCTACCCACCCGGCCGCTTTCTGCTCGCCGGCCTCGTCCAGGGCACGTTGTCCGCCCTTTTGACGCTGTTTCTGAAAACCGCGGTCGAGCAGCTGTCGCGCCGGACTTCTGGAACGCACGCCCTCTGGGCGCCGCCACTGATTGCCTGCCTGGCATCGAGCGCCATTCTGGCGACGATCCACGCGCTGAGCGGCACCCCTGAAATTTTGAAAACGATCGCGCTGCCGCTGGCGGTCTCGACCAGCTATGCGGCGATCTACAATTATTCACTGTACCGGAAGGGGAAGCGGGCATGAGCGAAACAGGTGACCGCAGGCCGCTGGCGAGCCGCGACACGCACTGGGCGCGTTCGACGGCGCAATGGCTGGCGTCGAAATCCGTCACGCCAAACCGGATCTCGCAGGCAAGCATGATCGCGGCCGCGCTTGCTGGCGGCGCGTTCTTCTTGTCGGGACATCAAACGGGCTGGGCGCAGGCGCCCTTCTTCGTCGCGGCCGCGTTTTTTTGCCAGCTGCGGCTGCTTTGCAATCTCTTCGACGGAATGGTCGCGGTCGAGGGCGGGAAGGGGGCGGCAGATGGGCCGTTCTGGAATGAGTTCCCCGACCGGGTCGCCGACATCCTGATCCTTGTCGGGGCAGGGGTGGGCATCGGGGCGCCGGGGCTTGGCTGGGCGGCGGCGGCGTTTGCCGTGCTCACCGCCTATGCGCGCGAACTCGGCCGGGCCACAGGGCAGCCAAGCGATTTCTCCGGCCCCATGGCCAAGCAGCACCGTATGGCAACAATATCGGCCGCCGCCATTCTATCGGTGTTTCAGCCGCTCTGGGGCGGCACCGACCAAGTCCTGTTTGCAGCACTATGGCTGATCGCGGTCGGCGCCGCCTTCACAGCCCTTCGTCGCGGTCGCCGGCTTGTTGCGGGCTTGAAGAGCGATGGCCGCCGGTCCTGATCGTCGCTCCATTCGATTTCGCCGGGCGTACCGAAATTCGCCAAACTGCGCTTGCGCAAAGTTAGCGTAGCAATAAAACAGCCGCGTCGCTTCCGTTTTCCCCGAAGCGGCCTTGGACTAGCCTCGCTTCGGCGAGGCATTTTTCTTTCTATCGCCCTGAACGCCGCAAGCCGGCTATCGATAGGCTCGCTCCGAAAACACGCCCATGCCGCTGCGCACTAGAAGCTGGTGCACGAGCCGCCGACGCATCGGATTTTCCAGCCGCGCCGCCTTTGACCCGAGAAACTCGGTTTCGACATGTTCGAACGCGGCAAGATCGGGCGAGGCCGCGATCGCCCTCGAATATTCGGCGTGAAACGCTCGGCGGCACACATAGGTCTTGTATTTGGTGATGCAGAAGACCGCGAACTCGCCCTGCTGCTCGCGCAGGAAGTCGGCGACGCCGACCGTCACCTCCGGCCACGTCGGGTTGAACGTGTCGTCGAAGGCGATGATGCCATGATCGGTCAGCGTATCCGCCGCCAGATGCGTGTCGGACAGGACATGATGCAGCATATGCCCGCCATCGATGCTGAAGAACCGCACCGCTCCCACCTTCGCGAAGATGTCGGCTGGCTTCAGAAGCGTGCTGTCGCCCTTGATCACCAGATCTTCCATCACAGGAAGGCCGAGCCGGCGGCCGTTCTCGATGAACTGCAGATATTGCGCGCTGCCCTTCGTTGCACCGTCGATATCGAAAAGATCGATGGCGACGATTGGCTCACGGTCGCCGCAGATGCGCCGGAAGAGGAAATAGGATCGCCCGTAATAGACGCCGATCTCCGCGACCGCGCCTTCAAAACCCGCGAGAGCTTGGTGCCGCAGGATCGCGAGGAACACCAGAGCATCCGGAGGATCGATGTAACCCTCGATCGTTTGGAGATCATGAAAGATGAACTTGCGAATAGCTGCATCCATGCGCGATGATTTTCCAGATATCTTTGAAGTCGATTAGTCCAAGCACGACGACATTGGACAGGAACTCAAAGCATAGACCATGCATGAAAGCTAAAATAAGGCAGTATCACTGCAGTCGAAGTTACAGTTTCTATCAGGACCTCCGGGAATATTCTCGGGTCTTCATGTGTTGATCATGCATCGCAGGCGAATAGTCCTTGTTCGATCGGCCTTCGATCTCGGCGATTGAAAATCGGTAATCGCGTTGGCCATAAGATGCGGTGAAAGCGCCAGGGAGCCCACTTCGTTCTTTTTATCGCCATGTCGTTGGCCTAACTCTGGTGCTGTCCGATTCCAAATCACAGAAGGTGGTGCATGGCAGGTGAAACAGTTCTGGTCGTTGGTGGTGCGGGCTATATCGGCTCCCACACATGTCTCGATCTCGCCAACAAGGGCTTCAAGCCCGTCGTTTACGACAACTTCTCCAACGGGCACCGCGAGTTCGTCAAATGGGGGCCGGCGGAAGAAGGCGATATCAGGGATCGCGCGCGCCTCGACGAGGTTCTGGCCAAGCACAAGCCCGCGGCCATCCTGCACTTCGCGGCCCTGATCGAGGTCGGCGAGTCGGTCAAGGATCCGGTCGCCTTCTACGAAAACAACGTCATCGGCACGCTGACCTTGCTGGCGGCTGCCCAGGCTGCCGGCATCAAGGCTTTCGTCTTCTCCTCCACCTGCGCGACCTATGGCCTGCCGCAAAGCGTGCCACTGGACGAGACGCACCGGCAGGTGCCGATCAACCCCTACGGCCAGACGAAATACATCGTCGAGCAGGCGCTTGCCGATTACGACAAGTACACCGGCTTCCGCTCGGTCGTGCTGCGCTATTTCAACGCCGCCGGCGCCGATTTCGAAGGCCGCATCGGCGAGTGGCATCAGCCGGAAACCCACGCCATCCCGCTCGCGATCGACGCGGCGCTTGGCCGGCGCGACGGCTTCAAGGTGTTCGGCAGCGATTACGAGACCCGCGACGGTACCTGCGTGCGCGACTATATCCACGTGCTGGATCTTGCCGATGCGCATGTCCGCGCCGTCGAGCATCTGCTGCGCGGCGGTGAATCGGTCGCCCTCAATCTCGGCACCGGCACCGGCACGACGGTCAAGGAACTGCTCGGCGCCATCGAGGACGTGTCCGCCAAGCCATTCCCCGTCGAGTATGTCGGTCGGCGCGAAGGCGATTCGCATACGCTGGTCGCCAACAACGACAAGGCACGCGAGGTGCTCGGCTGGGTGCCGCAGCACGATCTCTCCCAGATCATCCGCTCGGCCTGGAACTGGCATTCGAAATCCAACCATCACTGATTGGCCAGATCGATGACGGGCAAACCGAACATTCTGCTGATCACCGCGGACCAGTGGCGCGGTGATTGCCTCTCGGCACGAAACCACGCCTGCGTCAGGACACCGAATGTCGATGCGCTGGCGGCCGAGGGCACGCTGTTTGCCCGTCATTTCGCTGGTGCCGCGCCGTGTTCGCCGGCGCGCGCCACGCTCTATACCGGTCTCTACCAGATGAACCATCGGGTTTGCCGCAACGGCTCGCCCCTCGATGGCAGGTTCGACAATCTGGCGCTCGCCGCACGCCGCGCGGGCTACGAGCCGACCTTGTTCGGCTACACGGATACCGCGCCCGATCCGCGCGGCACCAATGCCAACGATCCGCATCTGACCACCTATGAAGGCTTGCTCCCCGGCTTCACCGCGCGGCAACTGCTCCCGGAACATGAGAGACAGTGGCTGTCCTGGCTTCGCTCGCGCGGCCACGAGGATGCCACGAGCCGCGACATTCATACCCCCGTCAACGCCACGCCCGGCGAGATTTCCAACGCCCCAACCGCCTATTCGAAGGATGAAACGCAGACGGCATTCCTGACCGGCGAGTTCATTCGATGGCTCGGCGAACAGGACAGGCCGTGGTTCGCACACATATCCTTCCTGCGCCCGCATCCGCCATTTTCCGCGCCGGCACCTTATAGCGACATGTTTTCGCCTGCGGATGGACCCACCTTCTCCCGCGCGACCGATCGACAGGGCGAGCAGGCGTTGCACCCCTATCTCGCCTACGCGATGCCGCGCAACGACAAGGGCAGCTTCATCCACGGCGCGACAGGCCCGGTCGACGACTGGAACGAAGAAGACATCGCGGCGATCCGCGCCATCTACTATGGAATGATCGCCGAGGTGGACGCGCAGCTCGGCCGGATCTGGGCCGCGCTCAAGGATGCCGGCGCCTGGGAAAACACCGTCATCATCTTCACGTCGGATCATGCGGAGATGGCCGGCGATCACTGGACCTTCGGCAAGGGCGGCTTCTTTGACGGGAGCTATCACATCCCGCTGGTCATTCGCGATCCCCGATCGGCCGACCGTGGCCAAACGGTCGAGCACTTCACCAGCGCCGCCGATATCTTTCCGACGCTTTGCGAGCGCCTGAACGTCGAGCCGGAAAACGGCCTGGACGGGCAGTCGCTGCTACCCTTCACCGAGGGGAGGGAGGTCGTGAACTGGCGGGATGCGGCCTTCTGGGAGTTCGATTTTCGCGATATCGCTCACCAGCATGCCGAGCGCCACTTCGGCCTGCGATCGAACGAATGCAATCTCGCCGTCATCAGGGACGAGAACTTCAAATATGTGCATTTTGCCGGTCTGGCGCCGTTGCTCTTCGATCTCGGGAACGACCCGATGGAGCTGCGAAATGTCGCGGCCGACCCGGCGCACGCGTCGACGCGGCTCGCTTATGCTGAAAAGCTGCTGTCGCTGCGCGCCCGCCACCTCGACCAGACCCTGGCCTATACCGAACTGACGGAGAATGGGCCGGTTCGACACCGGCCCTGAGCGCGCGTCAGGAGAAACGTCCGAGATAATCGAGCTTGCCGATCTGCGCGCCCTTGTTGCGCAGGATCGCGTGCGCCATCGAGATGTGGAAATAGAAATTCGGCAGGGCGAAGCTCATGACGTAGTCGTCGCCACGGAAGACCGTTCTGTGGCCACCGGGAGAGATGACGACCTCGCGCGTTTCGGCGCCATCGAGCGCATCCGGCGAAACGGTCGCCAGATAGGCTTCCGTTTTAGCGACACGCGCCCGCAGATCAGCGATCGTCGTCTCGTTATCCTCGAATTTCGGTGCATCGGCGCCCGTTAGCCGTGCAATGGCAAGCTTGGCGCTATCGGTGGCGCGCTGGTACTGGCCGGAAAACGGCAGCATGTCTGGCGCCAGCCGTGTGGCGACGAGCTCCACGGGATCGATGCCCGTCTCGCTGGCGAAGGCCTCCGCCTTGTCGAGATAAGCGGATAGGGTTGTCAGGCCACGCTGAAATACAGGCACTGTCAGGCGATAAATTGAGATAGACATTGCGCTCTCCACCAGGGCCGACGATCGGCCACCGTTTGCGCGATATCATATAGTCGGGCCATATCTGATTTTCATCGGCCACGGTGTCATTCTCGGTGTTTTTGGCAAGCCCCGCCAAGACCGCCGTGCGACACCTAACCATGGGTTGCTGCTCAAAAATAATCTCAAAAAAGGGGTGGCGTATTCCGCCAGCTTTTCTATTCTGCGCGCTTCGCTTCGCCCGCCCCGGCTCTGGGATGAGGGCCCACAGGAACTGACATGCAACTCGTATTCGACGGCCACAACGACGTTCTTCTCCGCCTCTGGACGCATGAGCGGGAGGGCGGCGACCCCATCGCCGAGTTTGCGAACGGAACCGACACCGGCCACATCGACGCGCCACGCGCCAGGGCTGGCGGCCTCGCCGGTGGCCTTTGCGCCATCTACATTCCGTCGGGCGATCTGGTTTTCGCCGATCCCGACAAGGACGGACACTACATCACCCCGCTGGCGGCCCCCCTCGATCCCCTGCCATCGCTGCGGATCGCCAATGAAATGGCCGCGATCGCCCTTCGTCTCGATCGCGCCGGCGCCTGGCGTCTGTGCCACACGGTCAAGGACATCCGCCAATCCATCGCCGATGGCGTCTTCGCTGCCGTCATGCACATGGAAGGTTGCGAAGCGATCGGGTCGGATCTGGCCGCGCTGGAAGTCTTCTACGCGGCCGGCCTGCGCTCGCTCGGCCCGGTCTGGAGCCGGCACAACATCTTCGGCCACGGCGTGCCGTTCGCTTTCCCCATGTCGCCGGATACCGGCCTCGGCCTGACCGACGCCGGCTTCGAGCTGGTTCGCGAATGCAACCGCCTGGGCATCATGATCGATCTCGCCCACATCACCGAAAAGGGCTTCTGGGATGTGGCGGAGACGACCGACCAGCCGCTGGTCGCCAGCCACTCGAACGTCCATGCGCTGACACCGGTCGCCCGCAACCTGACCGACAGGCAGCTTGATGCGATCAAGGAAAGCCGCGGCCTCGTCGGCCTCAACTACGCGACCGCCATGCTGCGCGACGATGCGCGATCAGACGGCGACACGCCGCTCAGCGACATGGTTCGCCACATCGACTACCTCGTCGAGCGCATTGGCATCGATTGCGTGGCGCTCGGATCGGACTTCGACGGCGCAACCATACCGGACGAAATCGGCGACGCCGCCGGCAACCAGAAGCTGATTGATGCGCTTCAGCGCGCTGGATATGGTGGCGAGGATTTGAAAAAAATGGCCAGCGAAAACTGGCTTCGGATTCTGTCTTCGGCATGGGGAGAAGAGGCTGCCTGACACTGCTGACATGCCTGATTGAATTCAAAAATATGAGCAAGGGGAACAAGACTATGATGATGACCAGACTTGGCCGCAACGTCCGTGCGCTTTCGGCCGGCGCCGCACTCTCCCTCCTGATGATGGCCGCGCCCGCCGCCTTCGCCGAGACCCCGAAGGACACCCTCGTCCAGGGCTTCGCGATCGACGACATCATCACCATGGATCCGGGCGAAGCCTTCGAACTCTCGACCGCCGAGATGACCAGCAACACCTACAGCCTGCTCGTGCGCCTCGACATGGCCGATACGTCCAAGGTCAAGGGCGACCTCGCGGAAAGCTGGACGGTTTCGGATGACGGCCTGACCTACACGTTCAAGCTGAAGCCCGGTATGAAGTTCGCCTCCGGCAACCCGATCACCGCCGAAGACGTCGCATGGTCCTTCGAACGCGCCGTCAAGCTCGACAAGAGCCCCGCCTTCATCCTCACCCAGTTCGGCATCAATGGTGACAACGTCACCGAAAAGGCCAAGGCGACCGACGAGAACACCTTCACCTTCACCGTCGACAAGCCCTATGCGCCGAGCTTCGTCCTGAATTGCCTCACGGCAACGGTTGCTTCCGTCGTCGACAAGAAGCTGGTTCTCGATCACGTCAAGCCGGTCACGCCGTCCGCCGACTACAAGTACGACAACGATTTCGGCAACGAGTGGCTAAAGACCGGTTACGCCGGCTCCGGCGCCTTCAAGCTGCGCGAATGGCGCGCCAACGAAGTGGTCGTGCTCGAGCGCAACGACAATTACTACGGCGAGAAGGCCAAGCTCGCCCGCGTCATCTATCGCTTCATGAAGGAAAGCTCGGCTCAGCGCCTGGCGCTCGAGGCCGGTGACATCGACATCGCCCGCAACCTGGAGCCGGGCGACCTCGAAGCCGTCGCCAAGAACGCCGATCTCGCCAACGAAAGCGCGCCGAAGGGCACCGTTTACTTCATCAGCCTCAACTCCAAGAACGAGAACCTGAAGAAGCCGGAAGTCCAGGAAGCCTTCAAGTACCTGGTCGACTACGATGCGATCGGCGCGACGCTGATCAAGGGCATCGGCACGATCCACCAGACCTTCCTGCCGACCGGCCAGCTCGGCGCGCTCGATGAGAACCCCTACAAGTTCGACGTTGCCAAGGCCAAGGAACTGCTCGCCAAGGCAGGCCTGAAGGACGGCTTCTCGGTGACGATCGACGTGCGCAACACGCAGCCCGTGACCGGCATCGCCGAATCGATCCAGCAGTCGGTGGCGCAGGCCGGCATCAAGATGGAAATCATCCCCGGTGACGGCAAGCAGACGCTGACCAAGTTCCGCGCCCGCACGCACGACATCTACATCGGGCAGTGGGGTTCGGACTACTTCGATCCGAACTCCAACGCCGACACCTTCACCAGCAACCCTGACAATTCCGACGCCGGCACCGTGAAGACGCTCGCCTGGCGCAACACCTGGGAATCGCCGGAACTGGACAAGGAAGCCAAGGCTGCCCTGCTCGAGCGCGACAGCGCCAAGCGTGCGGCGATGTATCAGGACATCCAGAAGAAGTACCTGGCCAACAGCCCGTTCGTCTTCATCTTCCAGCAGACCGAAGTCGCGGGCTATCGCAAGGGCTTGACCAACTTCAAGCTCGGCCCGAGCTTCGACACCAACTTTGTCGGCATGATCGGCAAGGAATGATCCGACAGGATTGATAGATTGAGTATCGTCGAAACAAAGACGGAAGCACGGCCGAAACCCGGCCGTGCTCTTCCTGTTGCGAAGGCTGTGGGCCGTTTTCTGGTCGCCGCCGTCACCACCTATCTCGGCCTTCTGGCCGTCACCTTCTTCATCGGCCGCGTCGTGCCAATCGATCCGGTGCTCGCCATTCTCGGCGACCGCGCTCCCGCCCATGTGGTTGAGCGCGTGCGGCGAGAAATGGGCTTCGACCTGCCGATCTACCAGCAGTTCTACATCTACATCAAAGGCATCCTCGCCGGCGATTTCGGCACCTCGGTGCTGACAACCAATCCCGTCATGGTCGATATCAAGCGCGTCTTCCCGGCGACGATCGAACTCGCCACGCTCGGCACCATCATCGGCTCGGTGATCGGTGTGCCGCTCGGCGTTCTTGCCGCCGTTCGACGTGGAAGTTTCGCCGACCAGATCGTTCGCGTCATCGGCCTCATCGGCTATTCCGTACCGATCTTCTGGCTGGCGCTGATCTCGCTGGTGATTTTCTACGCCAAGCTGCGCTGGGTCGCCTTCCCCGGCCGCATCGACATCGTCTACGAATACACCTTCACACCAATCACCGGCTTCTACCTGCTCGACAGCGCCATTCAGCGGCAGTGGGATGTCTTCTACGACGTATTCCGCCGCATCGTCCTGCCGGCCTCGCTGCTCGGCTATTTCTCGCTCGCCTATATCAGCCGCATGACACGCAGCTTCATGCTGAACGAACTCAGCCAGGAATATGTCGTGGCCGCGCGCGCCAAGGGCCTGTCGGAAACACGGGTGATCTGGGGCCATGCGCTGCGCAACGCCGCGGTCCCGCTCGTTACCGTCATCGCGCTCTCCTATGCCGGACTGCTCGAGGGCTCGGTCCTGACCGAGACCGTCTTCTCCTGGCCCGGCATCGGCCTCTACATCACCAATTCGCTGCAGAATGCCGATATGAACGCCGTGCTTGGCGGCACGATCGTCATCGGCACCGTCTTCATCGGCATCAACCTCTTGTCTGATCTTCTTTATCGGACCCTCGATCCCAGGACCCGGACCCGATGAGCATGCAAGCAAACATCACCAGACCGATGACCCGCCGCGAATGGCTGCTCTCCGACCGGCCGCAATCACGCACGCAGGCCCGTCTCGGCCGCGCCTACGTCACCTGGCGGCAGTTTACCGCCAACCGCCTTGCGGTTGTTGGTCTCTTCATTATCATCGCGCTGCTGCTGATGGCGGCCTTTGCCGATGTTCTGGCCACGCACTCGCCCGTCGTCGGTGACCTCCGAAACGCCCGGCTTCTGCCGCCCGGCACGGAGGGCTATCTTCTCGGTACCGACGACCAGGGCCGCGACATCTACTCGCGCCTGATCTACGGCTCCCGCCTGACGCTGATGGTCGTCGTCCTCGTCGCCGTCATCTCCGCGCCGATCGGCCTCCTGGTCGGCACGGTATCAGGCTATGCCGGCGGCTGGGTCGATGCCGTCCTGATGCGCATCACCGACATCTTCCTCGCCTTCCCGAAGCTCGTCCTGGCGCTCGCCTTCGTGGCAGCACTCGGCCCGGGCATCCAGAACGCCATCATCGCCATCGCCATCACCTCCTGGCCGCCATACGCCCGTATCGCGCGCGCCGAGACCCTGACGGTGCGGCGCTCCGACTATATCTCGGCGGTGAAGCTGATGGGCGCGTCGCCGCTGCGCATCGTCGTGCGCCATGTCATGCCGCTCTGCATCTCCTCGCTGATCGTGCGCGTCACGCTCGACATGGCGGGCATCATCCTGACGGCAGCCGGCCTCGGCTTCCTCGGCCTCGGCGCTCAGCCGCCGCTGCCGGAATGGGGCGCGATGATCGCCTCGGGCCGCCGCTTCATCCTCGACCAATGGTGGGTCGCCGCCATGCCGGGCATCGCCATCCTCGTCGTCAGCCTCGGCTTCAACCTGCTTGGCGACGGTCTGCGTGATGCGCTGGACCCGAAGGAGAGCGGCCAATGAGCACGCTCCTCACCGTCAAGAACCTCAAGGTCAGCTACCCCACCCGCACCGGCGTCATCGAAGCCGTGCGCGGTGTTTCCTTCACGCTCGGCAAGGAACGCCTCGGCATCGTCGGGGAATCCGGCTCCGGCAAGTCGCAGACCGGCCGCGCCATCATGGGACTGACGCCGCCGCACGGTATCGTCACGGCCGATACACTAGACTTCAACGGCATCGACCTCCTGTCGGCATCGGCCAAGCAGCGCCGGCAACTGCGCGGCAAGCGGATCGCCATGGTGCTGCAGGATCCGAAATATTCGCTCGATCCGGTCATGACCATCGGCCGGCAGATCTGCGAGACGCTCAGAACGCACGAAAAGATCGGCAAGGGCGAAGCGCGAGACCGCGCGATCGCCATGCTGGAGGCCGTGCAGATCCGCGAGCCGAAGCGCGTCTTCGATCTTTATCCGCATGAAGTATCGGGCGGCATGGGTCAGCGCGCCATGATCGCCATGATGCTGATCGCCGATCCCGAACTGCTCATCGCCGACGAGCCGACCTCGGCTCTCGACGTGACGGTGCAGCTCGACGTTCTCAGGATCATGGACCGCCTGGTTTCCGAGCGCGGCATGGGCCTGATCTTCGTGTCGCACGACCTGCGCCTCGTCTCCTCCTTCTGCGACCGCGTCATCGTCATGTATGCCGGCAAGGTCGTCGAGGAACTGAAGGCCTCCGAGCTGAAGAACGCCCGGCATCCCTATACGCAAGGACTTTTGAATTGCATGCCGCAGATCGGCGAAAACAGGCATCCGCTGCCGGTGCTGGACCGCAAGCCGGAGTGGTTCGCATGACAGCAGCCCTTTCCATCTACAATGTTACCGTCATCTACGACCATTTCCACGCGCTGAAGGATGTCAGCGTCGAGATCGCCGAAGGCCAGTCCTTCGGTCTCGTCGGTGAATCCGGCTCCGGAAAATCCACGCTTCTTCGCGCCGTCGCCGGCCTCGCGCCCGTCAAGGACGGAACGATCAGGATACACGGCGAACAGCTCTCCGGCTCCAGGCGAAGCAAGGCCTTCTATCGCAAGGTCCAGATGGTGTTCCAGGACCCCTACGGTTCGCTGCATCCGCGCCAGACCATCGACCGGCTGCTGCTCGAGCCGCTGGCGATCCATGGCATCTCGGACAGCGACACGCGCATCGCTCGCGCGCTCGACGAGGTCGGTCTCGGCAACGGCTTCCGTTTCCGCTATCCGCATCAGCTTTCCGGCGGTCAACGCCAGCGCGTCGCCATTGCCCGCGCCCTGATCGTCGAGCCATCGATCTTGCTGCTCGACGAGCCGACATCGGCGCTGGACGCCTCTGTGCAGGCCGAAGTGCTGAACCTGCTCGAGCAGGTCAGGCGCGATCGGAAATTGACCTTCGTCATGGTCAGCCACGACCTCGGCGTCATCACCCACATGTGCGAAAACCTCGCCGTGATGCGCGGCGGCGAGGTCGTCGAGCGCCTGACGGCCGATGAGCTCGCCAAGGCCGAAGTTCGCGAGGACTACACGAAAAGTTTGATGGTCGCGAGCAAAGGCTTCGTCAAAGCTTGAAGCCCAGTCTTTTCAAGTAATTGAAATTTTTAGCAATCGGCGGGCCGTTAAGAATAACGGTCCGTTAAAACACGACCAATCGACTAGACTATTGACAGCTGCCTTGCTTCTGTCATGATTGCGTTAATGGCTGTTAGCTTTCGTGATCATGGAGATGAAGATGTTCTTTCTCGGCGGCATGACCATGGGTTACTTCGCACCTCCAGCCAAGGCTGCAAAGCGGACGCGTCCGCTGTTCAAGGCGGCGAAGCGCGATCGAAAGATCGTCGCGAAGAAGAAGAGCCCCCGCAAGGACACCGCGGTCGAGCGCTCCCTGATCTGGGCCTGGCACACCATCTGTTAGGCCGCTGGCGCCAAGACGGATTTTCTCAGCAAGACCGATATGGTGGAATTTTATCTCTACCATCTAGATAGACTATATAAGAAACTGAGCTCACAAGAAGAGCCGAAACAGGCGGAGGCAACACATGGCAGACTTGGGTATGTCCCATACTCACGCGGACCACTATCGTTCCGCTCGCTCCAGGAAGCCGGCAACGACGCGCAGTCGTCTGCATCGGGTAGCCAATGCGGCGCTGGTTGTAGCCGCGTTCACCTTTCTCGCAGCCTTGGTTTGCGGCGTCATCAGCTAGCGTACCGAAAACAAACCCTTTTTCATCGGGCACGGAACCAAAGAGGCACGCCACCGTTATCTGGTCAGCAACGACTAAGGAGATGGCAATGCTTTACTACGCACTCGTATTTCTTGTTGTGGCCCTGATCGCCGGCGTTCTGGGTTTTGGCGGCATTGCAGGCGCGTCAGCATCGATTGCCCAGGTACTGTTCTTCATATTCCTGGTGCTGTTTGTTGTATCGCTTGTCGCGCGGCTCATGCGCCGCGTCTAAATCCCGCATAATCAGTGAAATCCGGCGTCCCAAAGGCGCCGGATTTTTCGTGCGTTTACCACTTGCCGAAACCTCTTGACTTGAATTGTCGCAATAGTGTCCAACTTTCCCGATTGGCTTGGCGGGGAGGCGTCGTTCAATCGCGCTCACCTCTTTGCCCGGCTGGTCGCAAGATCATATCTAAATCGATTCGCATTGCCGTTCGATTGCAACTGCCAATGTTTTCAATGTGGCCGCAAAAGACCGGTACTGTTCATGCGGCAGTCATATTTGGCAGTGCACAAGGCAAACCCTAACGACCATAACTTTGTTTGGATCCAGAACCGAACCCATGTCTATTTCCCCCACGTCTCCGAGCCTGTCCCGCGAGTCCGAAACCAAGCAGATCGATCACAACGACTCGATCCGCGCGACCTATATGTCGATCGAAGACATCAGGGCGATGGGTGCATCAGCAGCCACGTCAGGTGTCAGCTCGCTGGTCGCTTTCGCACCCTTCGACTTCTTCGCCCGGCATAAGGAGAACGAAAAGGAAATCCTGCGCGTCTACCGCACGACAGCGGCGGACGTGGAGGCCGGCGAGACGATTACCCCGGCCGCCGAGTGGCTTCTGGACAACCACTACATCGTCGAGGAAGCGATCCAGGAAGTCCGCCGCGACTTCCCCAAGCGCTTCTACCGCGAATTGCCGACAATCGACGTGAACGGCACAAAGATCCCGCGCACGCTGGCGCTGGCCTGGCTCTATGTGGCCCACACCCATAGCACCATTTCGCAGGAAAGCCTGACGGCGCTGGTCGACGGTTTCCAGGAACACGAGACATTGCGGATCGGCGAGCTCTGGGCGCTGCCTTCGCTGGTGCGCTACGTTCTGGTCGAAAACCTGCGCCGCATCTCGATCCGCGTCGAGCGCAGCCGCCGCATGCGCCGCCGCGCCAACGAAGCCGCCGACGAATTGGTGCGCCTGACCGACCCGGCAAAAGCCACCGAGTATCTGAAGACGCTTGAGCCGCTTGCCGAGGACAACACCTTCTCGACGCAGTTCCTCTACCGCATGCGCGACGGCTCGCAGACCTCGAGCCTTGCCATCACCTGGCTGGATGAGCGCCTTGAGGCGCTCGGTCGTGACACCGAAGCGACGACGATGGCCGAGCACAGCCGTCTCTCCTCCGGCAACGTCACGATGGGCAACATCATTCGCAGTCTGCGCGAGATCGACGACACCGAATGGTCCGTCTGGGTCGAGCAGGTCAGCCACGTCGACAAGCTGCTCTGGGACAATTCCGACTACGGCCTTCTCGATTCCGGCTCGCGCAACAAGTATCGCAAGCAGATCGAAAAGCTCGCCAAGCGCTCCACCATGACCGAAATGGAGATCGCGCAGCTCGCGCTCGACATGACGGCCGAGGCGAAGGAATCGGGCGAGGACGAGCCGCACGAACCCAATGTCGGCAGCTTCCTGGCCGGCGCGCAGCGCCCGAAGCTGGAAGCGAGAGCGGTTTACAACCCGACGCTGGTGCAGCACTTCGTTCGCGCCGTCCGCCGGTTCAACTGGCTGTCGATCGCCGTACCGGTGCTGCTCCTGACCATTCTCGCGATGGTCGTCGTCGGCCAGTTCATGGCGAGCGCCGGCATGGCGCCGATCGCGATCATCCTGCTGCTGATCATGTTCTCGCTGCCGGCATCGGAAGGCGCGACGGGTCTCTTCAACACCGTGCTCTCCTTCTTCGTCACGCCGGCGCGCCTCGTCGGCTACGAGTTCAAGGAGGGCATTCCCGAGGACGCACGCACGCTTCTGGTCGTTCCCTGCCTGATCTCGAACCGCGACAGCGTCGATGAACTCGTCCGCAACATCGAGGTTCACTATCTTGCCAACCCGCGGGGCGAAATCTACTTCGCGCTGCTGAGCGACTGGCCGGACAGCCAGGTCGAGGAGACGGCGGCCGATCTCGAAGTTCTCGACTACGCACGCCGCGAAGTCGCCAACCTCTCCGCTCGCTACGCCTATGACGGCAAGACCCGCTTCTACCTGCTGCACCGCCGCCGCCTCTACAATCCGTCGGAAGGCGCATGGATGGGCTGGGAGCGCAAGCGCGGCAAGCTGCACGAGCTGAACCTGCTCCTGCGCGGCGACCGCGACACGACCTATCTGCCGGGCGCCAATATCGTGCCTGAAAACGTGCAATACGTGATGACGCTCGACGCCGATACGCGCCTGATGCGCGACGCCGTGACCAAGCTCGTCGGCAAGCTCTATCACCCGACCAACCGCCCGGTGATCAACCCCGAGACCGGCCGCGTCGAAAGCGGCTACGGCGTCTTGCAGCCTCGCGTGACGCCATCCCTGACCACGGGCAAGGACGCCTCTGTCTTCCAGCGCGTCTTCTCGATCAACCGCGGTCTGGACCCCTATGTCTTCACCGTCTCCGATGTCTATCAGGATCTGGCGGGCGAGGGCACCTTCACCGGCAAGGGCCTCTATCACGTCGACGCCTTCGAAGCGGCCCTGAAGGGACGCATCGAGGAAAACTCGGTTCTCAGCCACGACCTGCTTGAAGGTTCGATGGCGCGCTGCGCGCTCGTCACCGACCTTGAACTCGTCGAGGACTTCCCGACCCGCTACGAAGTCGAAACCTCGCGCCAGCATCGCTGGGCGCGTGGCGACTGGCAGCTTCTGCCCTACATGTTCAGCACCAAGCACGGTGTCACCGCGCTCGGCCGCTGGAAGATGTTCGACAACCTGCGCCGCTCGCTGACCCCGATCGCCTGGTTCTTCGCCTCCGTGCTCGGCTGGTACTTCATGAACCCGCTCGGCGCCCTGATCTGGCAGATCGTGCTGATCTTCTGCCTGTTCGTCGCACCGACGCTGTCGCTCATCAACGGCATCATCCCGCGCACCAGCGATATCGTCGCCCGCGCCCACCTTTATACCGTCTGGTCAGACATCCGCGCCGCCAATGCGCAGGTTGCGCTCCGCATCGTCTTCATCGCCGACGGCGCCTGCATGATGGCGGACGCCATCGGTCGCTCCCTCTACCGCCTCTTCGTCAGCCACAAGCTGATGCTGCAGTGGAAAACCGCGGCAAGCGTCCAGGCCGGCAAGCAGGGCACGATCTGGTCCTACTACAAGGCCATGTGGCATGCGCCGGTACTGGCGCTGCTCGGCCTCGCCTTCGCCGTCCTTTCCGGCGACCAGGCCTATCTCGTCGGCATTCCTTTCGTTGCCCTCTGGATCCTCTCTCCGCTGGTCGCCTACTATGTGAGCCAGTCGGCGGAAACCGAAGATCGCCTCGAAGTGGCCGAATCCGTCTCCAACGACCTGCGCAAGATCGCGCGTCGCACCTGGCGCTATTTCGACACTTTCACGACGGCCGAACAGAACTATCTGCCGCCTGACAACGTCCAGGAAACACCGCACGTCATCGTCGCGACCCGCACGTCTCCGACCAATATCGGCGTCTATCTCTTGTCCGTGGTGTCGGGCCGCCAGTTCGGCTGGTTCTCCTTCGAGGAAACCATCGAGCGTCTGGAGCAGACGATCGCCACCATCGACAAGATGGAGAAGTTCCGCGGTCACCTGTTCAACTGGTATCACACCGATACGCTGGAAACGCTTGGGCCGCGCTATGTCTCGGCTGTCGACAGCGGCAACCTCGCCGGTCACCTGATCGCGATCTCGTCGGCCTGCCGCAACTGGGCCGAAGCCCCGTCCGCGCACATGCAGGGCAGCCTCGACGGCGTCGGCGATACGGCCGGTATCCTGGCCGAAGTGCTGGCCGACCTGCCGGATGATCGCAAGACCGTGCGTCCGCTGCGCCGCCGCCTGGAAGAGCGCATCATCGGCTTCCAGAACGCGCTCGCCGCCGTCAAGCGCGAGCACGAATTCGCGTCGATCCGCATCATCAACCTCTCGGTTCTTGCCCGCGATATCCAGAAGCTCGCCGCCAACCTCGATCACGAGGTGAAGTCGGCACTTAGCGCCGAGGTCACCCAATGGGCCGAGGCGCTGGTCAAGGTCTGCGAAGCCCATATCTCCGACAGCACCTTCGACCTCGCCAACATCGACGCGCTCCGCCCGCGCCTGATCGCACTGCGCGACAAGGCCCGCGATCTGGCATTCTCGATGGACTTCGGCTTCCTCTTCCGCCCGGAGCGTCGCCTTCTGTCGATCGGCTACCGCGTCGAAAGCGGCGAGCTCGATCAGGCCTGCTACGACCTTCTCGCCTCCGAATGCCGCCTGACCAGTCTCTTCGGCATCGCCAAGGGCGATCTGCCGACCGAACACTGGTACCGCCTCGGCCGCCAGGTCGTGCCTGTCGGCTCGCGCGGCGCGCTGGTCTCCTGGTCCGGCTCGATGTTCGAATATCTGATGCCGCCCCTCGTCATGCAGGAGCGTGGCGGCGGCATCCTCAACCAGACCAACAATCTGGTCGTGGTCGAGCAGATGAACTACGCCCGCAAGCTGGGCATTCCGTGGGGCATCTCGGAAGCGGCCTTCAACGCCCGCGACCATAACCTCAACTACCAGTACACGAACTTCGGCGTTCCCACGCTCGGCCTGAAGCGTGGCCTCGGCCACAACGCCGTCATCGCCCCTTACGCCTCGATCCTCGCCAGCCAGTACAACCCGCCGGCGGCGATCGAGAACCTCGAACGCCTGCGCAAGCTCGGCGCGCTTGGAAAATACGGCTTCCACGATGCCGTGGACTTCACACCGACCCGCGTGCCCGAGGGCAAGACCTGCGCGGTGGTCTACAACTACTATGCCCACCACCACGGCATGTCGATCGCGGCCGTCGCCAACGTCGCTTTCAACGGCCATCTGCGCGAACTCTTCCACTCCGATCCCGTCATCGAAGCGGCCGAGCTGATGCTGCAGGAAAAGGCACCGCGCGACATTCCAGTGATGAGCGGCAAGCACGAGTCCGACACGCCTGCCAGCATCCAGGACGACCTGTTGCGTCCGGAAATCCGCAAGATCTACGATCCGGCGGCGCGCGATCGCGAACTGGTCTTCCTGTCGAATGGCCACTACTCGATGATGCTGACCGCAACCGGCGCCGGTTACTCGCGCTGGAACGGCCAGTCCGTTTCACGCTGGAAGCCCGATCCGACCGAGGATCGCTGGGGCACCTTCATCTTCCTGCGCGACACCGCCACCAACGAATGGTGGTCGGCGACGGCGGAACCGAAGAGCATCGAAGGCGAGCAAGTCAAGGTTCTCTTCGCCGATGAAAAGGCGGAATTCACCAAGACCGTCGGCGAGCTCACCAGCGAAGTCGAGGTCATCGTCGCCACCGAGCACGATGCCGAAGGCCGGCGCCTGACGCTGCTCAACACCGGCACGGAAGATCGCTTCATCGAAGTGACCTCCTATCTCGAGCCGGTACTGACCACCGACGACACCGACAACGCCCATCCGGCTTTTGCCCGCATGTTCGTGAAGACGGAGATCGGCAAGCGCGGCGACGTCATTCGCGTCGAGCGTAACAAGCGCGACGGCAACGAACCGAATATCGCGGTCGCGCATCTGATCGTCGACAACGCCGGCACGACGCGCCCCACCGAGTTCGAAACCGACCGCCGGAAGTTCCTCGGACGCGGCCGCAGCCTTGCAAACGCTGCCGCCTTCGACCAGGGCGCCACGCTGTCGGGCACCGATGGTTTCACGCTCGATCCGGTGCTGTCGCTGCGCCGCACCGTCCGTGTTCCCGCCGGCAAGAAGGTCAGTGTGATTTTCTGGACCATCGCGGCACCATCGCGCAACGAGGTGGACCAGGCGGTCGATCGCTACCGCCACGCCGATTCCTTCAATCACGAACTCGTCCAGGCCTGGACACGCACGCAGGTGCAGATGCGCCACGTCGGCGTCACCTCGCAACAGGCGTCCGCCTTCCAGCATCTCGGCCGCCACCTCGTCTACCCGGACATGTATCTGCGCGCGGATACGGCCGCGGTTCAGGCGGGCATGCAGTCGCAGTCCTCGCTCTGGCCGCTGGCGATTTCGGGCGATTTCCCGATCTTCACGCTGCGCATCAACGACGACATGGACCTCGACATCGCCAAGGAGGCGCTGCTGGCACAGGAATACCTGCGCTCGCGCGGCGTCACCGCCGATCTGGTGATCATGAACGAGCGCGCTTCCTCCTATGCACAGGACATGCAGCACGCCGTCGACCAGATGGCAGAGAACGTCCGTCGTCTCGGCCAGGCCGACGGGCTGCGCCAGCACATCTTCACGGTCCGCAAGGACCTGATGGAGGAATCGACCTACCATGCGCTGATTTCGGCATCCCGCGTCACCTTCCATGCCAAGAACGGCAAGATCATCGATCAGATCAATCGTGCCGTGGCGTTGTTCGCGCCGACCAAGGAAGAGCAGCTGGAACTCGAGAAGGCCAACGCCGCCCGGTCGCGGGCCAAGCGCACGGTACCAGCCGCCAGGGCTTCGGTCCCGGCACTGGTTATCGAAGAGCACGGCGATCTGAACTTCTGGAACGGCATCGGCGGCTTCTCCGGCGATGGTCGCGAGTATGTCGTCCGCATCCCGGGCGGCCACGCCACCCCGCAGCCGTGGATCAACGTAATCTCCAACGAGAAATTTGGTTTCCACGTCGCGGCCGAAGGCGCGGGCTTCACCTGGAGCACCAATTCGCGTGACTACCAGCTGACCCCGTGGACCAATGACGCGGTCATCAACCGGCCGGGCGAGGCGATCTATGTGATGGATCGCGACAGCGGCGCCGTCATGACACCCTTCGCCGCTTTGTCCGATCGCCAGGACATCCAGTTCGAGGCCCGGCACGGCCTCGGCTACTCGGTCTTCTCCAGCGTCCAGAACGACGTGGCGCTGGAACTGACCCAGACGGTCGATCGCGAACGTCCGGTGAAGCTCCAGCGGTTGCGTCTGCGCAACAACGGCGGCACCCAGCGCAAGCTTCGTCTCTACGGCTATGTCGAGTGGGTGCTCGGCAACAACCCGCAGAAGACGGCGCCGTTCATTCTCTCCGAGCACGACGCCGAGACCGGCGCCCTGTTTGCGAGCAACAACTACAGCATCGACTACTCCTCGCGCGTGGCGTTCTTCGCTGCCAGCGAAACATTGTCGGGCTACACGGCAAGCCGCCGCGAGTTCATTGGCAAGCCGGGCAGCATCAAGGCTCCGATGGCTTTGAATCCGGCTACCGTTCTGTCGAGCAATATCGATCTGGACGGCGATCCGGCGGCGGCTCTTGCGATCGACATCGATCTCGCCGCTGGGGAGGAGCGAGATGTCATCCTTTATCTCGGCGATACCGCGACGAAGGAGGAAGCCCGCGCGCTGATAACGGATATCCGCAAGTCGTCCTTCGACGGTACGGTACAGGCAAATCGGGATTTCTGGCACGCCTTCACCGGCAAGCTCCAGATCTCGACCCCCGACCAGGGCATGAACACCCTGATCAACACCTGGCTCCCCTACCAGAGCCTCGGCTGCCGCATCATGGCACGCACCGCCTTCTATCAGGCCAGCGGCGCCTTCGGCTTCCGCGACCAGCTGCAGGATACTTTGGCTTTCGTGCTGCACGAGCCATCGATCGCCCGCAAGCAGATCGTCAACGCCGCCTCGCGTCAGTTCCGGGAAGGCGATGTCCAGCATTGGTGGCTGCCGGGAACCGGTGCCGGCGTGCGCACGCTGATCTCCGACGACGTGGTCTGGCTGGCCTACGCCATCCATCACTATTGCACGGTGACCGGCGACAAGAGCGTTCTCGACGATGAGCTCTCCTTCATCGAGGGTCCGGCGCTTCTGCAGGGTCAGCACGATTCCTTCTACCGCCCGGAAATATCCGAGGACAAGGTGAGCATATACGAGCATGCCGCGATCGCGCTCGACCTCGCCATCGCCCGCAAGGGAGCGAACGGCATGCCGCTGTTCCTCGGCGGCGACTGGAACGACGGCATGAACCGCGTCGGCATCGGCGGCAAGGGCACGAGCGTCTGGCTCGGCTGGTTCCTCGCCGGCGCGCTCCGCTCCTTCAGCACCTTCGCCGCCGAACGTGGCGACACGGCCCGCGTCGAGCGCTGGAGCAAGCATCTGGCCGAACTCAAGGCGGCGCTTGAAAGCGCTGGCTGGGATGGCGCCCATTATCGCCGCGGCACCTTCGACGACGGCAGCCTGCTCGGCTCGAAGGAAAGCCTGGAATGCCAGATCGATTCGATCGCGCAGTCCTGGAGCGTGCTGTCAGGGGAGGGCGATCCGGCCCATGCCGCCAAGGCGATGGACTCGGTGCTCTCGAAGCTGGTGGACATGGATGCACGCATCATCCGCCTGTTCACGCCGCCCTTCGCCAACTCGGCCAAGGATCCCGGCTACATCAAGGCCTATCCGCCCGGCGTTCGCGAAAACGGCGGCCAGTACACCCATGCGGCCACCTGGGTGGTCATGGCGCTGGCCGAACTCAACCGTGGCGATGACGCGCTGCGTTGCTTCGACCTCCTGAACCCGATCAGCCACTCCAGGGACCCGGCTTCGGCCGAGCACTACCGCGTGGAACCCTATGTCATCGCCGCCGACGTCTATGGCGACGGCGACTTGACCGGTCGCGGTGGCTGGACCTGGTACACCGGTTCCGCCGGCTGGCTCTATCGCGCGGCGGTCGAGGGCATTCTTGGAATCCGGCTCAAGAACGGCCGTATCCATGTGAAGCCCTCGCTCCCGACAACATGGGAAGGCTTCTCCGCGGAAATCGAGCACGCTGGGGCCAAATACCTCATTTCGGTCTCAAAATCGTCCCATCCGCGGGGGTACGATCTGACCATCAACGGACGTCAAGTCACCGATCCCGACGAGGGATATCCGGTCGGATAACCGCACTTTTCCTGCAAACCATCCGGCGATTCGTTGAGGCCAAAAGGGAAACCTTTTGGCCTCAACTGCGTTTGCAAATGGAAGCATGGAGAGGTCAATGGTAACGACGCCCGAAAATACGTTCGGTGCGGAGCGCAGGATTGCGACCGCGGCGCCATCGAAACGAGACACGCGATTGGACGTTCTGCGCGGTCTCGCGTTGATCACGATCTTCATCAATCATGTGCCCGGCCAGATTTTCGAATATCTGACCACCAAGAATTACGGCTTTTCGGACGCCGCCGAAGCCTTCGTGCTGATCTCGGGCATCGCCGTGGGTATCGCGTACGGCTCGCGCTTCAAGATCGGCGCCTGGTTCGAAACCGCTAAGCAATCGACGAAGCGCGCCTTCACGCTCTATCTCGCCCACATGATCACCACGTTCATGACGCTCGCGCTCTTCCTCGCGGGTGCCTGGCTGTTTCATCGCCCGGGGCTTCTCTGCCAGATCAACATCCTCGCGGTTCTCACCAATCCGCAAGCAGGCATTCCCTCCCTGATGCTGCTGGGCCACCAGATCGGCTATAACAACATCTTGCCGATGTATGGAGCCTTGATGCTCATGGTGCCCATCATTCTGCTGCTGGAAGCCAAGAGCCCGCTGCTCGCCTTGGGGGTATCGGGCTCGGTCTGGCTGCTCTCCGGCATCTTCGAGATCGCGCCGCGCAACACGCTGATCGAGGGCTACTGGTTCCTCAATCCGCTGTCCTGGCAGTTCCTCTTCACCATCGGCATCGTCGGCATGATGCATGTGCGCCGTGGCGGCAAGCTGCCGCGCCACCCGCTGCTCATGGCTCTGGCTGCCGGTTATGTCGGTCTGTCCTTCGTGTGGGTCGTCGGTCAGCTTTGGGGTATCGGCAACACGCTGGCGTCGCTCGGCCTTCCGACCGTCATTACCGGTTTCGACAAGACCTTCCTGTCCTTGCCCCGCCTGTTGCACGTGCTGGCGCTTAGCTATCTGGTGCTCAACATCGACGCGCTCTCCAGTCTGCTGCGCCGTCCGGAAAGCAATCCGCTGGTCATCTTCGGCCGCCATTCGCTGAACATTTTCGTCGCCGGCACGATCCTGGCGATGGTCGGTCAGGTGCTGCTTTACATCAGCAATGGCGACAAGGTCATTGGCCCGATCTTCGTGGCTCTCGGCCTCGTTATCCAGTTCGTCTACGCCTATCATCTGGAAAACAAGCGCAAGCTCGCTCGCGCCGCGTCCGGCAAGGTCAGGGCACCGCAGACCGGGGGATTGCAGGCGGTTTCCGTGCGTGCCGATCGCTCCCGTGGCATGAACAGGAAGTAACACCTCAAGGCCGCTTCGGCGCCATGCGCGGCGGCGCGGCCTTGCGCAAAAACCTTGACTCCTGTGGAAAACCTTTTATGAGCAGCGGTGGAAAAGGAATATCCATGGTTCTCCAGGAACACGCCATTGCCGCACGCAGTGACCGGGCACGAGTTGCCGGGGTGGTTATGATTTTTCCGGTTTCTTCCAAAACCAAGGCCAAAACGACGACGAAAACCGTCTGACGTCTCTGGCCTGCCGCTCTCTCCCCGGCTCGGCTGGGGACAGGAAGCCGCAATCGTTGCGCGCTTTCCCCTCACCGAACAAGAGGAGAGATGAGAAAGAGAGCTTGAAATGGGTTTTAAAGTTGCAGTTGCGGGAGCCACCGGAAATGTCGGCCGGGAGATGCTCAACATTCTTTCCGAACGCGGTTTTCCCGCAGACGAAGTCGTAGCGCTCGCCTCCGCGCGCTCGCAGGGTCTCGAGGTTTCCTATGGCGACAAGACCCTCAAGGTCATGAACCTCGAAAACTACGATTTTTCCGACACCGATATCTGCCTGATGTCGGCTGGCGGCGAGGTATCGAAGAAGTGGTCGCCGAAGATCGGCGCGCAGGGCTGCGTCGTGATCGACAACTCCTCCGCATGGCGCTACGATCAGGACGTTCCGCTGGTCGTTCCCGAAGTGAACCCTGATGCAATCGAGCAGTTCACCAAGCGCAACATCATCGCCAATCCGAATTGCTCGACCGCGCAGCTGGTCGTCGCGCTGAAGCCGCTTCACGACGCCGCCACGATCAAGCGCGTCGTCGTCTCGACCTACCAGTCCGTTTCCGGCGCGGGCAAGGACGGCATGGACGAACTCTTCAACCAGACACGCGCCGTCTTCGTCGCCGATCCGATCGAGAACAAGAAGTTCACCAAGCGCATCGCCTTCAACGTCATCCCGCACATCGACAGCTTCATGGAAGACGGTTACACGAAGGAAGAGTGGAAGGTTCTGGCCGAAACCAAGAAGATGCTCGACCCGAAGATCAAGGTGACCTGCACGGCCGTGCGCGTCCCCGTCTTCATCGGCCACTCGGAATCGGTCAACATCGAGTTCGAGAAGGAAATCACCGCCGATCAGGCCCGCGATATCCTGCGCGACGCGCCGGGTTGCCAGGTCATCGACAAGCACGAGAACGGCGGCTACATCACGCCTTACGAATCCGCCGGCGAGGACGCGACCTACATCTCGCGCATCCGCGAGGATGCGACGGTGGAGAACGGCCTCAACATGTGGGTGGTTTCCGACAATCTGCGCAAGGGCGCGGCATTGAACGCGATCCAGATCGCCGAACTGCTGGTCAATCGCGGACTTGTGAAGCCGCGCAGGCAGGCTGCTTGAATATTTTATTAACCATGTCTTGTTAAGCCCGTTACTTAAGTTAAGGCTTATTCGGAGCGCGGGATGCCAAACGGCTTCCCGCGCTTTTCAGGCGGATGGTCATGACAATATCGCCGATAACGGGCCGCAGCCCGGTTAAGGCTAGGCTGATCGAGATCGGGGTATTCGATGCGTAAGACAAGACTTTTGCTGGCAGCGGCGGCAATGCTCGCCATGTTCCAGGCAGTTCCGGCGATGGCTCAAGCGGCACCACAGTGCAGTGACACCAGCGCGGGATTCGAACAGTGGGTGGTCGCCTTCAAGCAGCAAGCAGCGGCCAGTGGCGTCAGCCGCTCCGTTCTCGACAAGGCCTTCGCCAACGTCGTCTACAACAGACCGACCATCGCCGCCGACCGCGGCCAGAAGAGCTTCAAGCTGTCCTTTGACGCCTTCATGCAGAAGCGCGGTGGCCAGGCCATCATCTCGCGCGGCAAAGGCATGAAGCGCGCCAACGCGGCGCTCTTTGCCTCCATCGAGCGCAAGTATGGCGTTCCGGCCGGTCCACTGATCGCCATCTGGGGCATGGAAACCGGTTTCGGTAGCTACATGGGCAACCAGCACACCCTGTCGGCGGTATCCACGCTCGCTTTCGACTGCCGCCGCAGCGCCTATTTCACCGACCAGCTTTATGCTGCCCTGCAGCTCGTGAGCGAAGGCTTCCTCAGCCCTCAGGCCCGTGGCGCCGCCCATGGCGAAATCGGCCAGACCCAGTTCCTGCCCCGCAACGTGGTTCTCTATGGTGCCGATGGCGATGGCGATGGCAAGGTCGACATGGTCGGCTCACGCGCCGACGCGCTTGCCTCGACCGCGAACTTCCTGAGGGGCAAGGGCTGGACCCCGGGCGCCGGCTATCAGCCGGGCGAGCCGAACTTCGTCGCCATCGACGGTTGGAACGCCGCGACGGTTTATCAGCAGGCGATCGCCTACATCGGCAAGCAGATCGACGCGAACTGATTTCGAAAAGATGAAAATGAGAAGGCGCTGCGGGAAACCGCGGCGCCTTTTATCTGTGCCCGATGATGGTATCAGACATCGGGGCGAATGAAGTCGCGCGTCTCCGCGTCCATGACCCACAGTTCGCCGGTCGAAATATCGAACCAAGCGCCATGCAGCTGGATCTCGCCGGCTTCCTCGCGCGCCTTGATCTCCGGAAAGGTCCGGAGATTGTCGATCGAGTTGCGGATCGACACGCGCTCCAGCGCCGTCTGGCGTTCGCCCGGCGTCATTACATCATTGCTCTGGATCTGCTCGGCCGCCGGCCGCACCAGCGACATCCAGCGTCCGATGAAGTCGCCCGGCGACAACGGTTCGGCATCCGGATCGAGCGCTGCTCGGATACCGCCGCAACGGCCATGGCCCATGACGACGATATTGGCGACCTTCAAGGCCAGCACCGCGAACTCGAGCGCCGCCGAGGTCGCATGGAAATTGCTGTCCGGCTCGTACGGCGGCACCATGTTGGCGACGTTGCGCACGACGAACAGCTCGCCGGGACCGGAATCGAAGATCAGCTCCGGCGCCGCGCGTGAATCCGAACAGGCGATGACCAGCGTGCTCGGGCTCTGCCCGTGTTCCGCCAGCGTCTTGTACCGATCGCGGGCATCGGCATAGCGCCCGCTCATGAAGTTGCGATAGCCGTCGAGAAGTGTGTCTGGAAAACGCTGCATGATCTTCGATTACAGCGTGAGCGATGCAAGATCAATATCGCAGCGCCAAATGCGTTAACGGCGCAACTGCTAGCGCTTTCGCCGCTGCGCAGGGTGCATCAGGTGCCGCATCTGCACCATCGCCATCGGCGTCGACAGGCTGGAGGCGTCGTTTGCGAGCGTCAGCTCGTCGCTACCGCGCTTCACCGCCCGAGCCAGCACCTCGTAAACGCTGGCCGTCGCCAGCTGCAGCGCCTTTTCGTCTTCCATGCCAGACTGAAGCCGCGACAGGAAAAGCGCGGCGAGAAGATCGCCCAGGCCGTTTGGCGGATTGTCGATCAACCGGTGTTCGGCAAGCAGCGCGTGGCGGCCGGAAAGATAGAGGTTCCCCGTTCCACCTGCCATCATCGGCACTGCCGAGGTCACCAGCATGCGCGCGGGACCAAGGGCGAGCGCCGCCTCCATGATCTCGCTGTTGCTCTCCAGCGGCGCGCCGGACAACCAGGCGAGCTCATAGCGATTGGGGGTCGCCAGCGATGCCAGCGGGATAAGATGGTCGCGGATCGCCTCGGCGGTCGCCTCGGGAACGTAGAGGCCGCCCAAGTCGCCCATGACGGGGTCGCAAACGTAAAACAGATCGGGATTGCGCTCCCTGAGCGCCGCGATCAGCCGGGCGACGGAGCGCGCCTGCGCGGCATTGCCAAAATAGCCCGACAGCACGGCCTTGACCTCGCCGATCCACGGCGCCCGAATGAGATCGTCGATAGCCGCATCGAAATCCGCCTCGGCGAATGTGAGCCGCGTCGAACGACCATGACCCGGATGCCAGGGCAGAACGATGGTCGGAAGCGCCCACACCTGATGGCCGAGCGTCTCGAGCGCGAAGACCGCCGCCCGATTGCCGACCGACCCACGAACGACATGGCTCGATATGACGATGACGGTGCCTGCTGCATCCTGCGACATGTTTTTCCGATCCGGGTTCCGATCCTCAGTTGATCGTCTTTTTGCCGCGCGACTGTCAACAACTCTTCATTCGGGCGTGATCAAAGTTCTGTCGAGAAAAACCACATCCGGATCATTTTTTTGCAAAATTGACGACGTGCCGGCTAAATTCGCACGAAAACTGCCATCGACGTCCCCAATTTAGCAATTTTTCTGTCAAACCTTCTGCTAACCTGCGCGCAATCGAGAAAATGAGGGAACACAGTCAATGGCTGCTCGAAACAATCCGAAACGGGAAAAGCAGATAGAGAGCGCGAACAAGATCGCGACCGCGATGGGCGAGAACTATCTCGCGCCGGATGTTCTCTTCGGACGCGCCAGCGGCGACGACCTCGAATCCTACACGCCCGAGATGCTGGCAATCTCCGCCGTTCATTGCGCGGCCGAACTTGCCGCCTGGACCGGCAATGCCCCGCGCGTCACCGTGACCTCGCTTGACAATGTCGAGCCCGATGGCGTGGCGGTATCGGTCCTGTCGGTGACCGATCGAAACATGCCGTTCCTCTATGAATCGGTCATGGGCGAGGTGACGAGCAGTTACCGCGATCTCTATATGGCGGTGCATCCCATTCTCGTCATGGCGGAAGGTCACCCGCCGGAGCTCTATTCGCCGGATATGCCGGGCGAGGCGGCCAACCGCGTCAGCCACATCCAGCTTCACCTCGCACCACTCACACCGGCACAGTCGGCCGATCTGATAGAGCGCATAGAAATCGTTTTGGAACAGGTGCGACTGGCGGTTTCCGACTGGAAGCCGATGCTGGACAAGCTCGGCACCGCCATCGACGAACTGTCGTCGCGCAATGTCGGCCGCCGCAAGGCGGATCGCGACGAGGCGGTCGCTTTCCTCACCTGGCTGCGCGATGCCAATTTCACGCTTCTCGGAATGCGCGAATATGTCTATTCCGGCAAGGGATCGAATGCGAAGGTCGAGCGTGACAAGGGCACGGGGCTGGGCATCCTCTCCAATCCCGATGTGCTGGTGCTTCGAACCGGCCGCGACGCTGTAACCACGACGCCCGAGATCCTCGCCTTCCTCGACGGCCCGGAATTCCTGATCGTCACCAAGGCGAACGTCAAATCCGTCGTTCATCGCCGCGCCTATATGGACTATGTCGGCGTGAAGCGTTTCGACGAGAATGGCAATGTTACCGGCGAACTGCGCATCGTCGGCCTGTTCACCTCCACGGCTTACACCTCGCTCGCAACCGATATCCCGCTGCTGCGCTCCAAGGTCGAAAAGGTGAAGGAACATTTCGGCTTCGATCCGATGAGCCATTCGGGCCGCATGCTCGACAACACCCTTGAATCCTACCCCCGCGATGATCTCTTCCAGATCGACACCGCGCTGCTCTCCACCTTCGCCGAACAGATCAACGACCTTACCGACAGGCCGCGCGTACGCGTGCTGCCGCGCATCGATCACTTCGATCGTTTCGTTTCCGTCATCGTCTACGTTCCGCGTGAGGAATATGATTCGATCGTGCGGGAGAAAATAGGGACCTATCTGAAGACCATCTATGACGGTCGTGTCTCGGCTTATTACCCGGCTTTCCCCGAAGGCGGCGTCGCCCGCGTTCATTTCATCATCGGCCGCTCTGGCGGAAAGACCCCGCGTATCCACCAGGCGAAACTGGAAGAAGCAATTCGCGCCATCACGGCCCGCTGGGACGACCGCTTCGAAATGCTCGCCGGTCCGAAGGCGCCGAGGATAACGGTCAGCAACGCGTTCCAGGATCTGTTCCCGCCAGAGGAAACATTCGCCGACTTCGCCGACATCGTCGGCTGCGCGACGGGCGAACAGACCCGCATCGAATTCTACACGCGCATCAAGGACGGCACGTCGCTCCTGTGCCTGAAGATCTTTCACGCCGACGGCCAGCTCGCGCTCTCCCGCCGCGTGCCGCTTCTCGAAAATCTCGGCTTCAGCGTCATCAGCGAGGGTACGTTCGACATCGGCGTGACGCTGGCCGACGGCAGCGAAAAGCTGGTTGTCCTGCATGACATGGAACTCGAAGCCCAGAGCGGCGCGGAAATCGATCTGCAGCAGCATGGCGCAGCACTCGAAGAAGCATTCCTGTCGGCCTTCGCCGGCGTCATCGACAACGACAACTTCAACCGCCTGATCATCTCGGCCGGGCTTTCGGCGCGCGAGGCCAGCGTTCTCAGAGCCTATTCGCGCTATCTCAGACAGGCGGGGATCGCTTATTCGCAGGACTACATCGCAACGACTCTGGATAAATATCCGGCTATCTCGTCGCTCATCTTCCGCCTGTTCCACGACGGCCTGGATCCGAAGCTGACAGAGAAGAACAGGATCAAGAAGGCGACCGATCTTCACGCAAAAATCGAGACCGCTCTGTCGGACGTTCCGAGCCTCGATGACGACCGAATCCTGCGCCGATACGTCAACGTGGTCGACGCGACGCTGCGCACCAACTACTTCCAGCGCAATCCCGATGGTTCCGCCAAGGCGATGCTGGCCTTCAAGCTCGATCCACACCTGATCGACGGCCTGCCGGCGCCGAAGCCGTTCCGTGAGATGTTCGTCTACGGCGTCGAGGTCGAGGGCGTTCACCTGCGCTTCGGCAGGGTGGCGCGCGGCGGACTGCGCTGGTCGGATCGCGCCGAGGACTATCGCACCGAGGTGCTCGGCCTCGTGAAGGCGCAGCAGGTCAAGAACGCCGTGATCGTGCCCGTCGGCGCCAAGGGCGGCTTCTATCCGAAGAGGCTCCCGATCGGCGGCAATCGCGATGAAATCTTCAACGCGGGGCGGGAAGCCTACAAGACCTATATCCGCACGCTGCTTTCGATCACCGACAACATTTCCGGCACCGAGATCATCCCGCCCGAAAACACCGTGCGGCTCGATGGCGATGACCCCTATTTCGTCGTCGCCGCCGACAAGGGCACGGCGACCTTCTCCGACACCGCGAACGCGCTGGCGCAGGAAGCCGGCTTCTGGCTCGACGACGCCTTCGCATCGGGCGGCTCGGCCGGCTACGACCACAAGAAGATGGGTATCACCGCGCGCGGCGCCTGGGAGACGGTCAAACGCCATTTCCGCGAGATGGATATCGACATTCAGACGACGCCGTTCACGGTCGCGGGCGTTGGCGACATGTCGGGCGACGTTTTCGGCAACGGCATGCTCCTGTCGCCGAAGATCCGGCTGCTGGCCGCCTTCGACCATCGCGACATCTTCATCGATCCCGATCCGGATATGGCCAAGACCCTGGCCGAGCGCCAGCGGCTGTTCAATCTGCCGCGCTCCAGCTGGCAGGATTTCGACAAGAGCCTGCTCTCGAAGGGCGGCATGATCATCTCGCGCTCGGCGAAATCGGTGACGCTCACCGCGCAGGCCGCCGCCGCGATCGGCATGGACAAGACGGTTGCCACGCCGTTTGAAGTCATGACCGCGATCCTGAAAAGCCCTGTCGACCTGCTCTGGTTCGGCGGCATCGGCACCTATGTGAAGGCGGCCGCCGAAACCGATACCGACGTCGGCGATCGCGCCAACGATCCCATCCGTATCAGCGCCGACGAGGTGCGCGCCAAGGTCATCGGCGAGGGCGCGAACCTGGGCGTCACCCAGCGCGGCCGCATCGCCTACGGACTGAAGGGTGGTCGCTGCAATTCCGACGCGATCGACAACTCCGCCGGCGTCAACACCTCCGACGTCGAAGTCAACATCAAGATCGCGCTCGCGGCCGCCATGCATGAAGGCCGGCTGACGCGGCAGAAGCGCGACCAGCTGCTGTCCTCGATGACCGATGAAGTCAGCAAGCTGGTGCTGCGCAACAACTACCTTCAGTCGCTCGCCATCTCGCTGACCGAGCGGAAAGGCACCGCGAACGGCCTGGAGCTTGCCCGCTTCATGGGCGTTCTGGAGACCGCCAAGCAGCTCAACCGTAAGGTCGAGACGCTGCCCGACGACACCGCCATGGCCGAACGATACGCCGCCAACAGACCGTTGACACGGCCTGAGGTCGGCGTCCTCCTGTCCTACGCCAAGATCGTTCTCTTCGACGCGCTTGCGGCAAGCGATTTGCCGGATGATCCCTATTTCGAGGCAACGCTCTCGCAATATTTCCCCGCCAAGATGCGCAAGTCCAACGCTTCCGATATCGCTAACCATCGCCTGAAGCGCGAGATCGTGGCGACCGTGCTTGCCAACGAAGCCATCAACCGCGGCGGCCCAAGCTTTGCCGTCAGCATGATGGACGCGACGGCCGCATCGGCACCCGAAGTCGTGCGCGCCGCCATCATCGCCCGCGACGGCTTCGATCTCGGCCGGCTCTGGAGCGAGACCGATGCGCTCGATGGCAGGATTTCCGGCCAGATGCAGAACCGTATCTACGAGGAAATCAGCCATATCTTCACCGTGCTCACGCGTCTGCTGTTGAAGATGCAGATGGCCAAGGGAGATATCGCCGAAACCATCGACAGACTGCGTGCGGCCTTCAAGAAGCTGCAGCCGGTCTTCGCCAGCCAGATCGTTCCCGAACTCGAGGCGCGCCAGGCCGAGTATCAGGCCGGCGGCGTGCCGGACGGGCTTTCGGCCGAAATCGCTCATCTGATCGGCTTCGCGCTCGTGCCCGAGATCATGCAGATCGCTGAGCGCACGGGCGAGCCGCTCATCCGCGCCGCCGAGAGCTACTTCGCGGTGAGCAAGACCTTCCGTATCGGACGGCTGCTGGCGGCCGGCGGCCGCATCGCCACCTCGGATCACTACGAGAACCTGGCGCTGGCGCGAAGCCTCGACCAGATCGCCACCGCGCGCCGCGATATCGTCAGCTCAGCGCTGTCGAACAACGGCAAGGAAAAGCTGCCGGTGCAGGCATGGCATGCGAGCGACCGGATCAGGATCAACCGCATCGCCGAGGAACTGGCCGGCCTCAGCGAGGGTGGCGACCCTAACCTGGCCCGCATCACCGTCGCGGCCGGCCTGCTGACCGACCTTGCAAGAGACGGGACGAGGTGAGACAGTCCGCTCCCACATCAGGAGCAGGCCGGTGAATCGCATTGACTGGACGGGAACACAGCCCCAGCGCGCGACGCGCAGGGGCATCTGGGGCTGGATGTTCTTCGACTGGGCGGCACAACCCTTCTTCACCGTCGTCACCACCTTCATCTTCGGCCCCTACTTCGTGGCCAGGCTGACGGCCGATCCTGTTTCAGCGCAGACGCTCTGGAGCAACATGGCGACGATCTCCTCGGTGATCATCGCCATCCTCTCCCCCATTCTCGGCTCGATTGCCGATCAGTCCGGCGGGCGAAAGCCATGGATCGGCTTTTTCGCCGTGATCAAGATCGCCAGCCTGTGCGGCCTCTGGTTCGCAGCACCCGGCTCACCCGTCATCTATCCCATGATCTTCATGATCCTGGCATCGATCGCCGCCGAGTTTTCGATCGTCTTCAACGATTCCATGATGCCGCGCCTCGTCGGAAAGGACGAAGTCGGACGCCTGTCCAACACCGCCTGGGGCCTTGGCTACCTTGGCGGAATGATCGTGCTGATTGCGGTGGTGGCGCTGCTCGCCGGAAGTCCGGAGACAGGCAAGACCATCCTAGGCCTCGACCCCTTGTTCGGCCTCGACCCAAGGACAGGCGAGGATGCTCGCATTACCGGACCGATCTCGGCCGTGTGGTATCTGATTTTCGTACTGCCGATGTTTCTGTTCACCCCCGATGTAAAAGGCGGCCTTCCCTTCGCTGCGGCCGTGCGCTCCGGGCTCCGCGAAGTCAGGCACACGCTGGGCGAACTGAAGCAACGCCGCTCGCTGCTGCGCTTTCTCGTGGCCCGCATGATCTACCAGGACGGCGTCAACGGCTTGCTGATCCTCGGTGGCGCCTTCGCGGCCGGCATGTTCGGCTGGGCGACCATCGAGATCGGCATCTACGGCATCATTCTCAACGTTGTGGCGATTTTCGGTTGCGTCATCGCCGGACGGATCGACGCCCGCATCGGCTCGAAGGCGACCATCCTCATCAGTCTTACCATGCTGCTTTTGGCGACATTCGGCATCGTATCGACCCAACCGGGCTCCACGCTCTTCGGGCTGGTGCCGCTTCCCGCGACCGATTCCGGTGGATTGTTCGGCACGGCGGCGGAGAAGGCCTATATCGGCTACGGCCTGCTGATCGGCCTGGCATTCGGCCCGGTTCAGGCCTCGTCGCGCTCTTATCTGGCCCGCAGCGTCAGCCTTGATGAGGCCGGCCGCTATTTCGGCATCTACGCCCTGTCAGGCCGCGCAACCAGCTTCATGGCGACGCTTCTGTTTTCGATCGTCACCTACACGACCGGCTCGTCGCATCTTGGCATGGCCACGCTCGTCCTGTTTCTGGCCGGCGGGCTGATCCTGTTGATCCGGACGCCCTATCCGGCGGATAGGGCGTAACCGTCTTCGTCGATTAGTGGCGGAAATGGCGCATGCCGGTGAAGACCATCGCCACATTGTGCTCGTTGGCAGCGTCGATCACTTCCTGGTCGCGCATCGAGCCGCCCGGCTGCACCACGGCCGTGGCGCCGGCGGCGATCGCCGACAGCAGGCCGTCCGCGAACGGGAAGAAGGCTTCGGACGCAACGGCGGAGCCCTTGGTCATCGGCTCGGCCCAGCCCATGGCTTTCGCTGCATCCTCGGCCTTGAGCGCCGCGATCCGGGCGGAATCGATGCGGCTCATCTGGCCGGCGCCGATACCGGCCGTCTGGCCGTCCTTGGCGTAGACGATGGCGTTCGACTTGACGTGCTTGGCGACCGTGTAGGCGAACTTCAGATCCAGCAGTTCCTGCGCCGTCGGCTGGCGCTTGGTGACGACCTTGAGCTCGATATCGTCGATCATGCCATTGTCACGGCTCTGCACCAGAAGGCCCCCGGCAACCGTCTTCGCCGTGATGCCGCGCGAGCGCGGGTCGGGCAGGCCGCCGGTGACGAGCAGGCGCAGGTTCTTCTTGGCGGCGATGACCGCCTTGGCCTCTTCCGTCACCTCGGGCGCGATGATGACTTCGGTGAACAGCTTGACGATCTCTTCCGCGGTCTCCGCATCGAGCAGCTGGTTGAGCGCGATGATGCCGCCGAAAGCGGACGTACTGTCGCAGGCAAGCGCTCTCAGATAGGCGTCCTTCAGCGTCGGGCCGGTCGCGACACCGCACGGATTGGCATGCTTGATGATGGCGCAGGCCGGACCGGTCTTCTCGGGCGCAAACTCGCCGATCAGCTCGAAAGCGCCGTCCGTGTCGTTGATGTTGTTGTAGGAGAGCTGCTTGCCCTGCAGAAGCGTTGCCGTCGCCACACCAGGACGTTTTTCGCCGGTCACGTAGAAGCCTGCCGTCTGGTGCGGATTTTCACCGTAGCGCATCTCTTCCTTCAGCACGCCGCCGATGACCCGGTGGCGCGGCGTGTCGATCGACAGCGCTTCGGCGAACCAGTTGGAGATCATCGCGTCGTAGGCGGCCGTGCGCGCATAGGCCTTGGCGGCGAGGCGCTGACGGAAGGCATAGCTGGTCTGGCCGGCATCCGACGACAGCTGCTCGAGAAGCTCCGGGTAATCGGCCGGGTCGGTGAGGATCGCCACATAGGCGTGGTTCTTTGCCGAAGCGCGGATCATCGCCGGGCCGCCGATGTCGATATTCTCGACGGTGGTCGGATAATCGCCGCCCGCCGCACGCACGTCCTCGAACGGATAGAGGTTGATGACGGCCAGATCGATGCCATCGATGCCGTGCGCCTTCATCGCTTCCTGATGTTCGGCGTCATCGCGGATCGCCAGCAGGCCGCCGTGGACCTTGGGATGCAGCGTCTTCACGCGGCCGTCCATGATCTCCGGAAAGCCCGTGACGTCGGAAACGTCGGTGACGTCGAGGCCGGCCGCCGCGATTGCCTTGTGGGTACCGCCGGTCGACAGCAGCCGGACGCCTTTTTCGGCAAGCGCACGCGCAAGGTCTACGATCCCGGTCTTGTCGGACACGGAGAGCAAGGCGGTCTTGACGGCAACCTTGTCGGGGGCGGGGATTTTCTTGGAAACAACGGCCATGTGGCTTCTCCGTTCGATCTTCGGGAGACATCCGGCGAGGTGCGCGGAATATGGCGCCGCGTTAGCACAGCTTTAAGCCGGCGAAAACAGCCGCTAGCTTCTACGGGACAAAAACCACCTTATTTCCGGCTTTTCCGGATAGGCGAAGCTGATTTCCATCTGATCGGAGGCGCAGATACCGGAGGCGTCCGCGAAAAACACGTCCTCGGCGATCTCGACCGTATTGCCCGGCGAGGAAAACAGCCAGCTTTCGCCATCGGGCGCCGTCATCAGGATGGACTCCCGGTCCATCTGCTTCAGATTGATCGACGGATGGGTGTGAAACCGCGCGACGGCGCGCAACTCACCCTCGCCCTTGCGCTCTTCGGCAACGGCGAGGCGATCGAGCCCGGTCATGATCGAACCCGTGGCGTTCAGGGTCAGCTCGCGTTCGTGCAGCACACCGAACTCTTTCAAATAGCCGTCATGGCTGGCCTTGACGACATCCCGGCCGTCATCCGCCACGACGCGATCGACCTGCACGGTCTTGATAGGCTCGGTGATCAGGTGCGCCAGGAAATCAGAAGAGGCGAAGCGGCTCGACGACGTATCGTTGAGCGTCACGGTCGTATGCGCCGCCGTGGTGCGCGCGACCTGCACATAACGGTTGCCGGCGAATTTCGGCGATCCCGAATTCACGATGAAGCGGTGCCGTCCTGATGACATCTCGAAGGACAGGCATCCGGCATGAACAGTGCGCGAGAGATTGCCGGTCGGCGGAAGGCCGGTATCGGCAATCACGACGGTGCGCCCGGCCGCGAGCCGCTGGTAGCGCGAATGCGGCATCGCCTTGAACGGCTCGCCGGCGGTCTCGTCGTAGCGCAGCAACGAAACGATCTCGTTCGCCGAGGTCGAGGTCGCGCCGTTGAACAAAGCGAGATCGCCATCCTGATGGCGGAAAAAGCGCAGCGCCGGATACATGCGATCGATGCCCGATATCAGCTTCTGCGGCATTTCGTGGCCGAGATTGATGTAGGTCTGCCGCAACGGCAGAAGATCGAGCAGAAGCTCCAGCGCAACGCGCGGATTGCGCGACACGTGCCCGCCGTCCGGCAGAATCTGGCTATCGAACTCGACGTCGAGCGCGTCGGAGGCTTTGCGGATCACACTGGGCCGCACCGGCATCGAGATCGACGCCATGGCAAGCGCGAGACGAACCCGAAAACGCACCTCGCCGGGCGGCGCATAGCGCGCCATCCGCCTGAGAAAGCGCACCTGAAACGCGAGCGAGCGTACGAAGCGGCGATAAAAGCCGCGATCCGCGTTCTGCAGCACCACGGGCGAGTGCGAAAGCCAGGCAATGACACGCATCGCCGTGACATCGATCTCCCAGGCAATGCCTTCCATCCGCCCGCCGTGAATGGACAGCCAGCTGTTGACGATCGCGCGGGCGACGTTGGAATGCAGATCGTTCTTCTTTGAGCGCATGTGCCGCAGCCAGCCGAAGCCGTGCAGCCTGATGGCGAAGGCGCGCGAGGGAAGGCTCAGCGTGAATGGCGACTTTCCACCCGTCTCCAGCATACGACCGGCGAGCGGAAAACGACCGTTGATGATTTCCTCGGCCACATGCGAATCGACGGGTCTCAGATCCGTCGGCGCCACGATAAGCCGCTCGGGCGCATAGACCGTGTGGCGAAACAACTTGAGGCGCACGAGTGCAGCACGGCAAAGTGCCCGCCGCCAAGCCTCCCGCAGGTAAAGACCTGAAAACCGTCCGGACCGCATTTCGATTGTCTATTGACCCATATCGTTAGGACTGGATGGACAAGTCCGGAAACGGCACTGACCGTCGATGATCTCGGTAATGATGCTTGACTATGCCAGCTGCTCTTCGATCAGGCAACACGGCGCAACACGGCCGCATAAAAACCGTCGAGACCCGACGCGAAACCGGCCGGCAGCTTCAGCATGTCGGGGGTGGTGCGAAACGCGCCAAGCGGACTGATTGCTTCCTCAAGCCCCGGCCACCGGCTCGGCTCGATCGCCACACGCTCGAATCCTGTCGTATCCGAAAGTACCCGCGCCACAACCTCCTCACCCTCGATCGGATCGAGCGAGCAGTTGGAGAACACGATCGTGCCTACAGGCTTCAGCAGCCGCAACGCGTGGCGCAACAGACGTTCCTGCAACGCGGCCAGCTTCGCGATGTCTTCCGGCCCCTTGGTCCAGAGCACGTCGGGATGCCGGCGCGTGGTCCCGGTAGAGGAGCAGGGCGCGTCGAGCAGAATGGCGTCGAAGAGCTCGTCAGGGGTGAATTTTGTAAGGTCCTGAGCCATCGTTTCCGCGGACAGCTGGAGCCGGTCGAGGTTCGAACGCAAGCGCTTGATGCGGTTTTCGGACTGCTCGACAGCCGTCACCGTGCCGCCCGCAAGGATGAGCTGCGCGGTCTTGCCGCCAGGTGCCGCACAGAGATCGGCGACACGTTTGCCGGACAGATCGCCGAAGAGCTGCGCGGGAATGCTCGCGGCCGCGTCCTGCACCCACCACGACCCATCGTCGAAACCTTCTAGAGACGGGATGGAGCCGTCGAATGCGGCGAGCCGGACCCCGCCGGTCGGCAGCACGACGCCATTGAGCTTTTCCGCCCAAGCCTGTGCATCCGACTTCACCGTCAGGTCGATGGCGGCAGGCTGTAGCTGGGAATCCGAGATCGCCCGCGCCGCCTCGCGTCCATAGGCCTTCTCCAACCGTTCCAGAAACCAGCCGGGCATGGACGGGATGTCGTCGATCTCCCGGAGTATTTCTTCCTTTTCGCGACCCAGACGACGCAACACCGCGTTGACCAGCTTGGCGAAGCGGCGATTTCTCGGGTCGAGGTTGGCCTGTTCGACGGCAATGTCGACCGCGGCATGATCGGGAACATCGAGATAGAGGATCTGCGCCGCGGCGATCGAGAGCACGTGTTGCAGCGAGCGGGCGCCCTCTGGCAAAGGCGATTCCAGCAGGGATGCCACGGCGGCTTCGATGCGGGGAAGGTGGCGAAGCGTGGTGTTCAGCATCGCGCGCACGAGACCCCGGTCATCGTCGGCCAACGCCTTATAAGCCGGATTGCCATGTTCATGGTCGAGCGCACCGTCAAGCGAGAGCTTGCGATCGATAACGGCGGCCAGGATCTTCGAGGCCGCGGCACGCGCCTGCAGACCCGGCTTTGCGGGGGCGGAAGATGCCGACGGCGCCGACGGCTTTTGTTTGCGAAATGGCTTTTTCTTACCGTCTGAACTCAAGACCAGGGACCCTTTGGCGGTTGCGAGCCACCGCGCCAAGGCCGGCATCCGGAACTGAGCGCGATTTGCGCACGGGATTAGCAGCACGAACCGACGGCGTCGAGTTATTCATGCCGCCCCGTGCCATTTCCTGCAACGCGGCGATGCGGTTTTCCGTATTCGGATGGGTCGAAAACAGGTTGTCCATGCCCGCGCCGGTCAACGGATTGATGATGAACATGTGCGCGGTGGCAGGATTGCGCTCCGCGTCATAGTTCGGAATGTTCGAGGCGCCACGGGCAATCTTGCCAAGTGCGGAGGCGAGCCAAAGCGGGTTGCCGCAGATCTCGGCGCCGCGCCGGTCGGCGGAGTATTCGCGGGTGCGGCTGATCGCCATCTGCACCAGCATGGCGGCCATCGGCGCGACGATCATCGCCAGCAGAACGCCGACGAAACCGAGCGGATTGTTGTTGTTCTCGCGATTGCCGCCGAAGAAGAAGGCGAAATTGCCCAGCATAGAGATGGCGCCGGCAAGCGTCGCCGTGATCGTCATCGTCAGCGTGTCGCGGTTCTGGACGTGCGCGAGCTCATGCGCCATCACGCCGGCGACCTCTTCCGGCGATAGCGCGCTCAACAGGCCGGTCGATGCCGCCACCGCGGCATTCTCGGGATTGCGGCCTGTCGCGAACGCGTTCGGCTGCGGGCTGTCGTAGAGATAGACCTTCGGCATCGGCAGGCCGGCATTGCGCGAGAGATCGCGGATGATCGTAAAGAACTCCGGCGCGTTCCGTTCATCAATCTCTTGCGCGCGGTAGGCCGAAAGCACCATGCGGTCGGAATTCCAGTAGGAGAAGAAATTCATCCCGGCCGCGACCAGGAACGCGATCATCATGCCGCTGCGTCCGCCGATCATGAACCCGACGACCATGAACAGCGCCGTCATGAAGGCAAGCAACATGGCAGTCCGCACAAGGTTCATCATCGTCTCCATCTCGGGCGAGCGCAGTTTGCGCTCGAAGGGTTTCAATCGCCGTGCCGGCGTCCTATAATTTGGTCGTTCATCAGCGATTTTCAATATTTTCAGACGAGTATGCGTCATGCAAGAAGCGGACAACGACAATACCGAGACGCCTGCGGCGGAAGGCACGGAACCTGTGCGAAAGATGCTATCCCCCGCAGCCAGGCGAGCGCTCGCCGAGGCCGAGGAGCGTCGCCGCAACGAACAGCCGACCGATATGCCGACGGAGATCGGCGGGCGAGGGGGTGCCGATCCGGCCCGGTTCGGCGACTGGGAAATCAACGGTCGCGCAATCGATTTCTGAGTAAATATTCCTATTGACTTCCCGCGAATATCGGAATTTATTCCTTTTATGTTCACGCGCGCCATCACCACGATAGCTTTCATCGCTGCATCTTCGATGCCGGGCTTTGCACGCGACGAGATAGCCGGACCCGTGTCGGCGGAAATTCTGCAAGTGATCGATGGAGACACATTGCTGGTCGCGGCGCGTCCGTGGCCGCAGCAGACCGTTGAAGTCTATGTCCGCATTCGCGGTATCGATACACCCGAGATGCGCTCGAAATGCGCCGCAGTCAGACGCGCCGGTCTGGACGCGCGAGAGGTGTTGGAGAAACTGACCGGCGATCTCGCCGCAAGTGCAGCTGACGCGGATTTCCGGAGACAAGTATTTCGGCCGCATCCTGGCGGACGTGACGTTGGCCGATGGGCGGAATCCGGCTCAGTATATGCTGGGCGAGGGGATTGCCGTTGCCTATGACGGCGGTCGGAAGCAGAAGGCACCCTGTCCCTACGAGGAGTGAGACCGCTCCGGTTTCCCGAAGCGGCCGCTCATTGGCAGGCAATCACTGTTAAGCAGCCGCCTTGTTCTGCCTGTTTGCGATCAGGTCATCCACGACAGCCGGATCGGCCAGCGTCGACGTATCGCCCAGCGAACCGAAGTCGTCCTCGGCGATCTTGCGCAGGATACGGCGCATGATCTTTCCGGATCGGGTCTTCGGCAGCCCGGGCGAAAACTGGATCTTGTCGGGTGCCGCGATCGGGCCGATCTCGTTCCGAACATGCTTGATCAGCTGCTGGCGCAGTTCGTCCGAACCCTCGTTGCCGGCCATCAGCGTGACATAGCAATAGATGCCCTGACCCTTGATCGCATGCGGATAGCCGACGACCGCCGCCTCGGACACGAGGCTGTGCGACACAAGCGCCGATCTCGACCTCGGCCGTGCCGAGGCGATGGCCGGACACGTTCAGAACGTCATCGACGCGACCGGTAATCCAGTAATAGCCGTCCTCGTCCCGCCGGCAGCCGTCGCCGGTGAAGTATTTGCCCTTGTAGGTCGAGAAGTAGGTCTGGATGAAGCGCTCATGGTCGCCATAGACGGTGCGCATCTGCCCCGGCCAGCTGTCGGTGATGCAGAGATTGCCATCGGCCGCGCCCTCCAGCACGTTGCCTTCATTGTCCACCAACTGCGGCTTCACGCCGAAGAACGGCTTCGTCGCCGATCCGGGCTTCAGGTCGGTCGCGCCCGGCAGCGGCGTGATCATGTGGCCGCCGGTTTCCGTCTGCCACCAGGTATCGATGACGGGGCAGCGCTTGTCACCGACAACGTTGTAGTACCATTCCCAGGCTTCGGGATTGATGGGCTCTCCCACCGTGCCGAGCAGACGCAGGCTGGACCGCGACGAGCGCGTCACGAATTGATCGCCGGCGCCCATCAGCGAACGGATGGCCGTGGGTGCGGTATAGAAGATATTCACCTTGTGCTTGTCGATAACCTCCCAGAAACGCCCCTGATCCGGAAAGTTGGGAACGCCTTCGAACATCAGCGTCGTCGCGCAGTTCGCAAGCGGCCCATAGACGATATACGAGTGGCCGGTGACCCAACCGACATCGGCGGTGCACCAGTAGATATCGCCGGGGTGATAGTCGAACACATATTCGTGCGTCATCGCCGCGTAGACGAGGTAGCCGCCAGTGGTGTGCAGCACACCCTTCGGCTTGCCGGTCGAGCCTGACGTGTAGAGAATGAAGAGCGGATCTTCCGCCTTCATCTTGGCGGGTGGGCACTCGGGCTTCACCGTCGCCATTTCCTGGTGATACCAGAGGTCGCGGCCCGGCGCCCAGCCGGTCTTGCCGCCGGTGCGGCGAACCACAAGCACCTTCTCGACGATCACATGCTGGCGTGCTGCGATATGGATCGCCGTGTCGGTATTTTCCTTCAGCGGCACCGGCTTGCCGCCGCGCACGCCCTCGTCGCAGGTGATGACGAAGGTTGATTCGCAATCGACGATCCGTCCCGCCAGCGCTTCCGGCGAAAAGCCGCCGAAGACGATCGAGTGCACCGCGCCGATGCGGGCGCAGGCGAGCATCGCATAGGCGGCCTCGGGGATCATCGGCATGTAGATGGTGACGCGGTCACCCTTCTTGACACCATGCTTCTTCAACACGTTCGCCATGCGGCAAACATGCTCGTAGAGCTCGTTATAGGTGATTTTCTTGTCGATGTAGGGGTTGTCCCCCTCGAAGATGATGGCGACCTGGTTGCCGTTGGTCTTCAGGTGCCTGTCGATACAGTTGTAGGAGACGTTGGTCTGGCCGTCCTCGAACCACTTGATCTTCACATTGCCGGTAAAAGAGGTGTTCTTCACCTTCGTATAAGGCTTGAACCAGTCGATCCGCTTGCCGTGCTTGCCCCAGAACTTATCCGGATTTTCGACGCTCTCCTCGTACCATTTCTCGTACTTGGCCTTGTCGATAAGCGCATGGCTCTGAACCGGCTTTTGCACCGGGTAGATCTTCTCCGACATCGATTTCCTCCTCACTCGGACGCCGGCGGCAGAAGCACGCCACAGGCGGTTTTGTGCATTCATAACAGGTCAGATCGACCCGGCAATTAGACAAAGGTCATTTCATTCGTGATCAATTGCAATTATGCGTCACTCCGGTTATATAGCGGCATAATTTCCCGGACATAGTGGTGACAACCCACGGACCGCGACACCGGCGCGGACGACAGAAGGACTATATCCATGGCTCAACAACTGCTTATGCCGAAGGCGACCGCCATTTGGCTCGTCGACAACACAGCTCTGTCTTTCGACCAGATCGCTCAGTTCTGCAAATTGCACCCTCTGGAAGTGAAGGCGATCGCCGACGGCGAAGCTGCGCAAGGCATCAAGGGCCTGGATCCGATCTCCACCGGTCAGCTGTCGCGCGACGAAATCGAACGCGCCGAGAAGAACCCGGCCCACAAGCTCAAGCTCTCCGAGCCGAAGGTGCGCGTTCCCGAATCGAAGCGCCGCGCCCACGCTACACGCCGGTCTCCAAGCGCCAGGATCGCCCGAACGCCATCCTGTGGCTGGTTCGCAATCATCCCGAACTGAAGGACGCGCAGATTTCGCGTCTCGTCGGAACGACCAAGTCGACCATCGAGCAGATCCGCGACCGCACTCACTGGAATGCCGCCAACCTGACGCCGATGGACCCGGTCACGCTCGGCCTCTGCAGCCAGATCGACCTCGACATGGAAGTCGAGAAGGCCGCCAAGGGCCGTCCGCTGCCGACCGCTGCGGAACTCGGCGAAACGCTGCAGTCCGCGCACGAAACCGAGCGCCTCGCCCCGAGCTACGAGCGCGAGGAAGAAAAGGAAATCGACGCCGATGCCGTCTTCGCGAAGCTGAAGTCGCTGAAGTCCTCGACGCCGGATGAAGACGAAGACGATCGCTACTAAGCGATCGGATAGATTGATAAAACCCCGCTTCGGCGGGGTTCAGACTGCTGACAAACCCCTGGCTCTGGCTGGGGTTTGTGATTCACTGGGACATGCTGAAGAAACCTGCTCCCGAACAGACGGCTCTCGAGATGGTGACGCTCGACAGTCTGGTGCCCAAGGATCACCTGCTTCGCAAGATCGATGCGGTGATCGACTTCACCTTTATCCATGATCGCGTTGCCGGGCTTTATTGCGCCGACAACGGCCGGCCGCCGCTCGATCCGACCTTGATGTTCAAGGCGCTGTTCATCGGCTACCTGTTCGGTATCCGCTCGGAGCGTCAGCTGGTGCGCGAGATCGAGGTCAATGTCGCCTATCGCTGGTTTCTGCGGATGAAGCTGACGGACGGGGTGTTCGATGCCTCGACGCTCAGCCAGAACCGGCGGCGGCGCTTCAACGATACGTCGGTCGCCCAGGACATCTTCGACCACATCGTCGAACAGGCGATCGGCCATGGCCTGGTCGACGGCACCGTTCTTTATACCGACAGCACGCATCTGAAGGCCAATGCCAACAAGGGCAAGTACGATCTCGAGATGGTCGCCAAGTCGCGTTCCGACTACTGGGCCGATCTCGACAGGGCGATCGAGGCCGAGCGGGCGCTGCATGGCCAGAAGCCCTTGAAGGAGAAGGAGCGCGAGCCCGAGATCAAGCAGACCAAGGTCAGCCGCACCGATCCCGACAGCGGCTACATGGTGCGCGACGGCAAGCCCAAGGGCTTCTTCTATCTCGATCATCGCACCGTCGATGGCCGTCATGCGATCATCACCGACACCCATGCGACGCCGGCCAACGTGCATGACAGCATCGTCTACCTCGACCGGCTGGACCGCCAGCGCGAGCGCTTCTCTTTCGACGTCAAGGCGGTGGGCCTGGATGCCGGCTATGCGACTTCGGGCATCGCCAACGGCCTGGAGGATCGCGCCATCCTCGGCGTCACCGGCTACCGCAATCCGACCCCGCCGAAAGCCGGCATGATGCGCAAGTCGAAGTTCGTCCATGACGCCGAGGTGGATGGCTATCGTTGCCCCGAAGGCCAGTTGCTTACCTACGCCACCACCGACCGCAACGGCTATCGCCACTATACATCCGATCCGGCGATCTGCCGCGATTGCCCGCTACTGGCGTCGTGCACATCGAACGGCAAGGCGGTACGCACCATCACCCGCCATGTCTGGGCCGATGCGCGCGAGCGCACCGATGCCAACCGGCTCAAGCCCTGGGGCAAGGCGGTCTATAAACGGCGCAAGGAGACGGTCGAGCGATCCTTCGCCGACGCCAAACAACTGCATGGCCACCGCTACGCGCGGTTCCGAAGTCTCGTCCGGGTCCAATGCCAGTGCCTGATGGCCGCAACCGCCCAGAACATCAAGAAGATCGCAATGGCCCTCACCAAGGCCAGCCAACCGAGCCCCGCATGAGAAAGCGACCATCCGAAAGCCTCGTTCAAAACAGCCGATCCAGCGCGCAACTCAGAACAAAATAAACCCCGCCAAAAAATGACGGGGTTTGTCAGCAGTCTGAACCCCGCTTCGGCGGGGTTTTTTGTTGCCGATTGGCAATTGCGCTGTCGCCTTGTCAAAAACGTTTCCCGTGAAACATTCCAGCGGGCAACAATGGTCATGACGATAGCGCCATGACCGAAGCGAAATATCAGCGGGCGCCAAAGATGGCCGACCCGACCCGGACGCTGGTGGCGCCAAAAGCGACGGCCGTCTCGTAATCGCCGGACATTCCCATCGAGAGCTTGTCGACGCCGCAGGCCTTCGCCAGTTTCGCTAGCAAGGCGAAATGCGGGCCCGGGTTTTCATCCGCCGGCGGAATACACATCAACCCGTCGATCGGAAGGTGAAGCTCGTCGCGGCAGAGTGCCACGAACGCCGCTGTATCGTCGGGCGCGATGCCCGCCTTCTGCGGCTCGAGGCCCGTGTTGACCTGCACAAAGAGGCGAGGGGCCTTGCCCTGGCGCTTCATTTCGTCGGCAAGAGCGCGCGCGATCTTCTCGCGGTCGACTGTCTCGATGACATCGAAGAGCGCGACCGCTTCGCCGGCCTTGTTGGACTGCAGCGGTCCGATCAGGTGAAGCTCGATACCTGCTGTCTCGCTCTTCAGCTCCGGCCACTTGCCCTGGCTTTCCTGCACGCGGTTCTCTCCGAACACGCGCTGGCCGGCCTGAATGGCCGGGCGGATCTGATCCACGTCGAATGTCTTGGACACGGCCACGAGCTGCACCGAGCCTTCCGCTCTGCCCGTCTCGCGGGCCACCGCGGCGATCCGGCCGCGCACCTCTTCCAGTCGCTCTTGAAGTTCCATGTTGCGCCTCGGTCAATCATCGAAAACAATGAAAATGCACTAAACACCCGATCTTGGCTTGCCAAGGTCCGAAGCCTCGAAATTATCGCCGAGCGGCGCCGATTGGCGGCAAACAGCGTCTGCGAAACTTGACGCTACGGTGGTTTCATGGTGAAGGTCACCACCAACTTCCCTTGATTTTCCGGAAATACGAATACCATGGCCACCGAACGTTATAATCCGCGCGATGCCGAGCCTCGCTGGCAGAAAAAATGGAACGAAGCGAAGGTCTTCGAGACCGACAACGCTGATCCGCGCGAGAAATACTACGTGCTGGAGATGTTCCCGTATCCGTCCGGCCGCATCCATATGGGCCACGTCCGCAACTATGCGATGGGCGACGTCGTCGCGCGCTACAAGCGCGCCCGCGGCTACAACGTGCTGCATCCCATGGGTTGGGACGCCTTCGGCATGCCGGCTGAAAACGCCGCCATGGAGCGCAACGTTCATCCCGCGGCCTGGACCTACCAGAACATTGCATCGATGAAGGCGCAGCTGAAGGCCATGGGCCTGTCGCTCGACTGGAGCCGCGAGTTCGCGACCTGCGATGTCGAATACTACCAGCATCAGCAGCATATGTTCGTGGACTTCCTGGAAAAGGGTCTCGTCTACCGCAAGCAGTCCAAGGTCAACTGGGACCCGGTCGACAACACCGTTCTCGCCAATGAACAGGTCATCGACGGTCGCGGCTGGCGCTCCGGCGCGCTTGTCGAGCAGCGCGAGCTGACCCAGTGGTTCTTCAAGATCACCGACTTCAGCCAGGATTTGCTGGACGCGCTGGATGGTCTCGATCAGTGGCCCGAGAAGGTCCGCCTGATGCAGAAGAACTGGATCGGCCGTTCCGAGGGCATGACGATCCGCTGGGAAATCGTCGGAGAAACCGCGCCTGCGGGCGAGACCGAGGTAACGGTCTACACCACCCGCCCGGACACGCTGTTTGGCGCATCCTTCCTTGCCATCTCCGCCGATCACCCTCTGGCCAAGGACGCCGCGGCGAAGAACGCCGACATTGAAGCCTTCTGCGAGGACGTGCGCCGCGCCGGTACGTCTCTGGCAGCGCTCGAGACCGCCGAGAAAAAGGGTATCGACACCGGCATCCGTGTCCGCCACCCGCTGGACCCCTCCTGGGAACTGCCTGTTTACATCGCCAATTTCGTGCTGATGGATTACGGCACGGGCGCCATCTTCGGCTGCCCGGCAGGCGATCAGCGCGACCTCGATTTCGCCCGCAAATACGGCCTTCCTGTTATCCCTGTTGTCATGCCCCGTGACGGTGACGCGACGGCCTTCGCCGTCGGCGATACCGCCTATGACGGCGATGGCATCATGATCAACTCGCGCTTCCTCGACGGCAAGTCGACGGACGAGGCCTTCAACATCGTCGCCGACCGTCTGTCGTCAGCATCGTTGGGCAACGCGCCGCAGGGCGAACGCAAGGTCAACTTCCGCCTGCGCGACTGGGGCATCTCCCGCCAGCGCTACTGGGGCTGCCCCATCCCGGTCATCCACTGCCAGGATTGCGGCGTTGTGCCGGTGCCGAAGAAGGATCTCCCGGTCAAGCTGCCGGAGGACGTCACCTTCGATCAGCCCGGAAACCCGCTCGACCGGCACCCCACCTGGCGTCACGTCGCCTGCCCGCATTGTGGCAAGGATGCCCGTCGCGAAACCGACACGATGGACACCTTCGTCGATTCCAGCTGGTACTTCACCCGCTTCACGGCGCCTTGGGAGAGCAAGCCGACGGATTTCGCGGCCGCCAACCGCTGGCTGCCTGTCGATCAGTATATCGGCGGCATCGAGCATGCGATCCTGCATCTGCTCTACTCGCGCTTTTTCACCCGCGCCATGCGCGAAACCGGTCATGTCGATGTGAAGGAGCCGTTCAAGGGCCTGTTCACGCAGGGCATGGTGGTGCACGAGACCTACAGCCGTGGCTCCGGCATGACCCGCGAATGGGTTGCGCCCGCCGACATCAAGATCGAGGAGCTGGACGGGAAGCGCCGCGCGTTTCTTCTGTCCAACAACGAAGAGATTGCCATCGGCTCGATCGAGAAGATGTCGAAGTCGAAGAAGAACGTCGTCGATCCCGACGACATCATTGCCTCTTACGGCGCCGATACCGCTCGCTTCTTCGTCCTGTCGGATTCTCCGCCCGAGCGCGATGTCATCTGGTCGGAAGCGGGCGTGGAGGGCGCCCACCGCTTCACGCAGCGCCTGTGGCGTCTGATCTCGGAAGCTGCTGAAGCGTTGAACGACGTGACTGCGACTCCGGCTAAGGATGGCGATGCATTCGCCATTTCCCAGCTGGCGCATAAGACGCTGAAGGCCGTCCAGAACGACTATGACAAGCTCTGGTTCAACAAGGCCGTCGCGCGCATCTATGAGCTCGTGAACGCCATTGCCGGCCCTCTGACCACCGTTGCCGCGGGAAAAGCCGATGCCGCTTATCGCGCCGCCGTGCGCGATGCGACCGAAATCCTGGTGCAGCTCGTAGCACCCATGACACCGCACCTGGCGGAAGAGTGCTGGTCCGTTCTCGGTCACGACACGCTTCTGTCGCAGACCGCCTGGCCGAAATACGACGACGCCCTTGTCGTCGAGAACGAGGTCGTTCTGCCGGTGCAGATCAACGGCAAGAAGCGCGCCGAATTGACAATCTCACGCGACGCAGATCAAAATGCCGTCAGCGACGCAGCACTTGCGTTGGAGGATGTCAAGCGCGTCCTCAACGGCCAGGCGCCGAAGAAAATCATCGTGGTTCCGCAAAGGATTGTGAACATTGTCGTTTAATATTGCTTCCAAGCTGGCGCGCCGCGAGGGATTGCCGCGGTGCTGGCAACCACGGTTCTTCTCACCTCGTGCCAGGTCCGGCCGCTCTATTCCGAGACATCAGGCGTTGCCGGCAAGCTGTCATCCATCGCCTTCTCCGAGGCGACGTCGCGTGTCGAGCAGGAAGTGCGCAACCGCTTGATCTTCCTTGCCGCGCGCGGCGCCGGCGAACCGGACAAGGCGGACTACAAGGTCGAAATGAACGCGCGCTCGAGCGTCATTGACACGTTGCTGGTCGCCTCCTCGGATGAATCACGTGCAGGTCGTGCGACCGTCAGCGTCGACTATACGCTGAAGTCGAACAAGGACGGCCACGTGATCCGCGCCGGCCATCAGTCGGCAACCGCCCTTGTCGACTTCCCCGCTCAGGAGTTTGCCAAGCAGCGCGCCATTCGCGACGCTGAAGACCGTGCCGCGCGCCAGGTGGCTGAATTCGTGGCCGCCGAGCTCGCAGCGGCGCTTGGCCGCTAAGGAGCGGTTGCGTGGCGGAGATAAAATCGCATGAGTTCGAGGGATTTCTGGAGAAATCCGCCCGCCACTATCAACTGTTCGTCATTTACGGCCCTGATCGCGGGCTGGTGTCGGAACGCGCCAGCCTGATCGCCGCCAGAACCGGCGTTGATCTGTCAGATCCGTTTTCCCTCATCAAGCTTGATATCGGCGACCTGCAGAAAGACCAGGGACGACTGCTCGACGAAGCAGGCGCGATCGGGCTCTTTGGCGGCCAGAAGCTGATCTGGATCCGCGGCGCGGCGAACGAGAAGTATCTCGTCGACGGCCTGCAAGTGCTGGCCCAGAAGCCACCCGAAGCAACATTCATCATCATAGAGGCCGGCGACCTCAAGAAGGGCTCGCTTCTGCGAAAGGCAAGCGAGGCGGCCCGCAGCATTGCGACCATCCCATGCTATGCCGACGACGCCCGCGCGCTCAACAGCCTGATAGACGCCGAACTTGCGGGCGCCAACCTCAGGATCACGCCCGCCGCGCGACAGGCGCTGCTGGAGCTCATAGGGGGCGACCGCATCGCCTCGCGAAACGAGGTCAGGAAGCTCGCGCTATACTGCCTCAATATGGAGGTCATCGAGGAGCATCACGTCACTGACATCATCGGTGACGCAAGCGCCATCTCCGTTGACGACGCCGTCGATGCGATCCTGACAGGAAACTCGGGAAACTTCTTGCATGCCATGCAGAAGATCACGGCATCGAAGACGTCGGTCTTTCTCGTCATACAGGCATGCCTGCGGCAGTTTCAATTGATGGATGCGATGCGCGCCGAGATGGACGAAAAGCGGACACAGGCGTCTCAGGTCATGCAGACGCTCGGGCGCCACCTTCATTTCAAGCGCAAGCCGATCATTGAGCAGGCCTTGAGAACGTGGTCGGCCGACGCGCTAGCCCGTGAAACAAACCGCTTGCAGGCAGCCATTCTGCAGACCAGGCGTCGCGCCTCGCTGGAGGACACGATTGCCATGCAGACGCTTCTATCGACCACGCTTCAATCCGGCCGTAAATAGCCAGGATCACCGACGCTCCAGAAGCCTGCAGATTTCTTCCAATTGATCCAATGACTTATAGGAAATTCTAATCTGTCCGCCATTGGCCTTGTGATTGATCACGACGTCCAATCCAAGCGTATCGGAGAGCGTGCGCTCAAGCGCGATCGTGTCGGAATCCTTCTGATCGCGCGGATTGACGGCAGGCTTCGGCTCCGATTGCGCCTTGATATCGTTCTGTGCGAGCCGTTCGGCATCGCGCACCGACATGCCCTTGGAAACGATCGTTCGCGCCAGGACGGTAGGATCAGACGTGGACACCAGAGCGCGCGCGTGGCCCGCGGAAAGGCTACCGGCCGCGAGCAGATCTCGGACAGGTTCCGGCAACTTCAAAAGCCGTAGCGAGTTGGCGACATGGCTGCGGCTTTTGCCGATGATCTCGCCAAGATCGTTTTGCGTGTAGCCGTAATCCGCGATCAACTGCTCGTAGCCAAGCGCCTCTTCCAGCGCATTCAGATCGGACCGCTGTACGTTTTCGACGATCGCGATTTCGAGCGCCGTCTTGTCATCGACATCCCGCACGATCACCGGAATCTCGACCAGACCTGCCAGCTGTGCCGCGCGCCAACGTCTTTCGCCGGCTATGATTTCATATTGGCTGACCGAAAGCGTGCGCACGACGACTGGCTGGACAATGCCATGCTGCCGGATCGAGCTCGCGAGATCATGAAGCTCACCATCATCGAAGAAACGGCGAGGGTTTCGGGGGTTCCGCGTAATGAACTCGATCGGAACCAGGCGGTCGGCGCTGACCGCACGTTGGCTCGCGTCGACGGGCGCCGGCTGATCCATTTCGCCAATCAGCGCTGCGAGGCCGCGCCCCAGTCTTCTCTTCGAGACATCATCGTTCATCGTCGGTACTCACCACTATATTCGAGAGCTTTGCTCAGGCAGCCAGACGCTGGCGTTCGCGCTGAATGACTTCGGAAGCCAACTGCAGATAGGCCTGACTTCCAGCACATTTGAGGTCGTAGAGAATGGCAGGCTTCCCATAAGAGGGCGCCTCGGACACGCGCACGTTGCGCGGAATTAACGTATGATAAACCTTTTCCCCGAGATGGGTGCGCACATCGTTCACAACCTGCTGCGCCAGATTGTTTCTCGAATCGAACATCGTCAGCACGATGCCCTGGATATCAAGCTGCGGATTCACGCTTCGACGGACCTGGTCGACGGTTTCGAGCAACTGGCTCAACCCCTCGAGCGCGAAGAACTCGCACTGCAGGGGAACCAGCACCGAATGCGCGGCGGCCATAGCGTTCATGGTCAGGAGATTGAACGACGGGGGGCAGTCGACAAGGATATAGGAAAACTGAAATGCGTCGCGCTCTGCAAGCGCATTTTTGAGCTTGAAGACACGGTCACTCTGCTGAGCGATCTCCATCTCGATCCCCAACAGATCCATCGTCGACGGGACGATGTAGAGGTTCGGCACGGCAGTCTCCTGCACCACCTCAAGAATTCCGTGATCACCGATCAGAAGATCGTAGGAGGACCGGCTGCGGCTCTTGCGATCGATACCCAGGCCGGTACTTGCGTTGCCCTGAGGATCGAGATCCACGATAAGAACCCGCTCACCAATCGCCGCCAAAGCTGTTGCCAGATTGATAGCCGTCGTCGTTTTGCCAACGCCACCTTTCTGATTTGCGATCGTGATAATTCGATTCCGTCCAGCAACCATTGTCGCAACGCCCGATTTGTTAGACCAAATGCCTTAAATGGGAGATCTCAAGAACGACTGAGTCAACCTCGACAGCACTTCCGTGTTCTACCAGATCAAACGTCCACCGACCATGCGCTTTCGCGACCTCTGATCGGTAATCCCGGCCTTTGTGGAAGTAGGCGCGGATTTTTTCGTTACGGATCGCGAATGGCTGAACGAATTCCAACAGCTTGTCGAGGTCTGCAAGGGCACGGGCCGAGACGAAGTCGCAAGCCGGCAGGTCGGCAACCGCATCTTCGATCCGCACTGGATGCACGGAACCACGGGCTCCCGTTTCCCTGAGCGCGGTGCGCAGGAATGCTGCTTTCTTGTTGTTGCTCTCGACGAGATGCACCCAGCCACCGTTGAGTTCAGCTAGGAAAATCGCCGTCACGACGCCCGGAAAGCCGCCGCCGCTACCGAAATCGACCCAGTTCGCTGCCAGCGGCTGAAGCTGAAAGATTTGTGCGCTATCAGCGACGTGTCTATCCCACGCGTCCTTGAGCGTGGAGGGCGCCGAGAGGTTGATGGCCTTGCTCCATTTCTGAAAAAGATCAACAAAATGCTCAAGTCGTTCCTGTGTTTCACGTGAAACACGTCGGCCGTTCAATTCCATACGAGGACTCTCAAATAGTGTGGATTGCAATCTATGCCGCGACGTCGCCGCGGCGCAAGTGCACCAGCAGGAGCGAGATCGCTGCCGGCGTCATTCCGTCAATACGGGAAGCCTGCGCGACATCATAGGGACGGGTCTTCGCCAATTTCTGCTTGAGCTCGTTCGACAGGCCAGCCAAACGATCAAAGTCGAAGTCCTCAGGGATGACACGCTCCTCGTCGCGCTTGATGTGAGCAACGTCAGCCTGCTGTCGATCCATGTAAACCGCGTAGTTTGCCTCGATCTGCAGGGCAGCGCCGGCTTCAGCATCAATCGCATTCAACTCCGGCCATACCGGCCGAAGCGTCTCCAGATCGAAATCTGGGAACGCCAGCAGCTCATACGCCGTGCGCCGCTGGCCATCAAGATTGAGTTTGAGCCCGGATCGGCGCGCCTCGGTGGGCGTCACCGACAGAGACATCAACAACGCGCGCCCCGCTTCGATAGCCGATGCATACCGATCAAACCGCTCGGAACGAGAGCGGGACGCGATACCCAAGGACATCGCGAGCGGGGTAAGCCGCACATCCGCGTTGTCGGCCCGGAGCGACAGGCGGTATTCCGCTCTCGACGTAAACATCCGGTAAGGCTCCGCCACGCCGCGCGACGTGAGATCATCGATCATCACACCAATATAGGAATCCGTGCGGCTGAACCGCACCGCGTCCTGCTGTCCCGCCAGACGTGCAGCATTGAGGCCGGCGACCAACCCCTGCGCGGCAGCCTCTTCATATCCCGTCGTGCCATTGATCTGCCCTGCCAGGAACAACCCGGGCTGCTTCTTCACTTCGAGCGACGGCTTGAGTTCACGCGGATCGACATGGTCGTACTCGATTGCATAGCCCGGCTGAAGAATGACGACCCGCTCAAGGCCAGGTATCGTTCGAATAAATGCATCTTGGACGTCAGCGGGAAGCGAAGTCGATATACCGTTCGGATAGACCGTATCGTCATCGAGACCCTCAGGCTCGAGAAACACCTGATGGCCATCGCGCTCGCCAAACTTGACCAGCTTATCCTCGATCGACGGACAATAGCGGGGACCCACACCTTCTATCTGGCCTGAATACATTGCCGATCGCTTGAGATTGTCGACGATGATCCGATGTGTCGCTTCCGTCGTGCGCGTAACGCCGCAGTCGATCTGTGGGTTCGAGATGCGATCGGTCATCAAGGAGAACGGCACAGCATCGTCATCGGCACCCTGGCGACCGACGCCCGCCCAGTCGATCGTCTTTCCGTCCAGACGGGCAGGGGTGCCCGTCTTCAGACGGCCGAGTTGCAATCCCATACCCAGCAACGTCTTCGACAGACCCACCGACGGCTCTTCGCCAACGCGGCCGGCAGGGATTTTCTGATCGCCAATGTGAATGAGCCCACGCAGAAACGTGCCGGTGGTCAACACCACAGCGCCTGCATCCAGAATCCGGCTATCTTTCATGATGACGCCAGACACCCGTCCATCCTTGATCGCCAGATCGAATGCATCACCCTCGATGATTGTCAGATTGGGGATCTCCGAGATCTCGGTCAGCATCGCCTGGCGATAAAGCTTTCGGTCGGCCTGGGTACGTGGGCGCGGACGGCCGGGCCCTTTTTGCGGTTGAGCATACGGAACTGAATGCCGCCGGCGTCGGCGACGCGGCCCATCAGCCCGTCCAAAGCGTCGATCTCGCGAACCAGATGGCCTTTGCCAAGCCCTCCGATCGCAGGATTGCAAGACATCACGCCGATCGTCTCGCGCTTATGCGTAACAAGCGCCGTCCTTGCCCCAGCGCGCGCGGACGCGGAAGCGGCTTCGCATCCCGCGTGCCCGCCACCAATGACGATGACATCGAACCGTGAGGTATTCATAACAATGCTCCTGAGATCGGTTGGTGATGCGGCAAGCTGCCCCGGGAGTCAAGACGTTTCACGTGAAACCCCGTTTTTCGACGGGGTCGCACTGTTTCACGTGAATCATTTGCCGATACAGAATTCGCCGAAGATCACGTCGAGCAGATTCTCGACATCAACCCGGCCGGTGATGCGACCAAGCGCCGTACCGGCCATTCGCAGATCTTCCGCTCTCAGATCTAGATCAACATGGTCATTCACGATCGCCCGCTCGATGGCCAAAATACATTCCGCTAATGAATCGTTGTGGCGGGCACGGGTGGGGATCGCCAGCGAATGAGCAGGTGCCATTTCCCGGAGCCGACTTCCGATCGCCTGCCGAAGCTCGTCCAAGCCCGCGCCGGTCTCGACCGAGATCCTGACATCGTACTCACGCGAAGAAATGGCCGGCAAATCCGATTTCGTACCAACACGGAGCGCGGAAGAGGGCGTGGCGCTGTCATCCGTCGGGGCAGACAGGTCTTCAATGTAGATCACGAGATCGGCGGCTTCCATTGCCGTGCGCGCCCGACGAATGCCCTCGCGCTCAACAACCTCTTCGGTCTCCCGCAAGCCCGCGGTATCGTAGAGCTTCACCAGAAAGCCATCGATATCGAGATCGGTGGATAATACATCGCGCGTCGTTCCGGCAATATCAGTCACGATCGCGATATCTCGGCGAACGAGCGCGTTCATCAAGCTCGACTTTCCCGCATTCGGCAAGCCGGCGATGACAACCTTGAAGCCGTCTCTGATTATCTCCCCGGCCTTTGCCAGGCCGAGATGCTGACGTACTTCGCTGACGAGCGCCGTCATATCCGACCAAACCTGATCAGACACCGAGCCCGGAACATCGTCTTCGTCAGGGAAATCCAGTTCCGCTTCAATGAGCGCGCGACCCCGCGTCAAACGCTGCGACCAGGATTCATAGAGCGTCGAGAGTCCACCAGAGCTGTATTCGAGGGCAAGGCGGCGCTGCATCTCCGTCTCGGCGGAGATCAAATCCGCAAGACCTTCTATTTCAAGCAGGTCGACCTTTCCATTTTCGAAAGCGCGCCGCGAGAATTCGCCGGCCATTGCCTGGCGCAGACCGTCGAACGAACTGAGCTCCTGATATACCGCGCTTACGACCGCGCGGCCGCCATGCAGATGAAACTCGACGACGTCTTCGCCGGTGAAAGAGTGAGGGCCGGGGAAGAACAAGACCAGACCGTTATCCAAGACCGCACCGTTACGGGTTCGAATCGTTCTCAGTGAGGTCGAGCGCGGCGGAACGGCGCTTGAAACCATGCCCTTCATCACATCCGCGACCTTCGGTCCGCTGACACGGATGACGGCCAGGCCGGCAGGCACGGCGCCACTGGATAGCGCATAGATCGTCTCTGTGAATTCCGCCACGAACACACTCCAATTGATACGATACCGAATCGATCACGCGCCACTTTGGAAACAGCGTTGGCTATTCAGTCAGGCACGTGCAAACAGAAAAGCCGGCCAATTTAGAGGCCGGCTTTAATTGATAGAATCCGGCTAAGGATAAATCAGGTATTCATCGATTCTGAAGAAATCGGAATTGCTCTTCGTCTGCTTCAGCTTGTCGATGAGGAACTCGATTGCATCGGTCGTGCCCATCGGGGCGAGGATACGGCGGAGAACGAAGATCTTCTGCAGGTCCTGGCGTGGAACAAGCAGGTCTTCCTTACGCGTCCCAGACTTGAGGATATCCATCGACGGGAAGATGCGCTTGTCGGCGACCTTGCGGTCGAGCACGATTTCGGAGTTGCCGGTACCCTTGAATTCTTCGAAGATGACTTCGTCCATACGGCTGCCGGTATCGATCAGCGCGGTTGCGATGATCGTCAGCGAGCCGCCTTCTTCGATGTTACGTGCCGCGCCGAAGAAGCGCTTCGGGCGCTGCAGCGCGTTTGCGTCGACACCGCCGGTGAGAACCTTGCCGGAAGAAGGAACAACCGTGTTGTAGGCGCGACCGAGGCGGGTGATCGAATCGAGAAGGATCACGACGTCACGACCATGCTCGACCAGGCGCTTCGCCTTCTCGATGACCATTTCGGCAACCTGCACGTGGCGTGTAGCGGGTTCGTCGAAGGTCGACGAAACGACTTCGCCCTTCACCGAGCGCTGCATGTCCGTCACTTCCTCGGGACGTTCGTCGATCAGGAGGACGATGAGGTAGCATTCCGGATGGTTGGCGGTGATCGAGTGCGCGATATTCTGCAGGAGAACCGTCTTACCCGTGCGCGGCGGCGCGACGATGAGACCACGCTGGCCCTTGCCGAGCGGCGCGACGAGATCGATGACGCGCGAGGAGAGATCCTTGTTGGTCGGGATCTCGAGTTCCATCTTGAAGCGCTCGTTCGGATAGAGCGGGGTCAGGTTGTCGAAGTGAACCTTGTGACGGATTTTTTCCGGATCGTCGAAGTTGATCGTATTGACCTTCAGCAGCGCGAAATAGCGCTCGCCTTCCTTCGGTCCGCGGATGGGCCCTTCGACCGTATCGCCCGTCTTCAGCGAGAAGCGGCGGATCTGCGAGGGGGAGATGTAGATATCGTCGGGACCGGGGAGATAGTTGGCGTTGGCCGAACGCAGAAAGCCGAAGCCGTCCTGCAGAACTTCGACGACACCCTCGCCGATGATCTCGACGTCCTGGCTGGCAAGAACCTTGAGTATTGCGAACATCAGCTCCTGCTTGCGCATCGTGCTGGCATTCTCGACCTCGAGCGATTCGGCGAATGCCAGAAGATCGGTCGGGGATTTACTCTTAAGTTCCTGAAGCTTCATTTCAGACATGAAGTGTCCATTACTCTATAATTTTGAGGGGAAAGGCGATGTCGAGACAGTAACCGGCCCTGCGAGGAACCCGCAGACGATCGAACTTTACATACATGCCACAAGGATGAGGTGAGCGGAAAATAGCGAGTCAGGTCCGCCGCCGCAAGGGGGCTGCTTAAAATGAAGCAAATTTAACCTGTGAGCCGGCTGCATCAAAATGGCTTGACGACGACGAGGATGACGATCGCGATCATCAAAACGGTCGGCGCCTCGTTCATGAAACGCCAATAGCGGGCCGAACGCCGGTTCTCGTCACGCTCGAACGCCTTGGCGGCGCGACTGAAGAACACGTGCACGGCGGTCAAGAGAACGACAAGCCCGATCTTTGCGTGCAGCCATCCGCCCTGGAAGTCATAAGCCGACCACGAAAGATACAGCCCGAAGATCCAGGTCAGCATCATCGCCGGGTTCATGATCACCTTCAAGAGGCGCCGTTCCATGACCTTGAACGTTTCCGACTGCACCGAACCCGGCTCGGCATCGGTGTGGTAGATGAACAGTCGCGGCATGTAGAACAGGCCGGCCATCCATGAGATCACCGCGATGATGTGAAGCGCCTTGATCCAGAGATAGAGCGTATCGGGATTCCAGACGAAGAGGCCGACCGCCAGCGCCACGAAGAACGCGATGGCGATGAAGGCGCGCCGGCGCGCATAGGAACCGGGTCTCTCGTCGATCTGGCGTTCCATCGTCACACCCTTCCGCCGCGCACACGCTCGACAAGCAGCCGCACATTGTCCGGATCGGCCTGCGGGGTAATTCCATGTCCGAGGTTGAAGATCAGCGGCCCATTTCCCAGTCTCTGCAGAATATCGTCGATACCTTCCTCAAGCGCGGTGCCGCCGGCAACCATCCGCATCGGATCGAGGTTTCCCTGGACCGGTCCATCCTTCTGCAGCTCGGCCGCGAAGTCGAGCGGTACGGACCAATCAAGGCCGATCGCATCGGCCTTCGTCTTCTGGCGATAGGTCTTCAGCAGATAGCCGGCGCCTTTGGCAAAAGCGATGATCTTAGCATTCGGGCGGCGCGTCTTGATGGAGGCGATCATTCGCGCCACCGGCTTAACGGCAAACGCCTCGAACTCACGCTCGCCGAGCACGCCCGCCCAGGAATCGAAAATCTGCACCGCGTCGGCGCCGGCATCGATCTGCGCGACGAGATAGTCAGCCGAAACATCCGCCAGCAACATCAGCAGCTTTTCGAATGCCTTCGGATGCCGATAGGCAAACAAACGGGCAGGGGCTTGATCGGGGGTACCATGGCCAGCGATCATATAGGTCGCAACGGTCCAGGGAGCGCCACAGAAGCCGAGGAGCGTGGTTTCCGTTGGCAGATCACTCCGGAGACGTCGAACGGTCTCCAGCACCGGTTCCAGATGCCGCAGCACGCGGCTGCCATCCAGACCTTCGATCCCGTCCACGTCGATCGGATCCATCTCCGGCCCATGACCCTCGGTGAAACGCACATTGCGCTTCATCGCATCGGGAATGACGAGAATGTCGGAGAAGAGAATGGCAGCATCAAAGCCATAGCGCCGGATCGGCTGCAGCGTCACCTCGACGGCATGATCCGGCGTATAACAGAGATCGAGAAAGCTTCCGGCCTTGGCTCTAACCTCTCGATACTCCGGCAGGTATCTGCCTGCCTGCCGCATCAGCCAGATCGGGGGAGGGCTCAAAGTATCCCCGTCCAGAACCCGCATGATCTTCCGGCGCATGTCACTCAAGCGCTTCTTCCCTATAAAAAATCAAAGATATTTATAAGGTTTCTATTTCTTAGAGTCGGTGACTATCAAGGATTAAAATCCATCCACGCCCGATACCAATTGTCACTGCCCCGGGAATGATCCGGGAAAGAAATCGCGCAATTCGGTGTCAAAAACAGGACAGGTATAAAATCGATCATGATTTCAAAGAGATATGACACCCATGGAAATCCGTCAGGCTGTGGACAAGCTGTGACTATCCGAGGCACAGCCGCAAACTTTCCACAAAACCAACAGGCACTCTTTTCGAGCCCGCAAAGAATCCGAAATGTGGAAAACCAGGCATGTTCTCCCTTGCCTAACCCCCGGCGCGTCTCGTAGCTCTCCGTCATCCAGTGTTTTCAACAGGCAGCGGAAAATAGCGTGGAGAACCGTACCAACTTCTTCCATCTGCATCTCATTTCTGACTCGACGGGTGAAACCCTGATTTCAGCCGGACGCGCGGCCTCGGCGCAATTCAAGTCGTCGCAGCCGATCGAGCATGTCTATCCGCTGATCCGCAATCGAAAGCAGTTGCTGACGGTGCTGCAAGCGATCGACGGGGAGCCCGGCATCGTGCTCTATACGATTGTCGATCGCGAACTCGCCACGTTGATAGACGAGCGTTGCCGCGAAATGGGCGTGGCCTCCGTCAATGTTCTGGAACCCGTGCTCAACGCGTTTCAGATCTATCTCGGCGCGCCGTCGCGCCGTCGGGTCGGCGCGCAGCATGTCATGAACGCCGGATACTTCGCGCGCATCGAAGCGCTGAACTTCACGATGGATCACGACGACGGCCAGATGCCGGATGATTATAATGACGCCGACGTTGTCATCATCGGCATCAGCCGCACATCGAAGACACCGACCAGCATCTATCTCGCCAATCGCGGCATCAAGACAGCCAACATCCCGATTGTCTATGGCGTGCCCCTGCCAGAAAGTCTGTTCGAAGCGAGCAAGCCGCTCATTGTCTGCCTGATCGCCACCACCGACCGCATCTCGCAGGTTCGCGAAAATCGCGACCTCGGCGCGACCCCGGGCTTCGATCGCGGCGACTACACCGACCGAGCCGCCATATCGGAAGAACTGAAATATGCCCGCTCGCTTTGCGCCCGCCACAACTGGCCGCTGATCGACGTCACCCGCCGTTCCATCGAAGAGACGGCGGCCGCAATCGTTGCCCTGCGTCCCAAGCTGCGCTAAGCGCTGCCAAGCCAACCGCGCCGAGAGCACAGATGATACCGAAACTCATACTCGCTTCCTCCAGCCCCTTCCGTCGCATGCTGATGGAAAATGCCGGCTTGTCCTTCGAGGCTCATCCAGCGAAGGTCGACGAGCGGGCAATCGAAGCACCACTCGAACGGGATGGCGCAACGCCCGATGCGATCGCGCTGGTCCTGGCCAAGGCGAAAGCCAAAGAGGTAAGCGATCGCTCGCCGGGCGCGATCGTGATCGGTTCCGATCAGACGATGTCGCTGGGGCAGCGCACATTTCATAAGCCGAAGAGTATGGAAGACGCAGCCGGTCATCTCGCAGCGCTGTCCGCGCAGACCCACAGGCTGAACAGCGCGGTCGCGCTTGCCTATAATGGCGATATCATCTGGGAGCATGTCTCGCGTGCCGAATTGACGATGCGTCCGCTCACGGACGATTTCATCGCACGGCATCTGAACCGGGTCGGCGATCGCGCCCTGAGCAGCGTCGGCGCCTATCAGCTTGAAGGGGAGGGCCTGCAGCTGTTCTCTAAAATCGATGGCGACTACTTCACCATATTGGGGCTGCCGATGCTGCCGCTTCTGGAAAAATTGAGAGAGCTGGGTGCGATCGATGGATGATTCACGTGAAACAATCGGCCCGCGCGCCTTCGTCACCGGCTTTCCCGTCAAGCATTCGCGCTCGCCGATCATACACGGCTATTGGCTGAAGTCGCTGTCTCTCGATGGAAGCTATCGCGCCCATGAAGTCGCCCCGGGTGATTTTCCGGCTTTCATCCAATCCTTGAAATCAGGCGCATCGGACTTCGTCGGCGGCAACGTCACGATCCCGCACAAGGAGATGGCGTTCAAATTGGCCGATGAGCCGGACGACCTTTCACAGGAACTCGGCGCGTCCAACACGCTCTGGCTCGAGGATGGCAAGCTGAAGGCCACGAACACCGATGGCCGCGGCTTCACCGCAAATCTGGATGAGCGCCATCCCGGATGGGACAAGGTGCGCTCGGCGGTCATCCTCGGTGCGGGCGGCGCCAGCCGTGCCGTCATCCAGGCCGTTCGCGATCGCGGCATCAGAGAGATCCACCTCGTCAATCGCACGGTCGCCCGCGCCGTCGAACTCGCGGATCGTTTTGGAGAAGCGGTGCATCCGCATCCGATGGCGGCTCTTTCCGAAGTGATGAAAGGCGCTGGTCTCTTTATCAACACGACGTCGCTCGGCATGGAGGGAGAGATCGCGCCCGATATCGACTTCTCGCCGTTGCAGCCGGACGCCGTTGTCACGGATATTGTCTATGTACCGCTGAAGACGCCCATTCTTGCGCAGGCTGAGGAACAGGGTTTCGCGACCGTCGATGGTTTGGGTATGCTGCTGCACCAGGCGGTACCCGGCTTCGAGAAATGGTTCGGAAAGCGGCCGGTCGTCGACGGGACACTTCGTGCCATGATCATCGCTGATATGGAAAAGCATTGATGCTGAAAATCGGACTGACCGGCTCGATCGGGATGGGCAAGTCGACGACGGCGAAGCTCTTTGCCGATGCCGGTCTGCCGGTCAACGATGCCGACGCCGTCGTCCATGACCTGTATTCGGGCGCCGCCGCGCCGCTCATCGATGTCGCCTTTCCCGGATCGGTGAAGAATGGCACGGTCGATCGTCAGGAACTGGGCCGGCAGCTTGCATCGCGTCCCGAAGGTTTCAAGCAACTGGAGCGGATCGTTCATCCTCTTGTCCGCGAACGCGAAGCGATGTTTCTCGACGAACAACGCGGGCAGGGCACACCCATGGTCCTTCTCGACATACCGCTGCTTTTCGAGAGCGGCGCCGCGGATCGGGTCGATGTCGTCGTCGTCGTCAGCTGTGATCCACAGATTCAGCGGCAGCGGGTACTTGCGCGTCCGAACATGACGGAAGAGAAATTCAATATGATTCTCTCGCGCCAGACACCCGATGCGGAAAAGCGCCGGCGCGCGGATTATGTGATCGATACCGGTCATGGCATCGACCAGGCCAGGGAGCGGGTCGGCGCCATTATCGCGGACCTGAGACAGCGGATAGCGAACGGAGATTTCCCGAATGCGTGAAATCATTTTCGATACGGAAACCACCGGGCTCGACAACCGCACCGATCGCATCATCGAAATCGGTGGCATCGAACTCTTCAATCACTTTCCGACGGGAAAGACGCTGCACATCTATATCAGTCCGGGAGACCAGAAGGTCCATCCGGACGCGCTCGCCGTTCACGGGATCACCGACGAGTTCCTGAAGGACAAGCAGCCCTTCGCGGCGGTGGCGCAGGAGATACTCGATTTCTTCGGCGAAGGCAAGTGGATCGCCCACAACGCCACCTTCGACATGGGCTTCATCAATGCCGAGCTGGCGCGGCTTTCCCTGCCGCCGATCTCTCCCGAGAATGTGATCGATACGCTGTCGATGGCCCGGCGCAAGCATCCGATGGGGCCGAACTCGCTCGATGCGCTCTGCCGCCGCTATGGGATAGACAACTCGCATCGCGCCAAGCACGGCGCCTTGCTCGACTCCGAACTGCTCGCCGAAGTCTATATCGAGATGATCGGTGGTCGCCAGACAGCACTTGGTCTCGGTGTGACGCAGAACAACGGCGCCTCGGAACGCAACGACAGCGATGATGATATTGTTCTGGTCGCGCTGGAGCGGCCGCGACCGCTAGCACCGCGCCTGAGCGAAACCGAAGCCGAGCAGCATGATGCGCTGATTGCCAAGCTCGGGCAAAAAGGCATCTGGGCTAAATACGATCGCCCAAACTAAAATGCCCGGGCGCTGGCCCGGGCATCTCGGTCGTCATTTGATCAGGAATTAGTTTGCCTGCACCTTGGCGCGGGCCTGCTCTTCGGCAACACGCTGGGCAAACATCTGCGAGAAATCGATCGGGTCGATCATCAGCGGCGGGAAGCCGCCGTTGCGGGTTACGTCGGCGATGATCTGGCGCGCGAACGGGAAGAGCATGCGCGGGCACTCGATGAAGAGAACCGGCAGCATGTGTTCCTGCGGGAAGCCGGCGATCCGGAAGACGCCACCATAGACGAGCTCCGTGTGGAATACCGTCTTGTCGCCTTCCTTGGCTTCGGCGTTCAAGGAGAGAACGACGTCGAAGTCGGTGTCGGAAAGCGGGTTGGCGTTGACGTTGACATTGATGTTGATGGCCGGTGCCTTGTCGCGGGCCTGCAGCGAACGCGGTGCACCAGGATTCTCGAAGGAAAGATCCTTGGTGTACTGTGCTAGGATGGTGAGGCTCGGGCTCGTTGCGCCGTTATTGCTGTTTTCGCTGTCCATTGGCTTTTCCTCGAGGGCATTGGATTTCGCCGCATCTATCATTTCGACGATGTCGTTACAACCCTAGGCCAGCCGGCGGTAATCAGGAAAGGCTCCGGCAAGAGCCTCATTCGCCAAGGCTTTTGCCGGACCACGGCGACTTGCCGTTCGGGTCGCGCTGATAATCCTCCGCATCGAGATCGACGACATTGGCGTTGTTATCGCGATAGGGGGATTTCGGCGATGTCCGGGACGGGCCGCCGGACGCGCCGACTACCACGAAACGGCGGCTCACGTAGTTCCACGCAAGATCCCGCACCGCTGGGATGAAGATGAGCAGCGCGACGATATCGCTGATGAAGCCCGGGATGATCAGGAGCAGCGCGGCGATGACGAACATCGCTGGCCGCAGCAGCTCGCGCCCAGGCATCGCGCCGGTGCGTCCCTCCATGGACATGCGTTTCAGGATGCCGATACCCTGCCGTCGCAACAGCATCATGCCGGCCACGAAACTCAGCATGACAAGTCCGAGCGTTGCCCAAAGACCGATCGCCTTGCCGACAATCACGAAGCCCGCGATCTCGGCCAACGGCATCAGCAACAGAAAACCAGGCAGCATTGTGAGGCGCATTATGTCTATCCGGCTCTCACCGGCTCCATTGAAATCGGTCCAACGTACCGGACCCATTTGAATCATCTGTATATGCAGACTATATGGGTATAGAAATTCCAGATGTTAACAGATTGCGGCGGGATATGGGTTCAAACGACTTCATCACTTTGTTTTTTCTCGTGGCGGCGGTGCTGATATTTTTGCAGCTTCGCAACGTCCTTGGTCGACGCACGGGCAATGAGAAGCCGCCGCGCGATCTCTATACGCCGCGCGATGCCGCCGGTCCCGAGGCGCAGGATGCCGGAAAGGTAGTAACGCTGCCGCGGCGCGATGCAGCCGGCGAGGAAGAAGACCGTTTCGCGGCGATCGATGCCTTCGCGCCAGCCGGCACGCCGCTCAATGAATCGTTGCGGGAAATGAACAAGGCCGATCCCTCCTTCAGCCCGAAGGAGTTCGTCAACGGCGCCCGCATGGCCTATGAAATGATCGTGATGGCCTTTGCCGATGGCGATCGCAAGACGCTGAAGAATTTGCTGTCGAAGGAAGTCTACGAGGGCTTCGACGCGGCGATCGCGGATCGCGAAAGCAAGGGCGAGAAGGTCAAGTCGACCTTTGTCGGTATCGACAAGGCCGAAATCAAGAATGTCGAGGTCAATGGCAGCGAAGCGCAGATCACCTTGCGCATCATCAGCCAGATGATTTCCGCGACCTATGACAAGGCCGACGTCCTTGTCGACGGTGACGCGGAGACGGTTGCCGAAATCAGCGACCTCTGGACATTCGCCCGCGACACCCGCTCGCGCGATCCGAACTGGAAACTCGTGGCCACCGAATCGGAACATGAGTGATGATGAACGAGGCTTTGCCCTCGAGGCGATAGGCTTTGACGACCTGGAAGGCTGGAGGGATGACGACCCCTCCAGCCTTTTCGAGGCTATGGAAGCCTGCCGCCACCATATTGAAGAGACCAAACCCTACCGCACCGGATCGCTGGGCCTGACCAGCGCCGATCTTCTCGAATTGCTGCGATCAGCGCGCGACGCACGGCCGATATCGGCAAGCGAGGCGCGCGCTTTCTTCGAAGCGCACTGTCGTCCCTTCGCCATCAGGCGAACCGACGGCGAGCCCGGTTTCGTCACTGCCTTTTACGAGCCCGAGATAGCTGTTTCATCTGCGCCCGACGACGAATACCGGTTCCCGTTCTACCGCCGCCCTGATGACCTCATCGACCTCGACGATCAGAACCGCCCCGCCACGATGGATACGAGCTACATGTTCGGCCGATTGCGTGAGGGAACGGTCGGGCATTATCTCGACCGTGCCGCCATCGACAAGGGTGCGCTGGAAGGGCAGGGGCTGGAGATCGCCTGGGCGAAATCGAAGGTCGATGTCTTCTTCGTGCATGTCCAGGGCGCCGCGCGCCTGCGTTATCCCGACGGCCGCACGGGGCGCATCACCTATGCGGCAAAGGCCGGCCATCCATTCTCGGCGATCGGCAAACTGCTGATCGATCTCGGCGAGATCGACCGGGCGAGCATCTCTATGCAATCGATCCGGCATTGGCTGGCGACTAATCCCGACCGCGTCGACGACATCCTCGCGCACAACCGATCCTACATTTTCTTCCGCGAGGTCGAGGTCGACAACGAGGCTGCCGGCCCGGTCGCGGCCGCCAAGGTACCGTTGATCGCAGGGCGGTCGCTGGCCGTCGATCGCATGATCCACACCTTCGGCTTTCCGTTCTACATCCAGTCGCAAGGCCTCCTGCATTTGCAGGGCGGAAAGCCCTTCCAGCGCCTGATGCTGGCGCTCGACACCGGTTCGGCCATCGTTGGCCCTGCGCGCGGCGATATTTTCACCGGCTCCGGTGACGCGGCCGGCGAGCTTGCGGGCACCGTGCGCCACGATGCCGATTTCGCGATCCTCATTCCGAACAAAGCCGCCGTGAGGTTTGCGTGATGGCGAAGGATCGCAAGCTCAGCGCCGACGAACGCATCTTGTGGGGCAAGGTCGCGCGCAGCACGCGGCCGATGCCTGGCAACACCGGCGCGATGAACGAACTCGATGCCTTCCTGGTCGAAGCCGAAAAGGAAGCGGATGCCGCCACCCTGAAAGCCGCCGCGCCAAAGTCGGCCGCCGGCGCCGGCGGTCAGCTGGAACCGTCAGCGGCGCCGAAGCCCGCGGGCGGTATCCATCATCCGCTGGAGCGCCCGGTCAAACGCAAGATCGCCAAGGGCCGCCTAGCGCTCGAAGCCCGCATCGATCTCCACGGCCTGGTTCAGAGCGAAGCGCACATCATGCTGCTCGAATTCCTGATGCGGGCCCATGACCGTGGCATGCGCCATGTCCTCGTCATCACGGGCAAGGGCAGTTCGCTCGGCAGCGATGGCGCGTTGAAACGTGCCGTGCCGATGTGGTTCTCCAAGCCCGAATTTCGCTACCTCATCTCGTCTTACGAGGCGGCGGCGCAGCATCATGGCGGCGAGGGCGCGCTCTACATCCGCTTGTCTCGTCGCGTAGGCGATCGGCTATGACGCCGTTCGGGGAAGCGATCCGCAAGCTGAGAGAGCGCAAGGGGGTGTCGCAGAAGCAGATGGCGGAAGCGTTGAACGTCTCTCCGGCCTATCTCTCGGCACTCGAGCACGGAAAGCGTGGCGTTCCGACCTTCGACCTTCTGCAGCGCATCGCCGGCTACTTCAACATCATCTGGGACGAAGCCGACGATCTGTTCCTGATCGCGCGCTTTTCCGATCCGCGAATTGTCATCGATACCTCGGGTTTGGCGGCCGAGTACACGACCTTCGCCAACCGCTTGGCGGGGTCTATTCGCCATCTGGATGAGGCGACATTGGCAAAACTGTCGGAGGTTCTTGAAAATGCGGAAAACGCCGACGGAAAACGGTCATAATCCCCTGTTTTATGCGCTCTTGGCGACCGCCGGCATTGGGAACTTCATGCAAAAACCCTATATTCAACGTGATTAAGGCCGGTGATTCGCCCGCGTGTCACCACGGCATCGACAACAGGGAATTCTCGACAATATGACCGATACACCCGCGACGGAAAACGGCGTTAGCACCGAGTATGGCGCAGACTCGATCAAGGTCCTGAAAGGTCTTGACGCCGTGCGCAAGCGCCCCGGCATGTATATCGGTGATACCGATGACGGCTCCGGTCTGCATCACATGGTCTACGAAGTCGTCGACAACGCCATCGACGAAGCCCTGGCCGGTCATGCCGACATCGTCACCGTCACGCTCAATGCCGATGGTTCCGTCACCGTGACCGACAACGGCCGCGGCATCCCGACGGACATTCACAGCGGCGAAGGCATTTCCGCTGCCGAAGTGATCATGACCCAGCTGCACGCCGGCGGTAAGTTCGACCAGAACTCCTACAAGGTCTCCGGAGGTCTGCACGGCGTCGGCGTTTCCGTCGTCAACGCGCTGTCCGTCTGGCTGAAGCTGAAGATCCGTCGCCAGGGCAAGATCCACGAGATGAGCTTCACGCATGGCGTTTCGGACGCCCCGCTCAAGGAAACCGGTGATTCCGGTGGCCTGACCGGCACCGAAGTCAGCTTCATGCCGAGCTCCGAAACCTTCACGATGATCGAGTTCGATTTCAACACGCTCGAACACCGCCTGCGCGAACTGGCCTTCCTCAATTCCGGCGTCCGCATTCTCCTGACCGACAAGCGTCATTCCGACGTGCGTCAGGAAGAACTGCTTTATGATGGCGGCCTCGAAGCCTTCGTGTCCTACCTCGATCGCGCCAAGAAGCCGCTGGTCGAGCGCCCGGTCGCCATTCGCGGTGAAAAGGATGGGATCACCGTCGAAGTGGCGATGTGGTGGAACGACAGCTATCACGAGAATGTGCTCTGCTTCACCAACAACATCCCGCAGCGTGATGGCGGCACCCACATGGCCGGCTTCCGCGCCGCGCTGACCCGTCAGATCACCTCCTATGCCGATACCTCGGGCATCACCAAGAAGGAGAAGGTTTCTCTGACGGGTGACGACTGCCGCGAAGGCCTGACCGCTGTCCTGTCGGTCAAGGTGCCGGATCCCAAGTTCTCGTCGCAGACCAAGGACAAGCTCGTTTCATCAGAAGTTCGTCCGGTCGTCGAAAATCTCGTCAGCGAAGCGCTGAGCACCTGGCTGGAAGAACATCCGGCCGACGCCAAGATCCTCGTCGGCAAGGTGGTCGAAGCCGCCGCTGCCCGCGAAGCCGCCCGCAAGGCGCGTGAGCTGACGCGCCGCAAGGGCGCGCTCGATATTGCCTCGCTTCCCGGCAAGCTCGCCGATTGTTCGGAACGCGACCCCGCCAAGTCCGAAGTCTTCCTCGTCGAGGGTGATTCGGCAGGCGGTTCGGCCAAGCAGGGTCGCTCGCGCGAAAATCAGGCCATTCTGCCACTGCGCGGCAAGATCCTGAACGTCGAGCGCGCGCGTTTCGACAAGATGCTGTCGAGCCAGGAAATCGGCACGCTGATCACCGCGCTCGGCGCCGGCATCGGCAAGGACGAGTTCAACGCCGACAAGCTGCGCTACCACAAGATCATCATCATGACGGACGCTGACGTCGACGGCGCCCACATCAGAACGCTGCTGTTGACCTTCTTCTTCCGCCAGATGCCGGAACTGATCGAGCGCGGTCATATCTACATCGCCCAGCCGCCGCTTTATAAGGTGTCGCGCGGCAAATCGATCCAGTATCTGAAGGACGAAAAGGCACTCGAGGAATACCTCATCGCCCAGGGTCTCGACGACGCCGCGTTGACACTCGGCAGCGGTGAAGTGCGCGTCGGGCAGGATCTGCGCGAGGTGATCGTCGATGCGCTGCGTCTGCGCGCGCTGCTCGACAATCTGCATTCGCGCTACAATCGCGCCGTCGTCGAGCAGGCGGCCATTGCCGGCGCGCTCAACGCCGAAGCGATCAGCGATGGCGCCCGCGCCCAGGAACTGGTTGCCGAAGTCGCGCGTCGCCTCGACGTTATCGCTGAGGAAACCGAGCGTGGCTGGGAAGGCGGCCTGACGAGTGAAGGCGGCCTGCGTCTCGAGCGAATGGTTCGAGGCGTCAAGGAAGTCGTGGTTCTCGACATGGCGCTCATCGGGTCGCAGGATGCCCGCCTGATCGACCAGATGTCGGCTCGCCTGAAGGAAATCTACCAGACGCCGCCGAAGCTGACGCGGCGCGACGGTAACATGGAACTGTCGGGTGCGCGCGAACTTCTGGAAGCGGTTTTCGCAAGCGGCCGCAAGGGCTTGACCATGCAGCGCTACAAGGGCCTCGGCGAAATGAACGCCGAGCAGCTCTGGGAAACCACGCTCGATCCGAACGTTCGTTCGCTGCTGCAGGTGCGCGTCAGCGACGCCACGGATGCGGATGGTCTCTTCGCCCGCCTCATGGGCGATGAGGTCGAGCCGCGGCGCGAGTTCATCCAGGAAAACGCGCTCAACGTCGCCAATCTCGACATCTGATCGCTGGCGTTATCCAAGGAACGGCCCTGTGGCTCACCAGCCGCGGGGCCGTTTTCTATTGTGCTCTTATCCGGCTACGAATTTGCCCTTGAAGGCGACTTCGGCGAGCGGCTTGCGCTGGCTGGGGAATTCGCGCTCCTGGTTGCGTTCCGACAGCACGCTCTTGTCGGCAAGGCGCCCGAAGGCAATTCCCGCTTCGACGCGGTAACCTTCCGGAATGGCGAATGTGTCGCGGATCTCGTCGTGCTTGATGCCGCCCATGCCGTGGGCGTAGAAGCCGGAAAACTTGGCCTGCAGCGCCAGATAGCCCCACGCGGTGCCGGCGTCGAAAGAGTGCGTGTAGCTCTTGCGCCCCTCGGAAAAGTCGCCATTGAAGCCCTTCGACACCACGAAGATGAGCGCCGAAGCATTCTTCGCCCACTCCTGGTTGGAGTCCACCAGGAGCGATACAAATCTGTCGAAGTCGTCCGAACCCTTCAACGAATAGATGAAGCGCCACGGCTGCTGGTTGGCGGACGATGGTGCCCAGTGGGCGGCGTCCAGCACGGTCAGGAGGTGGGCCTCATCGATGATTTCGCCGGTAAAGGCGCGGGGCGACCAGCGGTCGAGAAAGATCGGCTCGATTGGATATTGGGATTCGCGGCTGTTGCTCTTTGTCATGGTCTTTCCGACAGTTGGTGGCGGGGCGCCGAGGTGATCTCCTCGGCAAACGCACTCTTGCCACCCTCGGAGATCAGTCAAGATATGTGTGCAACTGGCGCCGGAAAGACAGTGTCCGCGCCGTTCAATTTTTGCCGGCTTTTGTAATCGGACCGTACCGCTGGCATGAAAAGCCGTAATGACACCGGTGAATAATTCGTTCATAGGTGATGAACACATGGCTCACGCTGAGGAGGAAATTCGATGAAGCTCATGCGCGTTGGAGAGATTGGCCGGGAAAAGCCGGCGATGCTGGATGCGGACGGCAAGATCAGGGATCTGTCCGGTCATGTGTCCGATATCGCGGGTGCGGCGATTTCGCCCGAAGGTCTGGCCAGGCTCTCGGCGATCGACCCGAAAACCCTTCCCGAACTTCAGCCAGCCCGCATCGGCGCCTGCGTTGCCGGCACCGGCAAGTTCATCTGCATTGGTCTCAACTTCTCCGACCACGCCGCCGAGACCGGCGCCACGGTACCGCCCGAACCGGTCATCTTCATGAAGGCCACCTCGGCCATCGTCGGCCCGAACGACGACGTCCTCATTCCGCGCGGCTCCGAAAAGACCGATTGGGAAGTCGAGCTCGGTGTCGTCATCGGCAAGACCGCCAAATATGTCAGCGAAGCCGACGCGCTCGACTACGTGGCGGGCTATTGCGTCTCACACGACGTTTCCGAACGCGCCTTCCAGACCGAGCGCGCCGGTCAGTGGACCAAGGGCAAATCCTGCGACACCTTCGGCCCGATCGGCCCATGGCTGGTGACCAAGGACGAGATCGCTGATCCGCAGAACCTCGGCATGTGGCTGAAGGTCAATGGCGAAACCATGCAAAACGGATCGTCGAAGACCATGGTCTATGGCGTTGCCTTCGTAGTTTCCTATCTCAGCCAGTTCATGTCGCTGCATCCGGGCGATGTGATCTCGACGGGTACGCCTCCCGGCGTCGGCATGGGCATGAAGCCGCCGCGTTTCCTGCGCGCCGGCGACGTTGTCGAGCTCGGTATCGAAGGTCTCGGCACGCAGAAGCAAACATTTCAGGCCGATCTCTAGGCGTTTGACGAGTGTTAAGCATTTGAGCGCAGCATCATGCCGGGGAGAGAATCCCCGGCATTTCTTTATTGCGGTGCGGATCGCTCATGTTGCTGTGCAACAAAAACCTGTTACTGTGCGTTGAGATGCCAGCACATCGTTGGAAAGAGTTCGATGCCTTTCAGCAGGCGTCATCTTCCAGATGAAAGAAAGGTGATGCATCTCATGTTTTACCAGCTTTACGAATTGAATCATGCCGCGATGGCGCCTTACCGCGCCGTCGCCGATATCATGCGGCTTGCCTATGCCAACCCGCTCAATCCTCTTTCCCAGACCCCATGGGGTCGGACGATGGCTGCGGCACTCGAGATGTTCGAGCGCACCACGCGCCGCTACGGCAAGCCGTCCTTTGATCTGCCGCAGACCGTCGTCGGCGACAAGAAGGTCGCCGTTCGCGAGGAGATCGTCTGGGCGCGCCCTTTCTGCAATCTATTGCATTTCTCGCGTAATCTTCCGGCCGCCCACGGTCCCGATCCGCGCATCCTGATCGTCGCGCCGATGTCCGGGCATTACGCGACACTGCTGCGCGGCACCGTCGAGGCGCTCCTCCCGCACGCGGATATCTACATCACCGATTGGATCGACGCCCGCATGGTGCCGATGACCGACGGTACCTTCGATTTCAACGACTATGTCGATTACGTCATCGAGATGCTGCATTTCCTCGGGCCGGACACGCATGTGATCGCGGTCTGTCAGCCCTCCGTGCCGGTGCTTGCGGCGGCCGCGGTCATGGAAGAGGCCAACGATCCGTTGTCGCCGGCGTCGATGACGCTGATGGGCGGGCCGATCGACACCCGCATCAACCCGACCGCCGTCAACCAGCTGGCCAAAGACAAGCCGCTGGAGTGGTTCGCCGAAAACGTGATTATGAACGTACCCTGGCCGCAGCCGGGCTTCATGCGGCCGGTCTATCCAGGCTTCCTGCAGCTCTCCGGTTTCATGTCGATGAACCTTGACCGGCATTTGGTTGCCCACAAGGAGTTCTTCATGCATCTGGTGAAGAACGATGGCGAGCCGGCCGAGAAGCATCGCGACTTCTACGACGAATATCTCGCCGTCATGGATATGACGGCCGAGTTCTATCTGCAGACGGTCGATCAGGTCTTCATCAAGCACGCGCTTCCCAAGGGCGAACTCGAACATCGCGGCAAGCTGGTCGACCCCACGGCGATCCGCAACGTGGCGCTTCTCACCGTCGAGGGCGAGAACGACGACATCTCCGGCGTCGGCCAGACCAAGGCCGCGCAGACCATCTGCGTCAATATTCCCGAGCATATGCGCATGCATTACCTGCAACCGGATGTCGGGCACTACGGCGTCTTCAACGGTTCCCGCTTCCGCCGCGAGATCGCGCCGCGCATCATCAACTTTGTTCGTGAACATGGCCGCGCGGGAAAGCCGGCGGTCAAACGCGTGATCAAGGGCGGCAAATCCAACTGATTCGCAATCATCTGATTTAATGTTTTGCTTTCAAGACCTTGTCCGATTTGGCCGGAGATCGTCTTGAAGCCGCGTCGAACGGTAACCACATCGATTTCCAGCGTTCGGCATTCCGCCGGGCGCGAAAATGCGAGGATACCGCACGATGAACCAGTCAGCATTGCTTCGCCCGGATTGGACTCCGGCTACCATTGCCCTGATGATCCTCGGCTTCGTGGTTTTCTGGCCTCTGGGTCTCGCCATGCTCGCCTACATCATCTTCGGGGATCGTCTGCGCGGCTTCAAGCGCGACGCCAACAACGCCGCCGATGGATTCTTCGCCGGCTGCCGACGCTCGCATGGCCGCTATCGCCCGCACTTCACCACGGGCAATGTCGCCTTCGACGATTGGCGCAAGGCCGAGCTCGACAGGCTCGAGGAAGAACGCCGCAAGCTCGATGAAATGCGCGAGGACTTCGAAACCTATGTGCGCGAGCTTCGCCGCGCCAAGGACCAGGACGAGTTCGACCGCTATATGCGCGATCGCAAGAACACGCGCCGCGATGATGACGGCCCGGTTGCCGAATACCAGGCGCCGTAACCGCGATCGGCATCAAAACATCGGCCGGCACCCTCAGGTGCCGGTTTTTCTTTGACCGGACTGGCGACGAATCATATAGAAAATGCCGATGTTCCCGCTCTTGTCCAAGCCACGCAGCAGCGTCCGCAAACCGGTCCCGCCGGAGACCCGTACGCTCGACGTTGCCGGACGGCTGATGCCGCTGACGATAAAGCAGCACGAGCGCGCGACCCGCATCACGCTGCGCATCGAGCCCGGCGGCCGCGCCCTGAAGATGACGATCCCGAGCGGCCTGGCGCGACGCGATGTCGATGCCTTCCTCGACCGTCACCAGGGCTGGCTCATGACCAAGCTCGCGAAGTTCTCGACCGATGCCGGTCTTCGCGAAGGCGGCACGATCCTGTTTCGCGGCGTGTCCCATCGCATCCAGCATACGGGCAGCCTGCGCGGATTGACCGAAGCGACCACGATCGATGGCAGGCCGGTGCTGCGGGTGAGCGGCATGCCGGAGCATCTTGGCCGCCGCATCGCGACCTTTCTGAAGAAGGAAGCGCGGGCAGATCTCGAGCGCCTGGCGAAATTCCATGCGCATTCGATCCGGGCGCCGATCAAGTCGATCTCGATGAAGGATACGCGCAGCCGCTGGGGTTCCTGTTCGGCCGAGGGAAACCTCAGCTTCTCCTGGCGCATCATCATGGCGCCGCCCTCCGTCGTCGACTATCTCGCCGCCCACGAAGTCGCCCATCTCAAGGAGATGAACCACGGTCCCCGCTTCTGGGCACTGTGCGAGAAGCTGTGCCCCGGTATGGAGGATGCCAAATCCTGGCTGAAGCGGCACGGCAGCCTGCTGCACGCGATCGATTTCGACTGACAGGCCACGGTTCAAAATATCGCGGCACTCGGAATTGGCTCGACTCACGGCCTTTTTCGTGTCACTTCGCTGCCATGAAACCGGATATCAAAATCTGCGGCCTGAAAACGGCCGAAGCGATCGATCGCGCGGTGACGCGCGGCGCGACCCATATCGGCTTCATCTTCTTCGAAAAGAGCCCGCGCTATATCGAGCCCGATGACGCCGCCAGGCTGGCCGACCGGATACGCGGCCGCGCCAAGATCGTTGCCGTCGTGGTCAATCCGACCAATGACGATCTCGACGAGATCGTTGCAACATTGAGGCCGGATATCCTTCAGCTTCACGGTGACGAGAGCCCCGAGCGCGTTTTGACCATAAAGGCCGTGTACGGTCTGCCTGTCATGAAGGCGTTTTCGATCCGCACCGCCGATGACCTGAAGCGGGTCGAAGCCTATATCGGCATTGCCGATCGTTTCCTCTTCGATGCCAAGCCTCCGAAGGGATCGGAATTGCCCGGCGGCAATGGCGTGTCCTTCGATTGGACGTTGCTCAGCTGGCTTGACGGCACCGTGGATTACATGCTTTCCGGTGGCCTGAACAAGGACAACATCGCCGAAGCCCTTGCCATCACCAAGGCACCGGGGCTCGATGCGTCCTCCGGCCTGGAAAGCGCGCCAGGGGTGAAAAGCGTTGCGCTAATTGACGAGTTTTTCGATGCGGTCGAGCAGGCTTGCCGGCCTGAAATGGCCTCAGGGAGTTGATAGTGAACGAGACCCCAAAACCCAATTCATTCCGCTCCGGCCCCGATGAGGACGGTCGCTTCGGCATTTACGGTGGCCGCTTCGTCGCCGAAACGCTGATGCCGCTGATCCTGGACCTCCAGGCGGAATGGGACAAGGCAAAGACCGATCCGGAATTCCAGGCGGAACTGAAGCATCTCGGCACGCATTATATAGGCCGCCCAAGCCCGCTCTATTTCGCCGAACGGCTGACGGCTGAACTTGGCGGCGCCAAGATCTACTTCAAGCGCGAAGAGCTCAATCACACCGGCTCGCACAAGATCAACAACTGCATCGGCCAGATCCTGCTTGCCAAGCGCATGGGCAAGACCCGCATCATCGCCGAAACCGGTGCCGGCCAGCACGGCGTTGCCTCGGCAACCGTCGCCGCCCGCTTCGGTCTTCCCTGCGTCGTCTACATGGGCGCGACCGATGTCGAGCGCCAGGCGCCGAACGTGTTCCGCATGAAGCTTCTGGGCGCCGAAGTGAAGCCGGTCACCGCCGGCCACGGCACGCTCAAGGACGCGATGAACGAGGCGCTACGTGACTGGGTCACCAATGTCGACGACACCTATTATCTGATCGGCACGGCCGCCGGCCCGCATCCCTATCCCGAGATGGTGCGCGATTTCCAGGCCGTCATCGGCGCCGAAGCCAAGGAGCAGATGCTGGAAGCCGAAGGCCGCCTGCCTGATCTCGTGGTCGCTGCCGTCGGCGGCGGCTCGAATGCCATCGGCATCTTCCATTCCTTCCTGGATGACGCCAGCGTCAAGATCGTCGGCGTCGAAGCCGGCGGCAAGGGCCTTCAGGGCGACGAGCATTGCGCCTCGATCACCGCGGGCTCGCCCGGCGTTCTCCACGGCAACCGCACCTATCTGTTGCAGGATGGCGACGGCCAGATCAAGGAAGGCCACTCGATTTCGGCCGGTCTCGATTATCCCGGCATTGGCCCCGAGCACTCCTATCTGAACGATATCGGCCGCGTCGAGTACGTGCCGATCATGGACCACGAAGCGCTCGAAGCCTTCCAGACGCTGACTCGCCTCGAGGGCATCATCCCGGCGCTCGAGCCCTCGCACGCACTGGCCGAAGTCATCAAGCGCGCCCCGAAGATGGGCAAGGACGAGATCATCCTGATGAACCTGTCCGGCCGCGGCGACAAGGACATCTTCACCGTCGGCAAGATTCTGGGAATGGGTGCATAAGTCATGACCGCACGTATGGACAAACGCTTTGCCGCTCTGAAGGCAGAAGGCCGCCCGGCGCTGGTCACCTATTTCATGGGCGGCGATCCCGATTACGACACCTCGCTCGGCATCATGAAGGCGCTGCCGGAAGCAGGCTCCGATATCATTGAGCTCGGCATGCCTTTTTCCGATCCGATGGCCGATGGCCCGGCGATCCAGATGGCCGGCCAGCGTGCGCTGAAGGCCGGTCAGACGCTGAAGAAGACGCTGCAGCTCGCAGCCGACTTCCGCAAGACCGACAACGACACGCCGATCGTTCTGATGGGTTACTACAACCCGATCTATGTCCACGGCGTCGAACAGTTTCTCGACGACGCGCTGGAGGCCGGAATCGATGGCCTCATCGTCGTCGACCTGCCGCCGGAGATGGATGACGAACTCTGCATCCCCGCCCTGCGCAAGGGCATCAACTTCATCCGTTTGGCCACCCCGACCACCGATGACAGGCGCCTGCCGGCCGTTTTGAAAAACACCTCCGGCTTCGTCTACTATGTCTCGATGAACGGCATCACGGGCTCGGCGCTGCCGGATCCGACTCTGGTCGCCGGTGCCGTCAAGCGCATCAAGAACCACACCGATCTGCCTGTTTGCGTCGGCTTCGGCGTCAAGACTGCCGATCATGCGAAGGTCATCGGCGCCTCGGCCGACGGCGTCGTCGTCGGCACGGCAATCGTCAATCAGGTAGCACTCAGCCTGACCAAGGACGGGAAGGCGACAGCCGATACCGTACAGGCTGTCGCAACGCTCGTTCGCGGGCTGTCATCGGGAACACGTTCGGCGCGCCTTGTTGCTGCCGAATAGTTTTCCCACATTGGCAAGAGTTAATCAGGAGTTTTCGACTTGAACTGGATCACCAACTACGTTCGCCCCCGCATCAATTCCATGCTGGGCCGCCGCGAAGTGCCGGAGAACCTCTGGATCAAGTGCCCGGAAACGGGCGAAATGGTCTTCCATAAGGATCTCGAGGACAACAAGTGGGTCATCCCGGCCTCCGGCTATCACATGAAGATGCCGGCCAAGGCACGCCTGACCGACCTCTTCGACGACGGCGCCTATGAAGCGCTGATCCAGCCGAAGGTTGCCCAGGATCCGCTGAAGTTCCGCGATTCCAAGAAATATACGGATCGCCTGCGCGACAGCCGCATCAAGACCGACCAGGAAGACACGATCGTTGCCGGCGTCGGCAAGGTTCGCGGCCTGAAGCTCGTCGCAGTCGTACATGAGTTCAACTTCATGGGCGGCTCGCTCGGCATCGCCGCCGGCGAAGCGATCGTCAAGGCCTTCGAGCGCGCCATCGCTGAGAAGTGCCCGCTGGTCATGTTCCCGGCATCGGGCGGCGCCCGCATGCAGGAAGGCATCCTGTCGCTGATGCAGTTGCCGCGCACCACCGTTGCCGTCGACATGCTGAAGGAAGCCGGCCAGCCCTACATCGTCGTGCTGACAAACCCGACGACGGGCGGCGTCACCGCCTCCTACGCCATGCTCGGCGATATCCACATGGCCGAGCCCGGCGCCGAAATCTGCTTCGCCGGCAAGCGCGTCATCGAGCAGACCATCCGCGAAAAGCTGCCGGAAGGCTTCCAGACGTCGGAATATCTGCTTGAGCACGGCATGGTCGACATGGTCGTCAAGCGTCATGACATTCCCGATACGCTCGCGCGTGTCCTGAAGATCCTGACGAAGAAGCCGGCTGCCGTTGCCAACGAAAACACCGGCACGCTTGCGATCGCCGCAAGCGCCTGACCGCGAACATCACAGGCGGGTTGAGCGATGATACCCAGAGGTCAGACCGCGGTGAGCGAAGCAGCGCAGGAAATCGACAAGCTCATGGGGTTGCACCCCAAGGGCTTCGATCTGTCGCTGGATCGCATTACCCGCCTGCTTGCCGTTCTCGGCGATCCGCAAAAGAAGCTGCCGCCGGTCATTCATGTGGCGGGTACCAACGGCAAGGGCTCCGTCACCGCCTTCTGCCGCGCGCTTCTGGAAGCGGGCGGCTATAGCGCCCACGTTCACACCTCGCCGCATCTCGTCAACTGGCACGAGCGCTACCGCATCGGCGTCGAGGGCGGTCGCGGAAAGCTCGTCGATGACGCGGTCTTTGCAGACGCCCTGCGCCGCGTTGCCGCCGCCAATGCCGGCCAGAAGATCACCGTCTTCGAAATCCTGACGGCGGTCACCTTCATCCTGTTCTCCGAACATCCGGCCGACGCGGCCATCATCGAGGTCGGCCTTGGCGGCCGTTTCGATGCCACCAACGTCATTTCCGATCCGGCCGTATCGGTGATCATGCCGATCTCGCTCGATCACCAGCCCTATCTCGGCGATAGCGTCGAACTGATCGCGGCCGAAAAGGCCGGCATCATGAAGCGCAAATGCCCAGTTGTGATCGGCAAGCAGGAATATGACGCGGCGCTCGACGTGCTGATCTCCACCGCCGAGCGTCTCGGCTGCCCGACGGCCGCCTTCGGCCAGGATTTCATGGCGCATGAGGAATACGGCCGGCTCGTCTACCAGGACGAGTTTGGCCTCGCCGACCTGCCGCTGCCGAGGCTCCCCGGCCGCCACCAATATGCCAACGCCGCAGCCGCCATCCGCGCCGTCAAGGCCGCGGGCTTCACCGTCACCGAAGCGATGATGGAGAAGGCGATGGCCTCGGTCGAATGGCCGGGCCGCCTGCAGAAGCTGAGCGATGGCAATCTGATGGCAAGCGCCCCCTCGGGTGCCGAGATATGGGTCGATGGCGGCCACAATCCCGGTGCCGGCGAGGTCATCGCCGAAGCCATGGCCAATTTCGAGGAAAAGCAGCCGCGTCCGCTGTTCCTGATCATCGGCATGATCAATACCAAGGACCCGATCGGCTATTTCAACGCCTTCAAGGGCCTGGCGGAGAAGGTCTACTGCGTGCCCATTCGCGGCAGCGACGCGATGATCGACCCCGTCATTCTCGCCAACGCCGCCTATGACGCCGGTCTCGTCGCCGAACCGATGTCCACGGTCGGCGAAGCGCTGGAAGCGATCGGGGACACCGCCTTCGAGCGGGAACAGCCGCCGCGCATCCTGATTGGCGGATCGCTCTATCTTGTTGGCGACGTACTTGCCGACAACGGCACACCCCCCAAATGAAAAAAGCCCGGCATCGACCGGGCTTTTTTCATTCTAATGTCCTGAACGATCAGGCAGCGCTGGAAATCCAGCTCGAAAGAGCGGTCTTCGGAGCAGCGCCAACCTTGATGTCGGCAACTTCGCCGGCCTTGAACATGGCAAGCGTCGGGATCGAGCGCACGCCGAACTGGGCGGCCAGCTCGGGATTTTCGTCGATGTTCAGCTTGGCGACCTTCACCTTGCCCTGGAACTCGACGGCGAGTTCTTCGAGGCTCGGAGCGATCATCTTGCACGGGCCGCACCATTCAGCCCAGAAATCGACAACGACGGGTTCTGCGGATTCCAGAACTTCAGCCTGGAAATTATTGATATCGACTTTCACGGTAGCCATAAGGCCGCTCCTTTGAAGGATTCCTGTTGAAGCACATGTGATGGTGCGCCGGCGGGATTTCAATGACCGGTATTTCACTTTGTCTTGAGCTGTGCAAGCGCCAATGCCATGGCCTCAGGCGTCAGCGTGTGCACGGAGCCGTTCTCGGTATAGACCAGTACGCAGTCGATCCGCTTGCCGGGATAGAGCGGCGCCATGATCGTCTGGTAGATGGCAAGCTGCGCCCGATGGGCGAAGGGAATGGTCGCCGCCGTATCCGGCGGCACGCGATTGGTCTTGTAATCAAGGATGACCACCCGGTCGTCGAGCACCGCCAGCCGGTCGACACGACCCGAAACGGCATAGTCACGCCCGTCAAGCGCAAGCGTTCCCATGATCGACACTTCGGCCTGCGCATGGGCCTCGAACACCGGCTGCAGATCAGGCACGTCCAATAGTTTCAGAACCGAATCGATCAGCCTGTCGCGCTCATTCTGCGGCCAGAAACGGGCGGCGCGCTCGGCATAGCGCCTGGCAGCGTCCGCTCGTTCCACCAGTGGTATCTCCGGCAAGGTCTGCAGCATCCGGTGCAGAAGCCGGCCCTTTTGCAGCGCCCGGTCGGATTTCGGCTTGTCGGTAAACAGCGGCGAGGCCACGAGAAGATTGTCTGCCTCCTCGTCGATAATCGTTCCGGCCCCGGAAGGGCTAAGGGGTCGAGGGAGCTTCTTTTGCGGCGGCAGCGGGCGATTGAGGTCAAACGGCAAGGCATCGCGGGCAGCAGCCTGCTCGACGTGATCGGCGCGCTCGAACATCCGCTCCATCGTCGGTACGCGCCATTCGACACCCTGCCAGTCGCCATCCGGCCCGGTAAAGGTGGCGGCTTCGACATGCGGATGGCTGTCGTCCATCGCAGCCGTTATCATCGCATGCCAGGTGTCGGTGTTGAGCCGCACACCCCTATAGCCGCAGACGATCAATTGGTCAGCGGCGCGCGTCATCGCCACGTAGAGGAGCCGGCGATATTCCTCTTCCGCCAGCACTTGGATACGCGCGGCATCGGCCTGCGTCAGCGAATTGCTGAGATCGCCGAGCGGCACCCAGACCGGCAGCGGCGGCCGGTCACCACTCTGCTCCAGGAGCCGCAGCTTCGGCATATGCGAATGCGTGAACGCCTTCGAGCCGCCATCGACCAGAAACACGATCGGCGCTTCAAGTCCCTTCGAGGCGTGCACGGTCATGATCCGGACCTCGTTGCGGCCCTTGTCCTGCTCGCGCTTGACGACGGGCGCCTCGAGCTCAAGTGTCGAGATGAACGATTGCAAGCCGGGCAGGGCGGCCGTCTCGTGGTCGAGCGTGAAGGTGAGAAACTCGTCCAGAATGTCGCTCGCCTCGGTGCCGAGCCGCGCGAGAAATTGGCGTCTTCCGCCATGAACCCCAAGCACCCGGGCGTAGAAGTCGTGAACCGGAAGGCTCCTCGATTCCTCAAGAAACAGCTGGAGCCGAGTAACGACAGCGCCAAGACGCTCATTGCCATCCGCCGCATAGGCCTGAAGATGCGCCCATACGCTTTGACCGTCGCCACGCAGCGCCGCCACCGCGAAGATGTCGTCTTCACTGAGATCGAATAGCGGGCTCTTCATCAGGGCCGCCAGCGATAGGTCGTCTTCCGGCAGAAGCAGGAAGCGGCCAAGCGCGACCAGATCCTGGATCGCGATGTGGCTGGTGAGCCGCAGCCGGTCGGCACCGGCAACCGGAATATTGCCGCGTCGCTTCAGTGCGCGCGTGAGCGCATTGACGAATGCGTCACGCTTGCGCACGAGGACGAGAATGTCGCCGGCCTCGATCAGCCGCTCCTTGCCCTTCTCGATGATCGTCTTCTTGCCGACCATCATGTCGATCGTATGCGCCATGCGCCGCGCCAGGATGGCGGCCGGTGCGCTTTCCGGCGTCGCATCGAACGGCGCCGTCCAGTCCTCGTCCTTGGTCGCGACCTCAGGCGCGATCATCTCCCATAGGTCGACGGCGCCGGGGTGGCCGATACGGTTGGAGCGGTGCACCACCGGCTCACCGCCGGCGCTCAGTCCGCGCGCATTGTCCGGCGGGGTGAAGATATGGTCGACGGCGGCAAGCACGTCGGAGGTCGATCGGAAAGAGAGCGGCAATCGAACCGAGGAGAAATCCCGGCCGCTCTGCGACACGCGCTGCCGCGTGCGCCGGCTTTCTTCCGAGAAACGTTCGGGCCGCGCGCCCTGGAACGAATAGATCGACTGCTTCTCGTCACCGACGGCAAACAGCGTGCGCACCACGTCACGCGCGCTTTCGCCGGAGAAGAAATCCTCCGCCAGCGATTGGATCACGCTCCACTGGATCGGGCTGGTATCCTGCGCCTCATCGACGAGAATGTGGTCGATGCCCTGATCCAGCTTGTAGTGGATCCATGGCCCGACATCGCTCTTGTTCAGGAGATCGGCGGTGCGGGTGATCAGATCCTCGAAGTCGAGCTGGCTACGCTGCTTCTTGAGGTCGTCGTAGTCGCGATTGAGCCTGTCGGCGAGCACAAGGGCAGCGCGCGTCGCGTCGAACATCCGCACGATCTTCAGCCGGTCACGGCAGGAGACCACATGCGCGCGCGCCGCGGCAATCGCGTCGCCAAGCTCCGGCGCCTGGGCGAGCATCGCCTTCACGGTGAACTGCCCGTCCGACTTCGGTTCGCCCTTGCCGGTGAGAAAGATCTTTTCCAGCGTTGGAATCCGGCGAAGGACATCCGTTTCACGCACCACGCTCTTCAGCGCGGAAGCCACGTCCTGCGCCTTGGCGCCGCCCTTGCTGTCGGCGAGCTCCAAATAAAGGCTGAGCGTACCGCCGGCCAAACCGGGCAGCGGCCAGTATTGCCCGGCGATTGCAAGCTCCGTGTCACCTTCGGAGAGGCCAAGCTCTGCGCGCAAGACATTGTCGAGGCCGCCATTCTGGTCGGCGGCCTGGGTGAAAGCCTTGATCGCATTGCGGTTGGCGACGATTTCACCAAGCAGCGTTTCCAGCCCGGATTCGTCGCCGAGGTTGAGAACATAGGAGAAGGCGTCCGCGAGCGCCCTGTCTTCCTCGGGCGTCGTCGCCGTCAGCAGCGAGCGCCGCGCGTCGGCAAGCAGTGTCGCGGCTGCCCGGTCGTCGAGCACGGAAAAGTGCCCGGCTACGTTCGCCTCCAGCGGAAACTGGTGCAGCAGCGCTTCGCAGAAGGCGTGGATGGTCTGGATCTTCAGCCCGCCAGGCGTCTCCAGCGCCTTGGCGAAAAGCCGGCGCGCCTCCGCGAGCTTGAGGATGTCAGGCGGCGTCCCCTCGATCTGGGCAATGCGCTTGCTGAGCTCCTCGTCCGAGAGCACAGCCCACTCGGCCAGCCGATCGAACACGCGGTTCGACATTTCGGAGGCCGCCGCCTTCGTATAGGTCAGGCACAGGATCGCCGAAGGCCGGGCACCTGATAGCAGCAGCCGGATCACCCGTTGGGTCAGAACGTGCGTCTTTCCCGATCCGGCATTGGCCGACACCCAGGCCGATCGGCGCGGATCGGATGCGATCGATTGCTGCACCGTCGTCCAGCTGGTCCAGTCGTGCGGGTCGTCGCCCTCAGGGAGCGCCGTTTCGTCACTCATCATTGCTGGCCTCGTCGCTTTCGGCCGTCGACCATTCGGAGACGCGGGCGAGGTGGTCATAGTCGCCGCCGAACTCGAATTGCTGGGCGGGAATAAGCCGCGAGGTGAAACCCTTCTCGCCGGATTGCAGCAGGGCCACGAATTTCACCAGCTGGTCGATCGAATCGCCGGCAAGTTCGATCGCCGATTTTGCCTTGTCGCTGCGCGCCGAAAATTCGTTATTGACGGTATCGACCTGGAACCGGCTCCCCGGCCGCAGCCTGACATAGAGCAGGTCCTGCGGCACCAGCTTGCCCGCGTCCATGAAGCCGCCGGCCTTCAGCACTTCGGCCTCCAGCGCCAGCTGCGGATCGAGCAGCGCCCGCGCTTGCGCGGGCGAGGGGTTGTAGCCCGTCTTGTAGTCAATCAGATCGGCGGAATGCGGGCCGGTAACGTCGATCCGGTCGGCAACGCCGCTAAGCCGGATATCGACCTGCTCGAGCTGCATGGCGCCGCGCACTTCCGTCAGCGTCCGCTGCAGCCCCGGCCGCCGCTCCGCTTCCCAGGCGAGGAAGGAGCGCGCCACCTCGCGAAAACGCGGCCGCCAGACGGCATCGATATGCGCCGGCAGCTGCTCCATGTCGAACAGCTCGGTAAGGATGCGCTCCATCGCCGCCGTCCCATCGGGCGTGCCGGCGATGTTGCCCTCGCGCACGAACCGGTCGATGATCTTGTGATAGAGCGTCCCGCGCTCGGCAGCCCCAGGGTCGCGGTTGAAGGCATCGACGGCGTCGAGCTTCAAAACGCGGCGCGCATAGATCGCATAGGGGTCGCGCCGCAGCCGGCCAACCTCGCTGAACGAGTAGGATTTCGGCTGCACCTCGCGCGGCGGCGTCGGGCTTGGCCGTTGCGCCGGCGCTTGCCGCTGGCCCTCGTCGAGCAGGCCCGCCCAGTGCACGAACTGCTCTCCCCGATCCTTCAGCGTGGCTTCGAAATTCTTCCCGCAAAAGGCCATCAGCCGCTGCAGCCAGCGCGAGGCGACGGTGGGCGTCGAGCCTTTGCGCAGCGCCCTGGTATAAACGAGATGCCGCGTTCCGTTGGCCATCTCGAAGTCGTGCGCCAGCTGGCCGATACGGCGCTCCGGCGGCTCAAGGCCGATCTCGGTCTTCATCGACCGCGAGATGAAGGGATTGTTGGCCGTCTGGCCCGGCCATGAGCCCTCGTTCAAACCGCCGAGGATCAGCGTATCGACGCTCTGCAGGCGGGCTTCCAGCGTGCCGAAGATGAACAGTCTCGGATGGCTGAGCGCTTGCGGCTTCACCGCCTGTCCGGCCGAAAGCGCCGCCATGATATCGATCCACTGCGCCCCGTCCGCCTCGATCTGGCCGTCGGTGCCGATCACCTCGCCAAGCAATGTCGCCAGCGTATCGCCCGCCTCGCCGGACCACAGCCCGGAGAGATCACCCTTCTCGTCGCGTGCGACCCCTCGATGGCGCGGCCGGTGCGATCGGCCCAGTCGGAGAGCGTGAAGCGCGTGGTGAGGCCGCGGCTAGCGGTGTCGTGGCGCACGAGAGCGGAAGCGAGCGGCTCGGTTGCCTCGCCGACCCTGCGGGCGAGATCGCGCGCCAGATCGACCGCGTGGATAGGAAGCGCCTTGCGCCAATGCGGCGCATGTCGGTCGAGCGCCTGTTCGGAGAGCTGGTGTTCGAGCAGCGGCCCAAGCGCGCTGATATCGACCTCCGCCACGCCGCCACGCAAGGCCAGCAATTCGAGCGCCGCCACGGCCTCTGAAAGCGCGCCGCGCTCCAGCCCGAAGCGCGCCAGGGGATGCTTCAGAAGGCTGACGATCGCGACCGGATCGCCCGGTCTCAGTGCTGCTTCGAGCAACAGCTGCAGCAAGGTTCCCTGCGACATCGCTGCAAGCGGCGTGCCGGCGGAATCGTCGGCGACGATGCCGAAGCGAGACAGCTCTGCCATCACGCGGCGGGCAAGATTGCGGTCCGGCGTAATCAGCGCCGCGCGGCTTTCGCTGTCCTTGGCCGCCTGCTCCAATGCCAGCCGAAGCGCAATGGCGATCGCCGTCGCCTCTTCGCGCTCATTACCCGCTTCGATCAGCGATACGTCGGCGAAGGCCGCCGCGATGTCGCTCTCCGAAAGCGTTTCCTTCCACCGGCTCCAGTCGCTGGTCGCCTCGGATGGCGACAGCGCATGCGAGAGGATCTGCGCGCGCACCGCAAGCGCGTCGGGCGCGCTCGCAAGCGTCGAAACATCGTCGCGCGTCAGGCTCAGGCGCTTCAAAAGCTGCGCCAGGCCATATTGCGAATGGCTGCGGCTCGCGGCATCGGCCATGTCGGGGGCGACCATCCGCCAGTGCTCATCCGGCATGCCGACATCGAGACCCGGCAGCACGATCACGCCCTCGCGCCGCGCCGCCACCGCCGCGATCAGGTCGGCCGTTGCCGGCACCGAACCGGTCGAGCCGGCGATGATGATAGGCCCGCTTTCCGGCATCGTCGCGATCCGGTTGGCTTCCGCCCTCAGGATCGCGTTACGGTGCCGCGCCGGCGAGGATTTACCGAGCTCGTTCAGGCGTTCCGGCCAAAAGGCGCTGGCGATCTGCAGGAACTCCGCCGTCAGCTGCCACCACAGCGCATGATCCCTCGCGCTCAGCGTCGCAAGTTCGCTCCAGTCGCGATCCTCGGTCTCGATGGAATCGATCAGCTCGGCCAGGTTCCTGGCAAGCCAGATCGCGTCCGCCGGGCTGGCGGGTGCGACGAGCGGCGAATCGGAATGGATGCTGCGCACGATGTCAGGCAGCTTGTTACGCCAGGCGAGGATCAACCGCGCAAGTTCCAAAAGCCGCGCGGTGTTCGATAGCGGCTGCGCGAGATCGAGCGTCGTCGGCAGCGCTTCGTCGAAATAACCGCTGTCGTCATCCGTCTCGCCAAGCGGCCGGATGATCGGCAGGATCGCGGAGCGACCGCCGAGCAGGTCGACGAACTCCGAGCGCAGCACGCGCACCGCGCGCCGCGTCGGCAGATAGATCGTCACCTTGGAGAGCGACAGCGGATCGGCGGGGTCGTGGCGAAACAGAGGCGTCAGCCGTCCGTCGCAGAGCGTCTCGGCCAAGGTCGCGAGAAAGGGCAGCCCTGCCGGTATTGTCAGAACGCTGGGCTGGTGCCGCTCGCTCATGGCCTACGCCAACGCCCGGTAACGCCGGATCGTCTCTTCCGCATCGCCGATCGCCTCGGGCGTGCCGACGGTCAGCCAATGCCCTTCGAGCATCATGCCGTAAAGCCGGCCGCGCGCGATCGCCTTGTCGAAATAGATGTTGAGATTGAAGGCGTCATCAGGCGCGTCGTCGAGAAACGCGGTCTGCATGGCAATCGCCCCGGCATAGACCACGGGGTCCGGACCATCGGCACGAACACGGCTCAGCCGGCCGGCCTCATCGCGGTTGAAGTCGTTCTTGCCGTTATGCCCGGTCGTGTCCTGGAGATTGACGCACAGCATCGCCATGTCCATCCTGTGCGCATCGAAGAATCCGGCTAAGCGCCGCAGATTGCTCGGCCGGTCCGGCTGCTCGCCGATCCAGAACAGATCGGCATTTGTGACGAGCACGGGGCCGCGATCGAGCAGCTTCAAGCCCTTCGCCAGACCGCCGCCGTTGTTCATCAGGCCAGCGCGCTCGTCGGAGATGATGATCTCGAGCGCCTTGTAGCGGCTGAGATGGTCGAGCATCTGGTCGGCATGATGGTGCACATTGACCACCGCCTTCTCGACGCCCGCTTCGGCGAGCGAATCCAGCGCATAGTCGATCATGGCCTTGCCGTCGATTTTCACCAGCGGCTTGGGGATTGTATCGGTAATCGGGCGCATGCGGGTGCCGAGACCGGCAGCCAGCACCATGGCTTGTTTGATGGTCATATCGTCCGAAACTTATGATTCGCTGGTGACTATTCCAGTCCTTACGCACCACGCGCGCAAGGGGGCAAGCGTTTCATGCTGAAGCGCCACGCTCAAATAGGAGAGCGTGCGCGGCATGTGCTTCATATAGCCTGGTTTTCCGTCGCGCCGCATCAGCCGAACCCAAAGCCCGGCCAGCTTGCAGTTGCGCTGCGCCGACATGATCGCCCAGCTTTTCAGGAAGCCTGCCTCGTCGAAGCCGCCCTGCGCGCGGCGCAGCGACAGGTAGTGTTCCATCAGCCGGTCGAAAAGATCGGGCTCGATGGTCACGCGCGCATCCTGGGCGATCGAGGCGAGATCGTAGGCCGTCGGCCCGATCATCGCATCCTGGAAGTCGATCAGGCCGACCCGCTTTACGCCGGCCTCGTCTTCCCGCCAGATGATGTTCGGGGAGTGAAAATCGCGCAGCAGCAGGTTCTTCTCGGCCATGTCGAGCTGGTCGATCAGCGCGTCCCAGATCGCGAGGTATTCATCGCGCTCCGCATCGGTCACCGGCGCCGCATCGCGTTTCCACGGCAGATGCCAGTCGAGCACCAGACGTACTTCCATTTTCATGGCGGTGCGGTCGAAATCCGGGATGTGGTGCACATGCGCGTCGGTGACGCGGATATCCTGCGGGATCGCCTGCGCATGCAGGGCCGCGAGGCATGCGACACTCTCAAGGTAGCGCTCGGCGATCGGCTGGCCGCTCTCGTCGAGAACCCCATCGCTGCCGAGGTCTTCGATCAGCAGGATTCCCTGCTCGTAATCGACCTCGTGGATCAACGGCGTCGCGAAGCCGCGCTCTCGCAAGTTGTCTGCGATAGCGACGAACGGATAGGCGTTCTCGGCGATGTGCGCCACCTTCGGGTAGGGCTTGCCATCGAGCACCGGCGGGCCTTCCGGCAGTGGCGGCCAGTCCATCAGGATCCGGCGCACACCATCGTCGGGATAGATCGCCTCATAGGCCCGAAGCGATGCGTCGCCGGTCAGAAACCGGCGCTTGGCGAGCGGGTATCCGGCAGCAGAAAGAAAGGCGCGGATGGCGAGCATGCGGTTGATCCGTGCGGCCTGCTTCTCGGGTGCCGCGATCGTCGCCCGGCGTCCAGTGCCCTCATGCGTCAGCGTCAGCACGATCCGGTCATCCGGCAGCTCGCTCTCGGCCATCTCTGGCCATTCGACCAGACAGATGCCGCTCTGCAGCGCCTCGTCGAAACCCAGTTCGGTCAGTTCGGCGGCATCTCCCAGCCGGTAGAGATCGAAATGCGCGACGGGAATGCGCAACTCGTAGGATTGCACGAGCGTGAAGGTCGGGCTCGGCACTTCCAGCTCCGCGTCGTCGGCGATCGCGCGGATCAGCGCCCGCGACAGCGATGATTTCCCGGCACCGAGATCGCCCGACAGCGCCAGGCAGTCGCCCGCCTTCAGCGCCAGCGCCAGATCCTCGCCGAGACGGTCGGTCGCTGCCTCGTCTTCAAGGAAAAGCGAGATGACAGGCGCGCTTGTCGTCATTCGGCGGCGGCGTAGGAGGGAGGTTGGCCGAAGGAATCCGGCAAATGACCGTCGTTCCCTTGCCCGGCTGGCTGTCGATGACGACCTGGCCATTATGAAGGTTGACGAAGCTGTCGACGATCGACAGGCCAAGGCCGGCACCGCCGCGCTTGCCGCTCTTGGCGCCCGTCGCGAAGCGGTCGAATACGGTCGAGATCATTTCCTGCGAAATGCCCGGGCCTTGATCGGTCACGCTGAAGACGAAATCCGTTCCCTCGCGCTGGCAGGCGAGCGCTATCGAAGCGCCCTCCGGCGAGAAATTCGCGGCATTGGAGAGAAGCTTGACCAGGATCTGCTTCAGGCGCTGCGGATCGGCGATGATCGATCCGAGCCGCGCCGGCGCGGTGATCTCCAGCGTCACGCCGCTTTCCTGCAGCCGGTCGGCGATCTGGATCGAGACGTCGTCGAGCAGGTCGCCGAGGTCGATCTCCGAATAGTTCAGCCGCATGATGCCGGCATCGACGGTCGCAAGATCGAGAATGTCGTTCACCAGCGTCAGCAGGACCGACGAGGAGGTGGAGATATGGTCGATATACTCCGCCTGCCGCTCGTTGAGATCGCCAAGCCCCGGCGTGCGCAACAGGTCGGTGAAGCCGATGATGTTGGTCAACGGCGAGCGCAGTTCGTAGGAGACGTGCTGCACGAAATCGTTCTTCAGTTCGTCGGCCTTGCGCAATGCGTCGTTCTTTTCCGTCAGCGCGCGTTCGGCGCGCACGCTGTCCGTCATGTTGACGAAGGTCAGCATCGTCTGCGCGTTCGGCAGCGGAATGACCGCATAATCGAGCACGAGGCCGGAGAACAGCTCCAGCGTTCCCTGGCTCGAGCGACGCTCGTCGTCGAAGCTGGTGATCAGCTCGGCGAAGGTCTTCCAGCCGTCGGGCCGGTCGTAGGATGGCGCGCAGGCATCGCCCAGCGTCCGGATATGGGTGCCCGGCTTGGCTTCCGCCTCGGTGATGCCCCAGAGCGCCCGGAACGCAGGGTTCGACAGGCGAATGCGCCCGTCGGGGCCAAACACCGCCACGCCTTCGGAAAGATGGTCGATCGTCTCGCCCTGAACCTTCACCAGCGTGTTGTAGCGCGTCTCGAGATCGACCTGTTCGGTCAGGTTTTCGAACACCCAGGTGGCGCCGCCCTGCGGATGCGCGGTCGCGAAGACGCGCAGCGTCTGGCCGTTCGGCAGGTGCCAGAGGTCGGATTGCGTATCGAGTGCCCGGTAGACCGAAAGCGCCGTCTCCTTCCAGGTCTTCCAGCTCAGCTGGTCCGGCAGCTTCTTGGCGGCGCGCAGACGCTCCAGAAGCTCGGCATTGTCGGGCTTGCTCTCGAGAAACGCGATATCGAGCTGCCAGAGCGAAACGAAAGCCTGGTTGTAGAACTGCAGCCGCTGGTCGCCGTCGAAGATCGCGACCGGGGTGGCCAGATGATCGAGCGTCTCGGCGTGGCTCTTCAGCGTCCGCTCCAGCTCGGCGCGTACGGTCTCGATGCCGGAGACATCGACCGCGATGCCGGCCGAACCGCTCGGAACCCTGACGTCGACGACGTCGAGGAAGGTGCGGTTGCCGTGGATAACGGTCGAGATCTTGTCGTGGAACGGGGATTCGGGCGTGGCGACGGCGCGGATGCGCTCGCGCGCGATGGTCGTCAGGATTTCGCGGCCCTCGGCGATTGCCTCGTCGGGCGACGAGGCATCGACGGCGGCGCCGTAAGCATGGTTCACCCAGGTCAGCCGACCCTCGGTGTCGCGCTGCCATGCCGGCAGGTCGATGGAATCAAGCAGGCCCTGGAACGCCGAGATCGACGACATCAGCCGGTCGCGCTCGATCTTCAGTTCTGCGAGCTCGGCGCGCAGATTGTTGAGCGCCACGAAGCGAACGAAGGCGCGGCCGCCGGAAACCCGGCCCTGTGCTTCCAGAACCTCTTCGCGGTGGGTTTCGACGACGATGTCGAAGCTCTTGGCGGACTGCCGCAAGCCGTCGATCGCGCGGTCGAGCTCCGATGCCGAGCGTGGTTTCAGCCAGAGGCCGAAGGCCAGAAATTCATTGTCCTGCGGTGCGCCGGTCTCGGCCGGCAGCTGTCCCAGCAGTTCGGGGCGCTCGTCGCCGTCCCAGATCACGATGCGCCGGTTCTTGTCGGCGATCAGTGCCTGGTATTGCGAAATGCGCTGCTGCGCATCCGACAGCGCGGAGCGGATCTCGCGGCCCTCGCTCTCGAGATTGCCGCGCTGGCGCACGACCCAGAGTGTGGAAAGCAGGGCGGCGGAGATGACGCCGATGACGACGGAGAAGCCGACGACCTGCGTGGAGGTGAAAAGATGCGGAGACGCGGCAGCCTCTGCCGCCTGTGCGAAAACCGGATGGGCGATCGACGCCATTGCGGTCCCCGCAGCAAAGATCCTTGCCACCTGAGCCAACAAGCCTGATCGCTGCGCCGAAGCCCTGGGGGCGTCGACGGGTTTTCCATTGCCTGGTTGGCCAGCGCAGCAAGACGGGTAAACGCCGTCTTCTGCCTGTTTGACCAGGCGGTGCATCATTTCCGACATGCGCGGTATGTCTCCGTCCTTTTGTGCCGCATTACGACAAGACATCCCATTTTCGTAGCAAACGGACGCGTCCGTCTCCACGAATCGAGTGTTAAAACAATACTTCGGATAGGAATCGTCGGGAAGATGTGTGCCAAAAAATAAGGGTGCGGCATTTGTCAATGCCGCACCCTCTAGATGTTGTGGATATCGAATCCGCTATTAGTATCTGTAGTGGTCGGACTTGAACGGGCCCTGCGGCGTCACGCCGATGTAGGATGCCTGTTCTTCCGAAAGCTGCGTCAGCTTGACGCCGAGCTTGGCGAGATGCAGACGCGCGACCTTCTCGTCGAGGTGCTTCGGCAGGATGTAGACCTGGTTCTGGTACTGGCCGGGCTTGGTGAAGAGCTCGATCTGCGCCAGCGTCTGGTTGGTGAACGAAGCCGACATGACGAAGGACGGATGGCCCGTTGCGTTGCCGAGGTTCAGCAGGCGGCCTTCCGAGAGCAGGATGATGCGGTTGCCCTTCGGGAACTCGATCAGGTCGACCTGCGGCTTGATGTTGGTCCACTTCAGGTTACGCAGGGCTGCGACTTCGATTTCGTTGTCGAAGTGGCCGATGTTGCCGACGATTGCCATGTCCTTCATCGCGCGCATGTGGTCGATGCGGATGACGTCCTTGTTGCCGGTCGTGGTGATGAAGATGTCGGCGGTCGAGACGACGTCTTCGAGCGTGACGACTTCGAAGCCGTCCATGGCGGCCTGCAGTGCGCAGATCGGGTCGACTTCCGTGACCTTGACGCGTGCGCCGGCGCCGAGAAGCGAAGCGGCCGAACCCTTGCCGACGTCGCCGTAACCGCAGACGACGGCAACCTTGCCGGCCATCATCACGTCGGTACGCGGCGGATGCCGTCAACCAGCGATTCCTTGCAGCCGTACTTGTTGTCGAACTTCGACTTGGTGACCGAGTCGTTGACGTTGATGGCGGGGAAGGGCAGCAGGCCCTTCTGGGAGAGCTGGTAAAGACGGTTGACGCCCGTGGTGGTCTCTTCGGTCACGCCCTTGATCGCATCGCGCTGCTTGGTGAACCAGCCCGGCGAAGCGGCGAGGCGCTTCTTGATCTGCGCGAAGAGGATCTCTTCTTCTTCCGAATGCGGGTTCGACAGCACGTCTTCGCCGGCTTCGGCGCGGGCGCCGAGCAGGATGTACATGGTGGCGTCGCCGCCGTCATCGAGGATCATGTTGGAGAGGCCGCCATCGGCCCACTGGAAGATCTTGTCGGTGTAGACCCAGTAGTCATGCAGGGATTCGCCCTTGATGGCGAAGACAGGAACGCCGGAAGCTGCGATCGCGGCGGCGGCATGATCCTGCGTCGAGAAGATGTTGCACGATGCCCAGCGTACTTCCGCGCCGAGCGCGACCAGCGTCTCGATGAGCACGGCCGTCTGGATCGTCATGTGCAGCGAGCCGGTGATGCGCGCGCCCTTGAGCGGCTTCGATGCGCCGAACTCTTCGCGGCAGGACATCAGACCCGGCATTTCGGTTTCAGCGATCGTGATTTCCTTGCGGCCGAAGTCTGCGAGGCCGATATCGGCGACGACGTAATCTTTTTCAGTGCTCATTGGGTTCTCCATGCTGAAAGCGTCTCAGATGCGAAGGCGCGAAACGAGGTCGCGCGACGAAAAGCTCCGCGCAGGCGCGGTCATGCCAGCCGTTTAGCAGGCTTCTATGACGAAGGCAATAATGATATAAAGAAGTCTTTATATGTTTATATGGTCCTGAGGACCTTACATATCTTCGCCGAACTTGTTCTGGATCAGCTGATCCAGCGCGTCGAGCGCCTGTGCGGCCTGGTTGCCGCTGGCGGAGACGACGACGCTCGAGCCCGGGCTCGCCGCCAGCATCATCAGTCCCATGATCGAGTTGCCGCCAACCGTCATCCCATCCTTGGAGACCGTGATGGAAGCGTCGAAGGTTTCGACCGTCTGCACGAATTTCGCCGAAGCGCGCGCATGCAGGCCACGCTTGTTGATGATCAGAAGTTCGCGGGACAGCTGGACGGTCATAGGGGCTCTTTACTTGCCGCTCAAAACGCGGCTGGCGACATTGATGTATTTGCGGCCGGCTTCGGATGCCTCGGCGAGCGCCTTTTCCATATTGTCCTCGCCGCGCACGCCGGCGAGCTTGATCAGCATCGGCAGATTCATGCCGGCGATCACTTCGGTATGGCCGCTGCTCATCACGGAAATCGCCAGATTGGAAGGAGTACCACCGAACATGTCGGTCAGGATGACCACGCCGTGGCCATCATCGGCATTTGCAACCGCGCCCAGAATATCCTGGCGTCGCTGATCCATGTCGTCTTCGGGGCCGATACAGACCGTCTCGATGAATTTCTGAGGACCGACAACATGTTCGACCGCATGACGAAACTCTTCAGCCAGCTTGCCGTGTGTGACAAGCACAAGTCCGATCATGATACTACTGCTCCCAATGGCGTATGCAAACGGTAGGCCCAATATCGCAACGCAGCAATCGCGTCCACCGTGGGGGCACATCTTGGCTATGAAAAGCCGAAGTGCAAGACAAAAATGCACGGTTTCGCGCGCCAGCTGCCGGTTTCGTAGGCACTAGCGCCCGATTTCGGGTGCTTTGGCCATCAGCACCGCCAGCGGCAGCGGCACGTTAGCCAGCAACCGAATGACGGGCAGCACGATGCCGGGCGAGACGGTCGCCCTCTCGTCTTCCGGCGGCAGCCGGTCTTCTCCCGAAGCGCGCCCTGGAAGGATCGCATAATGCATGGCGGCTTCCCGGGTGAAGGGAATGCGGACGATGCCGGTTCCGCGCAGCTCGATCATGCCCTGTATGGAGGGCGGGCAGGCCGCGATCGCGACCGCGTCGCGTGCCGAGATCATCACCTGATCGTCGGCGACCAGCATGGCATCGATGCCGATCCGCTTCGCCTCCGCAAGACAGGTAAAGGCGAGCATCGACTTGCCCCATCCCGACGGCCCGATGAAGAGAAGTCCGGTCTTGCCGACGACGATCGCCGTCGCGTGAATATTGACCGGCGCCGCGGTCATGAGTTGGGATCTGCGGGCAGCGCAAGCGTGAAGCGGGCGCCGACCACCTCTTCGGTCTCCGCGTCGATGATGTTTTCGGCGCGCAGCGAGCCGCCATGCGCTTCGGCGATCTGGCGGCTGATCGAAAGGCCAAGCCCGGAATTCTGGCCGAAGCCTTCGGACTCCGGCCTGTCGGTATAGAAGCGCTCGAAGATGCGGTCGATGTTCTCCGCCTGGATACCGGGACCGTTATCCTCGACATAGACGATGCAGCGCGAGCGGGTGCGAACCAGACGAACGGTAATTTTTCCGTCTTGGTCGGAGACGAAGGAGCGTGCGTTCTCGATCAGATTGGTGACGATCTGGCCGATGCGCAGGTCGTGACCGTTGACCAGGAAGCGTGTCTTGACGCCGGGCTTGCGCTCGATCGCGAATTCGATCTGCACTTCCTTCTTGCGGTTGCGGATCTGACGCGAGATTTCCACGAGATCGCGAAGCAGGACCTCCAGATCCACCGATCCGGCATCGACGCGCGCAAGTTCGGCGTCGAGACGCGAGGCGTCGGAAATATCGCTGATCAGGCGGTCGAGGCGGCGAACGTCGTGCTGGATGACGTCCATCAGCCGCTTCTTGGAGTCGTCCGATTTTGCCAGCGGCAGGGTTTCCACGGCGCTGCGCAGCGAGGTCAGCGGGTTCTTCAGTTCGTGGCTGACGTCGGCCGCGAAGCTTTCGATCGCGTCGATCCGATCGTAGAGCGCGGTCGTCATGTCGCGCAGCGCGATCGACAGGTTGCCGATCTCGTCCTGGCGAACCGAGAAATCGGGGATTTCCTCGCGCTCCTTGGAGCCGCGACGCACGCGGATCGCCGCGGCCGAAAGGCGACGCAGCGGATTGGCGATCGTCGACGACAGCACCAGCGACAGGAGCACGTTGACCAGCGTCGCCACGCCGAAGACGCGCATGATGCCGAGGCGTTCCGCATGGACGATATTGTCGATGTCGCCGGCCTGCGTCGACAAGAGCAGCACGCCGAGCACGGCGCGGAAGCGCTGGATCGGCACGGCGACGGAAACGATGAGCTCGCCCTTTTCCGTGGTGCGGACCACGGCGCCGCGCACGCCGGTCAGCGCGTTCATGACTTCAGGGTAGATCGAGCCGTCGCCACCCGGCGCTTCCTTGTAGAGCGGCAGGTTGCCCGGTTGCAGAACCTTGTTGAAGATCGTCGTGAACCATTCGCCCCAGGTCTGCTCCTCGTCGGCAACCGGCGGAAGGTCGAAGCGCAGCACCTGGCCGCGCGAATAGAGGTGGCGCGAGTCGAGCAAAAGGTTCGCGTCGGCATCGAAGATGCGCGCGCGGGTGCGGGTCGGCGAGATCAGCCGGCGCAGAACCGGCGCGACCTTCTCCGGATCGATCGGAAATTCCAGGTCCTCGTCATTCGGAACCGGGGTAATGCTCTGGCCGGCCTGCAGCTCCAGAAGCTTTTCGGGATCGATGGTGATCGAATTGGTATCGACCGAGGCGGAAGCCGAGACGGCGCCGGCGATGATTTCGCCCTGCGTCAGCAGGCTTTCGACGCGGGCGTCGATCAGCCCCTCGCGAAACTGGTTGAGATAGAGAATGCCGCCCACGAGAACGACGAGTGCCGCGAGATTGAAGAACAGGATGCGGCGCGTCAGGCTGGAAAAGACGGCGTTGCCGAAGATACGGCGAATGATCGTGAAGGGATGCGACCAGCGTCGTCCCCGGACGCGTCGGCCTACGCCGTCTGCGTCATCCAGATCCTTCTCCTGCACCAACTGTGCCAACGACAGCCCCTTCGAAGAGCGGGCCGCTTTGGCGGCGCCGGCTCTCATATACTTTTATCCGCCGCGCCGCTTTGGCGTCAGGCTGCTTCGCGGAAGCGGTATCCCACTCCGTAGAGCGTTTCAATCATATCAAAGTCGTTGTCGACCATCTTGAATTTCTTGCGCAGCCGCTTGATGTGGCTGTCGATGGTGCGGTCGTCGACATAGACCTGCTCGTCATAGGCCGCATCCATCAGCGCGTCACGGCTTTTGACGACGCCGGGGCGCTGCGCCAGCGAGTGCAGGATCAGGAATTCGGTGACGGTCAGCGTCACCGGCTCGCTCTTCCAGGTGCAGGTGTGGCGTTCCTGGTCCATGACAAGCTGGCCGCGTTCGAGCGAACGCGCGAGCTGTGCGGCGCCGGGCTTCGGCGCGGCGCCGGTGGCGGCAGCTGCCGCTGCTTCCCGGCCGGCGGCGCGGCGCAGGACGGCGCGCACCCGCTCGACCAGCAGTCGCTGCGAGAACGGCTTGGTGATGAAGTCGTCGGCGCCCATCTTCAGGCCGAAGAGTTCGTCGATCTCTTCATCCTTGGAGGTGAGGAAAATCACCGGCATGTCGGATTTCTGGCGCAGGCGGCGCAGCAGTTCCATTCCGTCCATGCGCGGCATCTTGATATCGAAGATCGCCAGATGCGGCGGGCGGGCGAGAAGACCGTCAAGGGCCGAGGCGCCATCCGTGTAGGTCTCGACCTTGTATCCTTCGGCCTCAAGCGCGATCGACACCGAGGTCAGGATGTTACGGTCGTCATCAACGAGCGCGATTGTCGGCATTGTATTCGTCTCCGTCATCTAATGCGCGTCTCCAGGTTTTTTGAAGGTCCCCAGGCGGCCATATGAACCGGATGCGCTTATGGGGATAAAGGTGGAACAAATTGTGGCAAAGATAAAGGGCGCGGCGGCCGCTAATTTTTGCGGACAACCGAAAGTCGTGCGAGAAAATTGGTCGCGCCAAGCCGGTTCAAACGATTTAAAATAAGGCGCTTAAATTTAAATCGATTAAATATCTGATATCATTAAATAATATCGATTTATGCCACTTGCGTTTTAAAAATCCTGTCCGTAGGTTCGCGCTCAGTTCTTAACGGCGTTGAGCCCCAAGGGAAGGAAATGACCATGGAGCAGTTCGGTACTCACAACCCAGCGATAGAGCTGGCGACGGCAGGTTTCTCGGGCGCGAAGAGCGTTCGCTATAACTTCACCGCCGCCTCCCTCTATGAAGAGTCGATTCGCCGGGGAGAAGCCGAACTCACCGCGCACGGCGCCCTGCGTGCGCTGACCGGCCAGCACACCGGCCGTTCGCCCAGGGACAAGTTCGTCGTGCGAGATGCAAACACCGACGGCGAGATCTGGTGGGACAACAACAAGCCGATGTCGCCGGAGCATTTCGCGCTGTTGAAAAAGGACATGCTGGCGCACGCCGCCGGCAAGGAGCTCTTCGTGCAGGACCTGATCGGCGGCGCCGATGAAGCGAATGCGTTGCCGACCCGCGTCGTCACCGAGCTTGCCTGGCACTCGCTGTTCATCCGCAATCTCCTGATCCGGCCGGAGCGTTCCACGCTGGAAGGCTTCATGCCGAAGCTCACGATCATCGATCTGCCCACCTTCAAGGCCGATCCGGAGCGCTATGGCTGCCGCACCGAAACCGTCATCGCCTGCGACCTGACCAACGGCGAAATCCTGATCGCCGGCACCTTCTATGCCGGCGAAATGAAGAAATCGGTCTTCACGGCGCTGAACTACCTGCTGCCCGCCAGGGGCGTCATGCCCATGCACTGCTCGGCCAATGTCGGCCCGGATGGCGATGCCGCCGTCTTCTTCGGCCTGTCGGGCACCGGCAAGACGACGCTTTCCGCCGATCCGGCCCGCACGCTGATCGGCGACGACGAGCACGGCTGGGGCGAGGACGGCATCTTCAATTTCGAAGGCGGCTGCTACGCCAAGACCATCCGCCTGTCGGCCGAAGCCGAGCCGGAAATCTACGCGACGACGCAGCGTTTCGGCACGGTGCTCGAAAACGTCGTTCTCGATGAAAACCGCGTCCCCGATTTCAACGACGGTTCGCTCACGGAAAACACCCGTTGCGCCTATCCGCTCGATTTCATCCCGAACGCTTCGGACACCGGCCGCGCCGGCCATCCGAAGACGATCATCATGCTGACGGCTGATGCCTTCGGCGTCATGCCGCCGATCGCCAAGCTGACGCCGGATCAGGCCATGTACCACTTCCTGTCCGGCTACACCGCCAAGGTCGCCGGCACGGAACGCGGCGTGACCGAGCCGGAGGCGACATTCTCGACCTGCTTCGGCGCCCCCTTCATGCCCCGGCACCCGTCGGAATACGGCAATCTCCTGAAGGAGCTGATCGGCCGCCACGGCGTCGAATGCTGGCTCGTCAACACCGGCTGGACCGGCGGCGCTTACGGCACCGGCAAGCGCATGCCGATCAAGGCGACGCGCGCGCTGCTCGCAGCCGCGCTCTCGGGTGAACTCAGCAAGGCCGACTTCCGCGCCGATCCGAACTTCGGCTTCGCCGTTCCGGTCGCGGTCGAAGGTGTCGAAAGCGGCATTCTCGACCCGCGCTCGACCTGGGCCGACGCTGCGGCCTACGACGCGCAGGCGAACAAGCTGGTGACGATGTTCATCGACAATTTCGCCAAGTTCGAAGGTCACGTCGACGGTGGAGTGCGCGATGCGGCCCCGGGTTTTCGGGTGGCCGCTGAGTAAATCAGCGACAACTGATTGATGATTCACGTGAAACCCGGCCCGGAGCGGCCGGGTTTTGCGCGTTTTGAAGCGCCTTTCCAACCGGGAGACGATGTGAGATAGACATCACATGGCCAGCGACCCGCTCTATATCAACGACAGGATCACCATCTCAGGATGGGAACTAACGGAACAGTTCGTTCTGGCGGGCGGTCCCGGCGGGCAGAACGTCAACAAAGTCTCGACATCAGTCCAGCTGTTCTTCAACATCCAGAATTCGCCGGCGCTGAACGAGCGTATCAAGAGCAACGCCGTGAAACTGGCGGGTCGTCGCATGTCCAAGGAGGGCGTGCTGATGATCGAGGCCAGCCGCTTCCGGAGCCAAGAACGCAATCGCGAGGATGCGCGTGAACGGCTGAAGGAACTGATCCTCGAGGCCGCCAAGCCGCCGCCGCCGCCGCGCAAGAAGACCAAGCCGACCAAGGGGTCGGTGGAGCGCCGGCTGAAGGCCAAATCCGGCCGCTCCGACGTCAAGAAGATGCGTGGCCGCCCGAGCGGCGAATAGGTGAGGGGAGGGCACGATGCTGCAGTTGTCGAACGGCATTCGCCACAGCCCGGACTATCTGAGCCGCCCCCGCCGGGAAGCGCTGGTTGGCATCATCCGCGAGATCGTCGCGCAAGCGCCGCTCTACACTCCGGTCATGCCGGGCACCGGCAAGCCCATGTCGGTGCGCATGACCAATTGCGGCTCGCTCGGCTGGGTCACCGACAAGGAGCGCGGCTACCGCTACCAGCCGACGCATCCGGCGACGGGAGAGCCCTGGCCGGAAATCCCGGCCGAATTGCTTGATATCTGGAATGACGTTTCCGGCTACGACAAGCCGCCCGAGGCCTGTCTCGTCAATTTCTATGCCGACGATGCCAGGATGGGCCTGCATCAGGACAAGGACGAGCAGGATCTCTCGGCGCCCGTCGTGTCGATCTCGCTCGGCAACACCTGCCTGTTTCGCGTCGGCGGCCTCGAGCGCACGGACAAGACCATGTCCTTCAAGCTGTCGAGCGGCGATGTGGTTGTTCTCGGCGGTGAGGGACGCCTGTGTTTCCACGGTGTGGATCGCATCTACCCCGCGACATCGACGCTTCTCAAGAACGGCGGCCGCATCAACCTGACGCTTCGGCGCGTGAAACCCTAGAGTTTCCTCAAAGCGACCTGTTCGATCAGATGATCCTGCCCCTTGCGCAGGATCAGGTCCGCGCGCGGGCGCGTCGGCAGGATGTTTTCGCGAAGGTTCTTGAGGTTGATGTTCTGCCAGAGCCCCTCGGCGATCGACAGCGCTTCCTCCTCGCTGATCGAGGCATAGCGGTGGAAGAACGAGTTCGGATCGCGGAAGGCGGTCTCGCGCAGGCCCATGAAGCGCGTCACGTACCAGTCGTGAATCCGGCTTTCATCCGCGTCGATGTAGATCGAGAAGTCGAAGAAGTCCGAGACCATCGGCACGATCTTGCCACCCGCCGGCAGGTCGCGCGATTGCAGCACGTTGATGCCCTCGAAGATCAGGATGTCTGGCCGGTCGATGATCTTGTATTCGTTCGGCAGCACGTCATAGACGAGGTGCGAGTAGGACGGCGCCTTGACGTCGGGCTGCCCGGCCTTGATCGCCGCCAGAAACCGCAGGATGGCACCGGTGTCGTAGCTCTCGGGGAAGCCCTTGCGCTGCATCAGGTTTTCCCGCTGCAGCACGGCGTTCGGATGCAGGAAGCCGTCCGTGGTCACCAGATCCACCTTCGGGCTCGACGGCCAGCGGCGCAAGAGCTCCTTCAGGATACGCGCCGTCGTCGATTTGCCCACCGCCACCGAGCCGGCGATGCCGATCACGAACGGCGTCTTCGCCACGTTCGACAGGCTGAGGAAGCGGTTGCGCTGCTGGAACAGCAGCTGCGACGATTCCACATGGGCCGAAAGCAGGCGCGAGACCGAGAGATAGATGCGCCTCACTTCGTCGAGATCGATCGGGTCGCCCATCGAGCGCAGCCGCTTGACCTCGTCCGAGGTCAGCGTCATCGGCGTGTCCGCCCTGAGCTTCGCCCATTCCTCGGATGAAAAGAAGTGATAGGGCGAATAGGCATTCGCCTGGAAATGATCGTGCGTCTCGTGCGCACCGGTGATCTGTCTTGCGATACCCATCAGCTTTGCCGACTGGCCTTCTCCCTGAGGCCGGATTGAGCGGTACGACGCTCAAGTTCCGCCATGACATCTTGTAGCGGAACGCCGGCGATCTTCAATACGACCAAGAGATGATAGAGCACGTCGGCCGCCTCGTAGGCGAGATTTTCGCGATCGTCGGTCACGGCCGCCATGACGGCTTCGATCGCCTCCTCGCCAAGCTTCTTCGCCGCCTTCGCCTGACCGGCGGCAACGAGCTTCGCCGTCCAGGATTCCTCGGGCGAAGCCTTTGATCGCGTATCGACGATCTTTTCGAGGTCGCTGAGTGTGAATTCGCTCATCATATCGCTTTCAGTCTCAGTCGAGACGCATGTCGATGCCGCAGGAAGACATATAGCGCTTCGCTTCGCCGACGGAATAGGTGCCGAAGTGGAAGATCGAGGCGGCGAGAACCGCTGTCGCATGGCCCTCCTTGACGCCGGCCACGAGGTCATCGAGATCGCCGACGCCGCCCGATGCGATGACGGGCACACGCACCGCATCGGCAATCGCCCGCGTCAGCTCCAGATCGTAGCCGGCTTTCGTTCCGTCGCGGTCCATCGAGGTCACCAGCAATTCGCCGGCCCCGCGCTCGACCATGCGGCGCGCGAAATCGACGGCATCGATGCCCGTCGCGTTGCGGCCGCCATGGGTGTAGATCTCCCAGGCGCTGGCGTCTCCGCTGGCAGGGGTCTGCCGGCGCTTGGCGTCGATCGACACGACGATGCACTGGTCGCCGAACTTGTCGGCCGCCTCCGCCACGAAATCAGGGTTGCTGACGGCCGCCGAATTGATCGACACCTTGTCGGCCCCGCAAAGCAGCAGCTTGCGGATGTCTGCGATCGTCCGCACGCCACCACCGACGGTCACCGGCATGAAGCACTGGTCGGCCGTGCGTGACACCACGTCGAAGATCGTTTCGCGGTTGTCGGAGGAGGCGGTGATGTCGAGGAAGCAGAGCTCGTCGGCGCCGGCCGCGTCATAGGCCTTGGCGGCCTCGACGGGATCGCCGGCATCGACGAGGTTGAGGAAGTTGACGCCCTTGACGACGCGGCCGTCCTTGACGTCGAGGCAGGGAATGACGCGAGCCTTCAGGGTCATTGCGCGGTCTCCTTCGCGCGAGACGCTTTGATCAGCGCCAGCGCTTGGCTGGGATCGATACGGCCGTCATAGAGCGCGCGGCCTGAAATCGCGCCTTCCAGCTTGGCGGCATCCGGCTTCAGCATCCGCTTGATGTCGTCGATCGAAGCCAGGCCGCCCGATGCGATGACCGGGATGGATACCGCATCGGCCAGTTCCAGCGTCGAATCCCAGTTGATCCCGGTCAGGATGCCGTCGCGGTCGATGTCGGTATAGATGATCGCCGCCACACCGGCGCCCTCGAATTTTTTAGCCAGTTCGATGATGCCGAGCTCGGACGCCTCCGCCCAGCCCTCGACGGCCACCTTGCCGCCCTTGGCGTCGATGCCGACGGCCACATGTCCGGGGAATTTACGGCAGGCCTCGATCACAAGCGCCGGATCGCGCACGGCAACGGTGCCGAGGATCACCCGCGACAGCCCGCGCGACAGCCAGCTCTCGATGTGGTCGAGTGTGCGGATACCGCCGCCGAGCTGCACCGGGTTCTTGGTGGCCTTCAGGATCGCATCGACGGCAGCGCCATTGACGCTCTCGCCGGCGAACGCGCCGTTGAGATCGACCACGTGCAGCCATTCGAAGCCCTGGTCCTCGAAGGCCTTGGCCTGCGCGCCGGGGTCGGGATTGTAGACGGTGGCCTGCTCCATGTCGCCCAGCTTGAGGCGAACGCACTGGCCGTCCTTGAGATCGATGGCGGGAAAGAGGATCATTCTGTCAGTCCTTTGAAGGCGCGAGCTCAGGGCTTCCAGCGCAGGAAATTGGCAATCAGGGCGAGACCGAGCTTCTGGCTCTTCTCCGGATGGAACTGCGCGCCGGCCATGTTGTCGCGTCCGACAAAGGCCGTCAGCGGGCCACCGTAGCCCGTGGTCGCGATCACGTCCTCGGGGTTTCGAGCGGCCAGATGGTAGGAATGCACGAAATAGGCATGCAGCCCGTCAGGGCCTGTCGGAATGCCGTCGAACAGCGGGTGAGGGCGCTTGAGGTCGAGCGTGTTCCAGCCGATCTGCGGTATCTTCAGATTGGGATCGTCGGGCGTCATTTCAACGACGTCGCCGGGAATCCAGCCGAGGCCCTCGGTCGTGGTCTTCTCCAGCCCGCGCGAGGACATCAGCTGCATGCCGACGCAGATGCCGAGGAAAGGCCGTGCCTTCTTCTCGACCACGTCGATCAGCGCCTCGGTCATCCCGGGCACGGCGTCCAGTCCGCGCCGGCAATCGGCATAAGCGCCGACACCCGGCAAAACGACGCGATCGGCGGCGGCAACGACATCGGCCTTGTCGGTGAGGTCGATCGCAGCCTCGATGCCGGCCTCGCGGGCGGCCCGCTCGAAGGCCTTCGTCGCCGAGCGCAGATTGCCGGAGCCGTAGTCGATAATTGCGACGCGCATCAGCGTCCTCCATCAAAGCCAAAGAGACCGAGCGAGGTCGCGGTGCCGCGATCGGCGCGGTTACCGCCATCCCATTGCGGTGACGGCAAGGGAGTGTCGTCACCGAGATCGGTCTGAATTTCAGAAAAGTAGATTTCCTCGGCGACGTCGAGCCGATCGGCCGAGATCAGCGCTTCGTCCTGCCAGCCCTTGGAGACAAGCTTGCGCACCCAAAGGTTCTGTCCCTCGAAGCCGACGAGAAGGCTGGTGCCGAAGGTCACGGCGAGACCGACCAGCCACAGGCCTGGCTGATCCATCAGCGCGCCGCCGATGGTCTGCAGCAGAAAGGCGGCGACGGCGTAGAGCCAGAGCCGGTGAACGGCGAGCCAGATCCACGGAAACATGAAGCCGAGCACGCTGAAGCCGTCGCGGATGAAGCGCGTCTTCTCGTGCGTGGTGTCGGCGCCGCCGGGGGCGGTCAGAACCAGATAGCTGGAAGTCATGTCGTCAAGCTCCCTGAAGGGGCTTAGACGAGCGTGCCCTTCGTCGAGGGTACACGGCCCGCCTGCCTAGGATCGATCTCTGTCGCCGTGCGCAGCGCGCGGGCGACGGCCTTGAAGCACGTCTCGGCAATATGGTGGTTGTTGGCACCATAATGGTTCAGGACATGCAAGGTGATCCCGGCGTTCTGGGCCAGTGCCTGGAAGAACTCGCGGACGAGTTCGGTGTCGAACGTGCCGATCTTCGGCGCGCTGAACGACACGTTCCAGACGAGGAAGGGACGGCCGGAAAGATCGACGGCGGCCTTCGTCATCGTCTCGTCCATGGCAAGGTCGATCGAGGCGTAGCGGGTGATGCCGCGACGGTCGCCGAGCGCCTTGGCGATGGCCTGGCCGATGGCGATGCCGGTGTCTTCCACCGCATGGTGGTCGTCGACATGCAGATCGCCCTTGGTTTCGATCTCCATGTCGATCAGCGAATGTCGCGACAGTTGGTCGAGCATATGGTCGAAGAAGCCGACGCCGGTCGAAATCGTCGATTTTCCGGTACCGTCGAGATTGACGGAAACGGAAACCGAGGTCTCGTTGGTCTTGCGGGATACCGATCCCGTACGGCTTGCTGCGGTCTCGGCCATATGGCGCTCCCTCCGAAATACGCGGGTTCCTTATCAGGCGTGCCGGGAAATATCCAGAAGCGCGGGCAGAGAAATCGAAGCCAATTGCAATCGGCATTCGCCAACTTACATAGGGCTCAACGGGGCCGATGTGCGGCCCGAGGTAAGCGCCCGCCTGACGGGCCAGGGTATAATCGATGACAACCATTATCACGGTCCGAAAGGGCGGCAAGGTCATCATGGCGGGCGATGGACAGGTCAGCCTCGGCCAGACCGTCATGAAGGGCAATGCCCGCAAGGTGCGCCGCATCGGCAAGGGCGACGTCATTGCCGGTTTCGCCGGTGCCACCGCCGACGCCTTCACGCTCTTGGAGCGGCTCGAGAAGAAGCTCGAGCAGTATCCCGGCCAGCTGATGCGCGCCGCCGTCGAGCTCGCCAAGGATTGGCGTACCGACAAGTATCTGCGCAATCTCGAAGCCATGATGCTGGTCGCCGACAAGTCGGTGACGCTGGCGATCACCGGCAACGGCGACGTGCTCGAGCCCGAACATGGCGCCATCGCCATCGGCTCCGGCGGCAACTACGCCTTCGCCGCCGCCCGCGCCCTGATGGACAGCGACAAGTCGGCCGAAGAAGTGGCCCGCCGGGCGCTGGATATCGCCGCCGATATCTGCGTCTACACCAACCACAATCTCGTGGTCGAAACGCTCGACGCCGAATAACGGCAATCGTTCACAATGGGTCCTGTGGGCCGGGCCGAGAACGGCCGGCCGGAGCAGGAAAGCCAAGAGGATATCATGACCAATTTTTCTCCCCGGGAAATCGTCTCCGAGCTGGACCGCCACATCATCGGCCAGCATGACGCCAAGCGCGCCGTCGCCATTGCGCTGCGCAACCGCTGGCGCCGCCAGCAGCTCGATGAGAGCCTGCGCGACGAAGTGATGCCCAAGAACATCCTGATGATCGGCCCGACCGGCGTCGGCAAGACGGAAATCTCCCGCCGCCTCGCCAAGCTCGCCGGCGCCCCCTTCATCAAGGTCGAAGCCACGAAGTTCACCGAAGTCGGTTATGTCGGCCGCGATGTCGAGCAGATCGTCCGCGACCTCGTCGAGGTCGGCATCGGTCTGGCGCGCGAAAAGAAGCGCGCCGAGGTCGAGGCCAAGGCCCATATGAGCGCCGAGGAACGCGTGCTCGACGCGCTGGTCGGATCGACCGCATCGCCGGCCACCCGCGACAGCTTCCGCAAGAAGCTGCGCGCCGGTGAGCTCGACGACAAGGAAATCGATATCGAGGTGGCAGATACCAGCACCGGCATGGGCGGCTTCGACATCCCCGGCATGCCCGGCGGCAACATCGGCATGATCAACCTGTCGGAAATGTTCGGCAAGGCCATGGGCGGCCGCACCAAGAAGGTGCGCACCACGGTCAAGGCCTCCTATACCGACCTGATCCGCGACGAATCCGACAAGCTGATCGACAGTGAAGTCATCCAGCGCGAGGCCGTCCGCTCCGTCGAAAACGACGGCATCGTCTTCCTCGACGAGATCGACAAGATCGCCGCTCGCGATGGCGGCATGGGCGCGGGCGTGTCCCGCGAAGGCGTGCAGCGCGACCTGCTGCCGCTGGTCGAAGGCACGACGGTGTCGACCAAGTACGGGCCGGTGAAGACCGACCACGTGCTCTTCATCGCATCCGGCGCCTTTCACGTCTCCAAGCCGTCGGACCTGCTGCCCGAATTGCAGGGCCGCCTGCCGATCCGTGTCGAATTGCGTCCGCTGACCAAGGAAGACTTTCGCCGCATCCTGACGGAAACCGAGGCCAGCCTCATCCGCCAGTACAAGGCGCTGATGGAAACCGAAGGTCTGACGCTGGAATTCACCGATGACGGCATCGATGCGCTTGCCGACGTCGCCGTTCACCTGAACGCCTCGGTCGAAAACATCGGCGCGCGTCGCCTGCAGACGGTGATGGAGCGCGTGCTGGACGAAATCTCCTTCAACGCCCCGGATCGCGGCGGCACCTCGGTGACGATAGACGCCGAATACGTACGCAAGAACGTCGGCGATCTCGCCCAGAACACCGACCTGTCGCGCTTCATTCTGTGATGCGCAAACACCGGTCCTGGCTTTTGCCGGCATGACGCAGTAACTTTGACCGTCGAAACTCTCGACAACGGGCCTTTTACTTTTTAGTGAAAGGCCCGTCTTGTTATTGGCGCCAGCATTATTCGGCCAAGATTTTGGTACAGTCAGCGCGCCAGCCAAGCGAGCCCGGCAAATTGGGCCAGCGAAACTGAAAATGCCGACCAATGCCTAAACGATGGGAAAGCTGATCGTGCGACGCCTTCTGACGAGCCTTGTAATTGCCGCCACCGTCTTTGCCGCCGCGCCCGCATTCTCCATGCAGGTCGTGCCACCGGGCAATCGCAATGTCGAGCAGCCGGACGTCCCCGGCGCATCTGTCCGCCGCACCAAGGGCACCAAGACCACCTTCGACCGCAAGTACGAGAAGGTCCGCGAGCTTCTCGCCACCGATCGCGAACTGATGGCGAAGATCAAGAAGGTGTCGGCCGCCTATGGCATCGACCCGATCCACGTGGTCGGCGCCATCGTCGGCGAGCACACCTATAATGTCGACGCCTACGACCGCCTTCAGTCCTACTACGTCAAGGCCGCGTCCTATGCCGGCGAAAGCTTCCGTTTCGCCTATGACGGCGAGAACGTGGATGATTTCGTCAAGCGTCCGCAATTTTCCGCATGCGATGGCAAGACCGATTCCTACACGCTCTGGAGCTGCCGCGAGGATGTCTGGGAAAGCGATTTCCGCGGCAAGACCGTCGGCGGCAAGAGCTTCCCGAACAATCGCTTCAGCGCCGTCTTCTTCCAGCCCTTCTATGCCGGCCAGACCTTCGGCCTCGGCCAGATCAATCCGCTCACCGCGCTGATGCTCTCCGATCTCGTCAACCGTGTTTCCGGCTATGACAAGCTCAACGAGAAGGATGCAGGCAGCGTCTACAAGGCGATCATGCAGCCCGATATCTCGCTGGCCTTCGTGGCCGCCGCCGTGCGCCGCTCGATCGACGATTACAAGCAGATCGCCGGCATGGATATCTCGAAGAACCCGGGCCTGACGGCAACGCTCTACAATCTCGGCAATTCCCGCCAGCGTGCCGCGGCGCTGGCCGCCAAGAACCGCGCCTCCGGCGAAACGGCCTGGCCGGAAGAGAACTATTACGGATGGTTGATCAACGACAAGCTGGACGAGCTGGAGCCCCTGCTCTAGCCTTTAGGGGAGGGTGACAATCTTCCCCGAAAGGCTTTCCCATGGACATGCGTCCAGATCCGTTCGTTCCGCCAGCGCCCGTTCCGCGCACCGTGCCGCCGAGCCGGCTTGAGATCATCCGCACCATCCTGCGCAATCCGCTGGAGCTTTGGGGCGAGCCCTCCTACACGCTCCCCTTCATCAAGACGAAGTTCTTCCGCGAACGCACGATCATCGTCAACGATCCTGGCCTGATCAAGCATGTGCTGGTCGACAACGCCGCCAATTACCGCATGTCGGATATCCGCCAGCTGATCCTGCGCCCCATCCTGCGCGACGGCTTGCTGACGGCCGAGGGCGAGGTCTGGAAGCGTTCGCGCAAGGCCGTAGCGCCGGTCTTCACGCCGCGCCACGCCAATGGCTTCGCCGGCCAGATGCTGCGGCAGTCGGAAGACTATATCCGCAAGTATGAGATGGCGGGCAGCACGGGAAAGACCTTCGAGATCGCCAGCGACATGGCCGAACTCACTTTCGCCATCCTTGCCGACACGCTGTTTTCGGGCGAGATCGTCACCTCGTCCGATAGTTTCGCCGACGATGTCAACGCGCTCCTGCATCGCATGGGCCGCGTCGATCCGATGGATCTGCTGCGCGCGCCCTCCTGGGTGCCGCGCGTCACGCGTATCGGCGGCCAGAAGGTGCTCGAGAAATTCCGCACCATCGTTCGCGAAACCATGGATGCCCGTCTCCTGCGCATGGAAGAGGATCGCGGCGCGACGCCCGAGGATTTCCTGACGCTCTTGCTCGACCAGGCGAAATCGGGCGGGCTCACCAATGCCGAGATCGAGGACAATATCCTGACGTTCATCGGCGCCGGCCATGAAACCACGGCCCGCGCGCTCGCCTGGACGCTCTATTGCGTCGCCAACACGCCGCATATCCGCGATGCGATGGAAGAGGAGATCGACCGCGTGCTTGCCGACGGCGCCGAACCGGTGAAGTGGCTCGATCTCATGCCCTATACCCGCGCCGCCTTCGAGGAAGCCCTGCGCCTCTATCCGCCGGCGCCCTCGATCAACCGCGCCGCGATATCGGACGACCGCTGGACGAATGAAAAGGGCGAGACCGTCGAGATCGAGGCCGGCGTCACCGTGCTGATCATGCCCTGGACGCTGCATCGCCACGAACTCTATTGGGACAAGCCCCGCGCCTACATGCCCGAGCGCTTCCTGCCCGAGAACCGCGCCAAGATCAGCCGCTTCCAGTTTCTTCCGTTCGGCGCCGGCCCGCGCGTCTGCATCGGCGCCACCTTCGCGCTGCAGGAGGCGGTCATCGCGCTCGCTGTCATGATGCATCGCTTCCGCTTCGACATGACGGATGAAACCAATCCGTGGCCGGTTCAGAAACTGACCACCCAGCCGCAGAACGGCCTTCCCATGCGCATCACGCCGAGAGTCCACGCCTGAAAAGGCATAAATCTTTCAAACTATTGCCTGATTGACTATGAATGAAAGCCGGTGAAAGTGGCAGCATGCGAAAAAAGCGCCGCCCGAGGAGATAGTCTATGAGCCGCATCGAAAAACACGGTCTTGCGATCGAAGCCGTCCTTCATGATTTCCTGGTCAAGGAGGCGCTGCCCGGTCTCGGGCTCGATGCGGACAGGTTCTTTGCCGACTTCTCGGCCATCGTCCACGATCTGGCGCCGAAAAACCGCGAACTGCTCGCCAGGCGCGACGCGCTGCAGCAGCGCCTCGACGATTGGTATCGCCAGCACGGCGCCCCCACCGATATGGACGCCTATCAGGCATTCCTGCGCGAGATCGGCTATCTCCTGCCCGAGGGGTCGGATTTTCAGGTCGGCACGACGAATGTCGATCCGGAGATCGCCTCCATCGCCGGCCCGCAGCTGGTCGTTCCGGTCATGAACGCCCGCTACGCGCTGAATGCCGCCAACGCCCGCTGGGGCTCGCTCTACGACGCGCTCTACGGCACCGACGCGATTTCCGAGGCCGATGGCGCGGAGAAGGGCAAGGGCTACAATCCCAAGCGCGGCGAAAAGGTCATCGCCTGGGTTCGCACCTTCCTCGACAATGCCGTCCCGCTCGTCGATTGGAGCTGGAAGGACGTCGCCGGTCTGACGATCAAGGACGGCGCGCTCGCCATCACATCGACCGATGGCGAACATGTCGCTCCGAAAGACCCTTCACATTTCGCCGGCTACCGGGGCGATCCCGCGGCACCCACCAACATCCTCCTGAAGAACAACGGCATCCATATCGATATCGTCATCGATGCCTCCACCGATATCGGCAAGGGAGACGCTGCCCATATCTCCGATGTCTGGCTCGAATCCGCCATTACCACGATCATGGACTGCGAGGATTCCATCGCCGCCGTCGACGCCGAGGACAAGACCGAGGTCTATCGCAACTGGCTCGGCCTGATGAAAGGCGATCTCCGGGAGGAAGTCGTGAAGGGTGGCAAGAGCTTCATCCGCAAGCTCAATCCCGATCTCGACTACACAGGTCCTGACGGTGCCAGCTTCGAGGTCCATCGCCGCTCGCTGATGCTGATCCGCAATGTCGGCCACCTCATGACGAATCCGGCTATCCTTGATCGCGATGGCAACGAGGTGCCGGAGGGCATCATGGACGCCATGATCACCGCCGCCATCGCGCTCTACGACATCGGCCCGAACGGCCGCCGCAAGAATTCGCGCACCGGCTCGATGTATGTCGTCAAGCCGAAGATGCACGGCCCCGAGGAAGTCGCCTTCGCCGTCGAGATCTTCGGCCGCGTCGAGGATGCGCTCGGCATGGCGAAAAACACCATGAAAATGGGCATCATGGACGAGGAGCGCCGCACCACCGTCAACCTCAAGGAATGCATTCGCGCCGCCCGCGAGCGCGTCGTCTTCATCAACACCGGCTTCCTCGATCGCACCGGCGACGAGATGCACACCTCGATGGAAGCCGGCCCGATGATCCGTAAGGGCGACATGAAGCAGGCCGCATGGATCTCGGCCTACGAGAACTGGAACGTCGATGTCGGTCTCGAATGCGGCCTTTCCGGTCATGCGCAGATCGGCAAGGGCATGTGGGCCATGCCGGATCTGATGGCGGCCATGCTGGAGCAGAAGATCGCGCATCCGAAAGCCGGCGCCAACACCGCCTGGGTGCCGTCGCCCACGGCCGCCACGCTGCACGCCACGCATTATCACCGCGTCAACGTCGCCAACGTCCAGCGCGGCCTGAAGGATCGCCCGCGCGCCAAGCTCGGCGATATCCTCTCCGTGCCCGTTGCCGTCCGTCCGAACTGGACGCCGGAGGAAATCCAGCGCGAACTCGACAACAACGCTCAAGGGATCCTGGGTTACGTCGTGCGCTGGGTCGATCAGGGCGTCGGCTGCTCCAAGGTCCCCGACATCAACAACATCGGCCTGATGGAGGATCGCGCGACGCTGCGCATCTCTGCGCAGCACATGGCCAACTGGCTGTTGCACAAGGTGGTTACGGAAGCGCAGATCGTCGAGACGATGAAACGCATGGCCGCCGTGGTCGATGGCCAGAACGCCGGCGATCCGGCCTATCATCCGATGGCTGCCGATTTCGATCGCTCGATCGCCTTCCACGCCGCCCTCGAACTGGTGCTGAAGGGCAGGGCGCAGCCGAACGGCTATACCGAGCCGGTCCTGCACCGCCGCCGACTGGAATTGAAGGCCGCGCAAGCGGCTTGATCCCAGCTTGAAGATACGAAAAGGCCGCCGGAACATTCGCTCCGGCGGCCTTCTTTATACCGAATTTCAGGTCCAGCTTACTGGATAACGATGACCTTCGAGGTCGTCTTGCCCGGACGGACGCGACTGTAGAGGTCGATGACGTCCTGGTTGATGAGGCGGATGCAGCCCGACGAAGCGGCGGTGCCGATCGATTGCCATTCCGGCGTGCCGTGCAGGCGGAAAAGCGTATCCTTGCCCTCGTTATTGAAGAGGTACATGGCGCGCGCGCCCAGCGGATTGGTCAGGCCGGGGCCCATGCCGCCCTCGACATATTTGGCGATCTCGGGGCGGCGAACGGCCATTTCCTTCGGGGGATGCCAGTTCGGCCATTCCTGCTTCCAGGCGACGTATGCGGTGCCGGCCCATGCGAAGCCTTCCTTGCCGACGCCGATGCCGTAGCGCATCGCCTTGCCGCCCGGCAGGATGTAGTAAAGGAAGCGTTCGCGGGTGTTGACGATGATGGTGCCCGGACGTTCCGTGCTTTCGTAGGAGACGATCTGGCGGCGGAACTGCGGCTTGACCTGCTGGATCGGGATCGCGGGCAGCGAGTATCCGGCATCCGTGGTGACGCCGTAGACGTCGTCGAAGATCTGCGCGGTCTGGACGGTCGGACCCGACGCGGCTGCCTTGTTTTCGACGGAGGCGCTGTCGGAAGTCGTGGAGCAACCGGCCAGAGCGAGCGTCGCCATCAGGCCGAATACAGGAAGTGCATTGCGGATGCGCATGGATGTCTCTTAAGAATGGGGCAAAGGGGGGATCGTTCTTTCGAACCATCTTAGATTATGGTTTATTTTCGATTAACTTCGCCTTGGCAAGCTGTTGCAGTGCGGCGGAGCAATTACGCAACGGCAAACTAGAACCGCATGGTTTTTTTGCAACAACGCCGGCGCCGGCCCCGAGCTTATCCATGACGATTTTGAGTGTTTACAATAACAATCCGTTAATCGATGGCCGACAGTCGGACAGAGCCATGCTCGTGCGTCGCGGAACTCAAATTCTACTTCACGAGATGCGCCATGCCGTCCTGCCGGAACTTCCGCTCGCCAGCGGCCGGCGCGCCGATCTCATCACCATCTCGGAAAAGGGCGAGATCTGGATCATCGAGATCAAGACCTCGATCGAGGATTTCAGGGTGGACCGCAAGTGGCCGGAATACCGCCTGCATTGCGACCGGCTGTTCTTCGCGACACACAAGGATGTGCCGCTCGATATCTTCCCCGAGGACTGCGGACTGTTTCTGTCGGATGGTTACGGCGCCCACATGATCCGCGAGGCGCCCGAGCATCGGCTGGCGCCCGCCACGCGCAAATCCGTCACGCTGAATTTCTCCCGTGCGGCCGCACAGCGCCTGCTGCTGGCCGAGTGGGCCACCGGCAAGCCGCTTGGCGTCGACGACGTCTGACCCAGGCTTTTTCGTGGTCTCTTACTTTGGCGCCCGCTTGGCGAGGATGCGCTGCAACGTACGGCGGTGCATGTTGAGCCGGCGCGCCGTCTCCGACACGTTGCGTTCGCAGATTTCGTAGACGCGCTGAATATGTTCCCAGCGAACCCGGTCGGCCGACATCGGGTTCTCCGGCAGTTCGGCTTTCTCGCCGCTGCGCTGCGTCAGCGCCGCATAGACATCGTCGGCGTCGGCGGGCTTGGCCAGATAGTCGACGGCGCCGAGCTTCACCGCGGTCACCGCCGTTGCGATATTGCCGTAGCCGGTCAGGACGACGATGCGGGTATCGTCGCGCTTCTGGCGGATCGCCTCGATCACATCAAGCCCGTTGCCGTCGCCGAGCCTGAGATCGACCACCGCGTATTTCGGCGGGCTGCTGTTCGACTTGGCGACGCCTTCCGCTACCGATTCGGCCGTTTCCACCTCAAAGCCGCGCGTCTCCATGGCGCGCGCCAGCCGTCGCAGGAACGGTCCGTCGTCATCGACGATCAGCAGGCTGGCGTCCGGGCCGATGTCGTCGGCGCTGGCGGGGGAGGGGTCGGTAATCTGCTCACTCATTGACTCAATCCTGGCGCTGTCAGCCTGATATAGGCCGATTGCATTGCATTTTCTTTAGCCCCCTCGGCTCATTTTGTCGAATGCGTATCCATCAGCACCCGCGCCATTCGACGCGAACGCGCGCGCCGACATAATCAGGCCCGCGATTCTCGAAGGTCAGGACTGCCCCCGAGCGCTCCAGCAGCGTCTTGGCGATGAACAGCCCGAGCCCCAGTCCTCCGGCACGATCTTCCCTCTGCCGCTTGGTCACGTAAGGCTCGCCGATCCTGAGCAGGATGTCGGGCGAGTAACCTTCGCCGTCGTCCTCCACGGTGATGCGCACGCGCTCCTGGTCGTGCTCCACCGTCACCGTGACCTCCCGGCGGGCATAGTCGACGGCGTTCTCGATCAGGTTGCCGAGCCCGTACATCATGCCGGCGTTGCGCTCGGTCACCGGCTCGCCCTTGCGCGGCGCCTTTTCCACCAGGTTGAGCTTGATGCCGAATTCGCGATGCGGCGCGACGATCTCCTCCATCATCGAGGAGAGCGGCAGGCGTCTGAGATGCGCGTCGCCCTCGGCCGAGAGTGTCGTCAGCCGGCGCAGGATGTCGCGGCAGCGCTCGCTCTGGCTGCGCAGCAGCTGCACGTCCTCGCGAAAACGATCGTCGTCCTTCAGCTCCCGCTCCATCTCCTTGGCGACGACGCTGATCGTCGCGAGCGGCGTGCCCAGCTCGTGCGCCGCCGCCGCCGCCAGGCCATCGAGCTGCGACAGATGTTTCTCGCGCTGCAGCACCAGCTCCGTCGCCGCCAGCGCCTCGGCGAGCTGGCGCGCTTCCATCGACACGCGATAGGCATAGAAGGCGGCAAACGTCATGGTCGAAGCGATCGCGCACCACACCCCGAATTGCATCACGCTTGGCACATTGATCTCGGCTCCCTCGAACCAGGGAAGCGGGAAGGGCGAGAAGGACAGGATCGTGATGCAGATCATCGCCACCACGATCAGCGACATGCTGTAGCGGATCGGCTGCGACGCGAAGGCGATGATGACGGGAACGCACACCAGAACCGCGAAGGGATTGACGAGCCCGCCGGTGATGAAGAGCAGCGCGCAGAGCTGCAATAGATCGAAGCCGAGCAGCGCCAGCGCCGCCACCGGGTCGATGCGGTGCGTCGCCGGATAGCGGATCATCAGATAGAAGTTCACCAGCGCCAGCGCCGCGATCAGCGCCATGCTCTCGGCCAGCGGCAACGGGAATTTGAGCCAGACTGCGACGATCAACACGGTCGCGGTCTGCCCGCAAACGGCAAGCCACCGCAACCGAACCAGCGTTTCCAGCCTCAGCCGCCGGCTGCTTTGTCTGTCTTCCTCGGGCACGCTTTCGACTTTGCTGGCCATCTCTTTATCCTTGAACGGCATGTCGCCTCATGTTCCTCGCGGTTTCGCCCGGGTGGTCGGCGGTGCTTCTTCCGGCTTTTCCGGCCAGGGATGCCGGGGATAGCGCCCGCGCATGTCGGCGCGCACGTCCCTCCAGCTCCCGGCCCAGAACCCCGGAAGATCCCGCGTCGTCTGGATCGGCCGATGCGCCGGCGACGTCAGCTCGAGCAGCAGCGAAAGCCGGCCGCCGGCGATCGCGGGATGTGTCTTCAGCCCGAACAGCTCCTGAACCCGGATCGTCAGCGTCGGCTCTTCGCCGTCATATTGTATCGGATGCCTTTGTCCCGTCGGCGCTTCGAAATGCGTCGGCGCCAGCCGTGCGAGGTCGCGTTGCAGCTCGTGCGGCACCAGCGCCAGCAATCCGTTCGAAAGCCCGCCCGCCGAAATGTCGGAAAGCCCCCGCGCATCCGTCTGGTAGGGAATGAACCAGTCCTCCATGCGAGACATGAGCGCCGCGTCGCTCATGTCGGGCCATGGCGCGCCGATACTTCTATGAAGAAAGCCGATTCGCTCGCGCAGCTGCGTCGCTTCCTTCGAAAACGGCAGCTGTTCCAGCCCGATCTCCCTGATCCCCTCGGCAAGCGCCCGCGTGACGGCCTCGCCGGAGGGGCGAGGCAGCGGCGTCTCGTCAAAAACGATGGCGCCGAGCCGCGTCGCCCGTCTTGCGCGCACCTGTCTGCTCTGCCGGTCGAAGAAGGTCTGGTCGTCGGTGCGGATCGCGCCGGGCAGCTCCGCCTCGACATCCCCGCGCGTCACTTCGGCCGCCGCGAGAATCCGCGCCTGCGCCGCCCGGCCCGTGAGGTCGGCGATCACAAGCATCGGGCTGCTCGCCAGCCGCTCGGTCTCGGCAATCTCCGCGCCGCGCCCATTGGCCATCACGAAGCGCCCGCGCCCGCCGCGCTGCAGCGCGATGCGATCTGGAAAGGCATGGATAAGGAGCCGGCCGGCGAGGCCCGGCTCGTCGGCCACGATCTGGTCGCGCCCTTTTGCCAGCCGGAGAGCGAGCTGTCGCGCCGCCTCGGCGCGTTCGCCACGCTCGGATTTGAAGCGGCGCAGCC